>NZ_JANADR010000001.1:681785-1363571 GCF_024199925.1 Bradyrhizobium sp. CCGUVB1N3
GGCGCCCGAGGGCATGCAGATCAAGGGCGCCAGGCTCGGCGGCATCTTCAACATGGGCGGTGCTGCCGTCGCCAACTACGTTTCCGTCCTGGAGCCGTTGAAGTAAGCTGTAAGGGTGGGCAAAGGCGCGAATGCGCCGCGCCCACCCTTCCTTGCGCTATGTCAAGGTGGCCACGTTTCGCTTCGCTCACCCTCCTGCTCTTGATTGATTTCCGGGGAATGCATCATGAGCAATGATAGCTCGCTATCACTCGACGAACTCAACGATCGTATCGCGATCCTCGAGGGCAATATCAGGCAGCTCATCGAGCAGGCCGCCGCCGCGTCCGGCGAGCAGAGCGAGGCGCGTATCGCCGATCGCATCAACCAGCAGAACGACGAGCTCGACCGGCTGCTCAAGATCCGCGAAGCCCGCCAGAAGAAATAAGCGGCGCCGCCCCGTGCTCGCACGCGGCGCATGCGGCCATACGCCCGCCGCCCTTGCTTGGGCCTCGCCGCTTCAGTTAGCTGGCCGAAATCGCGGGCCGCAGCTGGGCCCCGCGCAATCGGGAGTGAACGATGGGGCCGTTGAAGGGCATCAAGGTCATCGACATGACGACCGTGCTGATGGGGCCGTATGCGACCCAGATGCTCGGCGACTATGGTGCCGACATCATCAAGGTGGAGTCGCTCGAAGGCGACGTCACCCGCCTGATCGGCCCGATGCGACATGCCGGCATGGGTCCGGTATTCCTCAACACCAATCGCAGCAAGCGCTCGATCTGCCTCGATCTGAAGAAGCCCGCGGGCCGCGACGCCGTGCTGCGGCTCATCAAGGACGCCGACGCCCTCGTCTATAACGTCCGGCCGCAGGCCATGGCGCGCCTTCAGCTCGGCTATGACGTGGTCTCCGCGATCAACCCGCGCCTCGTCTATGCCGGCGTGTTCGGCTTCGGCCAGGACGGGCCCTATGCCGCAAAACCCGCCTATGACGATCTGATCCAGGGCGCAACCGCGCTGCCTGCGCTGATGGCGCAGACCGGCGACGGCGTGCCGCGCTACGTGCCGAACGCGCTGGTCGACCGCATCGTCGGTCTCACCGCGGTCGGCGCGATCTGCGCCAGCCTCGTGCATCGCGACCGCACCGGGCGCGGCCAGCGCGTCGACATCCCGATGTTCGAGACCATGGCCGGCTTCGTCATGGGCGATCACATGGGCGGGCTCACCTTCGAGCCGCCGCTCGACAAGGGCGGCTACGCGCGGCATCTGTCGCGCGACCGCAGGCCCTACAAGACTGCGGACGGCTATCTCAGCGTGATCGTCTACAACGACAAGCAGTGGCAGAACTTCTTCGAGGCGACCGGCCGTGACGATCTGCGCGCCGACAAGAGGTTCGCGACCTTTGCCGGCCGCGCTGCGAACATCGATTTCGTCTATGCCGAGCTCGCGCGCATCTTCGAGACGCGCGCGACCGCCGAATGGATCGAGCTTTTGACCAAGGCCGACGTGCCGGTCATGCCGATGCACGATTTGCAAACGATCCTGCATGATCCTCATCTCGAGGCGACCGATTTTTTTCCGGTGGTCAACCATCCGACCGAAGGCCCGATCCGCAGCATGAAGGTCACCGCGACGTGGTCGGACACCGACGCCGAACCGTCACGGCTCGCACCGCGGCTGAACCAGCACGGCGCGGAGATCCTGAAGGAGATCGGCTATTCCGCCGATGAGATTGCTGCTCTGGTGCGCGACGGCGTGACCCGCTCGCCGCCGGAGTAGGGAGAGGCACGATGAGCTTCATCACCGGCGTCGGGCTCACGCCTTACGGCAAGCATGAAGGCTCATCCTCGCTCGACCTGATGAGCCGTGCGGCCCAGCTTGCGCTCGACGATGCCGGGCTGACGCGCACGGAGATTGACGGTGTCCTCTGCGGCTATTCGACGGTGTCGCCGCACATCATGCTGGCGACCGTCTTCGCGGAGCATTTCGGCATCCGCCCCAGCTACGCCCACGCCGTGCAGGTCGGCGGCGCGACGGGGCTCGCGATGACCATGCTCGCGCACCACCTGGTCGAGGCCGGCGTGGTTCGGCATGTGCTCGTTGTGGCCGGCGAGAACCGTCTCACCGGGCAGAGCCGCGATGCTTCGATCCAGGCGCTGGCGCAGGTCGGCCATCCCGATTACGAGGTGCCCCTCGGCCCGACCATCCCCGCCTATTACGGCCTCGTCGCGTCCCGCTATATGCACGAATACGGCGTGACGGAGGAGGACCTTGCGGAGTTCGCCGTGCTGATGCGCGCGCACGCATGCGCCCATCCCGGCGCGCAGTTCCACGAGCCGATCACGGTTGTGGACGTGATGGCGTCCAAGCCTGTGGCGCTGCCGTTGAAACTGCTCGATTGCTGCCCGGTATCCGATGGCGGCGCCGCCTTCGTGATCAGTCGCGAGCGGATCGGCGAGGCCGGCGTGCGGGTCCGCGGCTGCGCGCAGGCGCATACCCATCAGCACGTTACAGCAGCTCCGGCGCTTGGCGAGCTTGGCGCCGAGATTTCGATCGCGCGCGCGAAACAGACTTCAGGGCTTGCGATACCAGATGTGCGCTATGCCGCCGTCTATGACAGCTTTACAATCACGCTCGCGATGTTGCTCGAAGACCTCGGCCTCGCCGGACGCGGCGAGGCCGCAGTGCGCGTGCGGTCCGGATATTTTAGCCGCGACGGACGCATGCCGCTCAACACCCATGGCGGTCTTCTCAGCTACGGACATTGCGGCGTCGGCGGCGCGATGGCGCATCTGGTCGAGACGCATCTCCAGATGACCGGACGCGCGGGCACTCGTCAGGTCCGCGACGCCTCGATCGCGCTGCTGCATGGCGACGGCGGCGCGTTATCCTCGCATGTCAGCATGTTCCTGGAGCGGGTGCGATGAGCGCGCGAATCGCGGACTGGACGAAAGGCGAAGCAGCGATCGTCTATCAACGCTGCGGGTCGTGCGGCGGCCTGCAGTATTTCCATCGCGCTTTCTGTGCGGCGTGTGGTGCGCCTGATCCGCGGGAACATCGCGCGAGCGGCAAGGGCAGGGTCTATGCAACGACGCTCGTCTGCCGCGCGGCCACGCCCGAGACGCGCGCGCATGTGCCCTACAACATCCTGCTCGTCGATTGCGCCGAGGGCTTTCGCATGATGGCGCACGGTGAGAAGGATATTTCGATCGGCGATGAGGTCACCGCGCAGTTCGTCTCGTTTGCCGGGAAGCTCGTTCCGTTTTTCACCAAGGTTTAGCTAATGGTTTTCGTCATTCGGGGGGCGGTCGAACGGACCGAACCTGGAACGGAATTCTGGGTCTGGCACCAGGGCCGCGCGCTTTGCGCGGTCCCGTACGCACCACCCCGGAATGACGAAATTTCTTTTCAGCGCCCGTAGAACAATATGCTGGCGATGACGAGCATCGCCGTCACCGCCAGCATATGCGCGAGCGCTTCCGAGGCCGCCCTCCTGGTGGCTTCCTTCATGCCGTTTACTCCCTAGACCTGGGCGTGACTCATCGTTGCGCGCGATGCGCAGGCGACGGTCCTATTTTTTACTCGGAACACCCCACTTCGAGTATTCGCTGCGATTTGTCCCCACGCTGCGAATATCGACGGTTGCAAGTTCGTTCAGCAATACGGCGGCAATTTGACTCGATGATGTTGCTCTTGCGTCGGTGCAAGAATAGTCTCGAAAAACTGCCCGAAAAAGCGCAACAAGACCAATACCCAAGGTGGCTGATGGCCCGTATCGACTACGCCGATCCTTCCATGGCGTCCGAGCGTACCCGCGACATTCTCGCCAAGAATCGCAACGCCAATATTTTCCGCATGATGTCGCATTCGCCTGATTATTTCGTGCAGTATTGCCGACTGGGCGGTGCGATCCGGAGCCGGGGCGAGCTTGACCCGATCGTGCGGGAACTTGCGATCACGCGGACCGGGATTCTCTGCGAGGCGCCTTACGAGGTCATCGCGCACAAGCGCATCGGCAGGAATGTCGGCGTCACCGACGAGCAGAACGAGGCGCTCGCGAACTGGCAGGCGGCGACGTGCTTTACCGAGACGCAGCGCGCGGCGCTCGCGTTCGCAGACGAGATCGTCAAGCTGAACAAGCCGACGGACGCGACCTTCAAGGCGATCGCCGCAATGCTCACGCCGGGCGCGCTGGTCGAATTGCAGCTTTCGGTCGGCTTCTACATCATGACGTCGAAATTTCTTGAGACGTTTGAGATCGACCTCCAGCCGGTGACGGAGGTCGTGGGCTAAAGCGCGATGAGACTGGGATGAATCGTCATCGCGCTTTAGTTTATTGTTTGAGCATGATCGTTTCGGAGAACCGCTTCACACTTTTCCGGATCATGCTCTAGGGTTCGAGACGCGGCGAGGGATGCCGATGGACATCGATGAATTCGCGGCCTGGGCTGCGACGATAGCCAAGGTCGAAGAGCACCCGACCAACGAGCGGCTGTCCTATCTCGGTCTCGGCCTGACGGCCGAGGCCGGCGAGGTCGCCGATCACATCAAGAAGCTCTTGCGCGACGGCTGGCTCGATCAGGCCGGCCTCGTCGATGAGCTCGGCGACACCATGTACTACTGGGCCTGCCTGTGTGCGGCGACTGGCCAGAAGCCGTCCGAGCTGCTGGCCAAGAGCGCCGCCAGGATCAACAGGCGCCTGCGCGAGGCGGCGAGCCGCTAGACGATCGCTTCCGTGCGACCAAGCAGGTGGACCTCATCCTGAGGAGCCCGCTGAAAGCGGGCGTCTCGAAGGATGGCCGCGGGCGGGATCTTGCCTGTGGCCGTCCTTCGAGACGCGCGCAAGAGCGCGCTCCTCAGGACGAGGCTGATGGATGACGGCACGCTCCTGACGATCCCTGAGCGGCCTACGTCGACGTCAGGATATCCACCTTGGCGTTGGCGACGATCAGCCGGTCTGCGAGGAGCTGCGCCAAATTGCGCATGATGCGCTCGCTGGCATGCGGATGTTGCTGGCGAAAACGCTCGAAATCCTTCAACGGCACCTCGAAAGCGGTCGCCGCCATGTCGGCCAGCACGTCCGCGGAGCGGGTCGATTCGAGCAGCGCCATTTCACCGAAGGCCATGCCGGCCGTCAGCGTCGCCAGGCGGACGCCGTCGGGCAGCGTGACGTGCACCGCCCCGCTGCGCAGGAAGAACAGGGAATCGGCGGGATCGCCGGCCGCGACGATCCTCGCGCCGGTCTGATAGGTGCGGATCGTGCAGAGCGAGCCGAGATCGGTCAGCTCTTCCTCGTCGAGGCCTGCAAGCAGCGGCTGCTCGACGAGCTCCGTGGTCTCGTGAAAATCGATCGCTCCACCATAGCGATAGACGATCTGGTCTTCGGCCCATTCGATCGCGGTGTCGAGCAGGTAGAAGTCGCGAACGTTCTTCAGCGTTGCCGTCCATTCGCGAAGCGCGGTCCATTCCCGCGAGGTGCGCTGGACGCCGGACAGGACCACGGTAACGTTCAGCGCCGCGAGATCTTCGAAGGCCTCGGCCACGAGCCGCGCGCCGGCGCGTGTGGTCGAGGTGACGCGGTGCAGGTCGAAGATCACGAGCTGCGGCCGCGGCCGCGCGGCGAGCCGCCGCGAGACGTAGTCGACGGCCGAGAGCGACAGCGTGCCGACGAGCTCGATGACCCGCACCTCCTCCTCGTGGGCTGCGAGGATCTCGCGCTCCCTGAGGCGGCGAACGCGGCGCGACGGGCTCTGGCCGATGTGATAATCCGCGATGATCGCATTGCGCGCGTCGTCGCTGCGGTTGAGCATGTGCAGGTCGTAATGCGAGGACAGCGCTTCGCAGACCTTGATGCCGCGCACGCTGTTGCCGTGCTTGTCGAGCTTTGGCGAATAGCTGCCGAGCCCGAGCCGGGCGGGTAGGGCTGCGAGGATGCCGCCGCCGACGCCGCTCTTGGCGGGAATGCCGATCCGGTAGATCCATTCGCCGGCATAGTCGTACATGCCCGACGACGTCATCACCGACAGTGTCCGAGAGATTGCGTAAGGTGTCATCACCTGCTCGCCGGTGACCGGATTGACGCCGCGGTTGGCGAGCGTCGCCGCCATCACCGCGATGTCGCGCGCGGTGACGAGTACCGCGCATTGCCGGAAATAGACGTCGAGCACATCAGCGACGTTGTCCTTGATCACCGCATTGGTGCGCAGGAGATACGCGATGGCGCGGTTGCGATCGCCGGTCTGGCTCTCCGAAGTGTAGACGGCCTCGTCCACGTCCAGCTCGCGGCCGGCGAAGCGACTGAGGGCTTTTCGGATCTCCTCGAAGGCGGCTTCGCCCTTGCTCTCCTGGATCAGCCCGGTGCAGGCGATGGCTCCGGCGTTGACCATCGGGTTGAACGGGTGGTTCTCGGCGTTGAGCCGGATCGAGTTGAAGGGATCGCCGGAGGGCTCGACGCCGATCGCGCTCTCGACGCGCGCCGCGCCCAGCATGTCGAGCGCCAGCGCGAACACGAACGGCTTTGACATCGACTGGATGGTGAAGGGGACCCGGCTGTCGCCGACTTCATAGACGTGACCGTCCAACGTCGCGAGGCTGATGCCGAAATAGGCAGGATCGGCCTTGCTGAGCTCGGGAATGTAGTCGGCCACCGCGCCGGAGGTCTCGGCAGAGAATTCGGTGAGACAATGGTTCAGGAACCGCAGCAAAGGCGGCTTCGATTGCGTCCAGGCGCTGGCGGGCGGTGATAGCGGTGTCATGGTTCCCTTGTGCAACGCCATCAGGGCAGGCGCAACCCGCCTGGAACGGGCTCCTCATGCAACGCTAGCGGCTCAACGAAAGATTTCATCATTCGGCTCGAGTAGCGTGCCACTGTCGCAATGCTGATTGCATTGTCAGTTCGCGATGATCGCGATCTTCATGGCTTCGATGAATGCAACGTCGTCGCCATCCGCGACGCTGTTTCCAACTTCAACGGGAATCGCGCAGATGCGTCCTGCGACTTCCGTGACGATCTTAATTTCTGGCATGCCAATCGCCTTTTTGTTGTCGTCGCAAGATGCCTGAGGTAGCGTGTCCCTCAAGCGGAATTTAATTCCGCACAGCGGAACACAACTGGTAGGGAACATGGGACGACGTTCGGAGCGGTTGAGCAGGCAAAATGTCCTCGCTGGCGAAGCCGGCGAAAGTGATGTGATCCAGGTGGTGTCGCGCGCATTCGATGTGTTGCGATGCTTCGAGAGCCACGAGGCGCGGCTCGGCAATCTTGAAATCTCCAACCGCTGCGGCCTGCCGCGCTCGACGGTGTCGCGGCTCACGCACACGCTGACGCGCATGGGGCAGCTGGTCTATCTGCCGCGCGATCAAAAGTATCGGATCGGGCCGAGCGCGGTCGCCATGAGCGCCTCGATGATGAAGGGCGCGCAACTGCGCAACCTCATCCGCCTGCGGCTCGAGGACATCGCCGAGCAATTGCCGGGGACGGTGGGCTTCGTCATCCCCGATCGATTCCATCTCGTCTATCTCGAGTTCGCTCGCTCGGCGAGCGCGCTCGGCCTGCACGAGGGAACCGGCAGCCGGATCGCGATGGCCTCGACCGCCGCGGGCGCCGCTTATACGGCGGCGTTGCAGCCGGAGATCGGCGATGCCCTGGTTGCGGAGATGGAGCGGGAGGCGCCGGAGGCGGCCCGGCTGCTGAAGCCGCGCATCGAAGCCAATCGCGAGTTCCTGCGCGAGCACGGCTATGTCGTGGCCTGCGGCCTGTGGAGCCCCCACATCAACGGCGTCGCGGTGCCGATGTGGTCGCCGCAATATCAGACCGTCGTGGTGGTCACGATCGGCCTGTTGGCAGCGATGTATGACGAGGAGCGGTTGCACAGCGAGGTTGGGCCGCTGATGGTCAAGCTCGGCAAGGCGGTCGGCGACCTGCTCGAAGGCGCCGAGGGCGATTTCCTCAACAACCGTCTCGAGCGCAAGCCGATCGCGATGGCCGTGCGAAACAATAACAAGCCGATCGCGCCGGGGGGATTGAATGAACTGGAAGCCGGAACTCGACGAGCTCGCCCGGCGCGAAGCCTTCGCGCGGGAGATGGGCGGCGTTGACAAGGTCAAGCGACAGCATGACCAGGGCCGGCTGACTGTTCGGGAGCGTATCGACGGGCTGATCGACAAAGGCAGCTTTCACGAGATCGGTGCCGTCTCCGGCATCGGTGAATACGACGCGCATGGCGAGCTCAAGCATGTGACGCCGGCGAACTGCGTGTTCGGCCGCGCCAGGGTCGACGGCCGCACGGTGGTGGTGGTCGGCGACGATTTCACCGTGCGTGGCGGCTCGGCTGATGCGTCGATCTCCGCCAAGCCGCTGATGGCGGAGGAGATGGCGCACGATTTCCGCCTGCCGATCATCCGCATCATCGAAGGCTCCGGCGGCGGCGGCTCGGTGAAGACCATCGAGACCAAGGGCGCGGCGAACCTGCCGGGCGGCATCGGCGGCACGCGCTGGTATCGCTTCACGACGGAGAACCTCGCGCGCGTGCCCGTCGTGGCGCTGGGGCTCGGTTCGGTCGCGGGTCTTGGCGCCGCGCGGCTTGCCGCCAGCCACTACTCCATCATGACCAAAAATTCCGCGATGTTCGTCGCGGGACCGCCGGTGGTGAAGCGGCTCGGGCAGGATCTGTCCAAGCAGGATCTCGGCGGCGCCGATATCCAGACCCGCGCCGGCGCGGTCGATCATGCCGTCGAGACCGAGGCCGAGGCGTTCGCCTGCGCGCGGCGCTTCCTGTCCTACCTGCCGGCGTCGGTCTACGAATTGCCGCCGACGCTGCCTTGCCATGACGATCCGGAACGCATTGACGAAGCCCTGACGAAGGCCGTGCCGCGGAGCCGCCGGCAGGTCTACAAGATGCGCCCCATTATCGAGTCCGTCGTCGACAAGGGCTCGTTCTTCGAGGTCGCCGGCAATTTCGGCAAGCCGATCATCGTTGGCCTCGCGCGGCTCGAGGGCAGGGCGGTGATGCTGCTTGCCAGCGATCCCTTCCACTATGGCGGCTCATGGACCGCGGATGCCTGTCAGAAGGTGGTGCGCTGGGTCGATTTCGCGGAGACCTTTCATCTGCCGATCGTCTATCTCATGGATTGCCCGGGCTTCATGATCGGGTTGGACGCCGAGAAGGCGGCCACGATCCGCCACGGCGTGCGCGCCATGGCTGCGGTCAACCAGACCACGGTGCCCTGGTGCACGGTGATCCTGCGCAACGCGTTTGGCGTGGCCGGCGTCGTGCATCAGCCCGCCGATCGCTTCTCGATCCGCTACGCCTGGCCGTCGGCCTATTGGGGCTCGCTGCCGCTCGAAGGCGGCATCGAGGCCGCTTACCGCGCCGACATCGACGCCGCCGAGGACAAGGCGGCGAAGCTGAAGGAGATCGAGGAGCGCCTCAACAAGCTGCGCTCGCCGTTCCGCTCGGCCGAAAAGTTCTGGGTCGAGGAGATCATCGACCCCCGCAAGACGCGGCCCCTGCTGTGCGAGTTCGCGCGGCTGGCGGAGCCGCTCAGGACGCCGGGGCCGCCGGGGAACATGACGATCAGGCCGTAGCTCTTAACCGTCATTGCGAGCGAAGCGAAGCAATCCAGATTGCTTCCGCGGAGGGATTCTGGATCGTAACTGTTGTTGACAGCTTGGCAGGCTGCGCTCCTCATTGTTTGGGCAGCCAAGCGGAGGGAATCAGAAAATCCGCCTCTCCGCGCCAATTCGCAACCTCTTCGACGCCTTCAATCTCGCCCCAAGCGTGGCGATCTGCGTGATCAAGAACGATGATTTGAAGTCGCGCTTTGAAACTCTTATGGGCGCGCGCGAGGGCTCTAAAAATCTGACGCGTACTCTCTAGATCGTCTAAGTGCCGCGTCGAGCGCCTGCGATCAATAGTTCTGGCGTCTGGGTTTTGGAGGATTTCCTCGAACGTGTCTGAAGGAAAATAGACTTGGCTTGGCTGGTCGATCACCAAGAAGGTGGGGACAGGGTTGTGACTGTCGCGCTTCAGGAAAATTCCATGCAACGCAAGAATTGTTGCAAGATGGTAAGCCATCCAATTTTCGCCACTTCCGATCTCCCATAGGAAATCTGGCTTGGTTGCCCCCTGATTCACGAACTTAACATTCAATTCGCGTTCATCGAGCAAGGGGCGACCTGTCGCGCCAGAAACACACGGAGTTCTTCGACGAAACGCTCGATATATCTAGAGATTGCATCCCGAGCCTTCTCTTCTCTCTCTCGGCGGCTCTGCTCGTCCAATTGTCTCAGTAACGTGCCTATTTGGGCGCTAATGTTACGATGACGGGCCTCAATTCCATCGTCCCCCTCAACTTCCCCAAGAATCCTGAGTGCTTGTTCGGTGTTGCCAATGAAACGGTAGACACTTTCCAAGCTCAAACTTCGACCTCGGTCTGCGTCTTCCTTCGTTTCGAGTTCAGATCGCGTTCGGCGGAGTTCTAGCAGTCTCCGCTCGTCCCCTAGGAGCTGACGCTGAATTGAAACGATCTCGTTGTCTACCATCGGGGCAGTAGTCGTCGTGCCAGCTGTGAGTTCGCTCAACTCGCGGATAGGAGTTTCCAACTCTTCGAGCGATCGCCGTGCTGCATCTGTCTCGGTGCCACAAAGGACGCACTGGCTAATATCAATAGCATTCTTAAACCAACCGACGCCTTGAGTTCTTGCTTGATGGTCCTCCAGAATATCACCGTAGTCCATTACGGTTGAACGGAGACTCTTTAGGCGTCGGAGGCGACGACGAGCAGCAGCGATGGCGCTATCTAACGCTTGCTCTTGTTGCCGTATCTCTTCCAATCGAGTGACGCTGGCGGAGATGCGGCCGCTTCCGCGAACGGGTGTGCCATTAGCTTCAACGACAGCCTGCAAGGCCTTGATAATATCGCGAAGTTCGGCAGGGGGATCGCCTGGAGGAAGAAGACTTAGTTCTTGCGCTCTGAAATAGGCGCCGGTTGCGTTCGCGCGCCAGTTTTCAATTCCGGATTTGCGCTGCTTAAGCTCGAGTTCGAGTTTGCGCTGCTCTTCTCGTAACAATTGTAGTCTATGACGACGCATAAGATCATCATTCGTTATGACGCCCATGGCTAGTGGAAGGACGTTTCTGAGCTTTTCCCGATGCTCGGAAGAATCTGCCTTAAAGAAGAGAGTGTAGGGATTGGCAACTATATGCTGCGGCTGAAAGTTGAACGCAGCCATGTCTCGAAATGAGGCTCTTTCATTGAATGCTCGTGCCTCATCGGGATCCATCTTTAGGTTCGTGAGGCCTGATAGCGTATCCATCTTAATGCGAAACTGCTCGGCGCTGATGTTCTGAGTCGGGCGGAGCGGGGGCGGCCCGTCTACGTCGGCGCCTTGTTGAACCCAGAAAGCATTGGACACTTGACGTCCATCGGGCTTGTGGCGGGCGATTCGCATCGCGCCAACGTCCGTGTCGAGCCGCAATCCGAACCATGAGGAGGTGTTCCGAATGTGGCCCACTGGTATGGCGCATGTGCCGGCGCCTAGGACGTAGTCAATGATTGCAATGACGGACGATTTGCCCGTCGCGCTCCATCCGGTGATGACACTGATCTTTTTGGTATCGAACTGTATGATCCGAGGGGAGTGCTCGGGGTTCTCGGGCCAAATAATCAGTTCCCTAATGAATAGCTTCATTCTTAAAACTCAATTCTTAGAAGTTGTTTCAATCCATGAAGCCTCGCTTCGCCGAACCACTTTCCTAGGCGTTTAGCGCAGCCGAATACACGGGGTACATCTCCATCCCCATGACGAATGTCCGTTGGAAGGTCTGCGCCTTTGGCTCGAAAAGCAGGAAAACGTTCTCCTCGTTCTTTCTCTAGAAGTTTTGTGGCGCAACCTAGCTGCAATGCCGCCAGTGCGGCATTTGCATTGTTCTCTAGGCGCAGTTGTAGTCCTCCGATTACATCGGGCTGTTCGGACACAGCCTTCACAAGGCCGCTTTCAAATCTCATGGCGTGAATCTTTTCCACGGTTGGACGATGGAAGATCATGGCAGCGCCAATCAGGAAATAGGGAAGGTCGGGTGCTGCGCCCGTCGCGGTTTCAGCGAATGAACGAGCGAGATGCCACGACGCACATGCGCCTAGCGCGGGATTGCGCAGTATCATCTCCTCGTGGTTCGCGTGCAACGCTACTTCTCCGAGCGTGGTCGATAATCGGGGTGCCACCAAATTTGATCGTCATCGGCCAATCGATGGTAATGGCCGGAGGTCATGTAGAGCTCTCGGCAGGGCTCGCTGCCGATTGGTTCTAGATGGTCGTACGTGGAGCGCTCAAGAATCTTGATGCCAATGTGTTCCGGAGGTCGTCCCTCGTAGTCGCGTTTCGCCTGTCGCTTGATATTGAGCCAGCGTTGTTTCAGTCTCTCTCCACGATCCCGCCACTCTCTGTCGGCTATTTCTCCATCGCTTGCCAGGCGATTCTTCTCGATATTGAATTGGATGAAGTGGTCGATTGCCTGTAGCACATCATCTTCGTCCGCATCGATGCGTGTAAGATGATGAACGAATGGGCGTGTAGAGGCGCGTGCTCGATCGTCGGGCGCAACTGGCACTTCCCGCGCGGGCTTTGGTAGTAGTCTGCGCCGCGCGAGGGCGTCTTCGATTTCTCTCCGTTGAGCTATGCACGCGGCTCGAGAAATCATGCCCGGGCGACCAGCCCGCCAGCATTCGAGTAGTGTGTTGGTCAGCCAGCCGAGAAGCGCTTCTAGCGTAATGCCCGGATCCAAGCGCGGGTCAAGACTTAGCGCATCGGCAAGTTCTGCTCGATCCTCTCGTTGATTTCTCGCTTCTACGACTTCTATGCGTGCAACGAGTCGAGCGAGTTCGTTATCGCTCCGGTTCAAGACATCGTCGATAATCGACTGAACTTGCGATCGGCTCTTGGGTCTGGAGCCGCCGACTGCGCGTAGGCTCCTTACAATCGCGTCTGGAGATGGTCCTCCATCGGCTGATTGCGCCTTTAGCATCGAGGCAATGGGAGTCGAAACTGGGTTGTTAGTAACGAGCAGGAATCGTTTGCACGCGGAGCAGTTGACTGCAGGTGTTAGCCAAATTTGGAGGGTCCGCCAGAGAGCGCGGCTCCGATCTGCCAGCAGTTCCGCCTTTGGACGTAACGAGTGCTTGTCTTGCTCTTTCAGGACAACTTGGCCGTCGCGGACAACAGAAACGTCGTCTGCATATTCGACTGCCACATAGTCGCTTCTTCGCACTCTGCCGAGATGGAAGAGGGCTCGTTCTAGTTGAAAAATGTATCCGGCGCCTGAACCGGAGGCATCGCTTCCGTTCGACACGCTCGCTCAAACCTTATTCGGAAGAACCACAGGTGCGATAATTTACCCGGATCAGCCCCCTGAACTTCAAGGACTTTTTTCAAGTAACAGTATAATAATACCGAGAACCGAAGGTTGTTCACTGAACTAATGGGTAAGGAAAGTCGCCGATCAGATTCGCTCTTTAAGGATTTGGGCCGACGAAATTCGCAGTTGGTGTGGATTGGGCTCATCTCGGCCGGCGACTAAGGGGCAATCGTTACCAGAAGCGGGCCGGAAGGCTGTGGCAGCGGGCGTGACAAGTTGGAGGGCGAATGGTTTCGATTATGCTGGGTGAGCGGCGATGGCCCGAGCACGCCATGATGGCATCGTGCCCCTGTTTTTTCCGACGAGTCAAAGAGCTTCGCGGACGCGCAAGTCATTGATTTCCCAACTGCCGTCTACTTTGCATGGGGTTGTTTTCGCCGCTTTTTGTTCGAGTGCCCCCGCGAGGCGCCTACGCGCTCTCCGTCTCCCGGTGCACGTCGTGCACGACGAGGCCCATGCCTTCCTCGGGCATCTTGATCCAGTCGCGCCGCTTCAAGGTGCGCTTAGTATCCTCGTAGCCGCTCGTCCAGTGCTCTCGCATCGAGGTACCTGAAAATTCGTGGTCCTTGGCGTCGCCCTCATAGGCCTTCTGCTGATAGATCAGATGCAGGATCGCGATCTCGGGCATGTTGCGCAGGCTCGCCTTGAGCTGGCGCTCCTCCTCGGACAATTGCTCGTCGGGAAGCTTCGCCAGCGCCTTGTAGAGCAGGATCTTCAGGTTGTGCGTCCGGCGATAGACGTCGGTGTTGTGGCGCGTGCGCGAGGAATACATGATGTCCTTGTGGCGGGCCATGACGTCCTGGATCGAGCGCGGCAGCACGCCGCGCGCGCTGAACAGGTCGACCTGGAACACCAGCGAGTTGAGATCGTCCTCCTGGTCGAGCAGATGCTGGAGCGGCGTGTTCGAGACGATGCCTCCGTCCCAGAAATGGTCTGTGCCGATCCTGACCATCGGCAGCGCCGGCGGCAGCGCGCCGGAGGCCATGATGTGCTCCGGCTCGATCTCGTCATGGGCATTGTCGAAATAGATGAAGTTGCCGGACAGCACGTTCACCGCGCCGACCGCGAAGCGGATCTTCTTGTCGTTGATCAGGTCGAAGTCGACGAGCTCGCGCAGGCTCTCGCGCAAGGGGGTGGTGTCGTAATAGCTCGTTGCGGTCCTGGCGCCGACGGGGCTGAACCAGGGATTGACCTGATGCGGGGTGAAGAAGCCCGGCTGGCCCATGGCCGACGTCATCCACGCGCTGGTGAGATTGCGCCACTGGCGGAAGACGTCGCCATCCGGCGTGTAGTGCCAGATCTTGCGGTTGGTGATGCGCTCCCAGAAGATGCGGAGCGCATCGAGCCGCTTCTCCGGCTTGTTGCCGGCGATGATGGCGGAGTTGATCGCACCGATCGAGACGCCGCAGACCCAGTCCGGCTCGATGCCGGCCTCGTGTAGCGCCTGATAGACGCCGGCCTGATAGGCGCCGAGTGCGCCACCGCCTTGCAGCACCAGCGCGACGCGGTCGCAGCGCTCGGGTCGCCAGCCCTGCGAGGGAGGCTGATGTGTCTGATATGTCGGTTGCGACGTCCTGGCGTCCATGGCCGATGCCTCCTGCCTTACCGAAACGATTGCGCCCGGCAGTGACGGCGTGATGACAATTGCGCGCCGCTGCATCGTGGGCATGCAGGTCGGTCGCGCCTGGCATGACAGGAGGTCACGCGCCTGACGGAAATCCATCACATCGCGGTCAATGACGACGGCTAGCAATCTGCGTTATGCTGGTTGCTGCCGGGCGAACATCACACCAGCATCACACAGGAGACGAGCGATGCGCAGGGAAGACGTTCTCAGACTCCCGTCCATGCCGGCTGCCGGACCGAGCTATCCGGCTGGTCCCTATCGCTTCATCAACCGCGAATTCCTCGTCATCACCTACGAGACCGATCCGGAATTGATCCGCGCCGGCTTGCCTGAGCCGCTGGAGCCGATCGACCAGCCGATCGTGCATTATGAATGGATCAGGATGCCGGACTCCTCCGGCTTCGGCAGCTACACCGAGTCCGGCCTCGTCATCCCCGCGCGCCTGCACGGCGAAGAGGTGAACTTCGTCTCGCAGATGTATCTCGACGACGATCCCCCGATCGCTGCGGGGCGCGAGATCTGGGGCTTTCCCAAGAAGTACGCCCATCCCAAGCTCGAGATCGTCAAGGATACTCTCACCGGCACGCTGGAATATGCCGGCCAGCTCGTTGCCATGGGCACGATGGGCTACAAGCACGAGAGCATGGCCGGCAACGGCGATCTCACGCGTGCGACGCTGTCGAAGACGCAAATCAATCTCAAGATGATCCCGGGTGTCGACGGCCACCTCGAAGTCTGCCAGCTCGTTGCGATCAACCTCACCGACATCGTTCCGAAGGGCTCCTGGATGGGGCCTGGCCGCCTGCACCTCGTGCCACATGTCAATGCGCCGGTAGCGGATTTCCCGGTCCGGCGTGTCGTCGGCGCGCATCACTATATCGCCGACCTGACGTTGCCGTTCGGCCGCGTCGTGCATGACTACGTCAAGGAAGCCGCGGCCGCGACGGGTCTCGCGGCGGAGTAGGGCGGCCCATCATCAAGCTGTAACACACGCGTATTTGAGTACCCCCGCGGGTTCCGGCGGATGGCATCGGCCGCCCGCCAGAGAGATCACATCGTTTGACCGTGGGGTTGAGCATGGCTGAGCCGGCAAAGATCGTCAGCGCGATTTCAGGCGCCGCATCCGCAATTCCCGGCCTGGTATGGGGCTTTCGCCTGCACAGCGACGGCAGCGCCGAGGCACTGCCGATCGACAAGCCGATCGAGTTCAGCCATGACGGCCGCCTGTGGCTGCATTTCAATCTGACCGATGCGCGGGCGCGGCCCTGGATCGCCGAGTCCAGCCTGCCGCAGCTTGCGCGCGATCTGCTGTTGTCCAAGGATACGTTCCAGCAGCTCCACGTCATCGACGATTGCGTCTATGGCGTGTTTTCCGACCTCGTGCGCGACATCGAGAGCCCGACCGAGGAGACAGCGTTCCTGCGTTTTGCGATGACCGAGCGGTTCCTGGTCAGCGGTCGCCATCAGGCGCTGTGTTCGGCGGACGCGGCGCGCCGGGTTCTGGAAGGCGGCTACCGCGTCGAAAACGTCGCGGCCCTCCTGGAGAAGATCGTCGACGAGGTCGCTGACACCATGGACCGCATGGCCGACAAGATCGGCCAGGACATCGACGGCATCGAGGAGCGTATCGCCGCTGATCAGGCCAAGCCGGAGATGCGCCGCAGCCTGAGCCGGCTGCGTCGGACCTGCGTCCGGCTGCATCGGCAGCTCACAGGCCTGCGCATCTTGTTTCACCGCCTCGACCTCAAGAGCCCCGAGAATATCCCGCCGGGCTTACGGCTTCACGCCGCCAAGCTCGCGCAGCGGCTCGATGGGCTCGACCATGACATCGTGGAGCTGCGCGAGCGCAGCCGCCTGCTCGAGGAAGAGCTGCACTTCAAGACCGAGGAGGAGAGCAACCGTCACCTTCACACGCTGTCGATCGTGACCACGCTGCTGCTGCCGCCGACGCTGATCACCGGCGTATTCGGCATGAACACCAAGGGCCTGCCGCTCACCGACGTGGAGACCGGCTTTCTCTGGGCCATGGGCTTGATGGCCTGCTCGATTGCTCTGGCCTACTTCTTCATGCGGCGCATGGGCATCCTCAGATAGGGCACACCCAGCCGGTATCAGCCATGTGTGCAGAGTAATGCCTCCGCTGCGAAGTCCAATCGCAATCGTGGCGGCGTGTCTTGCCAGCGTATTGGCAAGCACGTGCGCGCTCGCCGGTGCCAAGGATGAAAGCGTTGCCGAATGGCTGGCGCCAAAATGGTTCAACGAGTGGCACGACGGGCTGGCCAACAAGGGTCTGAATTTCGGGGCCACCTATATTTTCGACAACATCGGCAACGTCTCGGGCGGGGTCGCGCGCGGCGCCATTCATCTCGGTCGCTTTGACTTCTCGGTCGATGCCGATCTCGAGAAACTGGTCGGCTGGACCGGTGGCCGCTTCTATGCCAACGCCTACGAGATCTACGGTCGCGGGCTGACGCGCAACTACGTCTACAACCTCGCCACCATCAGTGAGATCGAGGCGTTGCCCGATACCAGGCTCTACAACGCTTATTTCGAGCAGAGCCTGTTCGACGGCAGATTGAACATCAGGGCTGGCCAGCAGGCCGCGGACGTCGAATTCTTCGACAGCGAAACCGACGATCTCTTCGTCAACGGCACCTTCGGCTGGCCGGCCATCAAGGCCACCAACCTGCCGGCCGGCGGGCCGGCCCCGCCGATCGCGGTGCCGGGAATTCGCGTCAAGGCCGCAGTTTCGGACAACGTCACCGTCTTCGGCGCGATCTTCAACGGCAATCCGGCGCGGCCCGGTGACGGCGATCCGCAGACGCGCGACAATCATGGTCTGGCGTTTCGCGTCAATGATCCGCCGTGGCTCATCGGGCAGGTCCATTTCGACTATCATCTCGATATCGGTGGGAGTTCGCTCGCCGGCAATTTCACGCCCGGCGGCTGGTATCATTTCGGCGATTTCGACAGTCAGCGCTTTACAGCCGAGGGCCTTTCTATCGTCGACCCCACCGGAAGCGGCATCCCGGCAAAGCTGCGCGGCAATTATGGAATCTACGCGGTCGTGGAGCAGGCTCTATGGCGGCCGGCTGGTGTGGCCGAGAAGACGGTTTCGGCGTCGCTGCCCGGCGTCACCGCATTCGGCCGGATCGCCTACAGCCCACCCGATCGCAACCTGATCGACCTCTATCTTGACGGCGGCGTCGGCTTCGTCGGGTTCACCCCGGGCCGGCCGCTCGACCGGTTCGGGGTCGGGATGGCCTATATGCGGATTTCGGGCTCTGCCCGCAGCCTCGATGTCGACACCCAGTTTTTCAACGGCATCCAGAGTCCCGTTCGCAGCAACGAGACGCTGCTCGAGGTGATCTACGAGGCGCATATCAAGCCGGGCTGGCTGCTGGCCCCTTATTTTCAGTATGTGTGGCGGCCCTCCGGCGGCATCCCGAATCCGAACGATCCAAGCGGTCTAACGCGCATCGGCGATGCCGCGGTGTTCGGGCTGACCACGACCCTCAAATACTAGATCCGCACCACCGTCACTTGCTGGCGGCCAGCGCCACCACGGGCTTCGGCTGCCGCGCCAGCGCCAGCACGATCAGCGCGGCGAACACGCAGAGTGTGCCGGCGATGAAGAAGGCGGGCAGGTAGCTCGCCAGCAGCGTCCGCGACAGGCCGGCGCCAAAGGCGGCAGTCCCGGCGCCGAGCTGGTGGCCGGCGAATATCCAGCCGAACACCAGATTGGCGCGCTCGGGGCCGAATTTTTGCGCCGTCAGGCGCACCGTCGGCGGCACGGTGGCGATCCAGTCGAGACCGTAGAACATCGCAAACAGCGACAGGCCGTAGAACGAGAAATCGCTGAAGGGAAGGAAGATCAGCGAGAGCCCGCGCAGGCCGTAATACCAAAACAGCAGCCAGCGATTGTCGTAGCGGTCCGACAGCCAGCCGGACATGATGGTGCCGAAGAAGTCGAAGATGCCCATCGCTGCGAGCAGGCTTGCCGCCTGCACCTGCGGGATGCCGAAATCGAGGCACATCGGGATCAGGTGGACCTGGACGAGACCGTTGGTCGAGGCGCCGCAGACGAAGAAGGTCGCAAACAGGATCCAGAACGCGCGCGATGTCGAGACGTCGCGCAGCGTGCCGAGCGCAACAGCCGTGATCGGCGCGTGGCTCACCGGCGGGACGGGCAGGGGCTCGCTGCCCTCGTCGCCGAACGGGCGCAGGCCCACATCGCTCGGCCGGTCGCGCATCACGAGCGCGACGGCAGTTGCGGAGACGCCGAGCATCACGCAGACGAAGCTGAGGGCAAGGCGCCAGCCGAACCGTTCGGTGAGGCTCGCAAGCAGCGGCAGGAACACGAGCTGGCCGGTGGCGACGCTCGCCGTCATGATACCGACCACGAGGCCGCGCCGCGCCGCGAACCAGCGCGTCGCGATGGTGGCCCCTAACACCAGCGCCGTCATGCCGGTGCCGATGCCGATCACGACGCCCCACAGCAGCATCAGCTGCCAGACCTGCGTCATCGCGAGCGAAGCCACCAGCGCGGAGACGACGATGAGCTGCGCCGTCAGCGTCACGTTGCGCAGCCCATAGCGGTTGAGGAGGGCGGCTGCGAACGGCGCCATCAGGCCGAACAGGATGAAGCGGATCGAGAGCGCCGAGGAAATCTCCGCGGTGCTCCAGCCGAATTCCTTTTGCAGGGGAATGATGAACACGCCGGGGGCGCCGACCGTGCCGGCGCTGATCAGCGCGGCGAGGAAGGTCACGCCGACCATCACCCAGCCGTAATGGATGTTGCGGCGGCCGAGTGCTGCCGCGAGCCAGTTAGAAATCATTGAGCCCCAACCTTACCTAGAGGATTCAGCGTGACCTGTTCGAGGCTGGCATTTTGGCACGAGTCGCGCGCGTCTAAAATGCCAGACTTCCCTCAATTTCGGACATTTGCCCTAATGCGTGAGACGCTCGATCGCGATCGCGGTGGCTTCGCCGCCGCCGATGCAGAGCGCCGCGACGCCGCGCTTGAGGTTCTGCGCCTCGAGCGCATGCAACAGCGTCACGATCAGCCGCGCGCCGGTGGCGCCGATGGGATGACCGAGCGCGCAGGCGCCGCCGTTGACGTTGAGTTTCTCTCTTGCGATGCCGAGGTCGCGTTGCGCGGCCATCGCCACCACGGCAAAGGCCTCGTTGATCTCGAACAGGTCGACGTCATCGACACCCCAGCCAACCTTGTCCAGCAGCTTGCGGATCGCCGGGATCGGCGCGGTGGTGAACCATTGCGGCTCCTGGCTATGGGTGGCGTGGCCCTTGATCTCGGCCAGCACCGGCAGGCCGTTGCGATCGGCGAGCGCGCGCCTTGTCAGCACGAGCGCCGCCGCGCCGTCGGCATTGGCGGACGAGGCCGCCGGCGTGATGGTGCCGTTGGCGCGGAACGCCGGCTTCAGTCCGGGGATCTTGGCCGGATCGACCTTCAGCGGATGCTCGTCATTGGCAATGACGCGAGGACCGGCCTTCTCGCTGAGCGTGATCGGTGCGATCTCGGCCTTGAACGCACCGCTCTCCACCGCCTTGCGCGCGCGGCTCAGCGTCTCCATCGCAAAGGCGTCCTGATCCCTGCGCGTGAACTGATAGGCTTCTGCCGTCGCCTCGCCGAAGTCGCCCATCGAGCGGCCGGTCTCATAGGCGTCCTCCAGCCCGTCCATCATCATGTGATCGATGATGCGGTCATGGCCGGCGCGGTAGCCGCCGCGCGCCTTCGCCAGGAGATAGGGCGCATTGCTCATGCTCTCCATGCCGCCGGAGACGACGATGTCGGCCGAGCCGGCGCGAATGATGTCGTGCGCCAGCATGGTCGCCTTCATTCCGGAGCCGCAGACCTTGTTGATCGTGGTCGCGCCCGTGGCGTCGGGCAGGCCCGCTGCGCGCGCCGCCTGGCGGGCCGGCGCCTGGCCTTGCCCTGCGGGCAGCACGCAGCCCATGAAGACCTCGTCGACCTTCTCCGGTGCCAGCTTGGCGCGTTCCAGCGCCGCCGAGATCACGTGCGAGCCGAGCTTGTGCGCGGCGACAGCTCGCCCATGAAACGGCCAAGCGGCGTGCGGGCGGCGGAGACGATGACGACGGGATCGGCGGCCATGGCGGGCTCCCTGGCAGGATGTTGTGAGATTATGATCATCATATGATGCATCGCAAAAAATGCAACTGCACCCGTCATGACAAATTATCGTGCGTGGGATGAGATTTGTTTGGGGGTGGTCGGGTGGTCGCGCCGCGACCTGAACTGTCCTCACCCGCGAAAGCGGGTGATCCAGTATTGCAGAGGCAGTGCAGCGATACGGAGAGGCCGCGGCGTACTGGATGCCCCGCCTGCGCCTACCGCTTCCGGTTGACGAATTCCTGCATCAGGCGCGTCGGCTCGTCCGTCAGGAACGACTCGCCGAACACCTTAACGCTGAGATTGACCGACTCGGTCAGCGGCAATTCCTCCCATTGCCGCAGCAGCGCCTTCTGCGACCGCAGCGCTTCGGGGCCGCAGGCGAGCAGCGCCTTCACGGTGTGCTCGACCGCCTCGTCGAATCCGCCCTCCGGCGCGACCTTGTCGACGAGCCCCCAGGCCAGGGCCGTCGGGGCGTCGATATTTTCCGCCGTCATCACCAGCCAGCGCGCGCGGCTCCAGCCGATCAGGCGCGGCAACAGTGCCGCGTGGATCACCGAGGGGATGCCGACGCGAACCTCCGGCATGCCGAAATGCGCATCATGGGTCGCAATCCGGAAATCGCAGGCGGCCGCGACCTCGAGTCCGCCGCCGAGGCACCAGCCCGGCATCCGCGCAATCATCGGGGTGGGGAAGTTGCGCACGGCTTCGCAGAGGTCGCGCAGGCGGGAGATGAACGCCTCGGCGGATGCCTGGTCGAGCTTCGCCATCTCCTTGATGTCGGCGCCGCCGATCAGGCTCTTCTCGCTCTGGCCGCGCAGCACCACCACGCGGATGCTGCGGTCGGCGGCGAGACGCTGCAGCCCCTCGCGCATCGCGTCGGTGACAGGCGAGCTCAAGATGTTGAGCGAGCCGGCATTGCAGATCGTGACGTGAACGACCCCGCGCGCATCGCGCGTGACGCCGCAGTGATGATTGAGCATTTCCATCGTGCAATCCCGAACGTTTCGTGGACGTACGCGGAAGGCGCGCCGTCGGATTCACTTCCGGACCCAAATGGCGGGATTGTCAAGCGGGCGGGTGGGCTGTTGCCAGAACGAAGTCCGCGACATAGTATGATGTATATCATCTAAATAGGCGCCCCATGACTGGACTCGATCACCCCGACCTGTTTTCGCCGGAACGCCGCCGCGAGCGGATGGTGGATTGGCAGGTGCCCGGAGCTGTCGCGAAAGCAGCTCTGGGGCTTTCTGGAATGGAGGCGATGCAGGGGATTCGCGATGGGCGCCTGCCGCCTCCGCCATTTGCGAAGCTGATCGGCTTTACCATGGCCGTGGTCGAGCCGGGCCGGATCGTGATGGAACTGGAGGGGCGGGAGGATCTCGAAAACACCATCGGGCTTCTGCACGGGGCGACCGCCGCGGCGCTGCTCGATACCGCCATGGGTTGCGCGATCACGACCAGGCTGGAAGCCGGCCAGGGCTCGGTCACCCTCGATTTGAAGCTGACCTTCCTGCGCCCGCTCTCGGTTCGTTCGGGACTGATCTCGGCGGAAGGCAAGGTGATCAAGCTCGGCCGCCAGACCAGCTACACCGAAGGCTTCGTCCGCAATGGCAAGGGCGACCTTGCGGTGCACGCGACCGCGACCTTTTCCATGATGGGCGCCAACCTGACAGCGAATTAATGCTCCATTTTCGCATGCGCCGTGTTATTAGATGACCTTCGACATCCAATGAGAGCGGCATGCGCTATTCCAGGGAACACAAGCAGGAGACTCACGACCGCATCGTGAGGAAGGCGTCCGTGCGGCTGCGCGAGAAGGGCGCCCACGGCATCGGCGTCGCCGACCTCATGAAGGAGGCGGGCCTGACCCATGGCGGGTTCTACGCGCATTTCGATTCCCGCGAGGCGCTGGTGATCGAGGCCTTTGCCCACGCCATGGACCGCTCGATGGATCACTGGCGCAAGATGACCGGCGAGGTCGCCCCCGAGAAGCGGCTGGCGCTGATCGCCGAGAGCTATCTCTCCGCGCTGCACCGCGACGATCCCGGCCATGGCTGCTCGATCCCCGCGCTCGGCGCCGAGATCGCCCGTGAAAGCCCGAAGACGCGCAAGGCGTTTGCCGGCAAGCTCGACGAGATGATCGAGACGCTGGCCGATCATGTCACCGGCGTGCCGCGCAAGGCCGCGCGCAAGCAGGCGATCGCGACGCTTGCGACGATGGCCGGCACCATGCTGCTGGCGCGCATTGCCGGCTCGAGCGAGCTGTCCGACGAGGTGCTGAAGGCTGGCAGGGACACCGCACTCGACAGCGCGCGTCGTGAACCGGCCGCCAGGAAGCCGAAGCAGAATTAGGCGGGATGCCGTAGGGTGGGCAAAGGCGCTGTGCGCCGTGCCCACCATCCTTCCACGATTGTGACAGACGTGGTGGGCACGCTTCGCTTTGCCCACCCTACAAATCCGTCGCATCACCGCCCCGCAAACAGCGCCCGCTCGCGCTCCACGATCTCGCAGATGTAATCCGCCACCGCGCGGATGCGCGCGAGATCCTTGCTGTCGGCATGCATCAGCATCCAGAAGGTGCGGGTGATCGAGATCTCCGCAGGGAGGACCGGCCTGAGCTGCGGATAGTCCGCCGCCATGAAATGGGGCAGCACCGCGATGCCAAACCCGGCGAGGGTGGCGTTGAGCTGCGCGATCAGATTGGCGCTGCGGAAACGTGCGGAAATCTTCGGCGACACCTGCGGCAGATAGTCGAGCTCGGGCGTGAACAGGAGCTCCTCGATATAGCCGACGAAGCGATGCTGCGGCAGCGCCTCGCGCGAGGTGATCTTTGGGAAGCGATCGAGATAGGCGGGGGCGGCGTAGAGCCCGAGCCGGTAGTCGAGCAGCTTGCGGCCCACGATGCGGCCTTCCTTCGGCATGGTGAGGCTGATCGCGATGTCGGCCTCGCGCTTGGAGAGGCTGAACAGCCGCGCCGTAGCCACAAGTTGCAGATCGAGATCGGGATACCGGTCCGCGAACGGCGCGAGCCGCGGCGCCAGGAAGGCGGTGCCGAACCCGTCGGGCGCGCCGATCCGCACGGTGCCGGTCAGCCGCGCGAGCGAGCCGCCGACCTGCTCCTGGTTGGCGACGATGGTCGATTCCATCGCCTCCGCACTGTCCGCGACGCGCTGACCGGCCTCTGTCAGGAGATAGCCGGTCTTGCGCCGGTCAAACAGCTTGGCCGAGAGGTGCTTCTCCAGCCGGTCGACGCGGCGGATGACGGTGGCATGGTCGACGCCGAGCTGTTTTGCCGCAGCCGACACCGAGCCGCCCCGCACGATGGCCAGCACGAAGCGGAAGTCGTCCCAATCGATCGCGCCTTGATCCAGCATTTTCGCACATCTATGGTGCATTATCTCAGACTTGAATCCTATAAAATGCAGGTCAATAGGATTTGTCAAAGTGATCAGGCTCGGCCTCAAGGAGATATTTCCATGCGCGCAATCGGACATTTCATCGGTGGCAAGGAGGTCAAGGGCACCTCAGGCCGCACCGCCGACGTTTTCGAGCCGATGACCGGTGACGTCCAGGCCAAGGTGGCGTTGGCCTCAAAAGCGGAAGTCCGTGCAGCCGTCGAGAACGCCCGCGCCGCGCAGCCGGAGTGGGCCGCGACCAACCCTCAGCGCCGCGCCCGCGTGATGATGAAGTTCCTGGAGCTGGTGCAGCGCGACTACGACAAGCTCGCCGAGCTGCTCGCACGCGAGCACGGCAAGACCGTGCCGGACGCCAAGGGCGACATCCAGCGTGGCCTCGAGGTCGCCGAGTTCGCCTGCGGCATTCCGCACCTGATGAAGGGCGAATACACCGAAGGCGCCGGCCCCGGCATCGACATCTACTCCATGCGCCAGCCGCTCGGCGTCGTCGCCGGCATCACGCCGTTCAATTTCCCGGCGATGATCCCGATGTGGAAGTTCGCGCCCGCGATCGCCTGCGGTAACGCGTTCATCCTGAAACCCTCCGAGCGCGATCCCGGCGTGCCGATGCGGCTTGCCGAACTGATGATGGAGGCGGGCCTGCCGGCCGGCATCCTCAACGTCGTCAACGGCGACAAGGAAGCGGTCGACGCGATCCTCGATGATCCCGATATCAAGGCGATCGGCTTCGTCGGCTCGACGCCGATCGCGCAATATATCTACGAGCGCGCCGCGCAGACCGGCAAGCGCTGCCAATGCTTTGGCGGTGCCAAGAACCACGCCATCGTGATGCCCGATGCCGACATGGACCAGACGGTCGATGCGTTGATTGGTGCGGGCTATGGCTCGGCCGGCGAGCGCTGCATGGCGGTCTCGGTCGCGGTTCCCGTCGGCAAGACCACCGCTGATCGCCTGATGGAAAAGCTGATCCCGCGTGTCGAGTCGCTCAAGATCGGCACCTCGATCGATCCGTCCGCCGACTACGGCCCGCTGGTGACGCGCGAAGCGGTCGAGAAGGTGAAGAGCTACATCGACATCGGCCTCAAGGAAGGCGCGACGCTTGCGGTCGACGGCCGCGGCTTCAAGATGCAGGGCTACGAGAAGGGCTTCTATCTCGGCGGTTCGCTGTTCGACAACGTCACCAAGGAAATGCGGATCTACAAGGAAGAGATCTTTGGCCCCGTGCTCTCTGTCGTGCGCGCGCACGACTACAACGAGGCGCTGGCGCTGCCGTCGGATCATGACTACGGCAACGGTGTTGCGATCTTCACCCGCGACGGCGACGCCGCGCGCGACTTCGCGGCCAAGGTGAACGTCGGCATGGTCGGCATCAACGTGCCGATCCCGGTGCCGATCGCCTATTACACCTTCGGCGGCTGGAAGAAGTCCGGCTTCGGCGATCTCAACCAGCACGGCCCGGACTCGATCCGCTTCTACACCAAGACCAAGACGGTGACCTCGCGCTGGCCGTCCGGTGTCAAGGAAGGTGCGGAGTTCTCGATCCCGCTGATGAAGTAAGGTTGTCGCACAGCCCGTCATTGCGAGCCCAGCGAAGCAATCCATATCGCCGCGAAAAGAAAGAATGGATTGCTTCGTCGCTTCGCTCCTCGCAATGGCGAGAGAAATGAGCAGCCCAGCATGCAGTTCGCTCTGAACGAGGATCAGATCGCGGTTCGCGACATGGCGTTGGCGTTTGCGGCGGAGAAGATTGCGCCGCACGCGCTGCGCTGGGACGAGGAGAAGCATTTCCCCGTAGATGTGATGCGCGAGGCCGCAAAACTCGGCATGGGCGGCATCTACATCCGCGACGACGTCGGCGGCTCCGCCATGACGCGGTTCGACGCGGCGCTGATCTTCGAGGCGCTCGCAACGGGCTGTCCGACCACCTCGGCCTTCATCTCCATCCACAACATGGCGTCCTGGATGATCGATGCCTTCGGCAGTGACACACAGCGCCAGATGTGGCTGCCAAAACTCTGCACCATGGAGCTGATCGCGAGCTACTGCCTGACCGAGCCGGGCGCCGGCTCTGATGCGGCGGCGCTGCGAACCCGCGCGGTGCACGATGGCGATCACTATGTGCTCAACGGCCAGAAGCAGTTCATCTCGGGCGCCGGCGGCACCGATGTGCTGGTCGCGATGGTGCGAACCGGCGGTGACGGCCCCGGCGGTATCTCGACCCTGGTCATCGACGGCAAGACGCCGGGCGTGTCGTTCGGCGCCAATGAGCGCAAGATGGGCTGGAACGCGCAGCCGACGCGCGCCGTGATCTTCGAGAATGCGCGCGTGCCGGTCGAAAACCGGCTGGGCGAGGAGGGCATCGGCTTCAAGGTCGCGATGGCCGGTCTCGACGGCGGGCGCCTCAATATCACGGCGTGCTCGCTCGGCGGTGCGCAAGCCGCGCTCGACAAGGCGCGCAGCTACATGAAGGAGCGCAAAGCGTTTGGAAAACGTCTCGACGAATTCCAGGCGCTGCAATTCCGCCTCGCCGACATGGCGATCGAGCTCGAGGCCGCACGCACGTTCCTGTGGCGTGCTGCGGCTGCGCTCGACCGGAAAGACCCTGATGCCACCATGCTCTGCGCCATGGCAAAGCGTTTCGGCACCGATGTCGGCTTTGAGGTCGCCAACCACGCGCTCCAGCTTCACGGCGGCTACGGGTACTTAAGCGAATACGGCATCGAGAAGATCGTGCGCGATTTGCGCGTGCACCAGATTCTCGAAGGCACCAACGAGATCATGCGGCTGATCGTGGCGCGCAAGCTGATCGAGGGCGCGCGATGACGGTGGTGGTTGAAGAGGGCGACCTGATCGCGCGCGTCGAAGGTGCGGCCGGCGTGATCCGGCTCAACCGTCCCAAGGCGATCAACGCGGTGACGCTGGAGATGTTTCGTGACATCGACAAGGCGCTCGACCGCTTCGAGGCTGATTCCGCAGTCAGCGTGATCCTGCTGGAGGGGGCCGGCGAGCGCGGCCTGTGCGCTGGCGGCGATATCCGCGCGCTCTGGGAGAGCTCGAAGGTCGATGGCGATCTCGGCAAGATCCTGTGGCGCGAGGAGTACATCCTCAACGCCCGGATCAAGAAATTCCCGAAGCCATACGTCGCTTTCATGGACGGCATCGTGATGGGCGGCGGCGTCGGCCTTTCCGCGCATGCAAGCCATCGCGTCGTCACCGATCGCACCAAGCTTGCGATGCCTGAGGTTGGCCTCGGCTTTTTCCCCGATGTCGGCGGCACCTATCTGTTGTCGCACGCGCCGGGCGAGATCGGCACATTCTTCGGCTTGACCGGTCAGACCATGAACGGGCCGGATGCGATCTATGCGAAGTTTGCCGATGCCGTCGTGCCTGCCGCGAAACTGCCGGGGCTGCGCGAGGCGCTCACGAAGGTTCGCGCGGGCTCGACCGCGGTCGAGGTCAGCAAGCTCCTCAACGGCTTTGCGACTGCTGAGACCGCTGGGCCGGTGGCCGCAAAGCAGGCGACGATCGATGCGCTGTTCGCCTTCGACCGCATGGAAGACATCGTCGCTGCGCTCAAGCGGGACGGCTCGGAGTTCGCGCAATCGACGCTCAAGACACTCGGCGAGAAATCGCCGCGCGGCATGGTGGTGACGCTTAAGCTGTTGCGGTTGGCGCGGCAATCGCGCTTGCTGGAACAGTGCCTCGTCCGCGAATATCGCGCCGCGCTCGAAGTCTTCCGCAGCGACGACTTTCGCGAGGGCGTGCGTGCCGCCGTGATCGACAAGGACCGCAATCCGAATTGGTTGCCGCCGCGGATCGAGGATGTCACGCCTGACATGGTCGCGCCGTACTTCGCCGAGATTGGCGCCGACGAGCTGAAATTTAGCTAACGCAACGAAACGCGCTCACGGAGGAAACGAAGATGGCCACGATCGCATTCATCGGTCTCGGCAACATGGGCGGCCCGATGGCGGCCAACCTGGTCAAGGCCGGCCACAAGGTGGTCGCGTTCGACCTCGTCGAGGCCTCGCGCGGTCAGGCCAAGGCCGATGGCGCCAGCATCGCCGAGAGCGCGGCCGGTGCCGTGAGGGGCGCCGATGTCGTCGTCACCATGCTGCCGGCCGGCAAGCACGTGCTCGCCGTCTGGAACGACGTCGTTCCGGCGATGAGCAAGGGCGCGCTGATCATCGACAGCTCGACCATCGACGTCGAAAGCGCGCGGCAGGCGCATGCGCTGGCTAGCCAGCACGGCGTGCTCTCCGTGGATGCGCCGGTCTCCGGCGGCACCGGCGGCGCCAAGGGCGCGACGCTCACCTTCATGTGCGGCGGCGACGAGAATGCCTTTGCCGCGGCCAAGCCGGTGCTGGAGAAGATGGGCAAGAGGATCGTCCATTGCGGCGGCGCAGGCGCGGGTCAGGCGGCAAAGATCTGCAACAACATGATCCTCGGCATTTCCATGATCGCGGTGAGCGAAGCCTTTGCGCTCGGCGAGAAGCTCGGGCTCTCGCATCAGGCGCTGTTCGATGTCGCCTCGACCTCGTCGGGCCAGTGCTGGTCGCTGACGACCTATTGCCCGGTGCCGGGACCGGTGCCGACCTCGCCCGCCAACAACGACTACAAACCGGGTTTCGCCTCGGCGCTGATGGTGAAAGACCTGACCCTGGCGCAGGACGCCGCGAAGGCCGCCGGCGCCGCAACCCCGCTCGGCAAGCATGCGCAGGAGATCTATCAGTCTTTCGACGCAGCCGGCCAAGGCGGGGTGGATTTTTCCGGAATTATCAAGCACGTTAGGGAGCTGGCCGGGAAAACTTGATGACGACCTTCAAGGACGCGCGCGCGTTTCTGCTAAAACACCGTACCGATTACGACGCTGCGGTCAAAGGTTTCCGCTGGCCCGATCCGGTTCCCTTCAACTGGGCGCTCGACTGGTTCGATGCCGAACTGGCGGCGAACGATGAAAGCAAGGATCGGCCCGCGCTCTGGATCGTCGATGCCGCGCAGGACCGGCAGACCAAGCTTTCCTTCGCGGCGCTGTCGCGCCGTTCCAACCAGGTCGCCAACTTCCTCCGTACGCAGGGCCTGAAGCGCGGCGATCATCTGCTGCTT
Organism: Bradyrhizobium sp. CCGUVB1N3; assembly: GCF_024199925.1. NCBI lineage: Bacteria > Pseudomonadati > Pseudomonadota > Alphaproteobacteria > Hyphomicrobiales > Nitrobacteraceae > Bradyrhizobium > Bradyrhizobium sp. CCGUVB1N3. The sequence goes on from NZ_JANADR010000001.1 coordinate 711,483, forward strand.
CTGCTCGGCAACGTCGTGCCGCTCTGGGAGACCATGCTCGCGGCGATGAAGCTCGGAGTCGTCGTGATTCCGGCGACGACGCTGCTCACCGCGGATGAGCTGCGCGATCGCCTCGACCGCGGCAAGGCGAGGGCAGTGGTTGCCGCCCAGGACCAGGTCGCCAAATTCGCTAGCCTCGGTGCCGAGAACATCGTCCGCATCGTGGTCGGTGCGACCTCCGAGGGTTGGCTCGGATACGATGACGCAGCAAAAGCTTCAGAGAGTTTTGCGCCCGACGGACCGACCAACGCCGACGACCCGATGCTGCTCTATTTCACCTCGGGCACTACGGCAAAGCCAAAGCTCGTGCGGCACAGCCAACGCAGCTATCCGGTCGGTCATCTCTCCACGATGTATTGGCTGGGCCTGCAGCCCGGCGACGTTCACCTCAACATCTCTTCGCCCGGCTGGGCCAAGCATGCCTGGAGCTGCTTCTTCGCGCCGTGGAATGCCGGCGCCACCGTCTTCGTGGTCAACCAGCCGCGCTTCGACGCCAAGGGACTGCTCGCCACCATCGGCCGCTGCGGCGTCACCACGCTGTGCGCGCCGCCGACGGTGTGGCGGCTGTTCATCCAGGAGAACCTCGCCGCGTTCAAGGTGTCGCTGCGCGAGGCCTGCGGCGCCGGCGAGCCGCTCAATCCCGAGGTCATCGACCAGGTGCAGGCGGCCTGGGGCCTCACCATTCGCGACGGCTACGGCCAGACCGAGACCACGGCGCTTGCCGGCAACTCGCCGGGGCAAAAGGTCAAGGTCGGCTCGATGGGACGGCCGCTGCCGGGCTTTCGCGTGCAGATCAGCGATGCCGACGGCAATCCAGCGAAGGAAGGCGAGGTGACGCTCGTCCTCGGCGACAGCCGTCCGGCCGGCCTGATGCAGGGCTATCAGGGCGACGACGGCCAATTGTCCGGCGCCGAAGGCGAGCTCTATCGCAGCGGCGACGTCGTATTCGAGGACGAGGAGGGCTATCTCACCTTCGTCGGCCGCTCCGACGACGTCTTCAAATCCTCCGACTACCGCATCAGCCCGTTCGAGCTCGAGAGCGTCTTGCTCGAGCATGAGCTGGTTGCGGAAGCCGCCGTGGTGCCGAGCCCGGATCCGATCCGGCTCGCGATTCCCAAGGCGTTCGTGCTGCTGACCTCAGGCGCCGAGCGTTCGCCGGAAACGGCGCTATCGATCTTCAGGCATCTGCACACGCGCCTTGCGCCGTTCAAGCGCATCCGCCGCATCGAGATCGTCACCGAGCTGCCGAAGACGATCTCTGGAAAAATCCGCCGCGTGCAGCTACGCAGGCTCGAGCGCGACGACGATCGCGACGATCCCCTGCGCGGCCGGGAATTCCGGGAAGAGGATTTTCCTGAGCTGCCGAAGACACGGAGTGAGACCTAACAGGCTGTTGAAGAAGTCTTCGAGCGACGCGCGATAAATGGGATGTCGTCGCCATTAAGGAGGCAGATTTCACCTTCGAGTGAGCCGTCATCCCGCAGTTCGGCCTAGCCATCACCGTTGGCTGGCTCCATTTCGTCGTTTCCCTGCCAGCCGAACTGGACGGCATCGCCGTCACAGGCTCCATGAATGCAGCCCGTGAGGCAATCGAAGGCGAACTCGCCGCCGTCGTCATCGAACAGGATGTAGGCGCCCGCCACGGCCATGTCGTAGCCTGGTGTCTCGACGACCCGCCATCTACCTCGGATGCTCATGCCGGTGCCGCCAGAAGCTTGGGCAGCCGGATCAGATTATAGGCCGCAAGCGCCAGGACGAAGACGGCATCCACCCGGTCGCGGCCTCGCAGCTTGACCTTGGCCAGGCCAGCGGAACTCTTGATCCAGCCGAAGACTTCTTCGATGCGTTTGCGGCAGCGTTGGCTGATGTCATAGCCGTCGTGACGCGTGGTACGCGCGTCGACCGCCGTCTTGCGCCGCTTGCCGGTCTTACTCAGATGTCCATTGATCGCGATATGCGGAGTAACCGATCTATCTCTCAGGTCATGCACGAACTGCGTGACGTCGTAGGCTTTGTCCGCCCCCAGAGTGACCCGCTTCGCACACCCGCGCCTGTCGATCATGGCAAGCGCAATCTCTCGTTCGGCGGTGCCAGTAGCTTGGCTCACTCCACCTAAAACCGCCAAACCATTGCGGTTCTCCATCAGCGCATGGCCCATATAGCAGAGTTTGGCCGGCTGGCCGTCGCCCTTTTTATAGAGCCTGGCCTCAGGATCGGTCGTGCTCTCATGGGTCTCGTTGGATCGCTTCTCCTTGTGGAAGCTGCGCTCGGCATTGCGTCCCGGACCGTCCTGATCTTTGTCGCTGCCATCCTTCCTCCGGAAGCTCTTGATCGAAGCCCAGGCTTCAATGAGCGTGCCGTCCACCGAGAAGTGATCGCTCGACAAAAGACGCTTCACCTTCGGCTGCGCCAAAAGCGCGTTCAAGAACTTGGCCGCAATCTCACCTTCAAGCAGCCGGTCGCGGTTCTTCGAGAAGGTTGAATGGTCCCAAACCGCATCGTCCACCCCAAGCCCGACGAACCAGCGGAACAGAAGATCGAACTCCATCCGTTCCATCAGATGCCTTTCCGAGCGAACCCCATAGAACGCCTGTAGGAGCATCGCCCGAAGCAGTTTCTCCGGTGCGATCGAGGGCCGACCGAAGTCCGTGTAGAGCTTGCCAAACTCCCCAGAAAGATCGCCCAGCGCCGCATTTGCCAGATCCCTGATCGCCCGCAGCGGGTGGTCGACGCGAACCCGAGCCTCCAGGTCAACATAACTGAACAGCGAGCCAGACCGTTCGTCACTTCCCCGCATCGTGCCACCCCAGCAAAATCCTGATCCTAGGGAATCACGATCCAAAACGCTTCGCCAGAGACTTCTTCAACAGCCTGCTAAGTGAACGAAGTCTGGAAGAAGCCGCCGATTACGCTGGAGGCCTATCAGGCCCTGGTTGGCAAGGAGGTCGGCGTGTCGTCGTGGCACTTGATCGACCAGCCGCGCATCGACACTTATGCCGACGTCATCGAGGACCACCAGTTCATCCATGTCGACCCTGAAAGAGCCAGGAAGGAGACCGCGTTCGGTACCACGATCGCGCATGGCTTCCTGACCATGTCGCTGCTGTCGATCATGTCCTATGAGGTGATGCCGGTGATCGCCGGCACCACGATGGGCGTCAACTACGGTTTCGACAAGCTGCGCTTCATCTCGCCGGTGCGTTCGGGCAAGCGCGTTCGCGGCCGTTTCGTGCTCGCCGAGGCGAAGCTCCGCAAGCCCACGGAATTGCAGTCCCGCACCAATGTGACGGTGGAGATCGAAGGCGAGGACAAGCCGGCGCTCGTCGCTGAGTGGCTCGGGTTGATCTACTTCGCCTGACGCTGCCCGTCATGGCCGGACTTGACCCGGCCACTTATCGCTGCTCAAAAGCTGTCAATTTTGTGCTCGGTGCACCCTCTCCCCTTGTGGGAGAGGGTGGCTTCGCGGAACGCGAATCCGGGTGAGGGGTATGTCTCCGCGTAAAAACTCTCATTTGAGCTCGCGGAGACATACCCCTCATCCGGCGCCGTAGCCGACGCTACGCGTCGGCGTCACTTTTAAGGACGGCGGCCGTAGGCCGCCTATGCCACCTTCTCCCACAAGGGGAGAAGGGAGGAAGAACAGGGAAATATTCGCATGGCAATCAGGTTTGACGGACGCGTCGCCATCGTCACCGGCGCGGGCAATGGTTTGGGGCGGGCGCAGGCTTTGGGGCTGGCGAGCCGTGGCGCCAAGGTCGTGGTCAACGATTTCGGCGGCGCGCGCGACGGCACCGGAGCGTCGTTGTCGCCAGCGGATGCCGTTGTCGAGGAGATCCGCAAGGCGGGCGGTACCGCGATGGCCGATGGCGCCGATGTCTCCAATTTCGAGCAGGTCACTGCGATGGTCGAGCGCGCCACCAAGGAGTGGGGCAGCGTCGATCTGCTCTGCGCCAATGCCGGTATCCTGCGCGACAAGTCGTTCGGCAAGATGGAAGCGGCCGACTTCCAGAAGGTGCTCGACGTGCACCTGGTCGGCACGTTCTACTGCTGCAAGGCGGTGTGGGCCGGCATGCGTGACCGCAACTACGGCCGCATCGTGCTGACGACGTCGTCGTCCGGCCTCTACGGCAATTTCGGCCAGGCCAATTACGGCGCGGCGAAGTCCGGCATGGTCGGCCTGATGAACGTGCTCGCCGAAGAGGGCCGCAAGACCGACATTCGCGTCAACATCATCTCGCCGACGGCCGCGACCCGCATGACGGAGGAGCTGTTGCCGCCGCAGGCGCTGCAACTCATGAAGCCTGAGGCGATCACGCCGGCGGTCGAGTACATGCTCAGCGAGGACGCCCCGACCCGCACCATCATGGGCGCCGGCGCCGGCTCGTTTGCGGTGATCAGGATCATCGAGAGCGAGGGCATCAACCTGGCCGAGTCCGACTGGACGCCCGATGCGATCGCCGCGCATTTTGACGAGATCAGCGACATGTCGAAGGCCAAGGCGCTGCAAGGCGCATTCGAGCAGACGCAGAAATATGTCGCGCAAGCCGCCGCCCGCGCCGGAGTAAAACTCTGACAGGCGTCGCCGTCATCGGCGCCGGTCCCGCCGGGCTGATGGCGGCGGAGGTGTTGGCAGCGGGCGGCGCTGCTGTCACCGTCTATGACGCCATGCCGTCTGCGGGGCGCAAATTCCTGATGGCCGGCCGTGGTGGGCTCAACCTCACGCATAGCGAGCCGCTCCCGCAATTCCTTGCACGCTACCGCGAGGCGGCGCCCAGGCTGGAAGCCGCAATCGACGCGTTTCCGCCAAGCGCACTGCGTGAATGGTGCGAGGCGCTGGGCGAGCCGACCTTCGTCGGCACCAGCGGGCGCGTGTTTCCCAAGGCGTTCAAGGCCTCGCCCTTGCTGCGGGCCTGGCTGCGCCGGCTCGACGCCGGCGGCGTCACGTTTGCGTTCCGTCACCGCTGGACCGGGTGGGACGACGAGGGACGACTGTTGTTTCTGACGCCCAAAGGCCCTTCCGCCATCGGCGCCAATGCCACCGTGCTCGCGCTTGGCGGCGCGAGCTGGCCGGGGCTGGGCTCTGACGGCGGTTGGACGCAAGTGCTGGCCGGGAAGGGCGTGGCGATCTCGCCGCTACGGCCTGCGAATTGCGGCTTCACCGTTGCATGGTCTGAAGTGTTCCGGACGCGCTTCGAAGGCCAGCCGCTGAAAGGTATCGCCCTCGTCTTCGGCGGACACCCGGTGCGCGGCGAGGCGGTCATCACCCGGACCGGCATCGAAGGCGGCGCGATCTATGCGTTGTCGGCCGAATTGCGCGAGGCGGTTGCGGCCAAGGGCGAAGCGACGTTGCAGATTGCGCTGCGTCCCGATCTCGATCGAGGCGAGCTCGCCAAGCGGCTCTCCGCGCCGCGCGGCAAGCAGTCGGTCTCCAACTTCCTCCGCAAAGCTGCTCAGCTCTCACCAGTCGCCGTTGGCCTGTTGCAAGAGGCCGTGATCAAGGAGGGCCTGTCGCTCTCATCGCTGGCGCCCGAGCGACTGGTCGAACTGATCAACGCCGTGCCGGTCAGGCTCGTCGGCGTGGCCCCAATCGCGGCGCGATCTCCAGCGCCGGGGGCATCCCGTTCGACGAAGTCGACGCCGATTTCATGATCCGCAAGTTGCCGGGCGTCTTCGCCGCCGGCGAGATGCTGGACTGGGAAGCGCCGACGGGGGGCTATCTGTTGCAGGCGTCTTTTGCGACTGGAGCGGCCGCGGGGAAGGGTGTGCTGGAGTGGCTTAAGCGTTCTTAGAACGCCGCCGCCCTTCGAGGCCTCCGCTGCGCTCCGGCACTCAGGGTGACGGCTATCGGAGAGCGTGATCCGAGGATGACTCAAGAGAGAGCGTCATCCTGAGGTGCGAGGTTTCCGGTGCGAAAGCACCGGAAGCCGAGCCTCGAAGGATGTGCGGGCGCTCCGTGGTGCCTTACCGCAGCTTCCCTCGCGCGGCCACCGGCAGCGTGCCGATGATCTCATCGCCGCGCACCATCACGACTTCGTCCATCATGTTGACGACGACGCAGACGTGGTTCGGCACGATGCGCACGACGTCGCCGACGTTCGGCCGCGTGTTGCTGCGGGAGAGATCGAGGAAGCCGTGCTCCTCGGCGAAGCGCGCGATTTTTGCCTCCGGATGCTCGAGGATCAGGCCATGGCCGTCGAGCCCGCCGGTATCCGTGGTCAGCGTCTTCGAGCCGGCGTCGAGAATGCCGCGCTCGGGCGCGGCCCGGCTGACGACGGTGGAGTAGATATGCAGCGCGCAGTCGTCCCAGGTGGCGACGCCGGCGGCGACCTGCATGCGGTCGTTGTAGATATAGGTGCCGAAGCGGTGCTCGGTGCCGCCCTTGAGCTTGCCGATATTGACGAGGTTCGGCGTGCCGCCGGTCGACACGATCGCGGCGTCTAACCCGTGCGCGCGCACGCCGGCCAGCGCCTCATCATAGAATTTTTGCGCGTCGGCCCAGCCGGTCTCGGTCGGATAGAGCATGAAGCCGGCAAATTGCAGTCCCTTGGAGGCGGCGATCTCGCGCGCTAGCGCAATCGCCTCGGCCGGCGTCTCGACGCCCGCGCGCTTGCGGCCGGTGTCGCATTCGACCACCACCGATAGCGGCCGGCCTGAGGCTGCGGCCGCCTTGGGCAGGCCGGCGACCACGGTGGAGTTGTCAGCCGCGACCGTCATGTTGGCCTTGGCTTGCAGCGCCCCCAAGCGCGCCATCTTCTCTTCGCCCAGGAGATTGTAGCTGATCAGGATGTTGTCGATGCCGGCATTGGCCATGATCTCGGCCTCGCCGAGCTTCTGGCAGGTAATGCCCTTTGCGCCGGCCGCGACCTGCATTTTTGCCAGCGTCGGATTCTTGTGCGTCTTGATGTGCGGCCGGTTGGCGACACCCGCGTCATCGCAGGCCTTCTGGATCCGCGCGATGTTGCGCTCGACCTTGTCCATGTCGATGACGGCACAGGGCGTGCCATATTCACGGGCGATCTTGGCGGCGAGGCGAGTTGTCATATCATCTCTCTGTTTCGGCCCTGTAGGATGGGTAGAGCGCAGCGAAACCCATCAGTACTAGGTGTCGTTGTGCGATGGGTTTCGCTTCGCTCCACCCATCCTACGATTCTGCGGTTCAAGCCTGTTCGATTTCTTCACGGAGCATTTCGAGTTCGAGCCAGCGGTTTTCCGCTACGGAAAGTTCTTCATGCGCCTTGGCGATGGCCGCAGATGTATCGTCGAATTTCTTGCGATCCTTGGCATAGAGATTGGGATCGTCGAGTACGCGCTGGAGCTTTGCAATATCAGTGTGCAAGGTCTCAATTTTCTTGGGAAGCGTTTCCAGCGCATGCTTCTCGTTGAAGCTCAGCCGCCGTTTTGGCGCGGATGACGGGGCGGCGGGGCGCTCTTCCTTTTTCTCCGCAGGGGCTTGCGCCTTCGCGGTCTCGCGCTTCAGGTCGGCGCCGCGCTGCGCCAGCATGTCGCTGTAGCCGCCGGCATATTCGATCCATTTGCCGTTGCCCTCGGGCGCGATCACCGAGGTGACGACGCGGTCGAGGAAGTCGCGATCGTGGCTGATCAGGATCACCGTGCCCTCGTAATCGCCGAGCATCTCCTCGAGCACGTCGAGCGTCTCGAGGTCGAGATCGTTGGTCGGCTCGTCCAGCACCAATAGGTTGGACGGCTTTGCCAGTGCGCGCGCCAGCATCAGGCGGCCGCGCTCGCCGCCCGAGAGCACTTCCAGCGGCGTGCCCCGCTGCTCCTGCGCGAACAGAAAGTCCTTCATGTAGCCGACGACGTGCTTCGCCTTGCCGCCGACCATGACATGATCGCCGCGGCCGCCGGTGAGCGCCTCGGCCAGCGTCGATTTTGGATCGAGGCTTTCGCGATGCTGGTCGAGAGTGGCCATTTCCAGATTGGCGCCCAGCCGCAGGGTGCCGGAGTCCGGCTCTGTCCCGCCGGTCAAAAGATTGACCAGCGTGGTCTTGCCGGCGCCATTGGGCCCGATGATGCCGAGCCGGTCGCCGCGCTGGATGCGGGTGGAGAAATTCTCGACGATCCTGCGCTCGCCATAGGCCTTGGTGACGCCCTTCGCCTCGATCACCAACTTGCCGGAGGCTTCCGCTTCCGCCGCGGCGAGGTTGGCGCTGCCGGCCGTGCCGCGATAGTTGCGCCGCTGCGCGCGCAGCGCATGCAGATTGGCGAGCCGCTTGACGTTGCGCTTGCGCCGGCCCGAGACGCCGTGGCGCAGCCAATGCTCCTCGTCGACGATCTTGCGGTCGAGCTTGTGCTGGTCGCGCTCTTCTTCGGCCAGTACCTCGTCGCGCCAGGCCTCGAACGACGCAAAGCCGCGGTCGATCTGCTTGATCCTGCCGCGATCGAGCCAGGCGGTCGAACGCGAGAGATTGGAGAGGAAGCGGCGGTCATGGCTGATCAGGACCAGCGCGCTGCGTCGGCTGTCGAGCTCCTGCTCCAGCCATTCGATGGTGGTTAGGTCGAGATGGTTGGTCGGCTCGTCCAGCAGCAGGATATCGGGCGAGGGTGCCAGCACCCGCGCCAGCGCCGCGCGGCGGGCCTCGCCGCCGGAGAGATTGGCCGGATTCTCCTCGCCCGTAAGCCCGAGCTGCTCAAGCAGATAGCGTGCCTGATGCTGGTCGTCGCCGGGCGCAAGCCCCGCCTCGACATAGGCGAGCGTCGTCGCGTGAGTGCCGAAGTCCGGCTCCTGCGGCAGATAGCGGATGGTGGCGCCGGGCTGGACAAAACGCGTACCGCCGTCTGGCTCGACGAGACCGGCCGCGATCTTGAGCAGCGTCGATTTGCCCGAGCCATTGCGGCCGATCAGGCAGACGCGCTCGGACGGCGCGACGTTGAGCTCGACGCTCGTGAGTAGCGGCGTGCCGCCGAAGGTGAGGCGGATGTCTTTCAGTTGGATCAGCGGCGGCGCCATGATCAGCCCTTGACCGCTGCGGCCTGCTCGGCGCGGCGGCGCTGGATTCGGCGGATGGTCTGGTCCAGCGCGGACAGGAACGCGGAGCGATCGCGCGGCGCGAACGACCGCGGGCCGCCGGTGACTTCTCCGGCCGAGCGCAGATCGGTCATCAGGTTGCGCACCGCGAGCGTCATGCCGATCGATTCCTCGGTGAACGTCTTGCCGTTCGGCGCGATGACGTCGGCACCCGTCTTCACGCAGCGGCTCGCGAGCGGGATGTCGGCGGTGATCACGATATCGCCGTCACCGGCCCGCTCCGCGATCCAGTTGTCGGCAGCGTCCATCCCGGCGCCCGCCGCGACGCGTTCGATCAGCGGGTCCTGGGGCACGCGGATGAAATTGCCCGCAACCACGCTCACGGGCACGCCGTGCCTGGCAGCGACGCGATAGATCTCGTCCTTGACCGGACAGGCATCGGCGTCGACATAGATGCGGGGCTTGGCTGGAGGGCTCGTCATTCGCCGCGTGGTACCGCATTCGCCGCCCAAAGGCGAGGGGATTGACCGAGGTTCCTGACGCCCTACGATCAGCCTCTGAAGCAACAAAAATCAGGCGAAGGCGACAGCATGCCGACCCGGCTCGAAACCTACCGCGTTGAGGCCTACAACACCGCCAAACAATCCGAAAACAAGATGCATGACGACACCGTGGCGCGCCGCTTCGGCTTTTCCGGCGGGCTGGTCCCCGGCGTCGACGTCATGGCCTACATGATGCACGTGCCGGTCGCCCGCTGGAGGCGGGATTTTCTCGCCCGTGGCCTGATCGAGGCGCGCTTTATCAAGCCGGTCTATGACGGTGAGGCGGCCGATGTCGATGCGGTCGAGCATAACGGCGTGCTCACCATCGAGGTGTTCAGCCGTGGCGAGCTCTGCGCGACGGGAACGGCGTCGCTGCCGGAGTCGGCGCCCTCGCTCTCCCTCGCCGACTATGCCGAGGTGCCGGCCATTGCCGAGCGCAAGCTCGTCAATCCGGCCACCTTCGAGGTCGGCAAATGGCTCGGCACGGCGCCGCGCCGCTGGGCCGGGCAGGATGCGACCGACTATCTCGCCGACATCAGGGAGACCGATCCGATCTTCGCGCGGGAAGGGCTGGGTCATCCCGGTCTGATCCAGCGCGTCATGAACCGCGTGCTGGTCGATAACACGATTTTGGGGCCGTGGATCCACGTCGGCAGCCGCATGCAATTGCTTGCGGCCACGCGTGCCGGCGACGAGATCACCGCGCGCGCAAAAGTTACCGCGAACTACGAGAAGAAGCGCCACCGCTTCGTCGAGCTCGACGCGCTCGTCGTCGCCAACGGCAAGACGCCGCTCGCGCAATGCCAGCACATCGCGATCTATCAGCCGCGCGAGCAGGCGGCGGCGTAGCCATCTAGCACCGTCATTCCGGGGCGATGCAAAGCATCGAACTATGGTGCGCAATTGCGCACCTGAGAATCTCGAGATTCCGGGTTCGGCTCTTCGAGCCGCCCCGGAATGACGAACGCGTCGCTACCCCGCCCCCTTCGCCTCCTGGATCGCCCGCCATACGCGCTCCGGCGTCAGGGGCATGTCGATGTGCTTGATGCCGTAGTCGGACAGCGCGTCGACCACCGCATTCACCACCGTTGACAGGCTGCCCGCACAGCCCGCTTCGCCGCAGCCCTTGGTGCCGAGCGGATTGCTCTTGGCCGGCACCGGGTGGTCGCCGACGCTCATGAACGGAACGTCTTCGGCGCGCGGCAGCGCGTAGTCCATCAGCGATCCCGTGATCGGCTGACCGCTCTCGTCGTAGCGGACATGCTCCATCAGCGCCTGGCCGATGCCCTGGACCACGCCGCCGTGGAGCTGGCCCTCGACGAGCATCGGGTTGATCACCGTGCCGAAATCGTTCACGGCGCTGTAGCGCACGATCTGCACCACGCCGGTGTCCGGATCGATCTCGACCTCGGCGACATGGCAGCCGTTCGGGAAGGCTGATGGCACCGGCTCGGTGGTGTGGTCGACATCGAGCGAGGAGGGCACGCCCTCCGGCACCTTGCCGTCATGCAGGCGCCTGGCCAGGTCCATGATGTTGATGCTGCGGTCGGTGCCGGCGATGGTGAAGCGGCCGTCGGCGAACTCGATGTCGGCCTCGGAGGCCTCCATGAGATGCGCCGCAGCGCGCTTGCCCTTCTCGATGACGAGGCGGGAGGATTCCACGATCGCCATGCCGCTGGCGGTGATCGAGCGCGAGCCGCCGGTGCCGTTGCCGGTGTGCACAATGTCGCTGTCGCCCTGCACGAGTTTCACGTTCTCAAAGGGCACGCCAAGCTCTGCGCACAGCACCTGCGTGAACGGCGTCGCGTGGCCCTGGCCATAGTCGAGCGTGCCGGTGATGAGCTGCACCGTGCCATCGGGGTCGAACACGATCTTGCCGAGCTCGACGCCGGGAGGGGCAGTGACCTCGAGATAGGAGCCGATGGCGATGCCGCGCAGCTTGCCGCTCTTCCTGCTCTCCTTCTTGCGCTTGGAGAAGCTCTCATAGTCCGACAGCTCCAGCGCCTTGTTGAACACGGCCTGGAAGTCGCCGCTGTCATAGGTCACGCCCGAGGAGGCCGGGAACGGCATCTGGTTCGGCTTGACGAAGTTGCGCTTGCGCAGGGTCAGCCGGCTGATGCCCATCTCGTCGGCGGCGCGGTCGATCAGCCGCTCCATGTAGTAGTTCGCCTCGGGCCGGCCGGCGCCGCGATAGGCCCCCATCAAGGTGGTGTTGGTCAACACCGTCTTGATATCGACCGCCATCAGCGGCGTGCGGTAGACGCTGGAAAAATTCTTGCCGGTGTTGAGCGAGAGCGGGCTCGGCGCGACACCGGTGATGTAGGCGCCGAGATTGCCGTAGCCGGAGAGCTTTGCGGCGAGGAAATGCCCCTCGGCATCCAGCGCCAGCTCGGCATGGATCTTCTGGGCGCGGCCATGGCTGTCGGAGAGGAAGCTCGTCGAGCGCTCGTCGGTCCACTTCACGGGACGGCCCAGCGTCTTCGCCGCAAACAGGATGCACATATATTCGGGGTAGTTGATGTTCTTCATGCCGAAGGAGCCGCCGACATTGGCGGTGAGGATGCGTACCTTCTCGTTCGGCACCTTCAGGTTCTTGGCGAGATTGGCGCGGTTGCCCGAAACGCCCTGCGTCGGAACCTGGATGGTGTAGCGCTCGGTCTTCTTGTCGTAGGAGGCGAGCCCGACGCGCGGCTCCATCGAGACCACGGCGACGCGGGTGTTCTCGATGTCAAGCCTGGTCACATGGGCGGCGCTGGCGAAGGCCGCCTCCACCTTCTCGGCATCGCCAAAGTGATAGTCGAGCGCGACGTTGCCCGGGATGTGGTCGTAAAGCTGCGGCGCGCCTGCCTGCGCGGCCTCCTCGGGATCGGTGACCGCGGGCAGGGGCTCGATATCGACCTCAACGGCTTCCGCGGCGTCGCGCGCCTGCGCCAGCGTCTCCGCCACGACGAAGGCGATGGGATCGCCGACGAAGCGGACCTTGTCGGTCGCAAGCGGCTGGCGGTTGGTCTGCAGCAGCGGTGAGCCGTCGCGGTTCTTCAGCGGCAGGCCGCAGGTGAAGGGGCCGTAGCCGGCCGCATTGAGGTCAGTGCCGGTCCACACGCCCAGCACGCCCGGCATCGCCCTGGCCGCCTCGGTGCCGATGCCGCGGATCACGCCATGCGCGTGGGTCGAGCGAACGACCACGGCATAGGCCTGGCCGGGCAGGTTGAAATCGTCGGTATAGCGGCCCATGCCGCGGACCAGCGTATCGTCCTCCTTGCGCCGGACCGGCTGTCCGACACCGTATTTTTGCAGTGCAATAGCGTTTTCGAGCGAGGACGATTTGGTGTGTTCTTGCATGGAAATGACCTGAAAAGCCGGCTTTTGCGCGGGTTTCGCGGGCGGCGGAAGGGCCGGACCCCGTTCAGATAACGCAGGGGCCCGTTCACGACAACGCACGAATAGGCATGGTCCCATTGTGATGGGTTGTTGCGCGCGCCCTGAGCGCTGCTAAAGTTTCGGGCGAAAAAGCAATTCCGGATCGGCCCTTTCGGGCCGTGGAAAGACAGTTTGTATGAATGACCACACGCGGCTCCGCGACGGCCATGCGCTGCACGGAGAGCTGGGGGCGATGGCCACGGCGGCGCTGGCCGTTGAACCGGCCGTCCCTGCGCCAATGTCGGGAACCGGCGTCTATGCGGCGCTGGACCTCGGTACCAATAATTGCCGATTGCTGATCGCCTGTCCGACCAGCGACGGGTTTCGCGTGGTCGATTCCTTCTCGCGCATCATCCGGCTCGGCGAGGGCGTTTCGGCCACCGGCTGCATCAGCGAGGCCGCCATCGAGCGCGCCATCGCGGCGCTCAGCATCTGCCGCGACAAGATCGAGCTGCGTAAGGCGCGGCGGCTGCGCCTGATCGCCACCGAGGCCTGCCGTGCCGCCTCGAACGCGGAGGGCTTTCGCAGCCGCGTCGCGGCCGAGACCGGTATCGAGCTCGAGGTGATCGACCGCGAGACCGAGGCCGCGCTCGCCGTGCTCGGCTGCTCGCCGCTGGTCGACCCCAGAGGGCGCGGTGCGATCCTGTTCGACATCGGCGGCGGCTCGACCGAGCTGGTGCGGATCGAGCGCGACCCGGCCGACGAGAATCCGCAGCCGCGCATAAAAGCCTGGATGTCGATCCCACTCGGTGTCGTGACGCTGGCCGAGCATTTTGGCGGCCGCGACGTGACGCGCGAGACCTACGCCGCGATGGAAGATGAGGTGACACGTCATGTCGCGCCCTTCGCCGAGGAGCATGGCCGCGATCTCGCCGAAATGCACCTGCTCGGCACGTCGGGCACGGTGACGACGCTCGCCGGCATTCACCTCAATCTGGCGCGTTACGACCGCCGCCGCATCGACAGCATCTGGATGGACGATGCCGACATCACGGCAACCATCAACAAGCTGCTCGGCATGAGCTATGAGGAGCGCGCCAACAACAATTGCATCAGCATCGAGCGCGCCGATCTCGTGCTCGCCGGCTGCGCCATCCTCGATGCCATCCGCCGCGCCTTCCCGCTGCCGCGCCTGCGTGTCGCCGACCGGGGCCTGCGCGAGGGCATGCTGGTCGAGATGATGCGCGAGGACGGCGCGCTGAGGAGCTGGTGAGATGGCCAAGGACACCACCGGCCGCTTGCACGTCCAGGTCAAGACCGGCGGCAAGCGCAAGCTCTCGTCAAAGCTGTGGCTCGAGCGCCAGCTCAACGATCCCTATGTCGCCAAGGCGAAGGCGCAAGGCTATCGCTCGCGCGCCGCGTTCAAGCTGCTCGAGATCGACGACAAGTTCCGCCTTCTGAAGCCCGGCATGGCCGTGGTCGATCTCGGCGCGGCACCAGGCGGCTGGAGTCAGATCGCCGCGAAGCGCGTTGGCTCTGTCGAAGGCAAGGGCAAGGTCGTCGCCATCGACCTGTTGGAGATGCCGGAAATCCCCGGCGTCGATTTTGCGCAGCTCGATTTCATGGACAACGACGCGCCGGACAAGCTCACCGCTATGCTCGGCGGCGGCGCCGATATCGTGATGTCCGACATGGCCGCCAACACCACCGGCCACCGCAAGACCGACCAGCTCCGCATCGTCGGCCTCGTCGAGACCGCTGCGGCGTTTGCCTGCGATGTGCTGAAGCCCGGCGGGACGTTTCTCGCAAAGACCTTCCAGAGCGGCGCCGACGCCGATCTGCTCGCCCAGCTCAAGCGCGACTTTGCAACGGTGCGTCATGTCAAGCCGGCGGCCAGCCGGCAGGATTCGTCGGAGCGCTACGTGCTGGCGACGGGATTTCGGGGCGGCAACTAGGGCGCGACCGTCATTCACGAGCCCGCTTGTGGCCACAAGCGAAGTAGACGAGCGGACACCGGCGACAGGGATGACTCCATCCGGAACGACCTCGAAGGTCGCTTCTGCGCGGAGAAAAGCCGACTTTGAGTGATCACGTCATCCGCTTGGAGCATCACTGGGCCATTACCCGGGTGCCGCTCTTGCGCAGTCTGTCGAGATCCTCGTCAACCGATCGAGCCATGGGCGTATTGTACGGCGTCATCCGATACGTCTGCAAAGATGGTGCGGCCGCAACCAGAGCGGGCCACGCCGCCTCCGCCTCGAAGGCGTGGCCGGTACGGACCAGTGACGACAGCCAGATCGCCTTGCAGACGCCAAGCGCTGGCGTTCGATCCATGCATTCGCGCGCGAATCGCAGCGCATTTTCGTAATCCTGCACGGAGTAGCGCAGCCTTGCCGCTACGATGGCGTAATTCGGTGGGCGTAGCGGGCTCCAGGAGATCGCCTTCTCGAAGGCTTCGATCGCTGCTTGGGTTCGACCGGCATGGTGCTGTGCGACGGCGAGGGCGACCCAATTGTCCGGATCGCCAGGGCCGAGTTCAGTCGCCCGCTCGGCCGCACTCACTGCTGCCTCAGGGTTCTGGCTCGAGTCGATTGCGATGGACAGCACTCGCCACGAGCTGGCAAGCAGCGGGTCCAGCGCAGTCGCGTGCTCGATGTCGGCGATCGCCTGTGGCAAGTCCTGACGACCGAGCCCAGGATCGTGATGGCCGAAGATCAAGAGTGTCTTCGCCTGTCCGAGATGCGCCCATGCCGGGGCGTAGTTTGGATCAAGGCGGACCGCCAGTTCCAGTTCTTGCCGCGCCTCGCGAAGGCCCTCAGGACTCGGCGCGATAGTCAACGCGATTGCGCGCAACACGCGCGCGTGCGCATCAAGCGAGGCTGGCGCACGGTTCCGTAACATGGCCCGGTCCGACTCGCGCACGGTTGAACCGAGTGAGGCGCTGATCCGCGAGATCAACGCCTCAGTAACCTCGGGCAGGTCTTGCGCGGTGGGTTCGAACCGGCCGCTCCAGACGATGCGATTGTCGCCGGAATCGATCAGTTGCATGTGGAGCTGCAGCCGGTCGCCACGCCTCTCCGCGCTGCCGTCCACAAGGTAGCGAGCGTGGGTCATCGCAGCGATCTGCGACGGCGATAGGTTCTTACCGCGAAGCTCAGCTGTGGCGAGGGGTGAGACGATGTGCAGGTCGGGGTTGCGCGCAAGTTCGCTGGCAATCATGTAGGCTAGTCCATTGCCATCTGGACTTCTTTCCTGAGATGCGTTGAGCACGCGCAATGGCAGGACTGCGACGTCGGCCACCATCTTGTCGTGTGCCTCGCGGCGTCCGGGGGCGATGCCGGGCAGCACCAACTTCCAGACCAACATGATGGCGACAGCCGTTGTCACAAGGATGGCGGCCAGGCGATAAACGCTGACCTTCTGCACATCGTGAGGTTTCGTGTCGGCCGCATCAACGATCAGAAGGTAACCACGTCGTGGCATCGTTCGCACGACTTGCTGCCGGGTGTCACCAAGTGCGCGCCTGATCTCGACCACGCATTGCACAAGCGAGTCGTCGGTCACCGAAACGCCCGGCCAGATTTTCGCACTTAAATCGCGCTTTGTAACCAGCTCTCCATGCCGGCGCCCCAATTCGAGCAGGACTGCCAGAGCCTGAGGCCGCAGCTCAACCACTTGGCCGTGCAGGTCAAACAACTGCGCCTGATCCAAATCAAGCGTATATCCGTTCAGCCGCAGGCAGGCCATGAGCATGCCTCCCACCGTTCATTTTAGCGGACCGGTAAGTGCGCCTCAAGGCAGGGGCAGAGCCTGATTTCGTCCTTTATCGTCCCTTTTCGTCCTGTCTCACCACAGACCTGCGCTACGTTGACAATTGGAGAGCCGCTGCCTTGAACCAGCGGTAACCCGAGAACAGAGAGGCTGCAACGCAACTATGCAGCGCAACTAAAAGGCGCGGAGAGTCTCCGGAGCGCAACCGCAGGGGCAAATCTTTTGTTTTTAGGGAGACTGCAGATGAGGAAGATATTCTCGATGGCCGTCATCACGGCGGCGACGCTGATCGTGCTGCCGGTCTGGCACTCCGTGGCGCGCGCGCACGATCATAGCCGCCCCGAACTCAATAGCTGGTTCGAGAGCCTCAAAAGTGGCAAGGGGCCATGCTGTTCCGATGCCGACGGCAAGGCGCTATCCGACACCGACTGGGAGGTGAGGGGCGGCCACTACCGCGTGCACATCGAGAGCCAATGGTGGGACGTGCCAAACGAGGCCGTGATCAAGGAGCCGAACCGCGCCGGTCGCACGATGGTCTGGCCCGTCTACTATCGGGTGCTCGACAACCAGCCGCGGATCGACATTCGTTGTTTCATGCCCGGGACCATGATGTGACCGATTCGCGTTTTCGAACGAAAGCCTGTTCCACACTTGGTAGTCTGATGTTGGCCCATCTGCGACCTCCGGTTTTCCGTAGTCTGTTCGCCGTCGTGCTGATCGTATGTTCCGGCGCCGTGCTCGCGCACGATCACAATCGGGCCGATCTGTCGAAGTGGTTTGAGAAGCTTCATGACCGAAAGGGGGATATGTGCTGCGATGGCAGCGAAGCGATGCATTTGTCCGGGATAGATTGGGATGTTAACGGCAGCCATTACCGCGTCCGCGTTCCAACAACGCCTGGGGGCTTCGAGCGCGCGATGGCCGGCGCCAACGTGGAAACCGAGTGGGTTTACGTGCCCGACGAGGCCGTCATCGATGAGCCGAATAGGGCTAACGTGACGTTGGTCTGGCCGCTGTACGGCCCGATGGGTGTGAGCGTTCGCTGCTTCGTGCCGGGAACGATGATGTGAAGCGCGCGGTTTGTGTTGCGATCCTAATTGGCGCTAGGCGGAGGTGCCTAGGGCCTGGCTGAGACCTCACGATGGGCACTAAAGATGTCCGTTCGCCGGGGTTGACCAGAAGTCATCGCGGGGGGAGCAAGCCGACGCGATTGACCGATCTGAGACATTGGCCGACCGCCGCGTCAGAATCCGTACTTCACCGCACCGCGCACCCGTTGGCTTTCGATCCCGCTGACGGAGCTCGTCAGCAGATATTCGAGATCGAGGCTGAGGGCGCGGCCGACCTCGGCCCGCAAGCCCAACCCGCCGGTCAAGGTGTCACGCGAGGTCGAGGTGCCGCTGAGCGTATAGCCGGAGGCGAGGCCGACGAGATCGACGTAGTTCAGCGTCTGAGTATATCCGCCGTCGAAGGCATGGCGCCATTCCGCACGGGCTGTCGGCGTCAGCACGCCCCAGCTCTGCAGCATCGGATAGGCGAGGCGGCCGCCGATGACGCTGGCGACGCTCGTGGTGTTCATGCTGTCGTAGGTGAGCGCCCACAGGCTCGAGCCAGTCTCGCTGTAGGCGTCGAGCGCGGCCCTGACGACGTCGAGGCGGCCATAGGACGAGAGCTTCCAGCCGTCCCACTTGGAGACGTGCGTGACGCCGAGCGAGCCGAACACATCGTGCCCCGACCGTGTGCCGCTCAGCATGAGGTTGCCGTCGCTGGACCAGCGCTTGCTGTCGAAGCGCAGCGTGCCGTAGCCGCCGGCGACGTCGAGATAAGTGTGCGGCAGGAAGCGCCAGCTCGCATAGATCGCCGCATCGAAGTTGCGCGCATCGATCCGCGAGCCGTCGCTGCCGATGTCGGTATGGTCGAGCCCGAGACCGAAGGCCACGCCGAGCTTCAGGCCGTCGGCGATGCGCCGGTCGAAGCCGAGCGTGACGCCCGATGAGGTGAAGCGGTTGTCAAAGCTGTCGTCGCTGCGCAGCCGGCCGAAGCCGACCGTGCCGGAGGCCCAGACGTGAAATGGGAGCACGTTGGTCTTGTTGAGGGACTCGACGGCCTGGGGCAGCATTGCGGCAAGCTGGTTGACGGCGCGGCCCTCATCGCTCTGCTTCGAGAGGGAGGCGCCAAGCGGCAATTCGCTGGCATAGCCGAGGGCAGGAGCCACGCTGGCCTGGCTGTCCAAAGCGCTGGCGGTGCGGCCGGCTCCGCCGAGGACGCCGGCGGCGGACGCGGTGTTGCCGTTCGCGCCAGATCCCGCCTGTGACGAGCCGGAGGCGCCGGCTGAGCCGGAAGCGCCGCCGCCATCGTCCTCGTCATGGAGCGCTTCGAACCGGCTGAAGATGTTGGAGATCTGGGTCTGGCCGAACTGGACGGCACTCGACACCTGCGAGCCGACCAGGCCGCGCACGGTGCTGCTCGCGGTCGGATCGGATCGTCCGACCGTCAACGTGATCGCGCTCGAGGTCGCACCGGCATTGTTGCCGTCGCCGCCATAAGTGGCAGTGATCGCATGCGTGCCCATCGCCAGGCCTGGGGTCGAGAACGTCGCGATTGTGCCCGAGACCGTGGCCGTGCCGAGAACCGTCGTGCCGTCCTTGAAGGTGACGGTGCCGGTCGGCGAAGCCGCGCCCGACAGCGTTGCGGTCAAGGTCACCGATTGCGCCGCGGCCGGCGAAGTCGTCGAGCTCGAGAGCGAGATCGTCGTCACCGCCTTGGTGGTCGAGAACGTGTACGGGCTCGAGGAGACCGGTGCATTGTTGGTGTCGCCGTTATAGGTTGCGGTGATCGTGTGCGAGCCCAGCGCAACCGACGACAGCATCAAGATCGCGGTCGTGCCCGAAATCGTGCCGCTGCCGAGCTGGGTCGAGCCCTCGTAGAAGGTCACGGTGCCGCTTGGCGAACTCGCGCCGGTCATCGTCGCGACCAGCGCGACCGATGCGCCGTTGCTTGTGGGCGTCGAAGAGGCATTCAGTGCGATCGAGGGTGTGGCCTGTATCACCGTCACAGTTGTCGCGCCGGACGCGGTATTGTTGTTGGAATCGCCACCATAGCTCGCCGTGATCGCATGCGAGCCGACCGAGAGCGAGCTCACCGTCAGGCTCGCGGTCGTCCCCGACACGGTACCCGTACCGATCGAGGTCCCGTTGTCATAGAAGGTGACCGTTCCGGTCGGCGAGTAACCGCTGCTCAACGTCGCCGTCAGTGTGAGTGAGCTTGCGTAGGCCACCGACGACGATGAAGGCGAGACCGAGAGCGTCGGCGACGCTTTGTCGATCGTGATCTGGTAGAACAAGATAAAATTTGTAACGTCGGCAGGATAGGTGTCCGTTCCATCCACGAACCAATACGTGCCGGAGTATGTCCCCGCCGAAGTTGGAGTCCCGGTCAGCGTGAATGCGCAGGTCTTGCTGCCAAAGGCAGTGGTAGTTGCGGGAGTGAGGCCGGGGAAGTTAAAGTTAAACTGCTGAGGGTTACACGAGATGGAGTCCGTATAGACCGTGACGGTCTGGGAATATGCTGTTCCTACTGTGCCGTTCGGCAGGGCGCGAGCGGCGTAAGCGGTGCAGTGGGCGGCAAAGCACGCGAAGATCGCCAACAGAGCGGCAAAACATTTGTGCGCGTCCCTCGGCAGGACGCGACGCACACCAGTATCGAAGCAAAAAGAAATCATATCCCGCCCCACCTGTTCGGATCCCGGCTGAAGTCGTGTCTCGGCGCGGGCACCCGCACTGATCGGGACGCGCGGCCCGTTGGTGGGGCCGCAAATCCGCGCGACTCGACGTCTTGCGTGTCTGGGATCGACTGTAGGTCTGGTAGGCGAAGGTGGGAGAATCCACCATCAACGCGCGTTGATCTTGCGGCGCGCGCTCGGTCCAGAAGCGCTTGCTGCTGAATCAGGCCGGGATCGCCCGCACCGCCGCGCCGATGCAGATGGCAGCCATGATGCACGGTAGCGCCCAGCGTATCTGTTGCCTGAGTTCGTCGATCACGGCGCCACTCACCGCTTGCATGCGACGCGACAGCGTGTCCAATGACATGTCGACGATCAGGACCACGATCAGGTACATGTAGCCAAGAGAGATGATCTGGGCGACCGGCGTGTTGAGGGAGATGCAGCCCGGAAAGCTCGATTCGAACGTGAAGCTGATGGCTGCGAGCGCGAGCAGCGACGAGAAGATCAGGCTGCCCTTGTCCTTGGAGGCCAGATCCGGTGCCCATAGTACGAAAACGGATACGGCCAGCACGGCCATGATCGGCACAAAAATGCGCAGCAAATAATGCGTCGAGATCCGCGCGAGCGTCATGGTCACGTCGAGCTTGGAATAGCTGCGGGCGTTCCATCCCATCGCGTCGCGGTTCGCGAAGCGCAGGCCGGCGGCGCGCCAGTCGACCGAGGCGGTCGTATCCTCGATCCCGGAGATGTCCCGATCGGACTCGGTGGAAACCAGCATCGCGTCCTGCGCCGCGTGGCTCGGCAAGAAGAACGAAAGCGTGAGATCCTGGCGGTCAAAGGGGAAAGCGTTGAGGTTCAGGCCGAAGCGAAAGCGCGCCTCGTAACGTTCGATGAGCATGACCTCGCCGTTGGCATAGGTCGACGTGGCCACGGTGCGAGCCTCCGGCTCGCCGATGCGATTCTCGATTTCGAGGCCAGGCGTCCAGATCGATTTCAGATATTCGTCGGCTCCCGCGCCGGTGCGGTCGAGGCGGCCGAAGCCTATCGCGACCGGATCAAAGGCCTGCCGACGATCGGTCCAGCGTTGCGTGACTTCGACGAACAGGCGTCCCTCCCCAACGACTTCTTTGATCGAGAGCACCTTGAGGATGCGCACCGCGACACGTACCCGCACGGGAAGCTGTGCTCCCGTTGGCAGTTCGGTCTGAACGGCCTCCGCTGGCGTCGAGGCGAGGCAGAACAGCGTCAGGATCACACTTAGGATGCCGATGAACGGTGTCATGGGTGCGTCCTCCCGCGCGAGCACGTGGCGCGGAACAAGAGCGCGAACGCCAGGAAAGCGCAGATGCCCCCGCAGATCGCGATGACGCGCAATTCGGTGCGCGAGCGTCCGAGTTCGGTACCGTAGTCGGTCTTGAGCGCGATGGAGAAGCCGATCATGCGGCCGCTGAAATCGACGAGCGGTCGCGTAATCAGATCATGGCGGCGGCCATCGATCGTCGGCGAAGCGGCCACGCTGTCATGCGCCGGACGCAGCGGCATCGTCTTCAACAGCGACGAGAACAGCCGGTCATCGGTCGACATCGCCAGCACGAGGTCGCCGAAGGCAGGCAGATTGGGATCGAGCGCGATGCCGGCGAGCGAGGGAACGACCACGATCGCAATGTCGGCGTTGGAGGTCGCTTTGACGCTCTCGATCAAAGGCTTGAGATCGAGGCCGACTTCAACGGTTCCGACCATAATGCCCTGCTGCTCGACGATCGTTGCCCCGCGCAGGCCGATTCCGGCAACGCCGATTTCCAGCCCGACCTGCGGGCGGCCGGTGCGATTGGCGGCGACGATCATCGGACGAAATCCGGAGATATCGTCGTCGAACTGATCGGGCTTGTGCACGCGCAGGAAATAGCGGATGTCCTTGTCCTGGAAGCCGAAGATCTGCACGCCAGCCTGCTGGCGCAGATGGGCAAATGTCTCCGCAGACTGGCGCATCAATTCGGCTCGGTCGCGCGCGGCGAGCGCCTGGCGAATTGTCGTTCGCCGCGCGGTGACCTCGGCCAGCGCCAGCGCGAAACGTCCGCCGCGCTCGAACGCAGTCGAGAGCTCTCCGTTGACGAGCCGCATCTCGTCGCCACGAACACGGGTTCCAATTTCGATCTCGTAGCCGTCAGCGAACCAGAGCATGACGCCGAAGGCTGCGGCGATCACGGCGGCTACCGTTGCGGCGAGCATTCCCGACAGACCAGTTGAGGGGCGGTGTTCGCGTTTGAAGGCGACCGACTCCGTCGCGGTCTCAGCGGCTGGAATAGAATTCTGGATCGCGAGCATATGGAATTCCGTGGGACGCGGGGGCGGCGGCTTGCTGGATCAACGCGGTTTGAAGCCGTGGCGGCTCGGCTAGTCGCACAACTCCGATATGGCGAGTTGTGCTGGCGTTGTCCGGTCCGAGGAGGCACGCGCCCAGACCGTCAAGGCGACGATGTGGACGATGAGAAATGCGGCGGCTACGGCCAAGAGCCAGCCCGTTTCGTTTTGGGCTGTTGGCCGAGTGGTCAACCTTGCGCGAGCTGACTTGCTTGCAACGATCATGTCTGGCCTCCGAAATCTGGGTTGAGGTGTTTGCGCGCTGCTCAGAATGCAAGCTTGGCGCGCGCCCGTACGCGCTCGCTCCTCGCCTGGTTTGCGATCAGCTCGTCGAACTGCAGGCCAAAGCCTAGCGACCGGTTCACCTGCAGCTCGACGCCAAGGCCGATCAGGGCCTGGTCGCGCTTCTCCGACAGGCCGTACAGGCCGTAGGTGGTGGCGGGATCGATGGTGTAGGAGACGATCTGGGTGTAGGCACCGCTGAAGCCGTGCCGATAGGCGAGCTCGACGGTTGATTTGAGCATGCCCGCGGAGGTGTCCATTACGTGGCTGAGCTTGGTCCCGACCATCCCCGCCAGATCGAAGGCCGAGGTTTGGTTGAAGGAGAGATTGTAGATGCCCGCGCCGGTCTCGGCATAGCTGGCGAGCCGGATCGATTGCATGTCGAGCCGCGCATAGGGCGCGATCTTCCAGCGGTTGAGCTCGAACTCGCGGATCACTGCCAGCGAGCCGAAGACATCGCTCGCCCCGCGATTTCCGGAGCCGATCGCCAGTGCCGAGGTGTCATAGCGATAATTTCCGAGCGTGCCTGCCGCATAGCCGATGACGCCGTCGATGAACCAGTGCGGGGCGGCGCGATAGCTGGCGTAGAGCTGCGTCGACCAGGTGCTGGCATCGATCCCTGAGCCGTCGCTGCCGATCTTGGCGTGATCGATGCCGTAGCCGACCGCGATGCCAAACTTCAGATTCGGTGCCAGGCGGCCGTCGACGCCGGCGGTCAGGCCGGTCGCTGACACGTTGTACTTGGCGCTGGCATAGGTCGTGTCGCGGCCGAATTGCAGCGCGCCCGCAGTCCAGTAGCGCAACGTCGAGTTGGAGGCGGCTGCCGCCGGCGAGGCCTGCTCGCCATTGGGCTTGCGCCGTGCCTACGCCGGGTCGGCGGCGCTAGCCATGCTGTCGTCGGGATTCGCCGCCGGCGGGCCATAGGGCCTTTGGGAGCCAGCAGACTGCGTGATCGAAGCCTTGTTGCTGACCACGGGCACGTCGTCATTGTGCAGCTCGGTCAGCCGGTCCTGCACATTGTCGATCTGTTGCTGGCCCATCACCTGCACGGTGTGGACCTGGAAGTCGACCATGGCCTTCACGGTCGGATCCGCGCTCGGATCGGGCATCGCCGTATAGCGGTAGAGCGCCGTCCCCGTGGCCGATCCGAGTGGGGTCGTGACCGTGATGTCGACGGTGCCGGCCGCGTGCGGCGGCGTGACCACGGAGATCTGCGTCGCGCTCAGCACCTGGAATCCAAGCACCGCTACGCCGCCGAATTTCACCGACGTCGCCCCGGTGAGCTGCTGGCCGATGACGATCGTGGTTTGACGTCCGACCACCGGCCCCGAGGCCGGACTGGCGCTCGTCACGACAGGACCGGACGTGTTGCCCGTCACCGTGATGCTGACGGTCGCCGGCGACGAGGTGCCGACCGCATTGCTCGCTGCATAAGTGAAACTGTCCGCGCCGGTATAACCGGGCGTCGGCGTGTAGGTGATCGATAGGCCCGAGGCGGTCGCCGTACCGTGCGAGGCCGATGTACCCACCGCCACCGAGCTGGCCGCGGCCCCCGTGATGCTGAGTGTAATCGGATTGTTGCTGCTGTCATGGGCGACCGTCGCGCTCACGGGATTGGCGACCGGCGATGCCGTGGTCCCTGCGCAGGTGACGGTGACGTTGATCTGCGACGCCTGATCTTCGCTCAGGGAGCGCCAGTTGAAAATCTGTGCACCCGTCGTGATCACGGTGACCTGGAGCGTGCCCGATGCGGTGTTGGTGCCGTCGGCATAGTGGCCGCCGACGCCGAGCTCGATGCCGTAGAACAAGGTGGTGTCGATGAGGAAGGTATAGTTCAAGGTGATGACGTCGCCGGCGGTCAGCGACACCGTGGTGTCCGACTGGTGATCAGCGACGCCGTTGAAGGCGCCGCCATTGATGTCGGCGCAGGTGGTGGCCGCGAGAGCGGTGCCGACGCCGATCGCCTGCACCAGAACGAACAGCGCAAGCGCGCGTGATGCGGCACGCGTCGCCGCCGAGATCGCTCCCCAGATGCGCCCGAAAGAAGTCATGCCCAATTCCCCACCTGTGTTGATCCCCGCCAAGGTCCGGTCTCGACGCGGGATCGCACTGACAGGGCGGACGGCCAGCCAGCGGCCGCACAATCCAAGCGACGCGACGTCTGACGTGTCTGGGATCGACTGAAGGGGTCTCGTAGGCGAAAGGGGCGGAATCGACCATCAACGCGCGTTGATCTTTGGATAACGCGCTGGGCACGCGGCCAATTACGCCGACATTGGCTCTGGACGAGGGCAGGGCACTTCTGCAAATGAAGCGCACAGATGGCGACGAGGAGATCGGCCGGAATGCCGGCGGTAGAATTCGACCTTCACAGGCTGATCGGGACGAGCGGCGAATTTCGCGACGGTAAGACGGAGGAGGCGTTCTCGGCGAGCACCTGGCGGTCGGCACGCGCCATGGCTCTGTTGTGCATCCTGGCTGACACGGCCGCTAGGGTCCGGACTCAATTGAGCCAATAGGTGACTGCGGCGGCGATGAAGGCTGCACTGAGGTAATTCCTGGCGAGTTTGTCGTATCGGGTGGCGATGCGACGCCAGTCTTTGAGTCTGCACCACATACGTTCGACGCGGTTTCGCTGCTTGTAAGCGCGTTTGTCGTAAGGAATAGGGCTGCGCCTTGATGTGGTCGAGGGGATGACCGGTTCAGCTTTGCGGCCCTTGATCAGGTGGCGCAGGTGATCGGCGTCGTATCCGCGGTCGGCGATCAGGCGGCGGAAGGGACCGATAGCGCGGACCAGATCGGCGGCAACGGTGATGTCGTTGACATTGCCGGCGGTGAGCAAAAGCACCCGAGGCCGTCCTTTGGCGTCGGTCAGGCCGTGGAGCTTCGTCGTGCGCCCGCCGCGCGAGCGGCCGATACCTTGCGCGAAGTCCCCCCTTTTGCGCCAGCGGCGGAGCGGTGGGCTTTGACGTGGGTGCTGTCGATGGCGACGGTGCCGAAGATGCCGCTATGACCGGTCAGAGCCTTGAAGATGTCGTGCCAAATCCCCTGACGGCTCCAGCGATTATAGCGATTGTAGATCGTCGTGTAGGGACCATACCCCGCCGGGCAATCGCGCCAGCGACCGCCCGAACGCAGCATGTAGACGATCCCGCTGATCACCCGGCGATCGTCGACGCGACGCGCTCCACGCCGACCACGGGGCAACAACGGCTCGATCCGCCGCCATTCCGCATCGTTCAAAAGGTAGAGCACCTTCGCCATCCCGGCCTCCAAATCATCTTCGGAGACCTTGAATCACAAACCGGGCTCAGCCGGAATCCTTATTGAGTACAGACCCTAGCCTGTCGTTCGCGCCGCTGGATTTCCTGACGCTGGCCGGCTCGCGGCTGGCATTCTTCGTCGAGATTCGGCTCCTGATCGCGCTCGCGGCGATCGCCGCCGTGCTGGCCGTGTTGCGGACGACCCGATATTCCCGCATCGTCGCCATCACTCATCTCCACCAGGTCGCGTTTTTCACGCTCAACGCGCTGGTCTTCAACCATCCGAGCCTGACGCGCCACGGCGGCTTGCTGCTGCCGCTGATTGCCATCGCGCTCAACCTGTGCCTTCCCGGGCGATTTCGCTGGGTCGCGTTGACGAGCGCCTACGCGCCCATCGTCAGCCTGTTGTTCTGGGCGGTGTTCAGGCCGGACCCGGAGAGCCCGCTTGATCTCACGATCATCGTCCTGGTCGTGCTGGTCGGGTATGTGGTCGGCGCCGTGTCCCGCACCCAGTTCAACCGGCTACGGCGCGAGGAGTACCTGCGCATGGCGCGTGAACGGCAGGCCAACTTCGAGTTGCGCGAAGCCAAGGACGCGGCGGAGGCGGCCGCGAGCGTCAAGTCCGACTTCCTCGCGGTCATGAGCCACGAGATCCGTACGCCCATGAACGGAATCCTCGGCATGGCGCAACTGGCGCTGGATGATCCGTTGCCGCTTGCCCAGCGCAAGCGTGTTTCGACCATCAGGTCGTCGGCAGCGGGACTTCTCAAGATCCTCGACGACATTCTCGACATCTCCAAGCTCGAACGGCGGGCCGAGATCTACGAACACGCGCCGTTCGATGTCAGGCAAAGCCTGCGCGAGATCGTCAATCTGATGACGCCGCGCGCGCATGAGAAGGGGTTGACGCTGGAGCTCGTGCTTTCGCCGACCGTGCCAAGATGGGTGCTGGGCGATCAGTCACGTGTGCGACAGATTCTGTTCAACCTGATCGGTAACGCCCTGAAATTCACGAGCCAAGGGGGCGTCACGGTCGAGGTGATGGCATCGGGGCGCGAGGGCGATGCACAGGTCATCTATTGTGTTTCGGACACGGGCATCGGCATCACGGTCGAGCAGCAGGCGAATCTGTTTCAGTCGTTCGAGCAGGGAGATGCCTCGATCCGCCGGCGTTTCGGCGGAACCGGCCTTGGACTTGCGATCTGCAAGCGGCTCGTCGAAGGCATGAAAGGCGAGATCGAAGTCGAGAGCACGCCGGGGCTCGGCAGCCGCTTCCGCTTCTCGCTGCCGCTCCCGGCGCACGAGGGCCCGGGTGCGCGCGAGGCGATCGACGTTGCGGCTACGCCGGTCAGGCCGTTGAACCTGTTGTTGGTCGAGGACCTCCACATCAATGCGCAGGTCGCTCGTGGCATCCTGGGGCGGGCGGGCCACCGGATTGCGCTCGTCAGGTCCGGCGAGCAGGCGATCGAGCTGGTCCGGAGCGCTCGCTTCGATGCCGTCCTCATGGACGTGCAGATGCCGGATGTGGATGGGCTGGAGGCTACGCGGCGGATTCGCGCGTTGCCGTCGCCGCAGAGTGGGGTTCCGATTGTCGCGCTGACCGCCAACGTCATGTCGGAAGATGTCGATGCCTGTCGTGCTGCCGGCATGGATGGACACCTTGCGAAGCCGGTCGATGCCGTTGCCCTGCATCTCGCGATCGAGACCGCGCTGACGATCCGGCAATGGCCTGTCGCCGGTCCCGGTGTCGCCCTGAATGTCGGCGGCGATGTTCTGGTGGTGGGCGATACCAGCAAGGCAACGCACAGTGCCCTGCGGCACCTCGGTTTTCGGGTCTTTCCGGCCGGCTCTTTCGAAGCGGCCGGTGCCATGCTGGCGGCGCGCGAATTCGCGGCGATCGTCGCAGTCGCTCCACCATCCGGCTTTCTGGGAGCGTTGCGCGCGCGCATGTCGGACGAAGGCAAGCGAATCTTCATCATCGCAACGTCCGCCGGCGGGGAGGTCGCGGGTCTCCTGGAAGAAGGCGCAGATCTCGTGCTTGCCGCGCCGCTGTCCGCGGATGACATCGTCTGGAAGATCGAGGCGTTCCTGGCTCCGCAGCCGCCGGATGAAGCGTTCACGCTCGAAGAGGTCTTCGGGCGTGATCAAATCGACCAATTCCAGGAGTTGTTCGCGGATAGCCTGCTGGAGCTCGATCGTGCGCTGGCGCGAGACGGCCTGGCTCCGAAGGAACTGGCGGGCATCGCACACCGCATCAAGGGAAGCGCGGCCAATCTGCGGATGTCCGAACTCGCCGCGAGCGCCGACGACGCGCTGGTCGCCGCAAGGACCGTGGCGGCTGGGCTTCGCGATCGGGATGACGCCATCAATGCGCTCCGCAGGCAAATCAGCGTCGTGTTGAAAGGGGCCGGCGCCGGACGAGGCGCCCCGGGTTCCGCAGTGGTCTGCACGGAGTTCGAAGGAGCCGATGTCAACTGTACTCGTGGTTGAGGACGCGCCGGAGATCCGGTTGATGCTGACCTCGTTCCTGAAGGAGGAGGGCATGGTTGCTCACGGCGTAGCGACCGGCGCCGAGCTGCGCGCCGGTCTGGCCAAACTCAGGCCCGACATCGTCCTGCTCGATATCAATCTGCCGGACGCCGACGGCATTGCGCTGGCGCGAGAATTGCGGCTCGGCGAGCAATGCGGCCTCATCTTCGTCACCAGCCGCGACTCGGATGACGACGTGCTTTCAGGGCTCGATGCCGGCGGCGACGACTATGTCTCGAAGCCCATCAACCTGCGCACGCTACTGGCCCGCATCCGCAGCGTCCTGCGGCGCACGAAAGAATCGATCATCACCTTTGACGGCTGGATTCTCGATCCGGTCCGGCGCGAATTGTTCCGTCCGGACGGAAGCATGGTCAAGCTGACGTCGGGGGAATTCAACATCCTCGTCGCCCTCGCGTCCCACATGAACCAACCCCTGAGCCGCGATTTCCTGCTCGATGTCATCTCGAACCGCGATCCTCGTGAGATCAGCGAGCACACCGTCGACAATCTGATCGTGCGGCTGCGCCGCAAAATGCAATACGAAGGCGCGGCGGCGCCGATCGCAACGGTGCGCGGCGTCGGCTATGCGCTGATACCGCTACAGCAGCCGGCCAGCTCCTGATGATGCGCGGAGGGCGAGTTACCCCAGCCGCTGATCCCGCATGTCCTGGGTGTCCTCAGTCGCCGCCTTGACGGCGGCACTCGCCGCGCTCTTCGCCGCGCCCTTGCGGCTGGCGATCTCGACGGCCTTGCGGCCGGAGATCTCGTGGCCGGCATCATCCGGCATCTGCCAGAAGAAATACGATGATGCCGCCGACGTCAGCGCCACGACAATGAAAGCGGGCCAGAACACGGTGGCGTCGATCTCGCTGACATGGCGCCACCACATCGTCGATTCCACCGAGAAGGCGCCGACCGCGACGCCGGCGGAGACCGCGAGCTGCTGGTTGACGCTGACGAGCGTGGTGGCGCGGCTCATCTGCGGGGCCTCGACCTCGGCATAGGCCACCGTGTTGATGGCGGTGAACTCCAAAGAACGGAAAAAGCCGCCGACCACCAGGATGACCATGATGATGAGGAGTGGCGTGGTCACCGTGAACAGCGCGCAGACGCCGAGGAAGAACGCGCTGATGATCGCGTTCACCGTCATCAGGTTGCGGAAGCCGAAGGTGCGGATGATGCGCGCGGCCAACGTCTTCATGCCCATGGCGCCGAGCGAGGAGGCGAAGGTGACGAGGCCGGAATGGAACGGCGTCAGCCCGAAGCCGATCTGCATCAACAGCGGGAGCAGGAACGGCAGGGCACCGATGCCGAGCCGGAACATGAACCCGCCGATGACGGCCGCACGCAGCGTCGGAAGGTTCAGCAGCGAAAAATCCAGCACCGGCGATCCCGTCCGCCGGGCGTGGAGCACATAGAGCGTCATCGAGATCGATCCGCCTGCGACCAGCGCCAGCACGGTGCTCCAGGGCAGGAGGTTCAGGCCCGCAACGGAGAGGCCGAAGGCGATGCCGGCGAGCCCAATGCCCGCCAGCACCATGCCGTAGAGATCGAACGGCTCCTGCGCCTCGCTCTTGATCGGATCGATGAAGCGCAACGCCATGAAGATGCCGAGCAACCCGATCGGCAGGTTGATCAGGAAGATCCAGTGCCAGGATGCATAGGTCGTGATGAATCCGCCGAGCGGCGGGCCGACCACAGGGCCTATCAGTGCCGGCACGGTTACCCAGGCCATGGCGTTGACCAGCGCGCTCTTGTCGATCGAACGCAGCAGCACGAGCCGTCCGACCGGCGTCATCATCGCGCCACCCATGCCTTGCAGGATGCGCGCGATCACGAAATGCGTCACCGATTGGGACAGCGCACAGCCGATCGAGCCGACCATGAACACGCCGACCGCGATCGCGAACACCATCCGCGCACCGAAGCGGTCTGCGGTCCAGCCGCTCGCCGGAATGAACACCGCGAGCGACAGCAAATAGGAGGTGATCGCGAGCTTCAGCGTCAGCGGGCTGGTGCCGATGTCGGCGGCGATCGCGGGCAGGGAGGTCGCGATCACCGTCGAATCCATGTTTTCCATGAACAGGGCGGTCGCCACGATCAGCGGGATCACGCGTTGCTTGTTGACCAGCATGACGGATATTTAATGGAAATCAGAAGGAAGAGATGAGCGATGCGGCTTAACACCCTCGCTGCCCCGAGACCATTGCGGAACCGCGCATAGCACCTAAATCCTGCGTGACGGTGCGCCCCCGACTGTTTCCCGGGTTGCATCGCCTGCCGGAGATCCCGCGATGATCTACATCCTTGCCGCGCTTCTGCCGCCGATCGGGCTGCTCCTGAACGGGCAGCCGTTCTCGGCGATCTTCAACCTCGTCCTGTGCGTGGTTTGCCTGATTTTCGGCCTGGTTTTTCACATTTTGCTGCTGGTGCCGTCGGCGCATGCGGTCGTCGCGGTGCACATGAAGCGCGAGGACCGGCGGCATCGGGAGGTCGTGGACGCGATCCGCCAGCACGGCCCGCCGCCGGGTTATCCGCGCTAAAGACGCAAAAAAGCCTGTGCATGGCTGGCAATCGGGCCGAATTGCTTTGATTCGTCACCCGGCCGTGCTATCGACCGGCGTCAACCCCACCGATGGGCTCCGATTCGACGGTGCTGCCGCAAGGTACGCCGAGGGCGGCGCTCATCCATAAGCATTTGCGGCACGGCCGCAGGAAGGAGTTGGCATATGGCCACGGTGCAACTTCAAGGCATCCGCGAAGCCTTTACGTTCGACGACGTGCTGTTGAAGCCGGGCCTCTCGGACGTGCTTCCATCCGAGGTCGACATCCGTTCCCGCGTCACCCGCGCCATTCCGCTCAACATCCCGATCATGGCTTCCGCCATGGACACCGTCACCGAGGCCCGCATGGCGATCGCCATGGCGCAGGCCGGCGGCCTCGGCGTCATCCATCGCAATTTCGATCCCGAGGGGCAGGCCGCCCAGGTGCGGCAGGTCAAGCGATACGAGTCGGGCATGGTGGTGAACCCGCTCACCATCAGCCCCGACGCCACGCTGGACGACGCGCTCAAGCTGATGAGCGATCACGGCATCTCCGGCATTCCCGTCGTCACCGGCGCCGGCAAGTCCACGCCGGGCAAGCTGGTCGGCATCCTCACCAACCGCGACGTGCGGTTTGCGACCAATCGCCAGCAAAAAATCTCCGAGCTGATGACGCACGAAAATCTCGTCACGGTACGCGAGAATGTCAGCCAGGATGAAGCCAGGCGGATGCTGCACAAGCATCGCATCGAAAAGCTGCTCGTCGTCGACGACCAGTATCGCTGCGTCGGTCTCATCACCGTGAAGGACATGGAGAAGGCGGTCGCCCATCCGCTCGCCTGCAAGGACGCGCAGGGCCGCCTGCGGGTTGCCGCTGCCACCACCGTCGGCGATACCGGCTTCGAGCGCACCGAGCGGCTGATCGACGCCGGCGTCGATCTCGTCGTCGTCGATACCGCGCATGGCCACTCCCGTCACGTGCTCCATGCCGTCAACCGTATCAAGCGTCTCTCCAACTCGGTGCAGGTCGTCGCCGGCAACGTCGCAACCTCGGAAGGCGCGCAGGCGCTGATCGATGCGGGTGCCGATTGCATCAAGGTCGGCATCGGCCCTGGCTCGATCTGCACCACGCGCATCGTCGCCGGCGTCGGCGTGCCGCAGCTCACCGCGATCATGGACGCAGTGGAAGCGGCGAAGAAGGCCGACATCCCCGTCATCGCGGACGGCGGCATCAAGTACTCCGGAGACCTGGCAAAGGCGCTGGCGGCCGGCGCCGACATCGCAATGGTCGGCTCGCTGCTTGCCGGAACCGACGAGACGCCCGGCGAAGTCTTCCTGTGGCAGGG
Source organism: Bradyrhizobium sp. CCGUVB1N3 (assembly GCF_024199925.1). Classification (NCBI taxonomy): domain Bacteria; kingdom Pseudomonadati; phylum Pseudomonadota; class Alphaproteobacteria; order Hyphomicrobiales; family Nitrobacteraceae; genus Bradyrhizobium; species Bradyrhizobium sp. CCGUVB1N3. Next base: position 744,232 of record NZ_JANADR010000001.1, read on the forward strand.
CCGCTCCTACAAGGCCTATCGCGGCATGGGCTCGGTCGGCGCGATGGCGCGCGGCTCCGCCGACCGCTACTTCCAGCAGGACATCAAGGACACCTTGAAGCTCGTGCCTGAAGGCATCGAGGGCCAGGTGCCCTACAAGGGGCCGGTCGGCAACGTCATGCACCAGCTCGCCGGCGGCTTGCGCGCCGCGATGGGCTATGTCGGCGCGCGCGACATGAACGATCTGCACGCCAAGGCGCAGTTCGTCCGCATCACCGGCGCGGGCCTGCGCGAAAGCCACGTCCACGACGTCACCATCACGCGCGAGAGCCCGAACTATCCAGGCGGGGGCTAACGCCGCTCTCGTGCCCCGGACGCAGCGCAGCGCTTCCCTTGCATCGTCCAGTTCAGCGGTGCGCTGCAGAGCCGGGGCCCAGCGTTTCTCCATACTGAGGAATTCATCTGTGAGGCGTGGGTCCCGGCTCTGCGCAGCAGCGCAAAAGCGCTGCAGCGCGTCCGGGACACGAGAGGGGCGCATGCTTCTGCGACCAACCGCTCCGCCGCTTGTGTATTGACGAGCCTCGCTTGCTCCGCTTCCGTCGAGGCGAAAGACATTCCGGAGGAAGCCATCATGTCCCAAGGCAAACGCATCGTTCTCGCCGCACGTCCTGTCGGCGAGCCAAAGCCGTCTGATTTCCGCATCGAGGAATTCGAAGTAGCGACGCCGGGCGCAGGCGAGGTGCTGTTGCGCACGGTCTGGCTGTCGCTCGATCCCTATATGCGCGGACGGATGAGCGAAGGTCCGTCCTATGCCGCGCCGGTGCCGATCGGCGGCGTGATGGAAGGCGAGACGGTCAGCGAGGTGACGGCCTCCAACAATGCCGATTTCGCCAAGGGCGACATCGTGCGCACGCGCGCCGGCTGGCAGACGCATGCGATCTCGAACGGCAAGGGCCTGATCAAGGTCGATCCCAAGCTCGGTCCGATCTCGACCTCGATCGGCGTGCTCGGCATGCCCGGCATGACCGCCTATACGGGCCTCCTCGACATCGGCAAGCCGCAAGCCGGCGAGACCGTCGTCGTCGCCGGTGCCTCGGGCGCGGTGGGCTCGGCCGTTGGCCAGATCGCGAAGATCAAGGGCGCCCGAGCGGTCGGCATCGCCGGCGGCAAGGACAAGTGCGACTACGTCGTCAAGGAGCTCGGCTTCGATGCCTGCATCGATCACCGCGATCCCGATCTCGCGGCGAAGTTGAAGGACGCATGCCCCAAGGGCATCGACGTCTATTTCGAGAATGTCGGCGGCGCGGTGTTCGAGGCGGTCTTCCCGCAGCTCAATGCCTTCGCGCGCGTGCCGGTCTGCGGCCTGATCGCGCATTACAACGACACCGAGGCCAAGCCGCCGAAATGGGCGGGCAGCATGATGCGCGCGACCCTGACCAAGCGGCTGACCTTCCGCGGCTTCATCGTCAGCGACTTCGCCGCTCGCCACGGCGACTTCCTGCGCGACATGTCCGCCTGGGTCCGTGAGGGCAAGGTCAAGTACAAGGAGTTCGTCACGGAAGGCCTGGACAGCGCGCCCGGCGCCTTCATGGGCCTCCTGAAGGGGGCCAATTTCGGCAAGCAACTCGTCCGGGTCGGGCCGGACAAGGGCTGATCTGCGCCGATTGCCGGCCCCTTCGGGGGACGGCAATCGTTAATAAAGAGTCACCAAACGGCAACACCGGCCCGTAAATGCCGATGGTATGACCCTCCGTTCATTGACGGGCCGGGGAAGGCATTGAATCATCGCGCATATTTCAGGTGCGATGATGTTAGAGATTGGTATTTTCAGCGTAATCCTTCTGGCCGCCGGCTATTGGGCAACCATGTTCGTCATGGGCCGTCACGACGACGTGCTGCACGGCAAGTTCGTCCACAGCGATGATGGGCCCGAAAGCACCGCAGCCGCAGCTCCGTTGCCGTTTCCGGCCCGGCCGGTCTTCCCCAAGCGCCCTGCGCCGCGGGTGGTCGCGAGCGCAAAGCCCGTGAACAGCGACGCTCTGCAATCGCTGCTGGCCGCGATCCAGCAGGATCTGAGGGACGTCGCGTAAGCGTTACACACTGCCGCGCTCGGCCAGGGCGAGTTCGACCGCGCGTCGCGGCTCTGCGCTCGGCGCGCCGGACAGGCGCGCCAGCAGCAGCTCAGCGGCGATGCGGCCGATCGCGGCGGAATCAAAGGTGATGGTGGTGAGGCCCGGCGTGATCTGGTCCGCCACGTCGTTGTCGCCGAAACCGAGCACAGCGAGATCGCGGGGCACCATCAGGCCGCGCGACCGCGCCTCGATCAGCGCGCCGGTCGCGAGCAGATCGTTGGCACAAAAAACCGCGTCGACGCGCCCACCGCGGTCGAGCAGGGTGGTGAAGGCGGCGCGGCCGTCGACCAGGCCCGTGATCTCACTGAGGCCGATCTCGTGGACGATCTCGAGGCCCATCCTTGCCGCCGCGGCGCGAAACCCGTCGCGGCGGAGCGCACCGCGGCCGCTGCGGCGCCCGATGAAGGCGACGCGGCGATGTCCGGCGTCTGCCAACCGCCGTGCCGCCATGGCGCCGGCGTCGGTGTTGGAGAGGCCGACCAGCATGTCGATGGGATCGCGTGGAAACGCCCAGGTCTCGATCACGGGTATGCCGAGCTCGGTGAGCGCCGTGCGATTCTCCTGAAGCTCGATCACACCTGTGAACATCACCGCCGCTGGGCGGATGCCGCGCAGCGACTGGATCATCGCGACCTCCTTGGCGTAGGAGTAGGAGGTCTGGCCGACCAGCACCTCAAAGCCTTCCGGCTCGAGCGTGGCGGCAAAGCTGCGCACCGCCAGCCCAAATTGCTGGCTGAGGATGTTGGAGACGAAGGCGACGACCACGTTCGACCGGCCCGAGCGCAGCGCGCGCGCATGCGGGTTCGACGCATATCCTGTCGCCTCGATCACTTCGAGAATGCGCTCGCGCGTCTCGCGGTTGACCTTCTCGGGATGGCGCAGCACGCGCGACACCGTGATCGGCGCAACACCGGCGCGCTCCGCCACCTCCTCGATGCGCGGCGGCCGTCCACCCGCGCTGCCTCGGCCACCCGGCGCCGGAATGCGCAGCACGTCGTCGTAGGTTGGCTTTGCCGGATCTGTCATCGAATCCCGAGGGTGGTTGAAGATGGTGTCGTCGCCAAAGCTCTCAGCGCGCCAGCACCTCCTCGCGTGTCAGGGCGCGGCCGACCTGGACCAGGCAATCGCCGCTCTGGCTGTCGGTGTGCAGGCGCTGCGAGATCACGATGCCGTCGGCGGGGAAGCGCAGCACCTCTTCAGGCACTTCCGGGCGCTCGAAATCATGGTACCAGCCGGCGATGTCGCCGGCCTTGACGCGTGCACCAACCGTGACGGCCGGCTCGAACCAGCCGCGCCGGGTCGCAAAGACCGCTTGCGCGTGGCTTTGCAGGGCCAGCAATTCGGTATCGCGCTCGACCGGCGCATGAGGTCCGAGCACCGGCGCCTGCACGATGCCGAGTGCGAGGAGCAGCCGATCGACGGCGCGCGCGGTCAGCGCCATCGTTTGCGGCGTGACGGTGCCGCCGCCGCCGAATTCGCCTGACAGTCCGATCGCGCCGGCGCGCGCCGCCGCCGCCATCGAGGTCGGAGCAGTGGCGCCATTTTCGGCGACGAAGGCGAAGGGCATCCCCAACCCTTCCATCAGGCGCAGCGCGTGGCCGAACATCTCGGGTGGTCCCTGCCGCTCGATCAGCGCGCAGGGCACATGCGCCATCGAGGTGCCGCCGGAATGGATGTCGAAGACGACGTCGTGGCGCGGAAAAAGATCGTGTTCGAGGAAGTGGGCCAGGCGGAACGTCGGCGTGCCGCCGGCATCGCCCGGGAAGGCGCGGTTGAGATTGCCTTCGTCGAGCGGTGAGCGCCGCCGCGCCGCCATCACGGCGGGCAGGTTGGCGAAGGGCAGGATCGTGATCTCGCCCTTGATGGCGGCACGATCGAGCCGGCGAAACAGGCGCGCGAGCGTGATCTCGCCCTCATATTCGTCGCCGTGATTGCCGGCCATCAAAAGGAGCTTTGGGCCGGCGCCGTTCCTGATCCGGAAGATCGGGATCTTGAGCTGGAAGTAGGGGGAGCGGTCGATCGAGAAGGGAATGCCGAGATGGCCGGACCATTTCTGGTCCTTCTCGAAATCGATCTCGTGAAAAAGTCCGGTATGCATGGATGGCCTCAGGGCCGCGTCGTCGCCGACGCCGGCCGAAGGTTGGAAGAAAGGGCCTTTAGAGCAAGGCGACCGCGGTCATCTCGACGCGCAGATCGGGATCTGCGAGGCGGGCTTCGACGCAGGCGCGCGCAGGCGGATTGGCCGGATCGATCCAGGCGTCATAGACCGAGTTCATGGTGTCGAAATCGGTGATGTGCGGCAGGAAGACGTTGACCGCCACGAGCTTGGAGCGATCGGAGCCGGCTTCCTTCAACAGCGCGTCGATCTTGGCAAGCACCTGCCGGGTTTGCGACACGATGCCGGCCTTGCGGTCATCGGCGACCTGGCCCGCGATGTGCACCATGCCGCCGGCGGCAACGGCCTGGCTCATGCGGGGGCCGACGACGTAACGTTTGATCATCTGAAAATTCTCCTCGTGAAAGTGAGCTCCCGCGCACGCCGCGCGGGAGCGTTGTTCGAGCTTACAGCGTCGGCAGCGACTGTTCTTCCTTGAACCATTTGAGCTGCAGCGCGCCGAGCTTGCCGTTGAGCTTGTTGGTGAAGATGTCGGTGTTGATCCAGTTGAGCAGATTCTGCTCGCCCTGGCGCACGCCGACATGGGCCGGCGACTGGCGGATCAGGAATTTCAGCTCGACCTCCTTGGTCGGGTTCTGCTCCTGCACCTTGATCGCGATCGCGCTGTTCTCGGCAAAGGTATCGGCTTGTCCGGCGAGGAAGGCTGCGATCGCCGCCGGCGTGTCCTCGAAGCGGACCAGCTTCACCTTCGGGGCGTTGTCGGTGAGCCAGACGTCGAGCGTCGTGCCCTTGGCGACCGCAACGGTGCGCCCCTCCAGATTGTCCGGCTTCTTGCCTGTTGCCGCGGGAATCGACTTGGCGCCGTAGACGCCGAGATTCACCACCGCATAGGGCTGCGAGAACATCACCTGCTGCGCGCGCTCCGGTGTGGCGCCGAGACCCGCAATCAGGATATCGATCTTGTCCGAGAGCAGGCTCGGGATGCGCGCCGGGCCGGTGACCGGCACGAGCTCGAGCTTCACGCCCATGTCGGCGGCGATCAGCTTGGCGAGGTCGGCATCAAGGCCGGCGATCTCGCCCTTGTCGTCCTTGAAGCCCCAGGGTGCGGCGTCGGTGAGGATGCCGACGCGAAGCTTGCCCGCGCCGAGCACGTCCTGGAGCTTGTCGGCCTTGGCAAGGCTTGTCGCAGCTAGGACGGCAAGCGCCGCTGCTGCGATCGTGAACAGGGACTTCCGCTTTCTCATGACTCTCTCCTGGTGGCGGCACGATGGCCGGACTGGTGGGACGACGTTCATTTCGCCGAAGCGATGAAGCTTGCGAGTTCGGGTGTCTCGGGGTTTGCGAACAGCTTTGACGGCGGGCCCTGTTCCCAAACGCGGCCCTGATGCATGAAGACGATGCGGTCAGCGACGTTGCGGGCAAAGCCCATCTCGTGGGTGACGAGGATCATCGTCATGCCCTGCTTGGCCATCGCCTCCATCACCTTCAAGACCTCGCCGACGAGCTCGGGGTCGAGCGCCGAGGTCACCTCGTCGAACAGCATGAGGTGAGGGGCCATGGCGAGGCAGCGGGCGATCGCGACGCGCTGCTGCTGGCCGCCGGAGAGCTGCTCCGGCCAAGCGTCGATCTTGTCGGCAAGCCCGACGCGCGTCAGCACGTCATCGGCGAGCGCGCGGGCCTTCGATTTGTCGACGCGGCGGGTCAGGAGTGGAGCCAGGGTGATGTTGCGCTCGACTTTCAGATGCGGAAACAGATTGAAGGCCTGGAACACGATGCCGACGCGCTGACGGAATTTCTTGAGGTCGGGCATCCCAGCGTGGATCTTTTGCCCCTCGACGCGGATCTCGCCGGCATCGACGCTCTCCAGCGCGTTGATGCAGCGGAGCAGCGTCGACTTGCCGGAACCGGAACGGCCGATGATCGTGACGATCTCGCCTTCCTCGACGTCGAGTGACACGCCCTTGAGCACGTCGACCCGGCCGAACTTCTTGTGCACGTCGCGGATTTCAACGAGAGCCATCGAGGCGGGCCTCCAGGGAGCGGGACCAGAGCGTGAGCGGCAGGCACAGCGCGAAATAGATCGCGGCGACGAGCGCGTAGGTGAGGAGCGGCTGGAACGTCGCCGCGCTCACCACTTGCCCTGCGCGGGCGAGCTCGACGAAGCCGAGGATCGAGGCGAGCGAGGTGCCCTTGATGAGCTGCACCAGGAAGCCGACGGTCGGCGGCAGCGACAGTCGCAGCGCCTGCGGCGCGATGATGTGGCGGAACTGTTGCCAGAGCGACAGGCCGAGGCAGCTACCGGCCTCCCACTGCGCGAGCTTCACGGCCTCCAAGCCGCCGCGCCAGATTTCGCCGAGGAAGGCCGCGGTGTAGAGAGTGTAGGCGACGGTGACCGCAACGAGTGCCGGCACCTGGATGCCGAGGAACACGGGCATGCCGAAATAGAAGAAGAACAGGAGCCCGAGCAGCGGCACGCTCTGGATGACCTGGATGATCGCCGCCATCGTCCAGCGCATGCCGGCGAAGCGGCTGATGCGGCCCATGGCAAGTCCGAGCGCCAGCGGCGCGCCGAAAGCGAGCGCGAGCACGACGAGAATGACGGTCCAGCGCAGGGCTGCGAACAGCGAGACGAGATCAATGAGGGTGAAGGATCGCATCGCTTTTCCCTCAACGCCGCCGTGGCCAGCGGAAGGCGGCCGCGCCAACAAGCGCGAACAGCGCCTTGAACGACATCGCCATGGCGAAATAGGCGATGCAGATCACCGCATAGACCTCGAAGCTGCGATAGGTGCGGCTCTCGATGAAGCCTGCGACATGAAACAGTTCATCGGTGGCGACCTGCGAGGCGAGCGAAGTGCCGAGCAAGAGGAGCACGAATTGGCTGGTCACCGCCGGATACGCATTGCGCAGCGCCGGCGGCAGCACGATGTGGCGAAACACCTGCCAGCCGGAAAGCCCGAGGCAGTGGCCGGCCTCGACCTGGCTCTTCGGAATGGAATCAAGGCCTGCACGGATGATCTCGACCGAATAGGCGCCGAAATAGAGCGACAGCGCTACGGCGGCCGCTTCGAAAGCCGGCAGCTTGAGGCCGAAGGTCGGCAGCACGAAGAAGACGATGAAGATCTGGATCAGCGACGGCGTGTTGCGGAACAGCTCGATGTACCCGCGCACCAGCCAGCGCAGCGATTTGATGCGGCCCTTCAGCGCGACGGCGCCGGCAATGCCGATCAGCAGGCCGAACAGTGCAGCGATCACGGTCAATTCGAGCGTGACGATCGCCCCGTCGATCAACTGGTTCTGATAGCGCCAGAGCGGGAGGAAGTTCATGTGCCGCTCAGCCGAACTGCGTGGTGAGCGCACGCGTGACCGTGCCGCCTGCATCGAGGCCATAGATCACGCGCCAGCGGTCGAGACAGGTGCAGGGATGCGAGATGCCGAAGGCGATGATGTCGCCGACAGCGAGCGGGCTGTCCTCAGCGAGGGTGACGAAGGCGTGCTGGTCATTGAGCCGCGTGACGGTGAGCGCCTTGGCAAGGCCTCGCTGCTCCACGCCATCGCGGAAGACGCGGAGCGCGATCGGAAGGCCCTGATCGAACGAGGCGTCGCGCATGCCGAAGCCGCAGATCGCGAGCCGGGCCTCGGGGCGCGACAGCACCTCGGCCCAGAGCGTGAGGGTAGGGCGAAAGCCCTCAGCCGCGGAGCGGCGTACGCCATCGATGACGAGACCGCCGCGGCGGTCTAGTTCTGCGAAGGCGCGTGCATAGATGCCGTGATCGGCGAAGAACAACGCGCCGGAGCGCAAGACGACGGTCGCATCACCATCGCGCTGTGCGACCGGCACGAGCGCGGCTGCGACGACGTCGAAATAAGCCGAGCCGCCGGCGCTGAGGATCAGCGGGCGGCCAGCGGCGGCGTCGCGCACGAGCGCGAAGGCCTCGATCGTGCGCGCCATCAGGTTTGCGATGGCTCGCGCGGTTTCGTCCGGATCCGGTGTGGCGACGGCGCCTTCGTAGGTGGCGACGCCGCCGAGCGAGAGGCCCTTCGCAGCGATCACCGCCGCGATCACGCCCGCGACCGTGCTGAGGTCGCGCGCGCCGGCGCGGCCGGCGCCGAGCTCGACCAGCACGGAGATATCGCTGTGGCCCGAGAGCCGCGCCGCCTCAGCAAGCGAAGCGACCGCAGCCGGCGAGTCCGCGAAGGCGTGGAATTCAACATCAGGATAGGCGCCGAGCAGCGCGCCGAGTCGCCGTCCGGCGGCAAGCCCGCCGATCTCGTTGGCCAAGAGCAGGCGCCGTTCGCCATGGGCGAGCAGCACGGCGGCCTGCTGGATGTTGGCGACCGTCGTGCCCCAGGCGCCGGCCTCGCGCAGCGAGCGGGCGAGCTCCGGCGACATTGGCGTCTTGGCGTGGGGGGCAACGGCAACGCCGGCACCACTGCACCAGCGCAGGAAGAGGTCGCGGTTGGCCGCAAAGGCGGCTTCATCCAGGGTGAGGGCGGGGAGCGCGAGGTCGCCGCGGGAGGGCTGCCAGCTCTGGCTGCCGATCTCCTCGGTCGCGAGTCCATCGACCAGGGGGATGCCCCTCGTGGTCGCAGACAGGCGCTGGGCGCCCCACCGGGAAAACGACTGCATTGTCACTCCGTCTCGCGGCGCTCAATCGCCGGTGACGACGATATGACGGAAATGACAACGTTGTCATTAGGAGTTTCTAGCCATCTTGAGGATAAGAGCGAGGCATGGAGGTACTAAAGTAGGGAGAGATGCCTAAGGATGAGGCTGACCCATCTGCGCCAGCAATTCCTCGATGTCGACATCGACCTGGCCAGCGGCCCTGACGTGACGGACCTCAAAGCTGTCGGGCTGGAAGCGGTATTCGACGAGGCCGGTCTCCTTGATCCCGATCCGCACCTGGCGCGCGTCGCTGGAGATGACGAAACCGGCCGAGGGCGCCCAGACATGCCTTGTGTGGCGATAGGTGAAATCGCGCCGCTGATGAACGTGCCCGCTCGCGACAAGGCGAACGTCGGCGCCCGCCATCATCTCGATCAGGCGCTGCCGCGCCGGTTGGGGCACGTAGCGGATCGCGGTATCGACGGTCTCGGGGTCGTCGGGCCTGTTCAGGAATAGCGGCTTGTGCACAAACAGCGCGATCGGCTTGCCGCTCGCGCGCGACAATTGCGAGGCGAGCCAGTCGAACTGCTCGGGCTCGAACCCAAGTCCGGAATTCATCACCAGCGAGTTGAGGCCGACAAAGCACCAGCCGGCCGCCTCGAACTGCCAATGGTCGTGGCCGAAGACGGCGCAGAATTGCCGGCGGTGCGCTTCGTCCACCGGCGGTGATGGCGCGGGCCCGATCGCGGTCGGATTGTCGCCGATGTCGTGATTGCCCGGCAGATAGCGGCACGGCACGGGCAGCGCGTCGTGCAGGGTTTTTGCAAACTCCATGTCGTCGCGGCTGGTCGGGCCGTCGAAGGAGACGTCGCCGGTGTTGACGACGAGATCGGGCCGGGCGGCGTCGATATGCTCGGCGACACGATGGAAGTTCGTGATCAGGCCAGGGAAGCGGCGGCCGAGATGGGTGTCGGAGATCTGCGTGAGGCGGAACTCGGTCATGCCTCATGGTAGGCCCGACAAGCGTCGGGACCATGACGGTCACAGCACGCGACCGTGCCTTCGATTTATGCGAGCCGCTGGTTGCGGTCGGTGTGGAGCTCGATCTGGGTGCCAGAAGCCTCCACTAAAGTCCCTCTGGGTAAGCGAATTTCGAATTCGGCCGCCGGCTTGGAGGGATTGAGCCCGAGATAGGCGAGCGCGACGTGGGGCATGTCGTAGGCGACGAAGGCTGACAGCCCCAGGGCAGCCAGTGCTGCGATCCCATGTCGTACGATATCGCGCCGGGTGCGGTAGCCGGTGCGGAAATAGACGGTGAGGCTGATCGCGACCGCCAGGGCCGCCGCGACGCCTGAAAGCGCCGACATCAGGATTCCGAGCCCGCCGTCGGCGGAATCACTGAACAGGGCGGAGAGGGACGACAACAGGAGCATGGTGGCGCCTTGCGGGTCGCGCGCGAGGAGAGGCCAAAATCGCTTTAACTATCGATAGTTGGTCGCAGATGCGGGAACGGTGGTTCAAGTCGTTGATTGTCAGGGCCAGCGGTGGCGGCTAATGACGGTTTCGCCCTCGCACCAAGCGGGAAGGATTCCGATGTCCGTTCAAATGGTTTTGCTGCCGGTCTTCGTTCAGGTCGCGCTGACTTTCGCGCTCCTGATCTGGATGGCGCTGGCGCGGCGCGAGACGCTGGTCTCGGGCGAGACCAAGATCCGCGACATTGCGCTGGGCGAACAGAACTGGCCGAAGCGCGCCACGCAGATCGCCAATTGCTTTGCCAACCAGTTCGAGCTGCCGGTGCTGTTCTACGTGCTGATCGCGCTGGCGCTGCCGCTGCGCCATGCCGATCTCGTCATCGTGCTGATGTCCTGGGTGTTCGTGGTGGCGCGGTTCGCCCATGCCGGCGTCTTCGTCAACTCGAACGACCTCGGCCAGCGCTCGACCATCTGGCTCGCCGGCATGCTCGTGCTGCTCGCGATGTGGATCTACTTCGCACTGAAGATTTTGTTGCTGATTTGAGCGTTTCCCGCGCCGATCCTGATCTGAAAGATTCAAATGACCCCTGCTGCCCGGCTGTCCGCGGCCATCGAACTGATCGACACCATCGAGAGAGACCGCGTGCCCGCGGCGAAGGCGCTGAAGGAGTGGGGCACCGCGCATCGCTTCGCCGGCTCCGGCGACCGCGCGGCGATCGCCGGCCTCGTCTGGGACGTGCTGCGCCGCTACGCCTCCAGCGCGTATCTCATGGACGCTGACACCGCGCGGGCGCGCCTGATCGGCATGCTGCGCCTGGAGCGTGACATGGACACGCCGACCATGGCCGCGCTGTTCGACGGCAACCGCTATGCGCCGGAGCCCTTGAGCGAGGCCGAGCAGGCCGCACTCGCCTCGCGTTCCCTGAAGGACGCACCGGCTTCGGTCGCCGGCGACTATCCCGAGTGGCTCGATCCGTACCTTGCCAAGGTCTTTGGCGAGGACCGTGCAGCGGAAGCGACCGCGATGGCGAGCCGCGCGCCGCTGGATCTGCGCGTCAATACGCTGAAAGGCAGTCGTGACAAGGTTCTCGGCCGATTATCTCATTTGAAGGCGCAGCCGACGCCGTGGTCGCCGAACGGCCTGCGCATCGAGCTTGGCGCGGACGCGCGCAATCCCGGCATCCAGTCGGAAGAGGATTTCATCAAGGGCGCCATTGAAGTTCAGGATGAAGGCTCGCAGCTTGCGGCGTTGTTCACGGCCGCAAAACCCGGCGAGCAGGTAATCGATCTCTGCGCCGGTGCCGGCGGCAAGACGCTGGCGCTCGCCGCCCTCATGCAGGGCAAGGGACGGTTGATCGCGACCGACCGCGACAAGCGCCAGCTCGCCCCGATCCACGAGCGGCTGTCGCGCGCCGGCGTCCACAATGCGGAGATCCGCACGCCCAAGGGCGAGGCCGATCCGCTCGCAGATATTCGCAGCACCGCCGACCTCGTCGTGATCGACGCCCCCTGCACGGGAACCGGCACCTGGCGCCGCAATCCCGACGCCAAATGGCGCATGCGCCCCGGTGCCCTGGAGATCCGGCTGAAGGACCAGGCCGAAGTGCTCGAGCGCGCCGCGCCGCTGGTGAAGGCGGGCGGCCGCATCGCCTACATCACCTGCTCGGTGCTGTCGGAGGAGAACGGCGAGCAGGTGCGGGCGTTCGTGGCGCGCCATCCGGAGTTCTCGGTCGTGCCGAGTGAGCAGACCGCGAGCGTGCTCTGGGACAAGGCGGAGGATTTCACGCAAGCCGCGCTGCAATCCGCCGAAGGCTGGCTGATGACGCCAAGGCGCACAGGGACGGATGGGTTCTTCGTCTCGGTGCTGAAGAAGGCCTAGCTCTCGTAGGTGGGTTAGCCATCCTACGCACCGCGACTGCAGGGCCACCATCCCGCCTAAAACAAAAGCCCCGCGCACCGAAGCTCGGTGGCGGGGCTTGATCGCTTACGCTCTGCCAGTACGTCCGTGGTCAGAGCGCTCTGATGCGTCGCGCGCGGGCGGACTAGCCGGCGCGGAGGTTGTCGGCCGAAGACTTGCCGCTGCGGCGGTCTGCGACGATGTCGAACGACACCTTCTGGCCTTCGTTGAGGGTGCTGAGACCAGCGCGTTCAACCGCGCTGATGTGCACGAAGACGTCCTTGTCGCCGTCGTCCGGCTGGATGAAGCCGAAGCCCTTCTGATTGTTGAACCACTTCACGGTGCCCATAGCCATGGGAATTTCCTTTGTTTGAGAAGTACGCACGTGGACCGGTACGCATCAGTGCGTCCACGATCCGGATTGGTCGATGTTTTGGGAGAAATCATCTGAAGCGTGCGCGCCTGTCAAAAACGAGGCGAAGCGGCCCAGTCGTTCGGCCAAGTATCGATGGTCAAATATAGCCAGAAAATGCTGCTGTTTCAAGGCGGCACGCGCGGCTCGGGAAATCGTATGACTTTTCTAGTCTTCGCTGCATATTGGGTCTGCCGGCCTTGTCCGCGCAGCTCGGCGGTGTCGGGTGGGTGCGGCACAAGTGAGCCTTTGCTCACTTGCGGTGGATCCGGCCATTTCCCCCGAAACTGGCCAAAAATCCGGCGGGAAAGCCGGTTTCCGGCATTGCGGGGGCGTTCCCGCTCGCGTATCTGCTTGCCATGACAGCAGCACAGAACGACCGCTCCCCGTCGTCGCCCCATGTGGCCTCGGCGCATGACAAGATTCTCATCGTCGACTTCGGTAGCCAGGTGACGCAGCTCATTGCGCGTCGTGTGCGCGAGGACGGCGTCTATTGCGAGATCGTCCCGTTCAACAAGGCCGAAGAGGCCTTCAAGGAGATGAAGCCGAAAGCGGTGATTCTCTCCGGCGGACCGGAATCGGTGCATGAGGAGGGCTCGCCCCGCGCGCCCCAACTGATCTTCGCCTCCGGCGTGCCCGTGATGGGCATCTGCTATGGCCAGATGACCATGGCGGCCCAGTTGGGCGGCGAGGTCGAGGGCGGCCATCACCGCGAATTCGGCCGCGCTGATGTCGAGGTGAAGGCCGAGAGCAAGCTGTTCGAGGACACCTGGAAGCTCGGCGGCAAGCATCAGGTCTGGATGAGCCACGGCGACCGCATCACCAGGATGCCGCCGGGCTTCACGGTGGCCGGCACCTCGCCGAATGCGCCGTTCGCGATCATCCAGGACGAGAAGCGCAAGTACTACGGGTTGATGTTCCATCCCGAGGTGGTGCACACGCCGGATGGCGCAAAACTGATCCGCAACTTCGTGCGCAAGATCGCAGGCCTTAGCGGCGATTGGACCATGCGCGCCTTCCGCGAGGAGGCGATCCAGAAGATCCGCAACCAGGTAGGCAAGGGCAGGGTGATCTGCGGCCTTTCCGGCGGCGTCGATTCAGCGGTCGCAGCCGTGCTGATCCATGAGGCGATCGGCGACCAGCTCACCTGCGTGTTCGTCGATCATGGCCTGCTCCGCCTCGATGAGGCCAAGACCGTGGTCGACCTGTTCCGCCACCACTACAACATCCCGCTCGTGCACGTGGATGCCTCGAAGCAGTTCCTCGGCGAGCTCGAAGGCGTCACCGACCCCGAAGTGAAGCGCAAGACCATCGGTCGTCTCTTCATCGACGTGTTCGACGCGGAGGCGAAGAAGATCGGCGGCGCCGACTTCCTCGCGCAAGGCACGCTCTACCCCGACGTGATCGAGAGCGTCTCCTTCACCGGCGGCCCCTCGGTGACGATCAAGTCGCACCACAATGTCGGCGGCTTACCTGCGCGCATGAACATGAAGCTCGTCGAGCCCCTGCGCGAGCTCTTCAAGGACGAGGTGCGCGCGCTCGGCCGCGAGCTCGGCCTGCCCGAAATCTTCGTCGGCCGTCACCCGTTCCCCGGCCCGGGCCTCGCCATCCGCTGCCCCGGCGACATCACGCGCGACAAGCTCGACATCCTGCGCAAGGCCGATGCCGTCTACATCGACCAGATCCGCAAGCACGGCCTCTACGACGAGATCTGGCAGGCGTTTGCCGTGCTGCTGCCGGTGAAGACAGTCGGCGTCATGGGCGACGGCCGCACCTACGACTACGTCGTCGGCCTGCGCGCCGTGACCTCCACCGACGGCATGACCGCGGACTTCTACCAGTTCGACATGAAATTCCTGGGCGAGACCGCCACGCGCATCATCAACGAGGTGAAGGGCGTGAACCGGGTGGTGTACGACGTCACCAGCAAGCCGCCGGGGACAATTGAGTGGGAGTGAGGGAGAGGCTTGGAGAATCCGAGCCATCCAGGGAGAGACACGATCGCATGTGGTCCTCTAAGAGCGACCAAAGTCAGAGCTTCGAGAGCTGGCCAATCGTGCGTTCTCAGCCTGCCGGGAGGACATATGGTCGCTCGATCTCCCTCTTCATCAATAATATGGAATGCCATCTCACCACCGTGGACGTGTATGAAGATGGCTCCATAGATTGCTGGGGATTCGTCGACAGGGCGCTGTTCAAGACGAAGGTGGGTGCTCGATGGGTCGTCTCTGGTCAAGCAAGGGACCAGCTGTTGTCCGTCTTTAACTTCGGTGCCGCTCGCGTAAATGACGCCAAGTGGTTTCAGCCCCAACACAGAATAGTGGAACAAGTCGATGCGATAATCGGATTCTTGAATCCCTCTATGCAGGGCTTGATCGATATGCACGGATCCGATGTTGAGCTTCGCGGCAAGGTACATACCGCAAAAATGGGGCTTTCTGACAAGAAGGCCTTTCGGATCGCTGATGCAACAAACGAGGAAATTCTGGCCGACAGCGTGCCGGTTCTTAAGCTGACGAACCGAGGGGCGCAGTTGACTCGGCTATTCGTGTTTGCCGATGGTCTGTTGCGGATCGGTCCTAACGGCGATCTTTTCCCGCTTGAAGAGTTGTCTTCGCGATACGTCGACGGAGAGATATGCAATCAAATTTCAGCCGGAAGTCTGATCGAATTGCCGGGGCTAGGCGAGTTCCGGCCAGCCGACGTATTCGGGTTCATCTCCGTCCACGACCGGATTGGCGAAGTTCATGACGTGCTCGATAAACTGAACGGTGGCCCCGGCGCCGTTCGGCGCTGTGCTCAAGCCTTTACGAAGTATGAGCGTGAACCGACACCTCAGATGAAGGATGCCTTGCGCGCGGCATATGAGGCCGTTCCTGAACACCTGCGTTGCTATTGTGGGGATATGGATACACGCGATACGGCCATCCGAAAGGTGCTTTTCGGGTAGTTGGTTGCCGCCTTGGAGAGCGCGTAGGATGGGTAGAGCGCAGCGAAACCCATGGTGATCGGGAACGGGATTGATGGGTATCGCTTTGCTCCACCCATCCTACGAGCTATCAACCGATAGGGGCATGAATTCACCGATGGCGGCGCAGAGTTGATGCCGCATTGACCGGTTGGGAGGCAGTCACTTGAAACGGTCCGCCGTGTGGTTTGCGTTGGTGGGGCCGGCGATCGGATTCGCGATGATGTTTGCCGTCTCGCTTGCGGGAATTTCCTGGCAAGTAGTCACGAGGCGAAGCGACGCCGTTCTGCTGGATGCCTCCCTGGTGTCAACCGCGCTTGGTGTCCTGACGCTCATCCCTATGCTTTTGATCGGGGCCTATGTCGTCGGGGCGCCCGCTGCCCTTGCCGTCGGCGCGGCGACGCGATTGATGTCGAATCGCGCCTTCTCGAAGTTATGGATCGTCGCCGCCAATCTTCTCATCGGAGCCGGGATCAGCATGGCGACGATCTATTGGCTCGATGAATTCGTGATCCCGCATCCCCATTTGGGTTCGGCGCCCATGTTTGGTCCGCGCATGTGGGTCGTCGTCGGAGGCGTTGGCGCCGCGTCGGCGGTGATGTGCACGCTGGCCGCCATGCGTCGCTAGCTTGTAGGATGGGTAGAGCGCAGCGAAACCCATCGCGCTTGAAAACGGGATTGATGGGTATCGCTTCGCTCCACCCTTCCTAACGCGCTTCAGTGGGAGACGAAAGGTGCGGTCAGAACGGCGAGCATGCCAAAGGCAGCGATGTTCCAGAACAGCGAGCGGACGAGCGGTATTCCCGATATATAGAGTGCGGTGTAGGCGATGCGTCCGCCAAGATAGGCGATCGATCCCCATTGGGTCAGCTCATTGTGAGCGCCTGAGACGTGAGCGATGAGAATCGCGGCGGCAAAGAACGGAAAGGTCTCCATGTAGTTGCGGAAGTTTCGGTTGACGCGACCGGGGAGGGGTCTGAGCGGCGGCATCTCGACATCGCGCGGGCTCGCGGCCCATCTGAGGCCGTACTGCACGTTTGCGGCTTGCGCAGCGGCGACGAGCTGAAGGAAGCCCCAGACAGTTGCGCCTGCCAGCATCGATAGCTCGAAGCTCATTCCCATCTTGCATCCCCTGAAAGCGGTACTGCAAATTTCGGGTCCGCCTGTGCCAAACGGCAAGATCAGTCGAGCCCGTAGGGTGGATTAGCCGGAGGCGTAATCCACCAATGCTGTCGTCGAGCCGTGTGCGTGATGGTGGGTTACGCTTTCGCTAACCCACCCTACGATCCCCGCGCCATCTTCTCAAACTTCTTCACCAGCCGCTCCCGCTTCAGCCGCGATAGCCGCTGAATCCAGAACGTCCCATCGAGCTGATCGATCTCGTGCTGATGACACACTGCACGTAACCCATCCGACTCCTCGGTTTGCATGTTGCCGTCGACATCCTGATAGCTGATCCGCACGCGCGCGTGGCGCTGGACCTCGTCGTTGACGCCGGGCATCGAGACGCTGCCTTCGCGGTGCAGGATCATCTCGGATGAAGCCCACTCGATCTCGGGATTGACGTAGGTTCGCACGCCGTCCTTGGCGTCGAGCTCGAGCACCACGACCCGCAAGGGAACGCCGATATGCGGCGCCGTGATCCCGATCCCGGGTGCGGCGCGCATCGTCTCGAGCAAATCTTTTGCAAGGTCTCGCAACGCGTCGTCGAACACGGTCACGGGCCGTGCCGGGATCGCGAGCCGGCGGTCGGGATAGCGGACGATGGGGCGGATGGTCATGATCAACCTCTTACCCCGGAACCCGCGATCAAATCTACGCGCGCGGCAAAATGCGACATCAAGTAGTCGGATGCGCGCGGCAAACTGCACAATTGGGGCCCGCATTTTCCTTTCTAACTCGTCGACAAAGGAGGTCCCATGAAGATCGTCGTCATCGGTGGCACCGGCCTGATCGGCTCGAAAGTGGTCGCCATTCTGCGCCAGGGTGGCCACGACGTCGTCGCCGCCTCGCTCAAGAGCGGCGTCAACATCATCACCGGCGAAGGGCTGAAGGATGCCATGAGCGGCGCGGAAACCGTGGTCGACCTTGCCAATTCGCCCTCGTTCGAAGACCAGGCCGTGCTGGAGTTCTTCCAGGCCGCCGGCCGCAACGTGCTCGCAGCGGAGGCCGCAGCCGGCGTTCGGCACCATGTCGCGCTCTCCATCGTTGGAACCGACCGGACACCCGAGAACGGCTATTTCCGCGCGAAGGTCGCCCAGGAGAAGCTGATCGAGGCCTCCCACATTCCCTACACCATCGTTCGCGCGACCCAGTTCATGGAGTTTCTCGGCGCCATCGCCGCATCGAGTGCGCAAGGAAACACGCTCAGGGTTTCACCTGGCCTGTTCCAGCCGATTGCAGCGGACGATGTCGCGAGGTCCATTGCCGATGTGGCGCTCGAACCGCCGCGAAACGGCATCGTCGAGATCGCCGGCCCGGACCGCGCGCCGTTCGACGAAATCGTCGCTCGCTATCTGAAGGCGACAGGTGACGCGCGCGCGGTCGTGCGCGATCCCGAGGCGCGATATTTTGGCGGCAAGGTCGAGCAGCATTCGCTGGTGCCGTTGGGCGAGGCGCGTCTCGGCCGGATCGGTCTTGACGATTGGCTCCGGCAGGCACGGGCGAAGGCCTGAGTGTTGGCGTCAGGCGCGCTTTGCACGCTTGTGCATGCGTTCTCTCCGGGCGTCCGTTTTGTCCCGCGACGTATCGGCGCCACGATATTTGACGTGCTCGATGAAGGCGCGCAGCTTTGGTAGGACCTGGCGCTTTCCCGGATAGTACAGAAAGACCCCCGGTCCCATGACGGCGAAGGGAGTGAGCAGCTTTAGCAATCGGCCGTCGGCAATCGCCGCTTCGGCGAGCGGGGCGGGCACCTGCGCAAGTCCGACACCTTTGATTGCGGCACCGAGCAGCGTGACATAATCGTGCGCGATGAGTGGCCCTGAGACGATGGCCTCGATCGCCTTGTTGCCATCGACGAAGGGCCAGGGCGCGATCGACCCGTTAGCGCGGCGCAGGCGTAGGCAGGCGTGGTCGCGAAGATCGTCGATTGCCGCCGGCCGCTTCCGCCCGCGCATGTAGTCGGGGCTGCCGACGACCAGAAACGGGAAAGGCTGCGTCAGCCGCACGGCGATCATATCCGGCGCGATGAGCTGGCCGAGACGGATGCCTGCATCGAAGCCGCCTGCGGCAAGATCGACCATCTCCTCGCTTGCGGCGATCTCCACCTCGATCTCGGGATAGGCCCGGCAGAAGGCGGCGATCACAGGCTCGAGGATCAGCGGCACGACCGAGCGGGGAACGGCGAGGCGTAACAGCCCGGCCGGTCGCCGCCCGAGATCACGTGCGGCCTCGCTGGCCGCGACGAGCTCCTCGAAGGCGGGCTTTGCGCGGGACAGGAATCGTTCGCCGGCTTCTGTCAATCCGACACTGCGCGTCGTGCGGGCGAACAGCGCCGCGCCGATGCGCGCCTCGAGCGTGCGCACCGCCTGGCTGACCGCCGACGGCGTCACCCCGAGCTCGGCGGCCGCGCGGCGAAAATTGCGGTGCTGGGCAACGGCGAGGAATGCCTCCACGCCGTCGAGCGCGCTCTGCCGGATTGTGAAGTTCTGCTTCATAGCCTGTCGACATTATCGCGGATAGTCGTCTGCCGGAAGCGGTCGTATGTGTTGCGGCGAGACCTGAAGCTTTCACGGAGTCCTGCAAATGACCGATGTCCTTGATGGCGTGCGCGACCATTACGCGGCGACCGGCCTGACCGGGCGGCTGAAGACGGCGCTCTCGGCCTTTGGGCCGGAGGGTCAGCGGCTCACGCCCCAGCAGCTTGCCGCTCTCGACCAGTTCCACACCCGTGGCATTGCGGCGACGGCCGAGCTCGCGAGGCTCGCGGGCGTCAGCGCCGAGATGTCGGTCCTCGATGTCGGCTCGGGCGTCGGCGGGCCGGCGCGCTTTCTCGCGTCGACCTGTGGCTGCCGGGTGACCGGCGTCGATCTCAGTGCCCCCTTCGTCGAAGCGGCGCGCTACCTGACCGCGCGCACGGGCTTGAGCGAACGCGTGTCGTTCGAGACGGCAAGCGCCTTCGAGCTGCCGTTCGACGCCGGCCGCTTCGACGTCGCCTGGCTCCAGCATGTAGCGATGAACATTCCTGACCGGGCGCGGCTCTATCGTGAGATCCGGCGCGTGCTGAAGGTCGGCGGCAGATTCGCGACCTACGACGTCGTTTTGGGCGGCGGCGAGCCGCTCTATCCGGTGCCGTGGGCGCGAACGTCGGCGACGAGCTTTCTGCTGTCAGCCGCAGCCACGCGCGAGGCGGTCGAGGCGGCAGGTTTCCGCACGCTGGTCTCGCAGGACGACAGCGAAGCCGCCAAGGCGTGGGTCGCCCAGCTCCGCGCGTCGGGGCCACCGCCGTCGCCAAACCTCGGCGTGGTGATGGGGCCGGACTTTGCCCAGCTCTCCGCCAATCTGGGACGAAATCTCCTGGAAGGCCGGCTCGGCATCCTGACCGCGGTGTTCGAGGCCGCACCAACTGCCACCTGAGGAGACGCCAGATGTCGACCGCAACCATCTTCCAGATCCATCTCGTTCTTGGCTATGTCCCGTGGCTGCTTCTCTTCGGCTCGTATGGCTGGCCCTGGCTCAAATCGATGGACCAGGTCGAGGCGCAACGCGTCATCGCCACCTTGCACAGCTTCCGCTTCTTCGGACTGGTCTTTCTGATCCCCGGCGTGGTCGGGCCCAATCTGCCCGCCGGTTTCGCCAGCTTCGCCGCCTATTTCGACTTCGCGACCGGACTTCTGGCGATGCTGGCGCTACTCACGGTGCGGATACGTCCGCTCTTCTGGCTGTTCGTCGTTGCCTTCAATCTCGTCGGGGCAGTCGACATCCTCGTCGACTACTATCACGGCAATCAGCTCGGCCTTGCGCCGCTGGCGGGGGAGCTGGGCGCCGTCTACGCGATCCCGATCATCTACGTGCCGCTGTTGATGATCACGCACGTGGCTGCGTTCTATCTGATGGTGCGTTCTCGCGGGTCGCAGCCGGCACTTCAGCGCGATGTCGCAGTGTCGCGTTGAGTTAGCTCGAATGCCATTCCGGCACCTTGGGCACGGCAGGATCGAGGAAATCCCAGGCGTATCCCCGTGCCGCGTAGAAGATGGCGGCGGGCCTGAACGACGCGGCGTCGTCGAGGCTGCCGACATAGATCCCGATGAATTCGGGCTTCTCGTCCGGCTTGTTGTAGATCGCGACGCCGCAGGTGGGACAAAAGCCCTTGCGCTTGGTCGCGCCGCGGTCGCTCGTGCGCGCGATTTCGCGAACCGTGCCCGTTAGCTCGAACGCGCTTCGTGGAAACACGAACACCGAGCTATGTCCCCCGCCGGAGTCCATCTGGCAATCCCGGCACTGACATTGGAAGCCGCGCACGGGCTCGGCATCGATGCTGTACCGAACCGCGTGACACGAACAGCCGCCTGAAAATCCCATGGTTTCGCCTCCCGAGCATCGCGGCCTGCCGCAGAGCTGTTTGCGCCGAAATGGTGGTAGGTGCGCAGCCGCGCAAGGTGCGGTGATCCCGCGTCGCGCATGGCAACGGACGGCAGCAGCGCGACGTCTCTGCGCCCGGGGCGGACGAGCGCGGCCTACTGCGCTCTGATCCGCTGACGGTGCGCGGCCTGTTTGGCGCGATTGCCACAGATGGCCATGCTGCACCAGCGTCGCCGATGACCGCGCGTGTGGTCGGCGAAGAGCAGCGTGCAGGCCGGCCCTTCGCAGGCCTTCACGTTCGAAAAATCTTCTACGCAGACGAATTGTGCCAGTGCCTCTCCGATGGGCGCGAGAAGGGCTTCGGGCGTACGCCATCGGCGGATCGACTGCCGCTGGAGAGGCGACGGTGCGCCTTTCGGCGCAGCCACGATGCGGTTGAAGGAATCATCCCGCTCCAGCAGGCGATTGAGCGGCTCGAGTTCGGCGAGACTCTTTGCCGTCAGGGCACGGCCCTTGTGCTTACGCACAAAGCCTCTGAACCACTCGCGTAGGCTCCTTGCCTGATCTGCGACCTTGTCGAGCTCGCCGGGCAGCGCCTTTGAGCGAATGCTCCCAAGCGCATCCGCAGGTACGAGCTGCGCCTGCTCGAGCCAGTTCAGCAGGCCCTCGCCATCATCGATCCAGTCGAAGGGCGTATCGACCGGCGTCGCGATTGAATTCACGAAATCCAGGCCGGGCGCATCGCCGACGAAGATCGCGGGAGGATGTTGGTTCATCGAAGGCTCCT
Source organism: Bradyrhizobium sp. CCGUVB1N3 (assembly GCF_024199925.1). Classification (NCBI taxonomy): domain Bacteria; kingdom Pseudomonadati; phylum Pseudomonadota; class Alphaproteobacteria; order Hyphomicrobiales; family Nitrobacteraceae; genus Bradyrhizobium; species Bradyrhizobium sp. CCGUVB1N3. Next base: position 766,127 of record NZ_JANADR010000001.1, read on the forward strand.
GTTCCGGGCGTTGGCCCAACTCCATCACCCAACCGTGAACGTTGTTCCATAGATAACCGCTTTGTCCGTCGTTGACAAGTTACGTACGATCGAAGTAACCACATTGAAGCCAATAAAGAGGTTACCGACAGTAAGATTCTCTGGACGGAAAGCAGTGATGTCCCTGAACGATCTGAGCATGCTCATTGCCCACGGAACGGGGATCTTGCGATGGGCTTGGGCAAAGCTCGTCGGCTCCGTGGCCGCATTCCAAGGCGTAGAGGTGGCCCACGGCGAAATGGGGCGCCGGTCAAGCCGTAACCTGTGATTGACATTTTAAAAAGTTACGTAACGGAGGAGAAAGCTCATGGTTGCAATCAACTATCGCACTGCCGACGTCGACGGCTGGAAGATCTTCTATCGCGAAGCCGGCCGTCCGGAAGCGCCGACACTGCTGCTGCTGCACGGCTTCCCGAGCGCCGGCCACATGTTCCGCGATCTCATCCCGCTGCTCGCCGATCGCTTTCACATCGTAGCCCCCGATCTGCCCGGCTTCGGACAGTCGGACAAGCTGGCGCACGGTATGTTCGCCACCACCTTCGATCAGATTGCCGAGGTCATCGACCGCTTCACCGAGGTGATCGGGTTGGAGCGCTTTGCGGTCTATGTCTTCGATTACGGTGCGCCCACGGGCTTTCGGATCGCTGCAAAACATCCGGAGCGCATCGCGGCGATCATCTCGCAGAACGGCAACGCCTACGAAGAAGGTTTGAGCGACGGCTGGAATCCGATCCGGGCCTATTGGCAGGATGCGTCGGAGGAGAACCGGAAAGCGTTGCGCGCCTTCCTCAAGCCGGAGACGACGATCTGGCAATACACCCATGGCGTCCCCGACGCGACCAGGGTTTCGCCGGACGGCTATTCGCTCGACAACTACTATCTTGCGCGGCCCGGCGCCGACGAGGTGCAACTCGATTTGTTCGGCGACTACAAGAGCAACGTTGCGCTCTACCCGGCCTTCCAAAAATATTTCCGGACCCACAAGCCGCCGTTCCTGGCGGTATGGGGCAAGAACGATCCGTTCTTCCTGCCGGCAGGGGCGGAGGCCTTTAGGCGAGACATACCGAATGCAACGGTGCGTTTCTTCGACACCGGACATTTCGCGCTGGAGACACACGCCGCCGAGATCGCCGCTGCGATCCGCGATTTCCTTTCCCGCTGACTTCGCAACCGCGCCTGCCTCGCAAGCGCTGACCGTGGATACCGCTTAACCAAAGGAGACACATTGTCATGCGTGCCATCGTTCTCGAGAAATTCGGCGGGCTGGACAGCCTGGTCTACAAGGACATCCCGGAGCCGGAGCCCAAGCTCGGTCACGTCGTCATCGAGATCAAGGCGTTCGGCCTTAATCACGCGGAGCTGCACATGCGCCGCGGCGAGTGGGCGGAGGCCGCGCCAGTGAGCGGCATCGAATGCGTGGGCCTCGTGAAATCCTGTCCCGGCGGCGAATTTCCGGTCGGCGCGAAAGTCGCAGCGCTGATGGGCGGTCTCGGCCGTACCATCAATGGCAGCTACGCCCAATATACCCGCGTTCCCGTGTCGAATGTCGCGCTGATCGAGGCGGACTTGCCGTGGGCCGAGCTTGCGGCAATTCCCGAAACCTACGCGACCGCCTGGACCTGTCTCTTCCGCAATCTGGAGATCAGGAAGGGCCAGCTTCTCGTCATTCGCGGTGCGACCTCGTCCTTCGGCCAGGCCGCTCTCAAGCTGGCGGTCAACGCCGGGGTTCGCGTGATCGCGACCACCCGCAGCCGTGATCGTTTCGCGCTCCTGGAGAAGCTCGGCGCCGAGCGCTGCGAAATTGAGCGCGCCGACCTCTCGAAGCATATTGCCGAAGCAAAGCAGATCGATGCGGTGCTTGACCTCGTCGGCAACAGTGTGGTGCTGGATTCCCTTGCCATGCTTCGTCGCGGCGGCCGCTTGTGCCTGGCCGGCTGGCTCGGCGGCCTCGCTCCGATCCCCGACTTCAATCCGATGCTGCAGATGGCGAGCGGCGTCTACCTCACGTTCTTCGGCAGTTTCGTGTTCGGCACGCCGGGCTTCCCGCTGTCGGACGTGCCGCTTCAACAGATCGCGCAGGATGCAGCCGGCGGTCGGCTCGACGTCAAGCCGGCCCGCGTCTTTCGCTTTAACGAGATCCGCGAGGCGCACCGGGTCATGGAGGCCAATGAGGCGAGGGGAAAGATGGTCGTTGTCCACGACTGAGGAGCAATGCTTTCGACGGAGAATTCGAGCGAAATCAGTCGCGCTCGTCACGGGCGCCAGCCAGGGCATCGGAAAGGCCGTTGCCGTAGTGCGGTGGCGTTGCTGCATAAGCAGACCGCCGCGCAGTCAGCCGACCTCTATGTTCATCTCCGCAATCAGCCGCTCGCGACCCGCCAGGGAGTTCAGTGCCTTGTCACCCAATTCCCTCGCGACAAGGTTGAGCAGCGCTTCACAGAAGACGACATAGGCGCCCATGCTGTTCGAATAGAAGCTGCTTGCGTGGGGGATGAAAAACGCGTGCGTGGCAGGAGGTACGAGCGGTGACGACCGGGAATCCGTAATCGCGATAACCGTCTGGCCGTTCGAAGCCGCGACCCGGCCGACCTCCGCGACGCTGCGCGTATAGGGCGCACAGCTGGCGACGATGACGACGTCGCCCGGGTCGAGCTGTGACAATGCCTCGGCGACGCCGAGGCGCGGCGCGTCGAGAAGCGCGACGTCCGAGCGCACCATTCCCAGGCAATAGGTGAGAAAGCTCGCCAGCGAATGGAATTGGCGAACGCCATGGACACGAATACGGCGGGCGTTTGCCAGGAGCTTCGTGGCCCGTTGCAGAGCGGCTCCGTCGAGCTGTCCGAGGAATCCGTCGACATTCGCTGCCGTTTCCCGCGCGAGCTGCTCGAACGCCTGGACTTCGGCATTGCCGACGGACGGTGCGGCCATCAGCCGGCCGGCCTGGCGGCTATAGAAATACTGCTGCTCGTTCGCTATGGCCTTGCGGAAGACCGCCTGGAAATCGCTGAAGCCTTCGAAGCCGAGACGTTTCGCCAGTCTGGTCAGCGTCGACGGATTGATGCCGAACTGATTGGCAAGCTCCGAGATCGAGCGAACCGCCGACTGCTCCGGCGCTTCCACCAGCTTTGCGAATACATCATGCGCTTTGGAGCCGAGCGAAAAGCCTGCCTCGTCGCGACCGACCGAGAGCGCGAGTGCCCTGAGATCCTCGATGGTGCGCGGCGGCTCCGCGACGGCTTCCTCTGGCATCACCCCGTTCCTGTTTACGCCGCGAAGGGCACCAGCCCATCCCGCATATCGAAGCGAGCTGCTTCGTGCGCTCCATCGTAGACAGACCACTCGACCTTGTCAGCCCCGACCCGGAAGACGGCGCTTGCGAGCGTGTTCTCGACGTCGCTGTCGGCCGGGTCCGTGCGGTAGATCGGCAATTCCGCGTCGACTGCGTCCCACAATATGCCGAGCGCACGGCCTTGCGGCTCCGACTGGTGCGTTTCACCGAGCAGCATCTCGCCGCGGCGTTGTCGCACGCCGGACGAGCCGGTGACGATCTGCGACATGCGTCCGGTGTCGGCATGGATCAGATGATTCGAATGGACGCGCGGCGCTTCGACCCGATCGACCGACAGGGCCCGGGCGGTGAACTCGACGCTGAGCAGCCGCTCGTCCCCGGCTTGCGCCAAAGTCAGGTGAAATGCGCCGGCGCGCGGGGCGGATTTGAGCACGGTGAGTGCCGCGTCGAGGTCCGGTGCGTCGAGTATCGCGCGGGCGAGCACCATGCGCGGCGCGCCGGCGCCGCCGGCCAGCGGCCTGATATTGTTGACGGTCTGGACCACTCCCTTCGACGTGGCCGCAAAAGTGTGTCCCGGAAGCGAGCCTGGGTACACAAAGGCGGTGAACGGTGTGCCGCCTTCGGATGCAAGATGGGCAAGGGCGCAGTGGCCGGCAAAGTCGGGGGCGCCATCCTCGTTGTGGCCGATCACATGCGGAAAGCCGGGCAATTGCACGGTCGTGCAGCCGTCCGGCGCCATCGCCCAGATATCGCCGCGGCAGTTCCACAGGAAAACGTCGTCGAACGGCAGCGCCAGCCCGACGGCGAGGCCCTGCAGCTCAGCCCAGTATCTTGGAAACCGTTCCCGGACGATGGCCGCCATCTCGCCGATCAAGGGATCGCCGCGGCGCGTGGCGAGTTCGCGCCACGCGGCCGAGGTACGGAAATGGTCCTGCAAGGCCGCTCGGCCGAAGCGCCCAAGAGCAGCTCCGACATCAAATGGCGAACCTGCGACATCGATGAAGGAAAGCCGGCGGCCGGCGTCATACGACATGTTGCAGAAACTCTTTCAAGCGGGGGTTTTGCGGGTTTGCCAGCAGCTCCCGTGGCTCGCCGTCGACTGCGATCTTGCCGCCTTCCATGAAGATCAGCCTGGTGCCGACCTTGCGGGCGAAGGCCATCTCGTGGGTGACCACGATCATGGTCATGCCTTCCTCGGCCAGCGACTGCATGACGCGCAGCACTTCATGCCTCAGTTCTGGATCGAGTGCGGACGTGGGCTCGTCGAACAGCATCAGCTTCGGCTTGACGGCAAGCGCGCGGGCGATCGCGACGCGTTGCTGCTGGCCGCCGGAAAGTTCGCTCGGATAGTGGTGAGCGCGGTCGGCGAGGCCGACCTTGGCGAGCATTTCCAGCGCCCGCTTTCGCGCATCCTCCCGCGACTCGCCGCGCACGCGGCGCGGGCCGAAGGCGACGTTCTCGAGCGCCGTCATTTGTGGAAACAGGTTGAATTGCTGGAAGACCATGCCGGCTTCCTGTCGGATCATGCGGACCATGCGGCCGCCGGCCTTGACGCTGATGCCGTCGACGACGAGATCACCGCCATTGATCTCCTCCAGCGCGTTGATGCAGCGGAGTAGCGTCGACTTGCCGGAACCGGAGGGACCGATCAACACGACTTTCTCGCCAGCCTCTATCGACAGGTCGACCTGGTCGAGGATCGTGACCTGGCCGAACCGCTTGGTGACCTTCTTGAACTCCACGATGCTCACAGGATGCGCATCCTCTTTTCGGTCATCCTGAGGATAAGCGTGAGCGCGCCGGTCATGATGAGGTAGAACATCGCCACGGCGGACCAGATTTCGACGGCGCGAAAGTTGGCCGCCATGATTTCCTGGCCTTGCCGCGTGAGTTCGCCGACACCGATGACGATGAAGAGCGACGTATCCTTCAGGCTGACGATGAACTGGTTGCCGAGCGCCGGAATCATGCGGCGGAAGGCGAGCGGGCCGATGATGTAGAGAAGCACCTTCCAGAGTGGCAGGCCGAGCGCCAGACCGGCTTCCCGCAATCCTTTATGGACGGAGAGAAACGAGCCGCGCACGATCTCGGCGATATAGGCTCCGGCGTTGACGACGATGGCCATGATTGCCGCCGCGAGCGGGTAAATGCGGACGTTCGCGAGGATCGGCAACGCGAAATAGATGAACATCACCTGCACGATGATCGGCGTGCCGCGTATGAGCTCGACATAGGCGAAGGCTATGGCGTTGAGGACGGCATTGCCGTAGGCGCGCGCCAGGCCGGCCGCGAAGCCGATCAGCAGTCCGCCGGCGAGCCCGGCCAGCGCGATCAGCACGGTGAGGCGGGCACCCTTCAAGAGCTCAGGCAGGGCCTGCCAGATAACCGACCACTCGAAATCCATGAGAGCTTTCCTCTAGGGAAGGCGCGCCGGTCATGCCGGCGCGCGCCGCAAAACCCGGATCAGCTCTTCGGCGGCTCGGCGCCGAACCACTTCTTGTAGATGGCGGTGTAGGTGCCGTCGCCCTTCAGCTTGACCAGCGAGGCGTTGACCTTGGCGATGAGCTCACTGCCCTTCGGGAAGGCCATGCCATATTGCTGGGCCATCATTTGCGGACCGACGGTCTTCACTTTCCCCTGACCGTTGGTCTTGATGTAGTAGAGGACGTTGGGAGTGTCGTGCATCGCGGCGTCCGCGCGTCCGGTCGCGACTTCGAGATAGGCGTTGTCGCTGTTGGGGAAGAGGCGAAGCTCCGTCCCCTTGAAGTGCTCCTTGGCGTAGTCGGTTGCCGACGTGCCGGTCTTCACGGCAAGCGTCTTGCCGGCAAGGTCTTCCGGACCCTTGATCGTGCTGTTGACCGGCACCATCAGCAGGAAGCCGCTGTCGTAATAGCCGTCCGAAAAGTCGATGACCTTCTTGCGCTCGTCCTTGATGGTGATGCCGGCCAGCCCGACGTCGACCTGCTTGGTCTGGAGCGCCGGGATGATGCCGTTGAAGTCCATCGGCTGCAGCGTGTAGGTCACGCCGATATCCTTGGCGATGGCGGCCCACAGGTCGATGTCGAAGCCGACATACTTGTCACCATCCTTGAACTCGAACGGAACGAAGGCCGTGTCTGTTGCGACGATCAGATCGCCGGCACGAGCGGGCTGGCCGAGGGCCAGGGTTGCCGCGACGGCCGCGGCGGCGGACAGGCTGGCAAGCGCGAACTTCATTTTAGGGGTCCCCTTTTGTTGGGATTGCCACGAAACCCCCACATCGTCGCACAGATGACGAAAATATAAAATGCATCTTTTTATGCAATGCATTGGAAATTTGCGTATTTTTGTGGCGGTTGATCCCGGTCGGTTTCGGGGGCTGCCCTAGATGGAAGCCCGTCAGTGCACCGTCTCCGCACATCGCCAGGCAAGGCGCCGCGGTCCGCCGGCTACTTTGCATGGGGTTGTTTTCGGGTTTTTGGTTTTGGGGCATAAGCCCTCGAGCCGGACCTATTTCATCCGCGGCCTTGAACGTCGATCCGGCGTCAACGATGCTTCGGATAAACAGAAATACGGAATGTCGTATTTGCGGGTTCGTGGCCTCGGATCGAGTTTTGGCGAGACTGCTGGCTCCTTGCCATCGAATCATCTTGTTGGCGGCTATGATTTCGCGGCTATGACGAACCGACTGGAGAGGCTATTTTTCACTGCGCCGGTATCATCGTGGGCTTCCGCTCGTGCTCTCGGACATCATCAACCGCAAGGACATCTATGATTATTTCAGCCGTTCGGCGATGGAGAAGGGGCATGCCTATCAGGCCCAAAGACGCGTCGCGGATTTGGAAGTCAGCGACGACCTGAAGCATGTCAGCGCCCGGGTCCGCGGCAGCGGATCCAATGTCTATCGCGTCGACATTGCGTTGCGGTTCGGGGGCGACCGGCTGACCGACCTCGACGGCGATTGCAGTTGTCCCATGGACTACAATTGCAAGCACGTCGCTGCGACCCTTCTCGAGGCGTTGAGCGGCAAGCAACCCGAGGCGCCGTCGTCGTCGCCACTGACGCGAAAGGCCGATACGGGCAAGACTCTCGCGCCGGCACCTCCTCCGGTTCTTCCCTTTGAGGTCCAAACCTGGATCGAGGACGTCGGCCGCACGGTGCGGACACCTGACACTGATGCGGAGGTGAGCCAACGACTGCTGTATTGCCTGCATCCGTCGGGAGAGGCGATGCCCTTTGTGGCCGTGTCCTTGCGTTCGGTTCGGGTGCTCAAGGGAGGAGGCAATGCAGACAATTACGCCAGCCCGAGCCTGTTCGATTTCAAGTCGGAACGGGCGCCGAAATATTACCGTGATGTCGACGTCGATCTTCTGACGCAAGTCACGGGGCGGATTCGCGCCTACTATTCCCAGGGACCGTATCCGGCGGAATTGTTGAAGCGGATCGTCGCAACGGGCCGCGCATTCTGGCTCGATCACAAACGCAAGCCGCTGATTTGGGGAGAGGAGCGCGAGGGCCGGATCGAATGGCAACAGGCCGGCAAGCGTGGCGTCGCGCCTCATCTCGTGGTGCCCGGAGCAGTCGCACTCAATGCCGAGCCGCCGGTCTATGTCGACGAAGGGTCCGGGCTGATCGGCCCCGTGCAGTTGGGCGTGCCGCCGCGGTTTGCCTGCCAGTTTCTATCGGCGCCCGCCATTCCCCGCGCGCAGGTTGAGGAAGTCTCGCGCCGCTTGAGCCAGAAGCTGCCCTCGCTTCATCACGGCCTCCTGCCCGTGCCTCCGCCGGCGGCGGTACGGATCGACGAGGATCCGCGTCCGGTACTGCGACTGAAACGCGGACACGTAAATGCGTATTACTATGCTGGCAGGGAGAAGGAGCGTGGTCCCGTCGGCGTCGCCAGTCTCGGCTTCCGCTACGGTCCGTTCGACATCGACACGACCCAGAGGGCGAGTCGGCTGGAATTGTTCCAGGCCGGGCAGGTCTATGCGATCACGCGGCGCCAGGGCAAGGAAAGGCAGGCGCGCAAGCAGCTCACCGACTTCGGTCTCGGGGACGCGAGGGCGGCATTTCCGACGCTCGATTTCCGTCATGCCATGGACGTCACGCTGCGCGACCAGCTCGACTGGTTCGATTTTATCGCGCTTCACGCGGAAAAGTTGCGGTCCGAAGGTTTCGAGATCCTGATCGACGACGACTTTCCATTTCGGCTCGCGGAGTCGTCGGGCGACTTCGACGCCGAGCTGGAGTCGAGCGGCATCGATTGGTTCGAGCTGGCGCTCGGCATCGAGATCGACGGCGAGCGTCACGATCTCGCGCCGCACGTCGCCGCACTGGTGTCGAGGCCCGATTTCACGCCCGAGCGGTTGAAGCAACTCGCCGACAAGGGCGAGCGGTTCTACCTGCCGCTTGCCGACGGTCGTCATCTCGCGCTGGCCGCCGATCGCTTCCTTCCGCTGGTGCTGGCCCTCCACAGCCTGCACCTGAGCGGCGCCTTCGTCGACGCCAGGAAAAAGATCGGGTTGTCGCGTGCTGATGTCGTTCCGCTGCTCGGGGTTGAGACCGAGAATTTTGCCTTTCGCGGGGCCGACAATCTCCGTCGTCTCGCCGGGCTCCTTCAGGTGCGGGGACTGACCGCGCCGGATCTCCCGCCGACCTTTCGTGCGACGCTTCGGCCTTATCAGTCGCAGGGCGTGGCATGGCTCGACCTGCTCCGCGAAAGCGGGTTGGGCGGTGTCCTGGCCGACGACATGGGGCTGGGCAAGACTGTCCAGATCCTGGCATTGATCGAGCTGGAAAAGCAGCGGGGTCGCCTCACGTGCCCGGTGCTGGTCGTTGCGCCGACGAGCCTGATGACCAACTGGTCCGCCGAGGCGCAAAAGTTTGCGCCGGAATTGAAAGTCCTCGTCCTGCAAGGCGCGGACCGCAAGCAGAAGTTTCCAGCCATCGCCGAGAACGATCTGGTCCTGACCACCTATCCCCTGATCGCAAGGGATCGGGAGGCGCTCCTGGCGCGGGAATGGCACATGGCCGTGCTGGACGAAGCGCAGACGGTCAAGAATCCCGATGCGGCCACCACCCGCGCGCTGCGGGAGATCAGGGCGGGCCACCGCTTCTGTCTCACGGGAACGCCGATGGAAAATCATCTCGGCGAACTCTGGTCGATCATGAGCTTCGCAAATCCGGGCTATCTCGGAGACAAGGCGGCATTCTCACGCCAGTGGCGTGGGCCCATCGAGAAGCGTGGCGACAAGGCCCGCGCAGGAGCGCTGGCGCAGCGCGTCAAGCCATTCCTGCTGCGCCGGACCAAGGCTGAAGTGGCCGCGGATCTGCCCCCCAAGAGCGAGATCCTGGAGGCGATCGTGCTCGAAGGGCCGCAGCGCGACCTCTACGATTCGATCCGGCTGTCGATGTCGCGCAAGGTCCGCGAGGCCATCGAAAAGCGGGGCCTCGCCAAGAGCCACATCGTGGTGCTCGAAGCCCTGCTCAGGATGCGGCAGGTCTGCTGCGATCCGGCGCTGCTCAAGCTGAGTGACAGCGTGGAACGCCCGTCGGCCAAGCTCGACCGCCTGATCGAGATGGTGTCGGAACTGCTGAGCGAGGGACGAAAGATCATCGTTTTCTCCCAATTTACCTCCATGCTCGATCTGATCCGACGACGCTTTGACACCGATAGCCTGCGTTACAGCCTGCTGACCGGCGAGACCAAGGATCGCAAGGCGGCGATCGAGGCGTTCCAGAACGGCTCGTCGGAGATATTCCTCGTCAGCCTGAAGGCGGGCGGCGTCGGCCTCAATCTGACCGCGGCGGACACCGTCATCATCTTCGATCCGTGGTGGAATCCTGCCGTTGAGGAGCAGGCGATCGATCGTGCGCACCGGATCGGACAGGACAAGGCCGTGTTCGTCTACAGGCTCGTTGCCGCCGGTACGATCGAGGAAAAGATGGACGAGCTCAAGGCCAGAAAGCGCGCGCTCGCCGACAGCCTGTTCGACCGCGATGGACAGATCGCTTCGGCGCTTACCGAGGATGATGTGAAGGCCCTGTTCGAGGCGTGACGGAGCGAATGCCCGAGACCGACGGCCAGGCCCACGAAAAAGTGACGGGTCCGCCGGTCCGGCTGCCGGCTCCCGCAACACGCCGGCAGCCCCCGGCTACTTTGCATGGGGTTGTTTTCGGGTTTTTATTGTGGAGCATAAGGCGCTCAAGTCGGACCTATTTCAACCGCGGCCTTGAACGCAGATCCGGCACCGGCGAGTGTTTCGCGTTACACGAAATTCAAAATATCGTATTAATGTTCGCCCGGGCCTCGTGGAACTTCGCGGCAAGAAATTTCGTGTCCCGTCAATTCCGGTGTCGGCCCGCGTCGTTCCCATTCGTCTTTCATCCAGAGAGATTTGACGGGAGACCCAAAATGACCCCTTCCAACTATCGCTGGGTGATCGTCGCCGCCGGCGGCCTGCTTGGCTGTGTCGCGATCGGCGGCATGTTTTCGCTGCCGGTGTTCCTGCAGCCGATCGCCAAGGATACCGGCTGGTCGGTGACGGGCATCTCCAGCGCGATGACGATCGGCTTTCTCGCGATGGCCTTCACCAGCATGGCCTGGGGCACGCTGACCGACCGGTTCGGGCCGCTGCCGGTGGTGCTGACGGGATCGGTCGTGCTGACGCTGAGCCTGACGCTCGCGAGCCACGCGACCTCGCTGATCGCGTTCCAGTTCATCTTCGGGCTCTTGGTCGGTGCGTCCTGTGCTGCGATCTTCGCGCCGATGATGGCGACGGTGACGGGCTGGTTCGACACCCACCGCAGCCTTGCGGTCTCGCTAGTGTCGGCCGGCATGGGCATGGCGCCGATGACGATGGCACCGTTCGCTGCCTGGCTCGTCTCCAGCCATGACTGGCGCACCTCGATGCAGCTCGTGGCGCTGGTGGTCGGCGCCATCATGATCCCGGCCTCGCTGCTGGTGCGCCGCCCGCCGGCGCTGGCAAACCCGCAGGCCGCAACGTCCGAAGCGGGCGCGCCGCAGGCCGAGATGTCGCTGTCGGAGGCGCTGCGCTCGCCGCAATTCCTGATCCTGGTCGCGACCAACTTCTTTTGCTGCGCGACGCATTCCGGGCCGATCATCCACACCGTCAGCTATGCCGTGAGCTGCGGCATCCCGCTGATCTCGGCGGTGACGATCTACAGCGTCGAGGGCTTTGCGGGCATGGGCGGCCGGATCGCCTTCGGTCTCATGGGGGATCGTTTCGGTGCCAAGCGCGTGCTGGTCTTGGGCCTGCTGGCGCAAGCCTTCGGCGCGCTCGCTTACGTCTTCGCGCACCAGCTCGCGACGTTCTATGCGGTCGCCGCCGTGTTCGGCTTCATCTATGCCGGCACCATGCCGCTCTACGCCTCGCTGGCGCGCGACAATTTTCCGCTGCGTATGATGGGGACGGTGATCGGCGGCACGGCGATGGCCGGCAGCCTCGGCATGGCGACGGGGCCGCTCGCCGGCGGCCTGATCTTTGATGCGTTCTCCAGCTACGCCTGGCTCTATATCGGCTCCTGGGCGCTCGGCCTCTGCGCGTTCCTGATGGCGATGACGTTCCGCCCGTTCGCAAAGCCGCAAGCGGAGCCTGCAGCGGCGACGGCGTGAGTAATCAGGCCGTCATTGCGGGGCGATGCGAAGCATCGAACCCGGAATGACGAGGCTAAGGGGCAAGCCGCTTTTCGAAGAACAAATCCGGGTAGGGGTCGTCGTTGAAGCGCGGGATCTCACTCCAGCCGGTGCGGCGGTAGAGCTGGCCCGCTTCCGGCAGCGCGCTGTTGGTGTCGAGCCGCAGCACGGTGATGCCGAGCTCGCGCGCAGCGCTCTCGGCCGCGTCCATCAGGCGCCGGCCAAGCCCCAGACCGCGCGCGGACGGAGAGACCCACAGCCGCTTGATCTCCGCATAGCCGTGGTCGGTTCCCTTCAGTCCGACGCACCCGATCGGCAAGCTATCCGACATCGCCACGATGAAGCTGCCGCGCGGGCGCACCATGTCCTTGGCGTCGGGGTCGCGCGACAGCTTGACGTCGAAGCCCTGTTTGAAGCGGCGTCCGAGCTCGGCATAATACTCGCCGAGGCAATAGCGCGCCTCGTCGCCGCGCGGGTTCATCTCAGTCAGTGTGGTGCGGCTCTGCCCGAGCGCAGAACCGATCATGTCCATCGCCGCCAGCAGCGCGTCGGCTTGCGAATGGCGGGCGAGCAGGGCCTCGGCCTGCGAATTGGACAGCGCCTCATAGGCATTGAACTCGCGCCGGCCCGCGCGCGTCAGCCGGGCGACGCGACGACGCGCGTCGTCCTCATGCAGGCTTGTCTCGACCATCCCTTCCTCCTCGAGACTGCGGAGCAGGCGGCTCATCAGGCCGGAATCGAGGCCCAGATAGTCACGGATCTCGGCGACGTCCTCGCGCCCATGCCCGATCGCGTTGAGCACACGCGCGGCGCCCAGGGGCCGGCCGCGGCCGAGGAAGGAGGTATCGAGCGCACCGACGGCGGAGGTGACGGCGCGGTTGAAGCGGCGGACGCGGGAAATGGGGTCGAGCATATATCTGACTTTAGTCAGATAATCTCGGCGGTCAATGCCCAGATCTACTTCACCGGCGTCAGCAGCGGCTTGTCCTTCTCGACCACGTAGGACGACGACTAAGCCCTACGCCGGTTCCGGTCAGTTCGGCAGCGGCTGGCCTGCCTGCTCCTTCACGATGTAGTCAGCGTACCAATCCGGCCAGTTCTCATCGTGCTTGCCGCCGGTCCGCTTCTCATGCTCGCCATGGGCTGTGGCCGCGCGCCGCAGCGCGCTTGCGAGCTCGGTTGTCGAATTGAACGTCGTGTCGGCCTCGACACGGCCAGGCAGGCGCGTCGTGATCTCCTGGAGCAGCCAGCCATTGCCATCGGGATCGCGGAACGAGGCGAAGGAGCGATAGCTGCCGCGCGCAGGGTCCGGGCCGCTGACGCGTCGCGAGCCGGAGATGTAGGGCTCGTCCGCACCGCTATGCGTATCGCCGCTGCCGTGAAAGACCTCGCCCACCTCGATGCCGCGGGCAACAAGCGTGTCGCGGGCGGCCTCGATGTCGGAGACGATCAGGTACAGGCCCTGCGCGGAGCCGGGCTTGGCCGGCGTGACGTTCCTGCCGAAGATGACCGAGGCATTCGATCCCGGCGGGGTGAACTGGATCACGCGCCAGTCGTTGCCGGAGGCGAAGTCGGCATCGAGCCGCCAGCCGAGCTTTGCGTAAAATGCCTTGGCGCGATCGACGTCGGATACCGGCACGACGACGATCTCGAGCTTGAAATCGACGCTGCGCAATTTCGGAGTGCCGGCAGCCTTGCTGTTTTCCGCGGTGGCCATGGGTTCCTCCCTTGATGTCCGTGCGCCGCGAATGTTGCGCGCCAAATGTGTCAGCTTGCATGTCGGCGCAGCCCGAACGCCACGTGCGAACGAACGCGAGGTCGGGTTCCATGGCGCTGCCTGTGTCAAAGCCGGATGCTACGGCGCCGGCGATGACCGTTGCGCGATCAATCCGTTGCTGGGTCCACGGGGCGAGGTCGCCCGCCGACCGCCGCGAACGCCCGGATCGTGCGCCTCACTGCGGCGTCGTCGATGTGGCGGTGGGTGACGAGGCGGAGCTGCCTCGGCCCGCTTGCCTGCACGAGAATGCCGTGTGGCTTCACACCGTCGGCCCAGGCGGCTGCATCGTGCGGGCTCGCAGAGAGGTCGATGCGCAGGATGTTGGTCTCTACGTGGTGGGGCTCGGCGAGCGCCGGATCAAGCCAGGTGAGGGCAGCGGCCAGCCGTCTTGCAGCGGCATGGTCCTCGCGCAGGCGCTCGACCATGGTCTCCAGCGCGACGAGGCCAGCAGCGGCGACGATACCGGCCTGGCGCAGGTTGCCGCCGACCAGTTTTCGCAAGCCGCGCGCCCGCGCAATGAACTCTGCGCGCCCGCACAACAGGCTGCCGACCGGCGCGCTCAGCCCTTTGGAGAGACAAAACATGACGCTGTCGGCATGCGCAGCGATATGCGCCGGCGGCACGCCGAGCGCGATGGAGGCGTTGAAGAGACGTGCGCCGTCCAGATGGACGGGAACTCCGCTCGTCTGTCCGAGCGCATGGATCCGTTCCATATGCGACAAAGGCAGCACGGCACCGCCGGCGCCGTTATGCGTCGTCTCCATCGCGATCAGGCCGGGCCGGGCTGACGCTTGAATCGCCTCTGTGAGCGCCGCCTCCTTCATCGCGCCGCGGTGGCCCGGCATCGGATTCGGCACGAGCCCCGCGATCGTCACGACGCTGCCGAGCTCGGAATTGAGCAGATGTGCGCTGCTGTCAGCGAAGACATCCATGCCGCGCTCGGCATGGGCGAGCATCGCCAGCAGATTGCCCATCGTGCCGCTGGGAACGAAGAGGGCGGACTCTTTGCCCGTCAGAGTGCCACCGCGGTCTTCCAGCGCGCGGACGGTCGGATCACCGTCGCGGCTGTCGTCGCCGAGCGGCGCGCGCTGCATGCGCTCCAGCATCGCTTCTGTCGGAAACGTGACGGTGTCGCTGCGCAGATCGACAATCGGCTGGTCTGCGTTCATTCAGGCGTCCTGCACTTGCAGTCCGGCTGCCGTGGGCTCTGTCTCATCCGCCAGCACGTCCCCGGCGAACCGCTCGACCAGCTTCACCGCAACTGTGTTGCCGAACACGTTGATCGCGGTGCGGCCCATGTCGAGGAAGGCGTCGACCCCGGCGATGATCGCGAGCGCCTCGATCGGCAGCCCGATCGCCGACAGCACCATGGCGATCGCCACCAGCCCGCCCGAGGGCACGTTGGCGCTGCCCTTGCTCGCGATCGTCGTGACCATGACGATCGTGAACAGCGTCGACCAGGTCAGCGTCACGCCATAGGCTTCGGCGAGGAAAGTTACGGCGAGCGCGAAATACATGATGGCGCCGTCGCGGTTGAAGGCATAGCCGAGCGGCAGCACCACCGAGACGATGCGCTCGGAGGCGCCCATCGCCAGCAGCTTTTCCATGTGCAGCGGCAGTGTCACCTCGGAGGAGCGGGTTGAGAAGGCCAGGATCATCGGCTCCATCACCGCTTTGGTCACGGCAATCGGCCTCTCGCCGATCGCAAGCAGCATCAGCCAGAAGATCGCGACCATGATGGCAAGGCCGAGATACATGACGCCGACCAGCTTTGCGAGCGCGACCACGGTGGCAAGGCCCTGTGTGGCGAACAGCCATGCCATGACGGCGAAGATGGCGATCGGCGCGAGCGATGTGATCCATTTGGTGATCTTGAACATCGCCGCGATGACGGCTTCCAGCACGGCGATCATGGGCTCGCCGACCTTGCCCACCGAGGCGAGCGCGAGGCCGAACAGGATGGCGAAGACGAGCGTCGGCAAAATCTTCTGCTCGGCCATCGCCGCGACGATGTTGGATGGGATCATGTCCATGAAGAACTTGATCCAGTCGACCGAGACCGCGAGGTTTTGGGGCACTTTGCCGGTCGCAGCCAGCGGTGCGCCGGCGCCGGGATGGAAGATGGCGTTGAGGAGCAGGCCGATGATGATCGAGATCACGGTGGCGAGATAGAAATAGCCGAGGCTGATCGCAGCTATGCGCCCGAGAACCTTCAGCTCACGCCCCATCCGGCAGATGCCGAGCGTCACGGAGGCGAACACGATGGGGATGACGATCATCTTCACCGCTTCGACGAAGGCGGTGCCGATCGGGCGCAGGCTCGCGCCGAAGTCCGGCCAGAGCAGTCCGACGCAGAGGCCGAGGGCGAGCCCGCTCAGCATCTGGAACACGAGTGGCAATCTGAACAACAGCCGGATCATACGCGATGGTCTCCTTGTCCGGGATATTGCGTGCGGATGGCGCCTAACGCCGTCAGCCGCGCCTCGAAGGCGGACGACAGATGTCGCCACATGCGCTGCTGCGCGGCGTCGGGATCGTTCGCCGCGACCGCGGCGTAGATATCGAGGTGCTCGTTGATGGCCTGACGCGTGCGTTCGACGCTGTATTGCCGCATCTTCTGGAGCGCGAGGCCGCTCTGCGCGCGCAGATTGTCATAGGCCTGCGCCAGCCGGCCGTTGGCGGTGGCGCGAAACAGCTCGTCGTGGAAGGCCCAGCCAATCTGCTGCGCCTCCTCGACATCGAGTACCGCACCCGCCGGGATCCTGCGTAGTTCTTCCGCGCAGCTTCTGAGCGCCTCTGTCGGGCCACGCGTCGCGGCGAGATAGGCCGCCATGCCTTCGAGCGCGAGGCGCAACTCGTGGATCTCGCGGAGATCATCGAACGACATCTGGCGCACGAAGGTGCCGCGCATCGGATGGATGGTGAGGAGGCCGTCTTGGGCGAGGGCCTTGAGCGCCTCGCGGATCGGTGTGCGTCCAAGCCCGAGCCGGGTCGACAGGCTGCGTTCGGACAGCGGCTCATCGGGAGCAAACTCGCCGGAGATCACGAGGTCGCGGAGTTGGGCATAGGCGCGGTCGCGCCCCAGGGACGTGGCGAGCATAACTGACATACCAGCGGTATGGCAGCAGAGTGTCAAGCCTTGACGCTGCATTTGCCGGTGAAGCGGCCCCGCGAGATCAATCACGGCCTTGTGGTTTGCGTTTCCAATCTCAAAACATATCTTACGATATATCTCTCATAGGAGACGTAAGATATGTTTCGAGACAAGCACCACGATCGACACGACAGAGACGACCGGGAATTCCGCTTCGCATTCGCCATGGGGCGGCACGGCGGGCGGCATCGATTTGGGCGTGGCGGTCATGGCTTCTTCGGACGCGGCGGTGGCGCCGACTTTCCGGGCGCGCGGCGGCTTTCGTCGCAGGACCTCCAGCTCGTCATCCTCGCGTTGCTCGCCGACCAACCGGCGCACGGCTATGAGCTGATCAAGACCATCGAGGAGCGCTCGGATGGCTTTTACAGCCCGAGCCCCGGCGTGATCTATCCGGCGCTGACCTATCTCGAAGAGGTCGGGCACGCCAGCGTCGAGCAGGACGCCGGCCGCAAGCGCTACAGCATCACTACGCAGGGCCAGGCCCATCTCGCCGAGCATCGCGCTACCGCGGATGCGATCCTTCAGGCGCTGTCGCGGATCGGACGTCGCATGGACGAAGTGCGCGAGGCCTTTGCGGGCGTCAGCGATCTCAATGGCGATGCCTCCGACGAGCTGCATCGCGCCCGCCATGGCCTCAAGCGCGCGCTGCGCGCCAAGCACGGCTGCGATGCCGATGAGGCGCGGCGCATCGCGAAAATTCTCGACCGCGCGGCGGCCGAGATTCTGCAGAGCTGAAGGGAATACGATCATGTCGCAAGATCAACCGCACAGCCCGATTCAGGATGAGCGTATCAATGCCGTGATCGAACGCATGCAGGCCGCGCGTCGCCGTCCAACGGGCGGCGGTCCGCGCGGCGGATTCAGCAGCCGCGATCCGCATGCCTATGCCGAGCAGGGCTTTTCGATTCATCCCGAGCAGGGCGAGCTGATCTACCTGTTGTGCCGCGGCATGCGCGCGACGCGCGTTGCCGAGTTCGCGACTTCGGTCGGCATGTCGACGCTCTATTTCGCGGCGGCGATGCGCGACAATGGCGGCGGCACCGTGATCGGCTCGGAGATCGTGCCGGCCAAGGTCGTTGCCGCCCGGCGCAATCTCGACGAGGCGGGCCTTGCCGCCTACGCCGAGATTCGCGAAGGCGATGCGCGGCAGACGCTGCGCGATCTCGGCGGCCCCGTCGACTTCATCCTGATCGACGGCTGGCCGGGCGAGGAGGGTCCTTCGCTCGCGCGCCGGGTGATCGAGATCGTCGCGCCGCAGCTTCGCATCGGCGGCTACGTCATGAACGACAATGCCGAGCCCGATTTCCTGGAGTTCATGCGTGATCCCAAAAGCGGCTTCGTGTCGATGACGCTGCCGCTCAAGGGCGGGACCGAGCTCAGCCTGAAGGTGGCGTAACCACTGCGCCGCCATCGCTCGCGCGATGGGCCTCCGGGATCACGAACACCTCGTCGGCGTGGCCGTAGCCGCCGTCGGGTACCTCCTCGATCAGCACCATCGTGTGCGGTCGCGCCGCCTCGCCGAAATAGTCGACGAACAGCGCGGTGAGGCGGTGCACGATCTCCGCCTTCTGCGTCTGTGACAGCGCGGCCTGCGGGATCTTGATGTTGGCGAAGGGCATGATGGGTATCTCCTTGCGGCGCGTCGTGCCGGGCGTCAGATCACGCCGCCGTTGGCGCGGATGATCTGGCCGTTGACCCAGCCGCTGTCGGCGCCGGCGAGGAAGGCGACGAGGCCGGCGATATCGTCGGGCTGGCGGAGCCGGCCGAATGGATTCATGCCGACGATGGCGCGCACCTGCTGCTCGGTCTTGCCCTCGAGGAACATCCGCGTCTCGACCGGCCCCGGTGCCACCGCATTGACGGTGATGTGCCGGCTGCCGAGTTCCTTGGCGAGGATGTGCGTCATGGCTTCGACCGCGGCCTTGGTTGCGGCGTAGACGCTGTAGCCGGGCTGGTAGAGGCCGACGACGCTGGAGGAGAAATTGACGATGCGGCCGCCGTCGCGCAGCCGTCGCGCCGCTTCGCGCAAGCAGCGGAAGACACTCTCCAAATTGATCGAGATCTGCCGCGCGAACGCGGCGTCGGTCATCTCGGCGAGCGGTGCGAGCTCCATGATGCCGGCATTGTTGACGATGATGTCGACCCCGCCGAAGGCGCGCTGGGCCGCCTCGAACAGGCGCGCCGGCGTCGCGGGATCGGCCAGATCGGCCTGCACGGCGATGGCGTGGCCGCCGGCAGCTACGATGGACGCGGCAAGCTCGTCCGCGGCGGCGCGGCCGCTCGCATAGTTGATCGCAATGGCGATGCCGTCCCGCGCAAGCCGGCGGGCGATCGCGGCGCCGATGCCGCGGGAGCCGCCGGTCACGATGGCAACGCGCTGAGTGTGATTGGTCATGGTCCGCTCCTGTCTTTCCCTGGACAGGAGATATCTGATCGCCATGGCCGGATAATTGCCAGCTACTTGTCATCACTTGTCGGATATGGTGAACAATCCAGCATGGACCGCTTCGACGCCATGCGCCTGTTCGTTCGCCTCGTCGAAAGGCGCAGCTTCACTGCTGCGGCCGCCGACCTCGGCATTCCCCGTTCGACCGCGAGCGAGGTGTTGCGCGGCACCGAGGCGCGTCTTGGTGCGCGTCTGCTCGAACGCACGACGCGGCATGTCACCCCGACGCTCGACGGCGCGGATTTTTATCGGCGCTGCGTCGCCATTCTCGCAGAGGTCGAAGAGGCCGAGACGGCGATGCGCGACGCGCGGCCGCGGGGCCTGTTGCGCATCGATGCGCATCCGCTGCTCACCCGCACCTTCATCCTGCCGCATCTGCCGGCATTCCTGGCGCACTATCCGCTGCTCGAATTGCAGATCGGGCAGGGCGACCGTCTGGTCGATCTCGTGCGCGAGGGCGTCGATTGCGTGATCCGCTCGGGTGAGCCCGACGACAGCGGGATGATCCAGCGACGCCTCGGCACCATCGCCGAGATCACGGTGGCAAGCCCGGCCTATCTTGCCGCCCACGGCGTGCCGGCGACGCCCGACGCGCTCGACGGGCACCAGATGGTGGCCTTCGTCTCGTCGCGCACCGGTGACGTGCTGCCGCTGGAATTTTCCGTCGCGGGCACGCTTCGGCACATCGTGCTGCCGAGCCGGATCCGGGTGAACAATTCCGACACCATGGCCGATCTCGCCCGGCTCGGCTTCGGCCTCATGCAGGCGCCGCGCTATCGCTTCGCTGAGGATCTCGCCAGCGGCGCGCTCGTCGAGGTGCTGGCCGGCTTCCCGCCGTCGCCGACCCCGCTCTTCGCGCTCTATCCGCAGAACCGCCAGCTCACGCTGCGGCTGCGCGTCTTTCTCGACTGGATCGCCGGCATTTTTGCGCAGGCGAGGCTGTGACCGGGGGCGGGAGATCTGCATGCGGCATCCCGGACGATCCAGGCCAAATTGCTACTTTGCATGGGTTGTTTTCGATGAAAACGAAATCGGCTTGTGCCGTCGGGCAAATCACCTTTACGACTTTGGGCCAGTCGCGATCGTCACGACAGCCGCAACTCCTTCCGCGCCTTGCGCGTCAGCTTCGCAACGATGAGCGCATGGGCCTGGTCGAGATAGGCGGCGAGCTCGGGGTCGGGCAGGGCGTCGTTGGCGACGAGCTGCACCCATTTGGCCCGCGCCAGATACGGAGCAGGCCGAGCAAGCCCCTGCTCGATGAGCATCGCGTAAGCCAGGTTCGACGTCTTGAACATGAAGCCGCCGGACTGCTCGACGAAGCCACGCGCGAGCGCGAACATCTTGCCGCCGACCTTGAACACCGAGGTGCCTTCCCACTGCACCACTTTGGTTGCGGCGGGTAGTCGCAGGCAATGGGCTTCGAAGCGTTTGGGAGTCATGTCGGGCAAAAGGCGAAGAGGTGCGGCAAGATCATTGGCCGAGTGCGCGAGGCCCGACAAGCCGAAACTTCCATGCGTCTTCACAGTTTTGCCCGAGGCACACATTACCTGCGGCTGTTCGAATCCTCAGCCCCCGCGGAGTTCCCATGCACACGCTGTCAGCCGACCGGCCGGCCACCCGGCTCGCGACACGCCTGTCCTTCCTCGTCGCGGGCTTCGGCATCGCCTGCTGGGCGCCGCTGGTGCCGTTTGCCAAGGAGCGGCTCGTGGTCGACGACGGCATCCTCGGCCTGCTCCTGCTCTGCCTCGGCATTGGCTCGGTTGCCGCGATGCTGCTGACCGGCGCCTTGAGCGCGCGCTACGGCAGCAAGCCGATCGTTCTCGCCGGCGGCTTTGGCCTCGCAGTGATCCTGCCGTGGCTTGTCGTCGCGAGCACGCCGGCCGCGCTGGGCCTCGCCCTGTTCGTGTTCGGTGCGGCGCTCGGCTCGATCGACGTCGCCATGAATATTCACGCGGTTGAGGTGGAGCGGGCCGCAACGCGTCCGCTGATGTCGGGCTTCCACGCGTTGTTCAGCATCGGCGGATTTGCCGGGTCGAGCTTGATGACACTGCTGCTGTCGGTTCATCTCGGGCCGCTCGCGAGCACGCTGATCGCGTCGGTCCTGATGCTGGTCGCGATGATCGCGGCCTGGCCGCTCCTGCTGCGTAGCGCGCAGGTGCAGAATGGGCCGTTGTTCGTTTTGCCTCACGGAATCGTGCTGCTGCTCGCGCTGCTCGCCGCCGTTACTTTCCTGGTCGAAGGCGCCATGCTCGATTGGGGCGCGCTGCTCATCGTGGGCGCCGGCCTGGTGCCGGACACGCAAGGTGGCCTCGGCTACATGCTGTTCTCGATTGCGATGACCGCAGGACGGCTCGCCGGCGATGCCGTGGTGGCGCGGGTCGGCGATCGCGCCACGTTGGTCGTCGGCAGCATGCTGGCGATTACAGGCTTCGTCGTGCTGCTGATTGCACCGATCGCCGCCATTGCGATGGCCGGGTTCGTGCTCATCGGCCTCGGCGCCTCGAACCTGGTGCCGGTGCTGTTTCGCCGGGCGGGCTCGCAACAAGCGATGCCCGCGGGCCTAGCCGTGGCCGCAATCACCACCGCGGGTTACGCCGGCGTTCTGGTCGGGCCTGCCGGTGTCGGCTTCGTGGCACGGATCGCGAGCCTTCCGACGGCGTTCGCCATGCTCGGTGCGCTCCTTTGCCTCGTCACATTATCCGCGGGCATTGTGACGTCAGGCGACCGCTTCGGCGGACGCGGTACGTAAGGCGGGGCGCCGCATTTGTGAGTTGAGTTGTCATCACGGGCGGCTACCATGCCGTCCAAACGTTCCGGCGAAATGCCGGGAGGCATCGTTGAGGGGAGGCGACATGAGCGGCCAGGCACGGATGGTGAAGGGGTCGGATCTGTTTGTCGCTGCTCTCGAGAATGAGGGCGTCGACCGAATCTTCGGCGTTCCCGGCGAGGAAAATCTCGACCTGGTCGAGTCCTTGCGCAACTCCAAGATCGAATTGATCCTGACCCGCCACGAGCAGGCCGCTGCCTTTATGGCCGCTACCCATGGACGGTTGACGGGCAAGCCCGGCGTTTGTCTCTCCACGCTCGGCCCGGGTGCGCTCAACCTGTCGACGGGAGCGGCCTATGCACATCTTGGCGCGATGCCGATGATCATGATCACCGGCCAGAAGGCGATCATGAGCAGCCGGCAGGCGCGCTTCCAGATCGTCGATGTCGTTGCGAGCATGAAGCCGCTCACAAAACTGGCGCGGCAGATCGTCAGCGCGTCAAGCATTCCGACCGTGGTCCGCGACGCCTTCCGCGTTGCGATGGAGGAGAGGCCGGGGCCGGTGCATCTCGAACTGCCTGAGGACGTCGCGGGCGAAGAGGTGGCGTCCGTGCCGGTGGTCCCGGTGCATCCGATCGAGATTCCCGTCGCCCATCGCGCCGCGCTCGATCGTGCCGCCGAGATGATTTTGGCGGCGAAACGGCCGCTGGTCATGATGGGCGCGGCGACCAGTCGGCCGCGGTCGACCCACGGCATCGCGAATTTCGTGCGGCGGACGCAGATCCCGTTCTTCACCACGCAAATGGGCAAGGGCACCGTTCCCGGCGGCACCAATCTCTATATGGGCACCGCGGCGTTGTCCGAGCGTGACTATGTCCACGAGGCCATCGACGCCGCCGACCTGATCATCGCGATCGGCCACGACGCGATCGAGAAGCCGCCCTTCATCATGGGGCCGTCGGGCCCGAAGGTGATCCACGTCAGCTACACGCCGGCGAGCGTCGAGCAGGTCTATTTCCCCGATGCGGAGGTCGTCGGCGACGTCGGTCCGAGCCTCGAATTGCTGGCCGACCGCCTCGAAGGCCGGCTGCCGGATGCCGGCGCGCTGCTGCCTTTGCGCGAGCAGATTCTCAGCCATATCGCCGATCGCGCGACTGAATCGCGCTGGCCGCCGACGCCGCAACGGATCGTGCACGACATCCGGCAGGTGATGCCGGAGAACGGCATCGTCGCGCTCGACAACGGCATGTACAAGATCTGGTTCGCACGCAACTACCGCACCAGGGTCGCCAACACGCTGCTGCTCGACAATGCGCTGGCGACGATGGGCGCCGGCCTGCCGTCGGCGATGATGGCCGCGATGTTGTATCCCGAGCGCCGTGTGCTCGCGGTCGCGGGCGATGGCGGCTTCATGATGAACAGCCAGGAGATGGAGACCGCTGTCCGGCTCAAGCTCAATCTCGTCGTGCTCATCCTTCAGGACAACGCCTACGGCATGATCCGGTGGAAGCAGGCGGTCGATCACTTTGCTGACTTTGGTCTTACTTTCGGCAATCCCGACTTCGTCCTGTACGCGAAATCCTACGGCGCCGAGGGCCATCGCATCGAGACGATCGACAGTTTCGTGCCGACGCTCGATGGCGCCTTCAGGAAGGGTGGCGTGCACCTGATCTCGATCCCGATCGACTATTCGGAGAATGTGCGGGTGCTGGTCGATGAGCTCAGGGCCCGCGACAAGCAGACGTAGTTTCAAACATGGACTGAAAGCGAGGAATCGGAATGACGCGCGTGCGCTGTATCACCGAGATGGGTATGGGCGTCGACGTCCATGGCAAGGACGCGACCAAGGCGGCCAGGCGCGCGGTGTCGGATGCGATCAGGCATTCGAGCCTCGGATTCTTCCGCATGCTCGGCAAGACCGCCAACGACATGTTCGTCGACGTCACCATCTCGGTGCCGAATCCGGAAGCCGTCGACAAGGAGGCGGTGGCCAAGGAGCTGCCTTACGGCACTGTGACCGTCAATGCAGTGAAGGGCGGCCTCGAAATTCCGGCCGAGCAGGGCGGCGACGCCATCATCATCGCCAATGCGGCCGTGATCGTGAGTCTCGATAAGGAATAGAGCCCGTGTCCGATTCCGATTTGGCGCTGCTGGACCGGCCGATCTGGAGCGCACTGACAACACGACAGCGGGATCTGGCGCAAGGCGGTGCGCGGGCGCTGCGCTATCCGTCGGCGATCGGGCCCTTCGCCGACGTGGTCGATCTGTCGCCAGCGAGCTATGCGGAGCTCGGCGAGTTGATGTTGCCGTCCGAATATGTCGCGCTTTTCACGCATGAGGCGGTGGCCGCGCCGGCGGGCCTCAAGGTGCTGCTGGCCGAGACGGGCGAGCAGATGATCGGCACGCCCTTCGAGAGCCCGCTTCACGGTGCCGAGATCGTCACGCTCGGGGTCGATGACGTTCCGGCGATGGTGGCGTTGACCGCGTTGACCAAGCCCGGTCCGTTCAGCAAACGCACGCACGAGCTCGGAACGTTTCTCGGTATTCGCGTCGGTGGCGAACTGGTCGCGATGGCCGGCGAACGGATGAAGCCCGGCAATTATACGGAGATGACGGCGATCTGCGTGCATCCCGATCACCGCGGACGCGGCTATGCGCAGGTGCTGCTTGGAGCGATCGCGCGCCATATCGTGGCGCGGGGCGACACTCCCTTCCTGCACGTGTTTTCCAACAACGCGTCGGCGATCGCGCTCTACCAGCGGCAGGGGATGAGCATCCGCCGCCGCCTGCATGTTACCGTGCTTCAGAAGGAGGAATGAGGCCCGGTGGCGCTTGCGACCCGGCTCCTTGGCTCAGGTCTTGTAGTCAACGAGCAGCGAGCTCGACGCAGAGGAGGACGATGCGTTGCCGCTGGAGCTGTAGGAGGTCGACTGGCTGGTCGCATTCTGAAGCAGTGCGATCAGCTCCTTCATGAGGTCAGCGGTGCTGGTGGAGGACGAGCTGGACGAGGAGCTGTCGGTGCTGCTCGTGCTCGACGTCGAGCTCGAACTGTCGCTGCTGCCGTCCGGAGGCGGAGGCGGAGCGCCGGCTCCGTTGGAGAACGTGTTGGCGAACACATTTTTCAGCTCATCCGCCTGGTCGCTGGTCAGCTTGCCGCTCGACACCTCGTTCTGGATGAGATCGTCAATTTTCGACTGCATCTCGTCGGGCGAAGGCGGTGTCGAGGAGCTCGAGCTGGAGCTGCTGCTCTTCATCGCGGAATCGATGTCGTCGAGCGCGGACGAGAGTGCAGACTCGTCGCTCGAGCTGATCGTGCCCGCGGAGACTTCCTTGGTGAGCTCGCTCTTGAGCATGTCGAGCGGAGAATAACTACTGGTCGAGGTCGCAGAGATTGAGGTCATTGCCGGTCACCCGTGGTTGAATTGAGATACGCCTAACATGGGTGTGAGGCTAAAGGTCGCGCCCTTAACGGGGGCTTGCCCAGGTGTTGCCAGGATGGTTGCGGGGCTTTTCGTTGTGTTGCTCGCAGCCGGATGAACACGCGGCGAAACAAAAATGTCGGCGCTCGCGTGCGCAGGCGCCGGTTCGAAGGAAGGGCTTTCCTGCCTGGGATTCGGCGTTATATCCATTTCAACCAGCTCAGGGAGGCAGCAGCAGATGGACGCCAGGACACGTGATTTTTCCGCCGCACGGACGGCGATGCAGCGCTACGTCGATCAGGAGATCGTCGCCGGCGTATCCTGGGCGGTGCTGCGCGGGCGCGATGTGGTCGATCAGCAATGTGTAGGGCTGGCCGATCGCGAGGCGAACGTCGCGCTCAAGCCAGATCATATCTTCCGAGCCTTCTCCAACACCAAGATCATCGTCACCTGCGCGATCATGCTGCTGGTGGAGGAAGGTCGCATCGGCCTTGATGACCCCGTCGAAAAGTTCCTGCCGCAGCTCGGCAATCGCAAGGTGCTGAAGCAGGGGGCAACGAGCCTGGCCGATGCCGAGCCGACGCGCAGCCCGATTACGATCCGCCAGTTGCTGACGCATACCTCGGGCCTGAGCTACGGGATATTCGATCCCGGCACGGTGCTGTTCAAGGGCTACAACGAGGCGCGCGTCCTCAATCCGCTGACGCCGCTGAGCGACATGATCGACGGGCTCGCCGAGCTGCCGCTGTCCTATCATCCCGGCACGGGATGGGAATATTCGGTTGCCACCGACGTGCTCGGCCGCGTCGTGGAGGTCGTTTCCGGCAAGCCGCTCGATGTCTTCCTCAAGGCGCGCATCTTCGATCCCCTCGGAATGGTCGATACCGGCTTCCACGTGCCCGAAGCGGAGCTGGGCAGGCTGGTGGCCTATTATCGCGGCGCGGACGTGCTCGATCCGATGAAGCCGGGCCTGTGGCGCAATGACGATCAACCCTATCCGCAAGCCTGGCGCAGGCCGTTTCCGCGCCTGTCCGGCGGCGGCGGGCTGGTCTCGACCCTACCGGACATGCTCGCTTTCGTGCGAAGCCTGCTGCCGGGCGGCGATATGCTGCTGAAGCCGGAGACGCTGCGGCAGATGATGACGAACCAGCTTCCGGACGGAATGACCATCCGCTTCGCCACGCTCGGTCCGATCCCCGGCAAGGGCTTCGGGCTCGGCGGCGCCGTCACTTTCGCGCCGACGCCTTTCGATCCCCAAAATTCGACTGGCGAATTCCAGTGGGGCGGTATCGCCGGCACGCATTGGTGGATATGCCCGGCGGCCAATACGGCCGGCGTGCTGATGGCGCAGCGCGCGATGGGCTTCTGGAATCCGTTCTTCTTCGAATTCAAGCGGTTGGCGTTCCAGGCTATTGGCGCCTGACCGGCGGAGAGGCGGAGAAAAAAACTGCCGGCCGCGCGAATCCTTTTCGCTCCTCACGTCCTCTTCACTGTATCGAGGCATCCCGCCTCGACATCGTGTCGGAGGATTTGATGGCGTTTTACAGGAAGAACATCGGCGGTCTGCATCAGGCGATGCGGGTCGCGCTCGGGGGAGCGGTTGCGATCGCTGCATTCGTATATCTGTCGGGTGCGGTGGCGTGGCTGGTCGCCGTCAGCGGCGTCGGCTTTGCGCTCACCGGGCTCGTCGGCTATTGCCCGATGTGCGCGATGGCCGGCATCGGACGCGGAGGCGCCTCGTGAGCGCGGCCGCGATCTCGCCAAAACTGTTCGAGGCGGCGCGGCTCGGCGATCAGCACGCGATCGTCCGGTTGCTCGAGACGGCGCAGCCGGACATCCGCCGCTACGCGCGCGCGACCTGTCGCAGCTCGGCGGATGCCGAGGATGCGGCGCAAGAAGCGTTGTGGATCCTGTTCCGGCATGTCGGCACGATCCGCACGCTGCTGTCATTGTCAGCCTGGCTGTTCGCCGTGGTCCGTCGCGAATGTCTGCGCCTTGCGCGCAGGGCCGGGCTTGTCGTACCGGCCGAAGAGGACGAGGCTGAGGCGGCGCTGTTGTCACGGCCGGAGGCTGACCTGCGGCTGGACGTCGCGGCCGCGCTCGAGGCGCTGCCCCCGCATTACCGCGATGTCGCGCTGATGCGCGACATCCGGGAAATGACCATCGAGGAGATCGCTGCAGCACTCGGTGCCTCCCGGCCGACGGTGAAGGCACGGTTGCATCGCGCCCGCGCCCTGATGCGCGAATATCTGACGAGATGAGACATGACGGATTACCAAACCCCTGACGATCTGAAATCGATTCCGGCCTTCGTGGCACTGGCGCGGGTCGAGGCCAACGCCTTCCTGGCGTTCAACCATGCGGTCGAGCGCACGGACGGATTGATCCCGCCGAAATATCGCGAACTTATCTCGCTCGCCGTCGCGCTCACCACGCAGTGCGCCTATTGCCTCGACGTGCATACGACGGCTGCCGCGAAGGCCGGTGCAACGCGCGAGGAGGTGGCGGAAGCCGCACTCATCGCGGCAGCGGTGCGGGCCGGCGGTACGCTTGGGCACGCGCTGCTCGCGCAGCGTCTGTTCGAGCGCAATCGAAGCGAGAGAGCATCATAGATAGTGCGAGCGGGAGGAATTGCCTCCCGCCCGTCATTTGCGTCAGTCCTTCCAAGGATCGAACTCGCCTTCGCCGGCCATGGCGACGGCGAAGGGCCGCAGCGTGTGCAGCACCTTGACCGTGCCGGCGTGCTGCGCGAGCACGTCGGGCAGGCGCCGATAGGCCATCGGGCTTTCATCGAGGTCGGCACCGATCAGGGTGACGCCACGCTCGTTCAGCCAGCGATCCATCTCGACGCGGGTGAAGCGCCGCTTCGCCTCCTTGCGTCCGAACAGGCGGCCGGCGCCGTGGACGGTCGAGTAGAGCGAAGCCTTCGCTTCAGGACTGTCGACACCTTCGAGGATGACGGCGTCGTCGCCCATGGAGCCGCCGACAAATCCCTTCTGGCCAGGGAATGCCGGCGTCGCGCCCTTGCGCACCACCCACAGATCCCGGCCGTTGTGCGTCTCGCGCCAGGCATAGTTGTGGTGGTTGTGGATGCGTTCGGTGACGCTGCCGCCGATGATCTGGCGGACGCGCTCCACGACCCACTCGCGGCCTGCATAGGCGTAACGCCCGGCGAGCTGCATCGCCGCGATGTAGCGGCGGCCGAGCTCGGAGTCCTCGTCGACGACGGCGGGCGGGACGTTCATGCCGTCCTTGCCGCCGGCGGCCTTGAGGTAGCGCGTCGCCGAGGTATGCCCGAGACCGCGGCTGCCGAAATGGACGCCGATCCAGACAAAACCGTCCTCGTCGCGCATCAGGTCGACATAGTGGTTGCCGGACCCGACCGTCCCGAGCTGGGCGACGGCCTTTTGCCGATAGGCCTCCATGTCGCTCTCGCGCCACGCGTCGCCATCGTCGAACAGCTTGTGCTCGGCGCGCTCGGCATTGGCCCGGCCGATCCCGAAGGAGATCGTCTTCGCGACGTCGCGGATGATCGTGGGCACGATACCTGCGATGTCGTCGAAACGCGTGTCGAGACGCGCGGCCATGTTGCCGCAGCCGATGTCGAAGCCGACGCCGGAGATGCTGATCTGCTTCTCATAGGCGATGACTCCGCCGACCGGTTGGGCGTAGCCGAGATGACCGTCCGCGCAGATCACGCCGGACACGACGTTGCCGATCGCCATGCAGTTGCGCATCTGCGCCACGGTCGCCTCATCGTGCTCGCCGAAGATCTTCAGCGGCGCATTCTGGAAGCGCGGCTCCTGCGGGCGAAGGTTGACGATCTCGCTTGCGGCCGCGTTGGCCTCGCGTGCCAGATGTACTTTACGCGCGGAGTCGCGGTAGAGGCACCAGGCAGGCTGGCCGCGTCCTTCGCCGACGCGCGAATCCGGATCGACGCCGGCGGCGAGGCACAGTTCGCGGGCACGTTCCTGGTAGGGATCGGGTCGTCGCATGGTCTTGCTCCTACTTCGTTCCGCGCGCGCTGTCTGGCTCGCACGGGGCATTGCCGGCTAGCTCGAGTTGCCCGGAGCTGCCGGAACTTCGTCAAAAATAATTAAACCGGTCGGTTGACAATCGATCCCGGGCGCTTATGTTAAACCACATGGTTGAACAATTCTCGCATCTCGACGCCGTTTTTCACGCCCTCGCGGATCCGACGCGGCGGGCAATGCTTGGTCATCTGGCGGAACGGGAGCTCACGATCGGGGAGCTCGCGACACCGTTCAGCATGAGTTTCGCGGGCGCCTCGAAGCACGTTCGGGTGCTGGAGAATGCAGGCCTCGTCACACGCACGATCCGCGGCCGTACCCATCTGTGTCGGCTGCAAGCCGCACGGCTCGCGGAAGCCGATGCCTGGCTGCGACGTTACGAACGCTTCTGGAATGACAGACTCGACTCGTTGGAGACGCTGCTGCGCGCTGAAGACGAGGCGCAGGCAAAAAAGAAGTGAGGAGCAGAACGATGGATGCAAAGACCAAGCCCGATGCCTATGGCGAACTGATCGAACCGACGACGCTGAAGCTTCAGCGTCTGCTGCCCGGACCGATCGAGCGTGTCTGGGCCTATCTCACCGACAGCGACCTTCGCCGCAAATGGCTGGCGGCGGGCGCGATGGAGATGAGGGGCGGTGCACCCTTCGAGTTCGTCTGGCGCAACGATGAACTCAACGATCCCCCAAGCAGGCGCCCGGCCGGTTTTCCCGAAGAGCATCGGATGCAGAGCCGGATCACCGAGTGCGATCCGCCGCGAAAGCTTTCGATTGCCTGGAGCAACAGCGGCGACGTGACCTTCGAACTGGAGCCGAAGGGAAAGGGCGTGGTGCTCACCGTGATCCATCGTCGTTTGCCCGACCGCCCGACCATGCTCAAGGTCAGCGCCGGCTGGCACATGCATCTCGACATTCTGGTCGCGCGCATCTCCGGCGAGGAGCCGGCACCGTTCTGGGATGGCTGGGCTCGGCTTCAGCAGGACTACGACCGGCGGCTGCCGGCCTGACAGAACGCCCCAAACAACAAACAGGAGGTTAGCTATGCAGACTCATGCCGTTTCGGCGCAGGAGTGGGAAGCTGCGCGTCAGCAGTTGCTGGTCAAGGAGAAGGCTGCAACCCGAGCCCGTGACGCACTGGCCGCCGAGCGGCGGCGGATGCCGTGGCTCGCGGTGGAGAAGAGTTACGCCTTCGACGGACCCGAGGGCAAAGCGAGCTTGCCCGACTTGTTCGAGGGCCGCCATCAACTCATCGTCTACCGGGCTTTCTTCGAGCCGGGCGTGTTTGGCTGGCCCGACCACGCTTGCCGTGGCTGCTCCATGGTGGCCGATCAGGTCGCCCATCTCGCTCATCTGAACGCGCGCGATACAACGCTCGTCTTTGTCTCGCGTGCGCCGCAGGCGGACATCGCGCGCCTCAAGGCACGGATGGGATGGGAGATACCCTGGTACACGATCACAGACGACTTCGACGCCGACTTCGGCGTCGGCGAGTGGCACGGCACCAACGTGTTTTTCCGCGACGGCAGCAAGCTCTTCCGCACCTATTTCATCAACAACCGCGGCGACGAGCAGATGGGAGGTACCTGGAACTACCTCGACATCACACCGCTCGGCCGGCAGGAGGTGTGGGAAGACTCGCCC
Organism: Bradyrhizobium sp. CCGUVB1N3; assembly: GCF_024199925.1. Classification (NCBI taxonomy): domain Bacteria; kingdom Pseudomonadati; phylum Pseudomonadota; class Alphaproteobacteria; order Hyphomicrobiales; family Nitrobacteraceae; genus Bradyrhizobium; species Bradyrhizobium sp. CCGUVB1N3. Next base: position 797,321 of record NZ_JANADR010000001.1, read on the forward strand.
GAGGGCTATCCCCAGACGCCGACCTACAAGTGGTGGAACTGGCATGACAATTACGAGGCAGGTGCGGCGCCCGACAAGAGATGGGTCGAGGTGTCGGACGCCGGAGAGGCGGCGTTCCGGAAACAGCAGGCGAGCGCAAAGTCGTGAGCAAGACCGCGGCGATCGGCGCGGCCAATTGGCTACGCCTCGCGGCCGCGCCGACCTTCGCGATCATGGCGCTGCTGACGACCGTTCTTGGTGGCGGATCGGTGGACGCATTGTGTTCGACTGCAGGGGCATCGCCGTTCGGTGGAATGGTCCCGATGTACCTGCTGATGAGCGCCTTCCATTTGTCGCCCTGGCTGAAGCTGATCGGCAGCCGCGCGAGGCTGCATCGTGTGGGTGAAGGCACGGCGTAAAACCGAGTGACCCGGGCGCGGGAGGCCGCGCCCGGGTCGTTCGTGGGTCGCATCAGTGCAACGTCATCTCTGACGCTGCGATCCATGTGATCACGGCCTCCGAGAAGCCGTTGACGCGGGTCCAGGCGCCGTGACCGACACCGTGCTGATACGAGGCGACGTTCACCATCGTGCCCCGCGCCTTGGGCTCGGGCACCTGGTCGTGGCTCTGCTCGTCGGTGAAGACGATTAGGCGGTCGCCCTTGCGGTCGATCTCGGCAACGGCCTTGCCGAGATAGGTTCCGCCGTGCGGCTGCGAGTTGATGATCGCGTCCCGGAGCGCGAAGCCGCGGCGGGGCGGGACCTTCACGACCTCGTTGGAGAAGGTGAAGATCTCGACCTCGTCGCAGATCTCGCGTGCGAGGATGGCCAGACCACACGCCGCCTCCGCGCGCGTCATTTCCGACTGCGCAGAGAGGGCCGCGAACATCGAGCCCGACACGTCGATCAGGAGCCGCGTGCAGCCGGGCAGCCGCACATGGTCCTTGATCGACTTCAGCATCGCGGTTTCGAGCTCGGGCTCGAAATCCGGCGCGTAGCGCGCCGCCGTGATGAAGCGATAGGGCAGGATACGATCCGTCCGCATCGCCTCGATCGAGTCCGCGATCGTCTCGCGCGGCACCTGCGCAGTCTGCATCAGTCGCAGGTTGCGCAGCAGTGCCATGCCGCCGAGCTTCTTCTCGGCGATCAGCCGCTCGAAGCTCTCGCGCTTGTTCTTTCCGGCCGAGAGCGAGACCTCCCAGGTGTCGGGGGAGGCGAGCTCGCCATCGACGAGCTGCTTCCACACCTTCTCCTGCGCGGCGTCCTTCGGCTTGGCGTGCACCAGGAACAGCACGTCCCTGATCCGCACCGTGCCGTCCCGGTCGTACTTGGCGAGCTGATAGGCGTCGAACTTGGTCAGCGCGCGGGCAAGCCCCTTCTTGACCTGCGCTGAGACCGGCTGACGCTTGCGCTGCTGCTGCGGGCCGAGCGCGTCCGCCCAGTAGATCGCGAGCAGCTCCGTCATCTCGTCGGGGCGCTGGATCACCTGCGCGAGCGTATCGGCAACGAGGGGACGATGCTTCTCGCTACGCGCCATCTCGCGGACCACGAGGAGTGGCGCGTGCCGCAGCTTCATGACCTCGCGCGCCTCGATCGCAAGCTCCGCCACGTGGGCAGGAGCGACCTTGGGCACGAGCGCCTTGATGCGGTCGGCGATCGAGACGCCGTCCTCGTAGAACTGGTCCTCCCAGAGGAGGCAGTTCATCAGCGCGCGCTTCAGCTCCATCTCGGGCGTGAAGCGCACGGCGCGCGCGCCCTCACGCGTGAAGGCGCGAACGATCTTGTTGAGCCTGACCATGACGGCCTCCTCTTAAGTTGATGATGGAATGGAAACGGGTGCCGGGGAACAGGCGAGCCTGTACTGCCCTTTCGGGCTCCGTTGAGCGGGCTCAATCTCCGAGGAGAGACGAGGCACCGCCGATCACGAAGTAACAGGGCTCTTCACCACCGGGGATGGGGACGAAAGCGACACGATCCGGGAACAGGCGATTGCTGTGACCCGGCCAGCTTGCGCTGGCCGGAAAGTGCTCTGTCCACTGAGCTACCGGTGCATGGAACACCGGACGGGATTCGAACCCGCGACCTCTCGCGTTGCAGGCGAAGTAACAGAAATCTTCACCACGGATCGTGATGGGGTTGGCGGGGAACGATCGATCCTGCTGCTGCTCTTTGAGCTTACTGAGCTACGGCATTTCAGCCGGCGGGAGTTGAGCCCGCGACCTCCGGCCAACAATAGAGACCGGCGCTCTGACCGAAGTAACAGACATCTTCACCACCGCCAAGCCGATGCTTTCGAGTCGGCCTTTGATGGGTACGCTGGGGAACGGGCGATATCGGCCTTCAGTGACGACAACACAGGAACTGTCCTTGCGAACGAGTCCTGCGCCGGGCCGCGTGCAAGCCTTTCTCGAGGCCGCATCCCGGTGCGTGTGTCAAAGGCGGGAGGAATACCCGCTTTCCTTGGCGAGAAGTATCCGAGATCTTCACCACCTGCGTCGGTTGAGCCGCGAGATTCGCGGCAAACCGATTCACGAAAATTCTATCGCGGCGCTGTCGACGCGCCGCAGTTTGCGAACCATTCGGGTTCGCTCTGCCATCGGTGTCCGGCTCATCGCCTCGTTCCCTCCGGCAGGCCCCGCGCGCTTGGGCACGCGCTTCTCCAGCGCGAGCCCCGGGATCCGGGTCTCCCGTTCCGGCATCATGCCGGGGTATTCGAACGGGCCGCGCGGCGGGCAATAAAAAACCCTCCGGAGCGGCTGGCTCGGGAGGGTCCGTGAGAAGCGGACTTTCGATCTCGCTCTCAAGCGAGATCGCTCCCATGAGCCGGGCATGCGCTATCGATCGGTCCGAGACCGTTCGACAGTCGTGCAAATCTTTCGTAGCGGTAGTGCATCGCTCGGTTCATGTTGTTTTCGCGCGAACGGAAGTGTTCGCGAGGGCGCGGGACATACGCCCGCAACTTGCGGATGTCAAGCGTGGGTTGAGAGACCAAGGGAGCGCGATGCCAAATTATCTCGGCTTGGATGGATTTCGCCGCGGTTGGGTTGCGGCCTGGATCGACGATCGCGGCGATCACAGCTTTGACTATTCGTCTGGCCTCACGCGCTTGCTTGCGGTGCCGCACGCGCGCGCGATGATCGATATGCCGATCGGGTTGAAAACGAGCGGTTATCGCGTTTGCGATCTGCGTGCGCGCGAACTGATTGGCCCGGCGGTTTTTCTCGGCGCGCGTCGCGATCTCTGGATGTTTCCGGACATGCCGACTGCGAACCAACACTACCGGCAGAACGGCGATAAGGGCGTGTCGTCGCAGCTCTGGAACATCGGGGATAAGATCAAGGAGGTTGACGACGTCATGACCCCACTGCGCCAGAAGACGATCGGGGAGGCGCATCCGGAATTGATCTTCTGGAATCTTGCCGGCGAGCGAAGGCTCGAGCCCAAGACGTCGGCGGCCGGGCGCGAGCAGCGTCTCGAGTTCCTCGAGACGCGAGGCTTCACCAAAGTTCGGAAATGGCTGACGCAGCGCCACGGCACCGGCATCGGGCGTGATGACCTGATCGACGCCTGTGCCTGCGCGATCGCTGCGCGCGACAGCACCAGATGCCTCGATGGCGAAGATCCTGATCCGCGCGGGTTGCGGATGGAGATCAACTATTGAGAGCCGGGGTATCCCTCAGCGACAGGAAAAAACGGCAATCTTTCCGCGACGCCAGGAACATGGTGAACCTGGCGACGTTGAAGGAACAGGTTCGCTGAGGGACAATTGCAATGAACGATGTCAGCCAATTGGCGACCGCCATGCTTGCGATCGCCTTTACGGCGATGCTGCTGGTGACGGGGCAATGGTTCATGGAGTATCGGCTGCAACACGAGGCGGTGACTCCGATCGCGGCGATGATGACGCTGCCGCCATAGATGCGTCGGGTCGGGCTCGCGCTGGACTTCCTCGTGACCAGAAAGCGCAGACGGGCAACCTGTGATCTTGCGTCGTTCCGCGCCTCGCCTAGATTAGATGGGCCCCAATACACGCATCCAAGGTCCTGATGTCCGATCTCTCAGCTTTCCCCATCACCAAGCGCTGGCCCGCGAAGAATCCCGAACTCCTTCAACTCTACTCCCTGCCGACGCCGAACGGCGTCAAGGTCTCCATCATGCTGGAGGAGATCGGGCTGCCGTACGAGGTCCATCTGGTCGACTTTGGCAAGGACGACCAGAAGACAGTGGAATTCCTGTCGCTCAATCCGAACGGCAAGATTCCGGCGATCCTCGATCCCAACGGCCCCGGTGGCAGGCCGCTGCCGCTGTTCGAATCCGGCGCGATTCTGCAATACCTCGCCGAGAAGACCGGCAAGCTTCTGCCGCAAGACGCGGCGCGCCGCTATCAGGCCATCCAGTGGCTGCACTTCCAGATGGGCGGCATTGGGCCGATGTTCGGCCAGGTCGGCTTCTTCCACAAATTCGCCGGCAAGGAGTTTGAGGACAAGCGGCCGCTCGAGCGCTACGTGGGCGAATCCAGGCGCCTGCTCGGAGTCATGGAAACGCATCTCGCCGGCCGGCAATGGGTGATGGACGACGAGTACACCATTGCCGACATCTCCATGCTCGGCTGGGTCCGCAATCTCATCGGATTTTATGGCGCGGGCGAACTCGTCGCGTTCAATCAGTTCAAGTCGGTCGCGGCTTGGCTCGAACGCGGCCTTGCGCGCCCCGCCGTGCAGCGCGGGTTGAACATTCCGAAGCGGCCGTGAGCTAGGTCAGGGCCTTGTGGGTCATGTAGAGCGCCATCAACGAGACGAACCCTATCATGACCCGGCGCAACACTGATTTGCTGACGTTGTTGGCCATGCGTGCGCCGAGATCGGTGCCGACCCAGAGGCCGGCAAGAATGCCGATGATGGCCGGCCAGCCGACCATGAGTCCCTTGCTCCAGTAGATCCAGGCTGCCGGAATGTTGGTCGGGATGATCGAGAAGATGAGGCTGACGAGCTGCGCCTGATGCTGCGGCACGCGCAGGCCCGCGGCGAGGCCGACGGTGATCGCAAGTCCGCCGCCGATGCCCATGAAGCCCGAGGAAAAGCCGGCCAGCGCGCCGATGAGGAACAGCGGGAGCCCGGGCAATTTGGCGGGATTGCCGACCTCGCGACTGGCCTCCTTGCGGTCACGCCGCAGAACCAGCGCTGCGATCAGCGCAACGAGGTAGACGACGTAGGTCCATTGCAGGACCGAGTCGGATACCTCGGCCGCGGCATAGCCGCCGCTCGCACCACCGACGAGAAATCCGATGCCAATCCAGGTGATCCATTGCAACGGGCTTCGGTTGCCATTCCGCCAGTAGCGGCGCACGCCGGCGAGGCCCGTCGGAGGGACCTGGGCGATTAGCGAAGTACCCTGGGCGATGTGCTGCTCCGCGCCGAGCAGCAGCACGCAGAAGATCACGAGACCGCCACCGGGGCTTGTGCCCATGAAGCCCGATGTCACCCCTCCGACAAGGCCAACGCCGACACCTGCGAGCAGGTCATGGATCCAGGACATCATTCAAGCCTTGGTCCTTCGTTTGACGTCGGGTTTGCGGAATCCGTCGATCACGCCGGTGACGGCCGCCATGCAGGCTTTGATGTCGAACTCCTCGCCCCAGCATTTTTGCAGCACGAAACCTTGGAAAATCGCGATCAGCACGCGCGCGATCGCATCCGCGCCGAGATCGCGCTTGATGAGGCCGTCGTGCTGGGCGCGCTCGACCAGCGCCACGATCAGTGCGCGCGGCATGTCGATGCCCTCGACGATGCTGGTGCGGACGCGGCGGTTGCGCAGGGCCTCGGCCCAGCCGTGGATTCCGACACGACGGCGCGCCTCGCCGGCGGGATCGGTGAGCCATTGCGCGTAGACACGGACCAGCGCCTGCAGTCGCTCCAGCGGATCGCCGGACCCTTGCGCTACTGAGTTGAGCACGGCCTCGCGGCGGTGCCGGTCGTCGGCCAACGCCTCGATTAGATCGTCCTTGCTCTGGAAGTAGAGGTAGACCGCGCCGTGGCTCAGACCCGACCGTTTGACGATGTCGGCCATGCCGGTCTGGTGGAAGCCGTCCTCGGAGAAGCAGGCGAGGGCGGCCTCGAGAATCTGCTGCCGCCGGCTTTCGCGCTGTCTCTCGCTGATCTTCGGCATGGCGTTCGCCTCGCTAAATAACTGACTGGATGATCGTTTTTCTGACGCTTGCCTTTCTTTGTAAGGAGAAGTCGCAATTATAAAAAACGATCAGTCAGTCATTTTTATCGCTGGCGAACGGCCGCGTCAAGTGACAGACCGGCCATCGCTGGCATGCCAGAAATCGAACGACGTTACGTTGGCTGATGGACTGAGGTGGCTAGAACAGCCGGCCGCCATTAGGTACGGGTTTGCTTGGCTGCATCAGCACGACCTTGCCCTCGGCGTCGGGGAAGCCGAGCGTCAACACCTCGGAAACGACCGGCCCGATCTGGCGTGGAGGAAAATTGACGACGGCCGCGACCTGCTGTCCGACCAGCGTTTCCAGCGGATGGTTTTCGGTGATCTGCGCAGAGCTCTTGCGCACGCCGATTACGGGGCCGAAGTCGATCCACAACCGCCATGCCGGCTTGCGCGCTTCGGGGAACGGTTTTGCGTCGATGATGGTGCCGACGCGGATGTCGACCTTCAGAAACGTGTCGAAGTCGATGGTCGGCGCCGCGGCGGCACTGGAATCGTGATTGACGTGCATGGTGAAATCCGTGTGGCGAACTTAGGTGGCGAATATTGTGGGGCGCGCCGTAGTTTCGTACAACGCCGATCATCGTCACGCGACCCATGCACGAGGAGCAGCCTTGCCCACCACCATTTATGGCATCAAGAACTGCGACACCATGAAGAAGGCGCGCGCCTGGCTCGAATCCAACGGTGTGGCCTATGATTTCCACGACTACAAGGCCGCAGGCGTCGAGAAGGAAAAGCTCAAGGCGTGGAGCGACAAGGTCGGCTGGGAAACCCTGCTCAACCGCGCCGGGACCACCTTCAAGAAGCTTCCCGAGGCCGACAAGGAAGGCCTCAACGAGAAGAAGGCGCTCACCTTGATGTTGGCGCAACCCTCGATGATCAAGCGGCCCGTGCTCGAGACGGGCGGCAAGCTCCTGGTCGGATTCAAACCGGATATCTATGCCAAGGACGTCGGCGCCAAGAAGCGCTAAAAGCCAGCAAGGGCTAGTTCAGCTCGATGATCTCGGTGGTCACGCCGAGTGCGGATTGGTCGGCGAATTCGATCACGTCGGCGGCTGCGATGCGGCCCGGCGCGCGATGAAAGAGATCGCGGTCGATCACCGAGCGCAGTTTCGGGCGCGGCATCGCGTCATTTCCGCGCATCAGGTTTTTGATCTCGAAGCCGCCGTCCTCGCTGATCGTCTTCACCGACACGATGACATGCGTGATCCTGTCGTCCATTGCGAACGGCAGTAGCAGCCGCTCATAGGCGACGACACGGCCGTAGATGTCGTCGATCTCGGCAATCGTATAAACGGGCAGGCTGCGCCCGATGCACGTGTAGTAGACCGGCATCACGAAGGCCGCGAGCCTTGCGCCGAAATAGTCGTCGAGCCGGCGGCCTTTTCCGGGATGGCCAAAGGCATGCGACAATCGCGCGCCGTCGCTCTGGATGGTGACTTGGGGCGGCGCGGTCGAGGCATCGACCGTGCAATAAACGAGATCCGGAAGTTCGTCCTCGATGCGTGCGGGCTGATAGTCCCAGATCGCCGGCACCGTGTGCTGGCGGGCGTAGAGCCGCAGCCACGTGTTCAGGAGATCACGTTGCCTGATCGACTTGACGACGGACGGAGTGGCGCTTTCGAAATCCAAGACAATGATCCAGGCGAATACAAAACCCGCGCAAGATCCACCACGCGGTAAAATTTTCCATGAAGGGCTGGCCGAGCCTGCGAAAGACCGTTAACGACGGCTTGATGACTGATGTCTTGCGCGCGAGGTCATCGGGCGGGTGCGACATCAATGCCTTCGACTAAGGGAGCATCTATCCCGTAGTCGACGGCTCCGCCTGCTCAGCTTTCCGCCTTGCCTAACCCCCGTCACCTCCGGCATATTCCGCCGCCGGAGGCGGCGTTCCGGAAAGGGCTTCAAGGCTTCCGGAAAGCCGATAGGAATAAGCAAAGCCAGGCGCGGCCAGCGCGTCGTGCGGGCAGGGGGAAATTTGTTTGGCCGATGAGTTCATTCTCGAAACGGAAGGGCTGACCAAGGAGTTCGCGGGATTTTTCGCCGTCCGCGATGTTGCCCTCAAGGTCCGCCGTGGGAGCATTCACGCGTTGATCGGCCCGAATGGGGCCGGGAAGACGACGTGCTTTAATCTCCTGACCAAGTTCCTCAAACCGTCTGCCGGAAAAATCCTCTACAAGGGGCAGGACATCACCGCGATGGCGCCGGCCGACGTCGCGCGCATGGGATTGGTGCGCTCGTTCCAGATCTCGGCGGTGTTTCCGCATCTCACTGCGCTCGAAAACGTTCGTGTTGCGCTTCAGCGCCAGCACGGCAGCTCGTTCGATTTCTGGCGCTCCAAATCCGTGCTCAACCGCTTCAACGATCGCGCGCGCGAGCTGTTGAACGATGTCGGCCTCAGCGAGTTTGCCAATACGCCCGCGGTCGAGATGCCCTACGGGCGCAAGCGCGCACTCGAGATCGCAACCACGCTCGCGCTCGACCCCGAGATGATGCTGCTGGACGAGCCGATGGCCGGTATGGGCCACGAGGACATCGACAAGATCGCGGCGCTGATCAAACGCATCTCCGCGAAATATACCATCCTGATGGTCGAGCATAATTTGAGCGTCGTGGCCAATCTTTCCGACATCATTACCGTGTTGACGCGCGGGCAGGTGCTGGCGCAAGGCCATTATAGCGAGCTCACCAAGGACGAGCGCGTCAAGGAAGCCTATCTGGGAGCCGGTCATGCCTGACACTGCGATCGCCGAGGCAACGGCGAAGGCTGCAACGACCGGTGGCAACATCCTCCAGGTGCGCAACCTCGAAGCCTGGTACGGCGAGTCCCACATCCTGCACGGGATCAATTTCGACGTGAATGCGGGCGAGGTCGTCACGTTGCTGGGGCGCAACGGCGCCGGCAAGACGACCACCCTGAAGTCGATCATGGGCGTCATCGGCAAGCGCACCGGCTCGGTGCGGTTCAACAACCAGGACATCATCCGCGCGACCTCCGACAGGATCGCGCGCATGGGGGTCGCGTTCTGCCCCGAGGAGCGCGGCATCTTCGCGAGCCTCGACGTGCGCGAGAACCTGATGCTGCCGCCGATCGTGCGGGCCGGGGGCCTGTCGCTCGACCAGATCTTCGAGCTGTTTCCGAACCTGAAGGAACGTCTGAGCAGCCAGGGGACAAAACTCTCCGGTGGCGAGCAGCAGATGCTGGCGATCGCGCGCATCCTGCGTACCGGCGCGAGCTTCCTGATGCTGGACGAGCCGACGGAAGGTCTTGCGCCGGTCATCATCCAGCAGATCGGCCATACCATCGCGCGGCTGAAGAAGGAGGGTTTTACCATCCTGCTGGTCGAGCAGAACTTCCGCTTCGCTTCCACCGTCGCCGACCGCTATTATGTCGTCGAGCACGGCAAGATCATTGACGGATTCTCCAATGCGGAGCTTGCCGCCAATATGGACAAGCTCCACGCCTATCTCGGCGTCTAGAACTGCCAACGAGAAACTTCAAAAAAGGAAAGTTGCATGAAGACCAGGTCGATTGCGTCATTTCTGCTCGGCACCGCGCTGTCGCTCACCGCGGTGGGCGCGGCTTGCGCACAGGACAAGACCGTCAAGATTGGCGCGCTGTCCGATCAGTCCGGCCTCTACGCCGATCTCGGTGGCCCCGGCTCGACGCTGGCGGCGCAGATGGCGGTTGAAGATTCCGGCCTCGCTGCCAAGGGCTGGAAGATCGACATCATCTCCGGCGATCACCAGAACAAGCCCGACATCGGCACCGCGATCGCGCGGCAATGGTTCGACGTCGACAAGGTCGACGTCATCGTCGACGTGCCGAATTCCGGCGTGGCGCTTGCCGTCAACAACGTCATCAAGGAGAAGAACGGCGTCTACATCAATTCGGGCGCTGCGACCTCCGATCTCACCAACGCGCAGTGCTCGCCCAACACCGTGCACTGGACCTACGACACCTACATGCTCGCCCACACCACGGGCCAAGCGCTGGTGAAGGCGGGCGGCGACACCTGGTTCTTCCTGACTGCCGACTACGCCTTCGGCGCGGCGCTCGAGCGCGACACCACGGCGGTTGTGCTGGCCAATGGCGGCAAGGTCGTCGGCGGCGTCAAGCATCCGCTCAACACGCCGGACTTCTCCTCCTTCCTGCTCCAGGCGCAGTCGTCCAAGGCCAAGATCATCGGCCTTGCCAATGCCGGTGGCGACACCACCAATACGATCAAGCAGGCGGCCGAGTTCGGTATCACCAAGGGTGGCCAGAAGCTCGCGGCGCTGCTTCTGTTCCTCACCGACGTCAAGGCGATCGGGCTCGAGACAGCGCAGGGCCTCAACTTCACCGAGACCTTCTACTGGGACATGAACGACCAGACCCGCGCGTTCTCAAAACGCTTTTCCGGGAAAATGAAGAATGGCGCGCCGCCGACCATGGTGCAGGCGGGCGTCTATGCGGGCCTGCGTCACTACTTCAAGGCGCTGGAAGCGCTCGGCGGTAATCCGCATGATGGCGTCAAGGTCGTCGAGAAGATGAAGTCGATGCCGACCGAGGACGATCTGTTCGGCAAGGGCGAGATCCAGCCGAACGGCCGCACCATCCACAACGCCTATCTGTTCGAGGTGAAGAAGCCCTCCGAATCCAAGGCGCCGTGGGACTTCTACAAGCTGGTCGGCACGGTGTCGGGCGATCAGGCCTTCACGCCGCTGTCCGAGAGCAAGTGCGCGCTACTGAAGAAGTAAGAAGCAACAACGGTTCGCCGGCCAACACCGGCGAACCACATGAGGAACGCTGAAGGGACTGGGTGCGGGATCGATGCAGGCTCTCTATGCACAGCTACTGGTGGGACTGATCAACGGCTCGTTCTACGCGCTGCTCAGTCTCGGGCTTGCCGTGATCTTCGGCATGCTGAACATCATCAATTTCGCCCATGGCGCGCTCTACATGATGGGCGCGTTCGTCGCGTATTTCCTGCTCAACAACGACTACCTCAGCATCGGCTACTGGCCAGCGTTGATCATCGCGCCGATCGTGGTCGGCATCTTCGGCATGATCCTGGAGCGGACCATGCTGCAATGGCTGACCGGGCTCGATCATCTCTATGGCCTGCTGTTGACGTTCGGTATGGCCCTGATCATCCAGGGCGTGTTCCAGAACTATTTCGGCTCGTCCGGTCTGCCCTATGCCATTCCCGACCAGCTCAAGGGCGGCATGAATCTCGGCTTCATGTTCCTGCCCGTCTACCGCGGCTGGGTGGTCGTCTTCTCGCTGGTGGTGTGCCTTGCGACCTGGTTCCTGATCGAGAAGACCCAGCTCGGCGCCTATTTGCGCGCCGCGACCGAAAACCCGACGCTGGTGCGCGCCTTCGGCATCAACGTGCCGCGCATGATCACGCTGACATACGGCCTCGGCGTCGGCCTTGCCGCGCTGGCCGGCGTGCTCTCCGCGCCGATCAACCAGGTGCGGCCTCTGATGGGTGCCGACCTCATCATCGTGGTGTTCGCGGTGGTGGTGATCGGCGGCATGGGATCAATCATGGGCTCGATCATCACCGGCTTCGCGCTCGGCGTGATCGAAGGCCTGACCAAGTATTTTTACCCTGAGGCCTCCAACACCGTCGTGTTCGTGCTGATGGTGCTGGTGCTGCTCGTGAAGCCGACGGGACTGACGGGAAGGGCGGCCTGATATGACAGCCTTGACAGAACAAACCCTTCCCGTGACATCGCGCGCGATGCGCGACGAGATGATCGTGTTCGTGTTCATGGCGCTGGCCCTGGCCGCCGTGCCGTTCACCGGAATCTACCCGTTCTTCGTGATGCAGGCGCTGTGCTTCGCGCTGCTCGCCTGCGCCTTCAACCTGCTGATCGGCTATGGCGGTCTCTTGTCGTTCGGCCACGCGATGTTCCTCGGCACCGCCGGCTATTGCAGCGCGCATGCGCTGAAGGTGTGGGCGCTGCCGCCGGAGCTCGGTATTCTCGCCGGCGTTGCAGCGGCCTTCGTACTCTCGATCGTGACCGGTTACATCTCGATCCGCCGCCAGGGCATCTACTTCTCGATGATCACGCTGGCGCTGTCGCAGCTCCTCTATTTCATCTACTTGCAGGCACCGTTTACGCATGGCGAAGACGGCATTCAGGGCATTCCGCAGGGCCATCTGTTCGGGATCTTCGATCTCTCCAAGCCGACGGTGCTCTACTACGTCGTGCTGGTCGGCTTCCTCGCCGGCTTCCTGCTGATCTACCGCATCATCAACTCGCCGTTCGGCGAGGTCTTGAAGTCGATCCGCGAGAACGAGCAGCGTGCGATCTCGCTCGGCTACCGCACCGATCAGTACAAGCTTTTGGCCTTCATCCTCTCGGGCACGCTGGCGGGCTTTGCGGGCTCGCTGAAGGTGTTCGTGGCGCAGAACGCCTCGCTCACGGACGTGCACTGGTCGATGTCGGGTGAGGTCGTGCTGATGACGCTGGTTGGTGGTCTCGGCACCATTTTCGGGCCCGTGGTCGGCGCCTTCGTGATCATCGCCATGCAGCAGTACCTGGCGAGCTACGGCCAGTGGGTGACGGTGATTCAGGGCGCGATCTTCGTGATCTGCGTGCTCACCTTCCGCCGCGGCGTCGTCGGCGAAATCGCGCATTACTTCCGGAGATCTCTGTAAGCCGTTGATTTGAGGTTTATTTCCGGGGCCATTGAAAGTGGTGGATGAACTGCTTCGGGCGGCGTGACGTGGCACGCGCGCGGCCCGAAAATGGTCTATGACAGTTGGGTGACAGTCCCTCCGGACCGGCCAATCTCAACCCGGCAGTTATTCCCATGATGCGTTGGTTTCGTGCCTTTCTCCCCAAGGAGGAACGGTTCTTCGATCTGTTCGACCGCCACGCCCAGACCGTGATCCAGGGCTCGATCGCGCTCCAGGGCATGCTGAACGGCGGCGAGGAGACGCCGGTCTATTGCCAGCGCGTCAACCAGTTCGAGAACGATGCCGACAACATCACGCGCGAGGTGCTGACCGCGGTGCGCCGCACGTTCATCACGCCGTTCGACCGCGGCGATATCAAGAACCTGATCACCTCGATGGATGATGCCATTGACCAGATGCAGCAGACCGCCAAGGCGGTGATGCTGTTCGAGGTCCGCGCCTTCGAGCCGCCGATGCGCGAGATCGGCGGGCTTCTGATCGAATGCGCCAACCTGGTGGGTCGTGCGCTGCCGCTGATGCAGGAGATCGGCAAGAACGTCGCCATGCTGACCGCGATCACGGAAGAGCTGACCAAGCTGGAGGGCCGGGTCGACGATCTCCATGACATCGGGCTGAAGGAGCTGTTCCTGAAGCACCGCGAGGGCAGCGCGATGGATTTCATCGTGGGCGTCGAGATCTACGACCATCTCGAGAAAGTCGCGGACCGCTTCGACGACGTCGCGAACGAGATCAACAGCATCGTCATCGAACAGGTCTAGGGCAGGGGCTGCGCCGTGGATGCCGTGTTAGGTCTTCCCGTCCTGGTCGGACTGATTGCGGTCGCGCTGCTGTTCGACTTCCTGAACGGCCTGCACGACGCCGCCAATTCGATCGCCACCATCGTCTCGACCCGCGTGCTGCGGCCGCAATTCGCGGTGTTCTGGGCCGCATTCTTCAACTTCATCGCCTTCCTGGTATTTGGTCTGCACGTCGCCCAGACCATCGGCACCGGCATCATCGATCCCGCGGTCGTCGATGCGCAGGTGATTTTCGCGGCCCTCGTCGGCGCGATCGTCTGGAACATCGTCACCTGGGCGCTCGGCATTCCCTCCTCATCGTCGCACGCGTTGATCGGCGGGCTCGTCGGCGGCGGCATGGCTAAGGCGGGGCTCTCGGCGGCGGTCTGGGGCGGGCTGTCGAAGACCGTGCTGGCGATCGTGCTCTCGCCGCTGGTCGGCTTCCTGCTCGCGATGATGCTGGTTGCAATCGTCTCCTGGGCATCGGTGCGCTCGACGCCCTTTGCCGTCGATCGCGCCTTCCGCATCCTGCAATTCGCGTCAGCCTCGCTCTATTCGCTCGGCCATGGCGGCAACGACGCACAGAAGACCATGGGCATCATCGCCGTGCTGCTCTTTTCGCAGGGGCAACTCGGCGGGGAATTTTACGTACCGTTCTGGGTGGTGCTGTCGTGCCAGGCGGCGATGGCGATGGGCACCTTGATGGGCGGCTGGCGGATCGTCCGCACCATGGGCCTGCGCATCACCAAGCTGACGCCGATGCAGGGGTTTTGTGCCGAGACCGGCGGTGCCGCGACCCTGTTCATGGCGACCTTCCTCGGCGTTCCCGTCTCGACCACCCACACTATCACCGGCGCGATCGTCGGTGTCGGCGCCGCTCGCCGCGTTTCGGCGGTGCGCTGGAACGTGGCGAGCTCGATCGTCTACGCCTGGGTGATCACGATACCGGCGTCCGCGATCGTCGCGGCGCTCTCCTGGTGGGCGGTGCAATTTTTCAGGTAACGAGCTTCAGCCCGACGATACCGCCGATGATCAGCCCGATGCTGGCGAGGCGCAGTGCCGTGGCCGGCTCGCCGAACAGGATGATCCCCAGGGCTGCGGTGCCGACCGCGCCGATCCCGGTCCAGACCGCATAAGCGGTTCCAATCGGCAGCCACTTCAACGCCAATCCGAGCAGGATGACGCTGCCGGCCATGGCGGCGAGCGTGAGCACGGATGGAACGAGCCGCGAGAAACCCTCAGTGTATTTGAGGCCGATCGCCCAGCCGACCTCCAAAAGACCGGCGACGAACAGGATAGTCCAAGCCATGACGCCCCTCCGTTCAAGGCAGGGCCGTCCCCGCGACTGATCTGCGAATTGAAGGAAGGTCGTCCTTCCCAGCATGGATATGGGGCTGGCCGAGGCGCCCCGCAATCACCAAATGACCCTTGATTAGGCCCGTTTTCCCTGCCAAACGCTCCCGCCATGTCCGACATCGCCATCACAGCCGAGTCGCCGGCCCGTTCCCCGCTTGCCACTGAGGTGGCGCGGCGGCGGACCTTTGCGATCATCTCCCACCCGGACGCCGGCAAGACCACGCTGACCGAGAAGCTCCTGCTGTTCGGCGGCGCCATCAATCTCGCCGGCCAGGTCAAGGCCAAGGGCGAGCGGCGCAACACGCGCTCGGACTGGATGAAGATCGAGCGCGAGCGCGGCATCTCCGTCGTCACCTCGGTCATGACCTTCGAGTTCGAGGGCCTGGTCTTCAACCTCCTGGACACACCCGGCCACGAGGACTTTTCGGAAGACACCTATCGCACGCTGACGGCGGTCGACTCCGCCGTGATGGTGATCGACGCCGCAAAAGGCATCGAGGCGCGCACGCGAAAACTGTTCGAGGTCTGCCGACTGCGCGACATCCCGATCATCACCTTCATCAACAAGATGGACCGTGAGAGCCGCGACGTTTTCGAACTCCTGGACGAGATCGAGAAGACGCTGGCGCTCGACACCACGCCGATGACGTGGCCGGTCGGCCGCGGCCGCGACTTCCTCGGCACCTATGACGTCGTCAATGGCGGCGTGCGCCTGCTCGAAGGCGGTGGCGCCAAGACCGGTGCCGCCCAGCAGATCGAGATCGCCGAGCTGGCCAAGCTCAATGCCAATCTCGATGTGTCGGCGGTGAAGGACGAGCTCGAGCTCGTCACCGAAGCGTCCAAGCCGTTCGAGCTGGAGGCGTTTCGCGAGGGCCATCTGACCCCGGTCTATTTCGGCAGCGCGCTGCGCAATTTCGGCGTCGGCGATCTCCTGGAAGGCCTCGGCAAGTTCGCGCCCGAGCCGCGCGCGCAGGAGAGCGACCAGCGCAAGGTCGAAGCAACCGACCCACGCATGAGCGCCTTCGTGTTCAAGATCCAGGCGAACATGGATCCGAACCATCGCGACCGCATCGCCTTCGCGCGGCTCTGTTCCGGCAAGCTCAGCCGCGGCATGAAGGCCAAGCTGGTGCGCACCGGCAAGAGCATGCCGCTGTCGAGCCCGCAATTCTTCTTCGCGCAGGACCGTTCGGTGGCGGACGAAGCCTTCGCCGGCGACGTCGTCGGCATTCCCAATCACGGCACCTTGCGCATCGGCGACACGCTGACCGAAGGCGAGGATTTCACCTTCGTCGGCGTGCCGAGTTTTGCTCCGGAAATCGTCCGCCGCGTGCGTCTTACCGATGCGATGAAGGCCAAGAAGCTGAAGGAGGCGCTGCAGCAGATGTCCGAAGAGGGCGTCGTGCAGGTGTTCCGCCCGCGCGACGGTGCGCCGGCGCTGGTGGGCGTCGTCGGCGCGCTCCAGCTCGACGTGCTGAAGGCGCGGCTCGAGGCGGAATATTCGCTGCCGGTCGAGTTCGAGGTGAGCGAGTTCCAGCTTGCGCGCTGGGTCTCCTCGGATGACCGCAAGAAACTCGACACGTTTGTCGCCGCGAACACCTCCAGCATTGCCGACGACGTCGACGGCGACCCCGTGTATCTGGCCAAGAATGAGTTCTATCTCGGCTACACCAGGGAGCGCGCCGAGGGCATCGAATTCGCCAACGTCAAGGACGTGAAGAAGAAGGGGTAGGGCCGAGCCCTCTCTCTGCCGGAGCTTCAGCGAAGGCGGCAGGTCGCGCAACGACCACGAACTGAACGCGCGCATGTGAACGCCGGTGGGCTTGACGCGTCGACGGCTGGTGCCACGTTTGAAGCCTGTGGCATTGCGGTCTTGCGGTCATGTGGCGCTGCATCCTGATTCTACTCTTGGTGACGGTAACATCGGTCTCTGCCGATGCTCGGTACCGACACTTCCATTCGACTCCGTACTTCTACGAGCCTTTTTCGTACGAGCCTTGCGGCGGACCATTTCAGGGCCCCTGCATCACCGAGATACCCTTTCCATTTGGCGAGACGCTCCAGGTCACGGTCGAGACCGTTCCATCGCAAGCCGACAGCGCGAAGTACCAGAAGCCGGATCATGACCTCGACACGATCAGCGACCTGTTCGCCCAGTTGCGATCATGCTGGTCGCCCCCCACAGCCGATAGTGCGCGGGAGGGCATGCAGATGTCGGTGCGTTTCAGTCTCAACAGGTCGGGCAGCCTGATCGGCCCGCCGCGCCTGACCTTTGCGACGGCAGGCGCGTCGACGGACACGCGAACCACCTACCTCGATGCCATCAACGCGTCGCTGAATGCCTGCCTGCCGCTGAAGCTCACCGACGGTTTTGCCGGGGCGCTGGCCGGACGGCCGATCGCGATCCGCTATGTCGACAATCGCGAGCTGAAGAAGCCGGGGGCGCAGCAGTGACCCGCGAATGACGCATTGCGGGCGGCAGGCTTGAAGTGATACCCGGTAGACGGGGGCTCGTTAAGGGGAGGATGCCGTGGGCTTGTTGGTGATGATCCTGGGGCTCGCGTTGTTTTTTGCGGCCCACACGTTCACGACGAAACGCGAGGCGCGCGCGCAGGCGATCGCGCGGCTGGGCGAGGGCACCTACAAGATCCTCTACGCAGTGGTCTCGCTGGCCGGCCTTGCGCTGATCGTCTGGGGCTTTGCGCAGTACCGTGCGACCGGCTGGATCGACGTCTGGTATCCGCCGAAGGCGATGAAGCACATCACCGTCGCGCTGATGCTGCCGGCGGTGATCCTGGTGGTGGCGTCCTACATCCGCGGGCGCATCTATGCGACGCTGAAGCACCCGATGCTGGCCGGCATCAAGTTGTGGGCGGCGGCGCATCTTTTGGCCAATGGCGATCTCGGCTCCATCATCCTGTTCGGCTCGTTCCTGGGCTGGGCGGTGTATGACCGGATCTCGTTGAAGCATCGCAAGGATGCCGGCGGCCCGCCGATTCCGGTTGGCGGCGCTACCAACGACCTGATCGCCGTCGCGGTCGGTGTCGTCGCCTATCTGGCGCTCGCCTTTGCCTTCCATCCCGTCGTGATCGGCGTTCCCGTGATGGGAGCTTGAGGTTAGCCGATCAGCGCAAGACGAGACCGGCTGTCCGTGCGGGGAAGGCGACAAGAACAACAAGCCGGGAGCACCCCGATGGACTGGTCGCTATCTCAGCTCCCCCCGATGCGGCTCGAGGCGCGCTTCGGAGATCGCGTGGTGAGCGCATTTTGCGAGCGGCCGGCAAGCCTTTGGGCGATGATCGCGGAAGCCGCCGACCGCAATCCCGATGGTGAAGCGCTGATTTGCGGCAACGCCAGGCTGACCTGGCGGCAGACCGTCGAGCAGTCGGCGCGGATCGCCGCCGGACTTCGCAGGCTGGGCCTGCAACGCGGCGATCGCGTCGCGCTCCTGCTCGGCAACCGCATCGAATTTCCGTTGATCCTGTTTGGCGCTGCGCATGAAGGCCTCGTGACGGTGCTGCTTGGAACGCGCCAGCAGAAGCCCGAGATCGCCTATGTGCTCGCCGACTGCGGCGCCAAGGTCCTGATCCACGAAGCAGCGCCCGCCGACCGTCTTCCGGAGCCGCGCGATGTCCCCGATGTCGTGCGTCGCATCGCGGTCGACGATGATGCGGTTGTGTCGTGCTTCTCCGATCTCAGCGATCACGCGCCTGCGGATGCGCCGGCTAATGTCGGCGAAGAGGATACCGCGATGATCCTCTACACCTCCGGCACCACCGGCAAGCCGAAGGGGGCGATGCTCGCCCATTGCAACATCATCCATTCCTCGATGGTCTTCGCGACCTGCCTAAAGCTCGCGGCGGCGGATCGTTCGATCGCGGCGGTGCCGCTCGGCCATGTCACCGGCATCGTCGCCAACATCACGACGATGGTGCGCTGCGCCGGTACGCTGATCATCATGCCGGAGTTCAAGGCGGTCGACTATCTCAAGCTCGCCGCGCGCGAGCGCGTCACCTACACGGTGATGGTGCCGGCGATGTACAATCTGTGTCTGCTCCAGCCGGACTTCGACAGCTATGATCTGTCGAGCTGGCGCATCGGCGGCTTCGGCGGCGCGCCGATGCCGATTGCGACCATCGAGAAGCTGAACGAAAAAATTCCCGGCCTGAAGCTGATGAACTGCTATGGCGCGACTGAGACGACGTCGCCGTCGACGATCATGCCGGGCGAGCTTACCGCGAGCCACATCGACAGCGTCGGCTTGCCGTGTCCCGGCGCTCGGATCGTCGCGGTTGATGCGGATGGACGCGAGCTGCCGCGCGGCGAGATCGGCGAGCTCTGGATTGGAAGCGCGTCCGTGATCAAGGGCTACTGGAACAATCCGAAGGCGACCGCCGAGAGCTTTACCGGCGGCTTCTGGCACTCCGGCGATCTCGGCTCGGTCGATGCCGGCGGCTTCGTCCGCGTGTTCGACCGCCAGAAGGACATGATCAACCGCGGCGGCCTGAAGATCTACTCCGCTGAGGTCGAGTCCGTGCTGGCCGGACATCCGGCCGTGGTCGAGAGTGCGATCATCGCAAAACCGTGCCCGGTGCTTGGCGAGCGCGTTCATGCAGTCGTCGTCACGCGTGAGGCTGTTGCGGGCGAAGCGCTGCGCGTCTGGTGCGCCGAGCGACTGTCCGATTACAAGGTGCCGGAGACGATGGTCCTCACCGCCGACCCGCTGCCGCGCAACGCCAATGGCAAGGTGCTCAAGCGGCAGTTGCGGGAGACGCTGGCCGGATCATGAACCCTGGCGGGAACCCGGAAGGGGCCGTCGCAGAGGGTTAACGCCTTGATCCGGCTCGCTTTGCCTTGCCACCGCCATATCGATAGCGTATCGCAGCCGCGACGCGGGGACGGGATTCCTGACGCGAACGCTATGGCGCGCGCTCCCGGCCGGGCATGGGATTAGCATAAGTGTCTGAATTATTTGACGAAGTCGACGAGGAAGTACGTCGCGATCAGCTCAAAAAGCTGTGGGACAAGTATTCGATCTACTTCATCGCCCTGATGGTGCTGATCGTGGCCGCCGTCGGCGGCTGGCGCGGTTATCAGTACCTGGAGGCCAAGAAGGCCGCCGAGGCCGGTGCCGCCTTCGAGAAGGCCGTGGAGCTGTCCGAGCAGAACAAGCACGCCGAGGCCGAGGCGGCCTTCACCGAGCTCGCGGCCAAGGCACCCCGGGGCTATCGCACGCTGGCGCGCCTCCGCGCCGCCGCCGAAGCAGCGGCCCGCGACCCCAAGGCTGCCGTGAAAATGTATGACGATATCGCGGCCGACAGCAGCGCTGGCACCGAACAGCAGGCGCTCGCAAAACTCCGCGCCGCTGGGCTTCTGATCGACACGGCGGCCTATGCCGACATCCAGCAGCGGCTGGAGGCATCCGCCGCGGCCGGCTCCACCTTCCGCCATAGCGCGCGTGAAATGCTGGCTTTGTCGGCCTGGCGCAATAGCGACGCGGCCGCCGCGCGCAAATGGCTGGATGCGATTGCCGAGGATGGTGAAACCCCGCAGGGCCTGCGCTCGCGCGCCGAGGCCTTGCAGGCTCTCCTGCCGCCGGTCGCCAAGAGCTGACGGCCCGAGAACAGTTGGACGAGACTTGAGATGCGCCGTACGCAACGTTTGATCGCAGCTGCAGTTCTGATCGCCTTCTCAGGCCTCCTTGGCGGCTGCTCGAGTGGCGGCTTCGATCCGAGCGACCTCATGGACTGGCTCGACACCAAGAAGAAGCTGCCGGGCGATCGCAAGCCGGTTTTCCCCGAGGGCGTGCCGGGCCTGGAGCAGGGCGTGCCGAGGGACCTCTACAAGGGAGCACAGCAGCAACCGGACCAGCAGAATGCGGACGCCGCGGCTGCTGCCGCAGCACCGCCGCCCGAGCCGCCGAAATCCGCCAAGGCCGCGAAGTCGAAGAAGACCAGGCAGCCGGCGGCAGCCGCCGTTGCGCCGGCCGGCGAGGTCGACGGCGAGGCCCAGCCCGAAGCGGCGCCGGCCCCCGCAGCACCGCCGCCGAAGCAGAAAATCGTCCGCAAGCGCACCACAGCTCCGCCGCCGGATCAGGATCAGACCACCCAGCCCGCGCAATCGACTCAGTCCACGCAGCAGCAGTCGCAGGGAGCTTTCCCGGCGCCGGTGCCGAGCGGCAGCTTTACGCGCTGACATTTTTCACTGCATTGACAGGCGCAGCCCCGGCAGCGCACGAATGACCAATGTCCTTTACAATCGCCATCATCGGCCGGCCCAATGTCGGAAAGTCGACGCTGTTCAACCGCCTGGTTGGACAAAAGCTTGCGCTCGTCGATGACCTGCCCGGGGTGACCCGCGACCGCCGCGAGGGCGATGCAAAGCTCGGCGATCTCGCATTCACCATCATCGACACGGCCGGTCTCGACGAAGGCGCCAAGGGGTCGCTGACCGCGCGGATGCAGGAGCAGACCGAGGCCGCGATCGCGCAAGCCGACGCACTGTTCTTCGTGATCGACGCGCGCGTCGGCCTCACGCCGACCGATCGCGCCTTTGCCGATTTCGCGCGCCGCGCCAACAAGCCGGTGCTGCTGGTTGCCAACAAGAGCGAGGGCAAGCACGGCGATGCCGGCGCGATGGAAGCCTTTGCGCTGGGCCTCGGCGATCCCATCCAGATTTCCGCCGAGCATGGCGAGGGCTTGGGCGAGCTCTACGATGCCCTGAGCGGGTTGATGCCGGAGCCGCCCGATGAGGATGAGGTCGAGGACGAGGAGGAACTGTCCGAGGAGGAGGCCGCCAGGCGTCCGATACGGGTTGCGATCGTCGGCCGCCCCAATGCCGGCAAGTCGACGCTGATCAACCATCTGCTCGGCGAGGAGCGCCTCTTGACCAGTCCGGAGGCGGGCACCACGCGCGACTCGATCGCGGTTGAGATCAACTGGAAGGGGCGCGATTTCCGCGTGTTCGATACCGCGGGTCTGCGCCGCCGCTCGCGCATCGAGGAGAAACTGGAGAAGCTCTCGGTCGCCGATGCCTTGCGCGCCGCGCGCTTTGCCGAAGTCGTCGTGCTGATGATGGACGCTCAACACCGCTTCGAGGAGCAGGATCTGCGCATTGCCGACCTGATCGAGCGCGAGGGCCGCGCCGTCGTGCTGGCGGTCAACAAATGGGACCTGATGGAGAGCAGGGGCGGCGGCGCGATCTCCAATCTGCGCCGCGATGCCGATCACTGGCTGCCGCAGGTCAAGGGCGTGCCGATCGTCGCCGTCTCCGGCCTGATGGGGGAAGGCATCGACCGCCTGATGCAGGCGATCCAGGATGCCTATGCGGTCTGGAACAGGCGCGTGCCGACATCGGCATTGAACCGCTGGTTCGAGCAGGCAATCCAGGCCAACCCGCCGCCGGCAGTTTCGGGGCGCAGGCTGAAGCTCAACTACATCACCCAGACCAAGGCGCGCCCGCCGAGCTTCGTGCTGTTCTGCTCGCGCGCCGACGCGGTGCCGCAAGCCTATCTACGCTATCTCACCAACTCGATGCGCGAGACGTTCGAACTGCCGGGCACGCCGGTGCGGATCACGTTGCGCGAGAAGGCTAATCCGTTTGCACACAAGCGCAAGCGCCTGTCGTGAGTAGATAGCGCCAGGCGCTTTGTCCAAAACGTCGATGCCCGGGACGAGCCCGGGCATGATGTCGTCGAGACACGTGCGATGGCTACGCGGTTACTTCTTCACCAGCGGACACTCGCTCGCCTCGAGCGGCTTGGCGGCGTCTTCAGGTGCGATGGTGGCGACCAGCTTGTAGTAGTCCCACGGGCCCTTCGACTCTTCCGGCTTCTTCACCTCGAACAGATAGGCCGGGATGAGGCGGCGGCCGTCGGCGCGCAGCGGGCCCTTGCCGAACAGCGGATCATCCGTCGGCAGTTCCTTCATCTTGGCAACGACCTTGGCGCCGTCATGCGGGTTGCCGCCGAGCGCGTCCATCGCCTTGAGGTAATGCAGAATTTCCGCATAGAGGCCTGCGACTGTCATCGACGGCATTGATCCCTTCGGCGAGACTTTCTGGAAGCGCTTCGACCATTCGCGGGTCTGGTCGTTCAGGTCCCAGTAGAAGGATTCGGTGAAGGTGAGGCCTTGCGCGGTTTTCAGGCCGAGCGAGTGCACGTCGTTGATGAACAGAAGGAGCGCTGCGAGCTTCTGGCCGCCGGCGACGATGCCAAATTCGGCAGCCTGCTTGATCGCGTTGGTGGTGTCGCCACCGGCATTGGCGAGGCCGATGACCTTGGCTTTCGATGACTGTGCCTGCAGCAGGAACGACGAGAAGTCGGAGGAGTTGAGCGGGTGCTTGACCCCTCCGAGTACCTTGCCGCCGGTGGCGGTGACGACGTTGCTGGTGTCACGCTCCAACGCGTGGCCGAAGGCGTAGTCGGCGGTGAGGAAGAACCAGGTATCGCCGCCCGCTTTCGTCAGCGCCTTGCCGGTGCCATTGGCGAGCATGTAGGTGTCGTAAGTGAACGAGACGGTGTTGGGCGTGCAGGCCTTGCCGGTGAGGTCGGCGGTGGCCGCGCCCGAATTGAGCAGCACCGAGTTCTTTTCCTTGACGAGGTTGCTGACCGCGAGCGCGACGCCCGAGCTTGGCGTGTCGGCAATGGCATCGACCTTGTCGGCATCGATCCACTGCCGGGCGATGTTGACGCCGATGTCGGGCTTGTTCTGGTGATCGCCGGAGACGACCTCGATGGTCCAGCCCTTGGCCTTCATGCCGGAATCCTCGACCGCCATCTTCACCGCGGCGACCGAGTTCGGCCCGCCGATGTCGGCATAGAGGCTCGACATGTCGTTCAACACGCCGATCTTGATGGTCTTGTCTTGGGCGGAAGCCGAGGTGGCAAAGCCGAGGCCGGCACAGGTCAACAGCGCGGCATAGCGCCACGCGCGCAAATTTTTCATTGTATTCCCTCCAACTGTTGATGCCGGGACGGCCCTCTTGGATGGGGCTTTTGACCATCGGCCCGATCGGTCACGATCTTGATGTTCCCGATAACCTGTCCTGATGCTTGCGGCAATGCGCTAATCGTAGCGGTTCGGGCGATCGGTTAATCCGATCGTCCTGCCACTGACTTAAATTTCATCAATCGGTCGCATGGCCGCGTGGCGGCCAGCATGCACGGACTTCAGGCCGGCGGCCGGAAGCTCATCAGCGTGCGCGACTTGTAGTCGTAGAATTTACCGGTTTCCGTCCAGTCGGGTGCGCACATCGGCACGATGAACTCCGCCGCCTGCTCGGGCGTGTCGAGCGTCAAGGGATCCTCGCCCGGCATTAGGGTCGCGCGCACGCGGGTGCGGATCGGCCCGGGATTGAACAGGTTGACGCGCAGCTTCGTGCTCGCGGTCTCCTGCGCCCAGGCGCGTGCCAGCGTTTCCAGCGCGGCCTTGGAGGCGGCGTAGGGGCCGACATAGGCGGTCGCCTTGTTGGCGGCGCCCGAGGTGATGAACACCGCGCGGCCGGCGTCGGATTGCTTCAGCAGCGGCTCCATGCAGCGGATCAGCTGGAAATTCGCCGACACGTTGATCGCCATCACGTCGGTGAAGGTCTTCAGCTCGATATGGCCGATCGGGGAGGAGGGGCCGAGCACGCCGGCATTGCCGACGACAATGTCGAGCTTGCCGTGGCGCTCATGCAGCGCGGCGCCGAGCCGCGCGATACCGTCGAAGTCGGTGAGGTTGAGCGGCACCAGCGTGGCGCTGCCGCCCGCTTTCCGGATCTCGTCGTCGAGCTCTTCCAGCCCGCCCTGCGTGCGCGCGACCGCGACGACGTGCGCACCGGCTTTCGCGAGCGCGATTGCGGTGGCGTAGCCGATGCCGCGCGAGGCGCCGGTGACGAGAGCGATGCGGTTGGCGAGGGGTTTTGTCATAGCGGGGTTTTACAGACGTGAACGGCCGGGACAAGCCCCCGCTGGGTCGTCATTCCGGGGCGATGCGAAGCGTCGAACCCGGAATCCAGAGATCACTAACCGACATCGAGATCCCCGGGTTCGCGCGATCGCGCGCCCCGGGATGACGCCTTCGGCGTCAGCTCGCCTCAGCCAGCAACGACAATTGCCGCGGCTGTTGTTCGGTCTGGGTCTGGTCGGTGAGATGCGTCGGATAGGCGCCGGTAAAGCAGTGATCCGAAAACTTCGGATTGGCCGGGTCGCGGCCGGGCTCGCCCATCGCGCGGTACATGCCGTCGATCGACAGGAAGGCGAGCGAGTCCGCGCCGATGATCTCGCGCATCTCTTCGAGCGAGTGCGTTGCCGCGAGCAGGCCGCCGCGATCGGGCAGGTCGATGCCGTAGTAATCGGGATAGAGGATCGGCGGCGAAGCGAGACGGAAGTGCACCTCGGTCGCGCCCGCATCGCGCATCATGCGCACGATCTTCTTCGAGGTGGTGCCGCGCACCAGGGAGTCGTCGATGAGGATGATGCGCTTGCCTTCGATCGCGGCGCGGTTCGCCGAATGCTTCATGCGCACGCCGGATTCGCGGATCGCCTGCGTCGGCTGGATGAAGGTGCGGCCGACATAGTGGTTGCGGATGATGCCGAGCTCGAACGGCACGCCGGAGAACTGGCTGTAGCCGACCGCGGCGGGCACGCCGGAATCCGGCACCGGCACCACCACGTCGACCGGCACGTGGCTCTCCCTGGCGAGCTGTGCGCCAAAGGCCTTGCGCACCTCGTAGACCGAGCGGCCGTGGACGATGGAATCCGGACGGGAGAAATAGATGTATTCGAAGATGCAGGGCCGCGGGGCCATCGGCGGGAACGGCTTGTGGACGTCCTGGCCGTTCTCGTCGAACACGATGACTTCGCCGGGCTCGATGTCGCGCACGAAGCGCGCGCCGATGATGTCGAGCGCGCAGGTCTCCGACGTCAGGATCGGGCAGCCGTCGAGCTCACCGAGCACCAGCGGCCGGATGCCGCGCGGATCGCGGGCGCCGACCAGCTTCTTGTTGGTGAGCGACACCAGCGCATAGGCGCCTTCGATCTCGCGCAGCGCGTCGATATAGCGTTCGATGAAGCGGGCGCGCCTGGATCGTGCGACCAGGTGCAGGATCACCTCGGTGTCGGTGGTCGACTGCATCATCGCGCCGTTCTTGACGAGCTCGCGGCGCAGCGTCAGGCCGTTGGTGAGGTTGCCGTTATGGGCGACCGCAAGGCCGCCGGCGTTCAGCTCGGCGAACAGCGGCTGCACGTTGCGCAGGATCGTGGCGCCGGTCGTGGAGTAGCGGACATGGCCGACCGCAACACTGCCGGGCAGGCGGTCGATCACCTCGCGGCGGGAGAAGGTGTCGCCGACGAGACCGAGGCGGCGTTCGGAGTGGAAGCGATTGCCATCGTAGGAAACGATGCCGGCAGCTTCCTGGCCGCGGTGCTGAAGAGCGTGGAGACCGAGGGCGGTAATGGCGGCGGCGTCGGGATGGCCGTAGATGCCGAATACGCCGCATTCCTCGCGTAGCGTGTCCCCCTCGAGATCGTTCTGAAGCTCGAGCCCGGCCGGGGGGAGGTCGAGATCAAGCTGGGCGTTCCAGTCGGGGTTTTGCATCTCGTCCATCGCGCCTCTCTTCGGGCTCAACTCAACGCGCCGCGGGTTTCTCGATCAGCTTTTTAAGGCTGTCACGAGCCGGTTTACTGTAGCCGTCGCTGCCGCCCGCAGGCTGCTGCTCGGTATCAGCTTGATCATCATCTGGTTTGTTTTTCTTGAATCTCTTCAAGATGGTGTTCTCGGGGTCATCCGGCAAGAGCGACATCAGCCAATCCCCGGTTCCCTGGAGCACCACCCGGGATTTCGCCCCGGTGACCCAGTCCGGGCGCTGCTTGTCCGGGACCAGCCAGGTGAAGAACAGGAAGGCGACCACGACGATCAGGAGGCCGCGGGCCAGGCCGAACAGGAAGCCCAGGGTGCGGTCCAGGGCGCCGATCCGGGAATCCAGGATCATGTCGGAGATCCGGACCGTGATCACGGACACCACAATCAGCGTGCCCACGAACACGCCGGCCACAACCACGACGCTCGCGACAGTGTCGTTGTTGAAATACGTCTTGGCGGTCGGCAGCAGCTTGGAGAATGAATAGAGCGTCACGATCGCCGCCGCGCCCCAGGCCGCGATCGACAGGATTTCGCGCATGAAGCCGCGGACCATGGCGAGCAGGCCCGAGATCAACATCACACCGAGCAGGATCAGATCGAGGAGTGTAATCGGCATCGGCTGGTCTGGTCCGCTCGTACTTTCAAAGGTGCTCAGCGAATCGGTGTTTTGGCCGCCGCCCTAAGTGAGGGGCAGACGGTGTTCCCGGCAAGTCCGGAACCACGCAATCCCGTGCTGCTTTGTGACGGCTGTATAGCGGCGGGGCCGGGGATCGTCACCTCCACCTAGCCCTCTCCACGGCGGAATCTGGCGGGTGTGGCATTTTTCTCGGGCTGACTTGCGGCTTCGCCCCGGCGGGAGCCGCGGGCGGCGATTTCGGCGACCAGCGTGGTGAGGCTGTTCACGGCGTTGAGCGACAGCCCGGCGTCGCCGCCAGCCTCGCCCCGGGCCGATTCGGGCAGCACGGCGCGGCTGAAGCCGAGCTTTGCGGCCTCTTTCAGCCGCGCGGGGGTCTGGGCCACCGGCCGCACCACGCCGGAGAGCGAAATCTCGCCGAAATACACGGCATCGGTGGGTAACTGCGCATTAACCAGTGAAGACACCAGTGCTGCTGCCGCGGCGAGGTCGGCGGCCGGCTCGTGGATGCGCAGGCCTCCTGCGACGTTCAGATAGACGTCGTGGCCGGACAGCTTGACCCCGCAATGGGCCTCCAGCACCGCCAGCACCATGGAGAGCCGGCTGGGGTCCCAGCCCACCACGGCACGGCGGGGGGTGCCGAGCGAGGTCGGCGCCACCAGGGCCTGCAATTCGACCAGCACGGGGCGGGTGCCCTCGATCCCTGCGAACACGGCGGTGCCGGGCGTGCCGAGGTCGCGCTCGGACAGGAACAGCTCTGACGGGTTGGTGACCTCGCGAAGGCCGAGGCCCGTCATCTCGAAGACGCCGATCTCGTCGGTGGGCCCGAAGCGGTTCTTCACGGCGCGCAGGATGCGGAACTGCTGCGAGCCTTCGCCCTCGAAGGACAATACGGCGTCGACCATGTGCTCGACCACGCGGGGGCCGGCGATCTGGCCGTCCTTGGTGACGTGGCCGACCAGGATGATGGCGGCTCCCGTTTTTTTGGCGAAGCGGATCAGGGCCTGCGCCGAGGCGCGCACCTGCGTCACGGTGCCGGGCGCTGATTCCACCGTGTCGGTCCACATGGTCTGGATCGAGTCGATCACGATGAGGCGGGGGACCGCTCCTTCCGACAGCGTCGAGATGATGTCCTCGACCGACGTCTCCGCGGCGAGCTGCACCGGCGCGTCCGACAGCCCGAGCCGTTCGGCGCGCAACCGCACCTGCGCGATCGCCTCTTCGCCGGAGATGTAGACGATGCGGTGGCCGGCGCGGGCCAGCATACTGGTGGCCTGGGTCAGCAGCGTCGATTTGCCGATGCCGGGATCGCCGCCGACCAGCAGCACCGAGCCGCGCACGAAGCCGCCGCCAGTGACGCGGTCGAGCTCGGTCATCCCCGAGGACAGGCGAGGGGCGTCGGGGCTCTTTCCCGCCAGGCTCTCCAGCGCGAAGGTGCGCCCCTTGCGCTTGGAGCGGATCGACACCGGCACGTTGCCGGTCGCGTCCTCCTCGGCCAGCGTGTTCCACTCGCCGCAGGCCTCGCACTTGCCCTGCCAGCGGTTATAGGCCGCGCCGCAGTTCTGGCAGACGAAGGAGAGCGTGGATTTGGCCATGGGGAACAGCGTGAATCGGTGTCAGGGGGACTGCGCGGCGTTCCATAGCATGGAGAGCCCCGCCGCGACCATGATGGCGTCCATCACCAGGCGGAACACGTCCGGCTTCATGTGCAGCACGAAGCGCTTGGCGATGAACGCGCCGAACATCAGCGAGGAGCCTGCGATGAGGCCCTTGATGGCGACGTCGCCGGTCAGCGCGCCGAACCGTTCGAAGGTCACGGATTTCGAGAGATAGAGGCCGAGCGAGGAGGCGGCTTCGGTCGCGAGGAAGGCGCCCTTGGTCAGGCCATAGAACAGGAACAGCGGCACGCTGAGCGGGCCCGTCGAGACCACGATGCCGGTGAGATAGCCGATAATCGCGCCGCCGATCGCCAGATGCCAGAGATTGGCCTTCAGATCGTGCCGCGCGAGCCAGTGCCGCGCCGGCACCATCGCGATCAGGAAGATGCCGATCGCAAGGTCGACCGCGTGCGAGGGCAGCGCCAGCAGCGTCCGCGCGCCGAGCGCCGCGGCAGGAATGCCGGTGATTGAATAGGCGGCGCACGCCTTCCAGTCGACCTCGCGCCACCAGGCGAGGATCCGCGACAGGTTCGCCATCACGGCGGCCACCGCCATGATCGGCACCGCCTGCTTCGGCCCGTATTCGTAGACCAGCACCGGCATCAGCATGATCGACGAGCCCGTGCCGACGATGCCGGAAATGGTGCCGGCGATCAGGCCGACGATGAGGACGAACAGGAAGGCCAAAGGGGAGGACTCCGGGAATCGGGGGGAGTGTAGCCAATTCTTTGCCGCAGGTCGGACCGGTTCCCCTGCGCGGCAAAAACTTTGGAAAACAACCCCATGCAAAGTAGCTGGCGGCGCCCGGGTCGGGCGGCTGCCTGCAAACCGGGCACCGCGCCGCAGCACATGCTGACAGCATGTTGGCAGCAGGCCTCGGCTATGACCATCTCCTGACACTTTTCGAAAGACGGAGCGGGTCATGCCGATCGAGGGGAGCTGCCATTGCGGCGAGACGGTGTTCGAGGTCACGGAGCCGCCGGCGAGCGTGACGCGCTGCACCTGTTCGCTCTGCGCCAAGCGCGGCGCGTTGTGGGCCTATTACAGGCCGGCGCAGTTCCGCCTGCTATCTCCGGCAGAGAACGTGGCGACCTATCAATGGGGCAGCCGCACCGTCAAACATCATTACTGCGCGAGCTGCGGCTGCGGCACCTATTCGGAGTCGCCGGACTGGTCGACCGGTAAGCCCGACTTCGACAATCCCAAGGTCGGGATCAACGCGCGACTGTTCGACGATTTCGATCTCGATGCGGTGCCGGTCAACGTGATCGACGGAAAGAATTTGTGGTGACGGCGCGTACTTGGAAGCGCGAAAATGCGCCCACAATGGTCCGAGCATCCGGTCTGGGTTCAATGACCGAAGTAGACGAACATCGATGCGATGGCTGCATATAGAACTGAACGTAGAAGGACACTCGAGCGGCTCCACCTTCTTCCAATGGAGTTCTCGTTTGGCCCAAGCCAGTATTGCTCGTACCAATCAGGCTGAACGCGAAATGCGCGCATCGTGGCTTGTTCGAATTGATTTGGGTGAGAAATTTTCGGCTGCATGACACGCCCTTGTGCGGCCAGTTCGTTTTGAACCAGGCGCGCGGTCCTATTCACGACGGGAGGACGGCGCCGCGCGGGTCGGAGGCACGATTGGAGGAGACGTAGTCGATCTCGCCGCGCCCGATACCGAAATCGAGCAGCTCCCGCTCACTCAGACCATCTAACCTGGTGCGCAACTTCTCGCGTATGCGCCATTCGCAAAATGCATCGCGGCAATGCGCGAGGACGGCGAAGCCGAGCCGCACCGCCACAATAGTCCGCCGTGACTCGAACGCGTTGAAGGCCGTTGTCATCGGAGTACCTCCCGGCGCTTGTTTCGCCGGGCCATGATGCTCGGACGCGGCAAGGCACGCTTGACAGGCGGCTTACATTTTCCTTACCGGCGGCTTATTCTTTCGCGTCAGACCGTGCCGTGGCGACCTCGAAGGGCAAGGCGGCGCTGACGACCCGCCTCAACGCTGCTAGAAGCGCGATCGGCGATACGGGCGAGGCCGGGCTCCCTGAGTGACGTTGCGCACCTATTCGAAGTCGCGGACACCCGCGGCTTATTTTGATTCATTCTAGCCGTCGAGTTCAATTCTCTGTGCACCATCACGGTGGAGACGAAAGTGAGCGGACTCGAATACACCAAAGAAAACGCGAGGCGGTTGGAAAAACTCTATCTCACGAGGGACGTCGCGGCGCAGCGATCGGAAACAATTCGACAACTCAATTTGTCCAGTGGTGAGAGTGTTTTGGATATCGGGTGTGGCCCGGGCTATCTGTGCGAAAGCATGGGAGAAATCGTTGGACGTCATGGTGCCGTCGTCGGCATCGATGTTTCGACCGATTTGATAGCCCTCTGCGATCAACGAAAACCGTCTACTTGGCTTTCATATGCGATTGGCGACGCGACCAAAATAGATCAGGCGGATGGATCGTTCGATGTCGTCGTTTGTACGCAAGTCGCCGAATACGTTCCCGATGTCGATCGCGTTCTTTCTGAGGCACTTCGTGTCCTGAAGCCGGGTGGCCGCACAATTTTTGTAGCAACAGATTGGGACGCTGTTGTGTGGCACTCAGACAACCCAGAACGCATGGCTTCGGTCATGAAATCATGGGAGGCACACTGCGCCCATCCGCGTCTGCCAAGATCCATGGCGTACAGGTTGGTCAATGCGGGATTCAGGTTTGACGGTGCAACGGTGTTTCCAATCCTCAATCTGCGCCATGATGAGGATAGCTATAGCAACGGCCCATCACTGGGTATTCGGGATTTCGTCGCGCGGAAGAAAGACGTCTTGGCTGGTGATTTGAACGAGTGGTACGGCGAGTTCGAGCGTCTGAGCGAAGCAGGGAGATACTTCTTCAGCACCAACCGATACATCTTCAAAGCGTCGAAGCGCACTGCGCAAGCCAGTTGAAATGACTGTTCTTCGGCGCATGGCAGAGGTGATAAGGCGCCACCGACTCTGCTTCGAGGGCGATACCGCCGCTTTGCTGCGTCTGGCTAGGCAACGGAATGAGCGCGCGCGCCTATGGCGTGTACTCATAAATCGAGGTTCGTGATCGAGCTCGACCCATGTCCGCTATCCGGCGTATTGCAGACTCAAACCCGAGATCGCCTCAGGTCCGAAAAGGGCCAAGAGCCGACATTGCTCGATCATGAGGACGCGCCCGCCGAAAGGCTTGCGACCAGCTCGCGCAGATAGATCCTGATCGCATCTGAATCCGCATTCATCCGTGCGCCGTTCGTGCGAAACAAGAACTTGATGCGAAGTCCGCTGGTGACAGTTTCTTGCGCGGCGCAGAACAGCGCCGCATCGGCGATCGACGCTTCATTGCCTTCGCAGACGAGCACGAAAAGTTCGCTGGTTTCGAGCAGCTCCTGGTGCAGCCGCTTTTCTATCGCGTAAGTGCCGCCCCTCAGTATGGCCTTGTCCATCTCGGAGCCGTAAATCGTGGCGCGTTCCATCCTCCGCGCCAAATACGCCTTGTCGGCGAGGCGGCACACGAGGACAAGTGTCGCATCGCGGGCCGACGGGCAATTCGACGCGGCCCAAGTCTGCACATCTGAGCCGCCGAACTTCCAGGGATATAGGCCGATAGCGACCGGCCCGATCACTTGATTGTCCCGGAGCCCACGCCCGCAGATTTCCTTGAGGCCCTGCTTGCTATCGAAACTGAGAAAGTTCGTGTAAGGCGAACCGGCTGCACCCACATCAAGGGCAAACACCGGCGCCGCCCCTACTCTCAGCGTCATGTTCGCTGCGCTCACGCGGTAGGTGGCTGCGGCGCAGACCTGCTGCGAGGGCCGCTTGATCCAAGCCATCGTCGCGGCAGGCCCCGAATAGGCGATGGGTGGCAAAATATAGCCGAGCATGGCGACTGCCATGAACCGATGAGGATGCCGGCTCAACGGTGCTATCCAGAGCGTCGCCGCCCGCGTGAGCAGTCCGCACCATAGGCCCCCGGCAGCGGTCAGGATGAATAACAGGGCGAACACCGACGCGAGCCTGCCGTCCATCGTGGCATTCATATATGCCGCGAAGGCGAGGGCAGCGATACCCGTTATGATACGCAAACGCCAGCCCGGCAACGCGAGGCCGACGAGGAATGGAAGCGTGTAAGTTGTCGCGATGGCGCTGTCGTCGAGTAAGAACATGCCGGCTCTCGATAAGAATGACTTGGTGACGCATGCCAAGCTTGTTGCCTGGTCACCATGAACATCTGCCCATAGGTCTGACGAATTTATCGCCACGGCTCGATACGGAGACCGTCAAATCCCGGAAATATCTGGAATCGGGAACGGAAAAGTCGGCCAGTTTCCGCCTTCGGGGGCATGTCCGTTTTGGGTCAGTTGCGTCGTTTTGACCTTGAGCCAGACACTTCCGGTCTACGCCCAACTTCGGACATTAAGCTGCGCGTCACTGCAGCGACGGGCCAAAACTCGACGTTGGATTTCCCTATCAGTCACACAGACGGCATTGTCCTCGCTTGCCCAGTCTTCAAGCCATATGCCGGCATGGGCTGCTGGGACTGATCTGCAAGACGGGCAGGGCCAGAGGCTGAACTTGTGCCTACAGGCGCGTGGTCTGTGGTACCTTCGGTTAGCGAAGCTGCTTGAGGTTTGGGTCTCGTTCGGCCCAAAGTCGCGGGAAATGTGACAGTCTTCGGTCCAATCCAGCTGGGTCGGACCTCGTGGCAATAGCGGAGCAAGCCGCGGAGCCTTGTGCTTACACGGCGAGGGGCAAGGATCGCCTGGTGCTTCAGTACCCTCGAACACAGGTCCATCATGAGAGATCGACCGGTCTCGATCTGACGCGGTGGGAGCACGCAATCGCGCTGACCTTAGCGATTGGCGTCGTCTATTTTGTGGCGGCGCGGCTAAGCCTTGTACTGCTGACTAAACCAGAGGGCGTAGCGGTTTTCTGGCCCGCCGCAGGTGTCTCGACCGGCGTCTTGATTGCGCTCGGATTCCATGCGCGATGGCCGGTCATTTTCGGTACGATTGCTGCCACCACTTTGGCAAATCTGCTTGGCGATCGAAATGTATGGGGCGCAATTCTGTTCGGCCTATGCAATGCCGGCGAAGCTGTGCTCGCGGCGTGGCTAATCGAGGTTCGTTATGGTCCCGACTTCACGCTGAGCAAGCTGCGGAACATGCTGGGATTTGTCGCGGCAGCCGTCATGGGGACCGCCGTGTCTGGCATCGGTGGCGCGATCGTATTCAGATTTTTCCACAACTCGATGACGCCGATATGGACAACCTGGGAGCACTGGTTTGCGTCTGATGGACTGGGGATTTTGGCGGTTGCGCCGTTGGTGATCGAGCTCGCTTCGGCTGCGCGCGACCGGCCGCCGGTGAGCGAACTTCTCGAGGGCGCCCTAACCCGATCTATTCACGAGAGCACGGTCGTTCTTGACGTCTGACGGGGGCTGGCGGCTGGCGTGGGTGACCGTCCGGCGTTTTGTCACCGGGTTCTACATCAAGCTGTTTTGTACGCGCTGGAGGAATGGGCGGGTGAGCGGGCGCAGGCCCGGTCGGTTACGGACCGAGCGGGAGCAGCGCGCCGGGCAAGCTGCGGAAGAGGTCGGCTTCGGGGCATGCCGCGGCGAACGCAAGGCGAATGCGGCTCGCGGTTTCGATGACCCGGGCTGCGATTTTCAAGAGACGAAGACGCAGCGTCGCGAACTCGGCAGTGGCCAATTCCCGGACTTTGGGAATGGCGCCGCGCACGGTAAGCATCAACCAATAAGCGGCGGTGTGGAGAACGAGACGGACCTGGTTGGCGAGCGCCGAACGGCAACTGGTGCGATCGGAGGCGAGCTGCGTCTTATGCAGCTTGATCAGATTTTCGGCTTGGCCGCGCGCGCAATACAGGCTGTCGTAGATCCACTCGGCCGAGCCGACATCGAGGCTGGTGACGACGAAGCGGATGTCGAGGCCGAGCATCGTCGCCTCAATACGGGCGACAGTGCGCCGTTCGTGATCCCAGGACTTTGCCTTGTGGCGCGTCTCGGTATAGCCGCGCAGAACAGGCAGGTTCTCGATGGCGCGTCGCGTGCGAACGTCGTCGGCGACCTCGTCGACTTTTCTGGCGAGAGGCTTGGTACCGGACAGACCGAAGATGTAGTCGATGCCGTTGTTCTCGCACCACGTCATGGCCTCCGGCCGAGCATAGTGCCCGTCGCCACGGAACGTAATTCGCGTCTTGTGCCACCGCGTCCGGATATGCCGTATCAGGCGGCGCAGATGGGCACGCACCTCGACGCCGCCCGGCGTCTTGCCGGGCCGCAGCACGACCGCCACGGGCCGGCTCTTCTCCGTGTCGTAGACGTGGATCGGCAGGAAGCAGCGTTCGTCATAATGAGCGTTGAACAGCGAGAGCTGCTGATGGCCGTGGACGACATCGCAGGTATCATCGATGTCGAGCGTGACGGATGCCGGCTCGCGCGGGTAGCTATCCATCCATGCGTCGACCAAAGTGTAGGTCAGTCGGATCACGTCGCGCAGGCGCGGAGCATTCTCCAGGCGCGACAGCGTCGGTTGGGAACACAGATCGCGACCGCTGTCCGGCAGCCGTCCGCAGGCCAGCTTGAATGCGGGATCGGACCGCAGATGATCGAGGTCGTCGGCGTCCTCGTAGCCGCAGCAGATCGCGAACATGCGCGCGCGGAACATATCGACAAGGCTGTGCACGACCCGCGTCGGATCGCGCCGATCCGGGAACACCCGGGCCAAATTGTCGGCCAAACCGAGACGCCGCTCGGCCATCGCCAGAAGCATCACGCCCCCATTCGAGGTTAGGCGTCCACCATCGAAGGCAGCTGTGACTTTCTTGGCGTGAACGGCTGGAAACGAGAAGGGCAGAATCGTATCATCGGTCATGGCGGGCGTGGCGTTCGCGGTTGAGGTGATGGGGTTGGCTTCGCAACCGAATCCTACGCCGCATCAGCGCTTTACACCACGCTCGCCAGCCTCTCAGGCGCCCTCTCGCGAATAAGACGGGCTAACAGTCGTGGCACTTGCACTCGTAAGCGCACTTGCCATTTTCCTACGGTCGGACCTGCTGGCGAACGTTGGGCCGGTCGCCGTTTTGTTTGCCCCGATGTTGTGGCTTGCGGCGCGATGCCGGCCAGTGTTTGCTGCCGCCGCGGCCTTCATAGTTAGTCTTTCGATCGTTTGGACCACTACCTTTGGCATTGGCTATTTTGGCAATCCTGCTCTTTCGTTAGGGGAGCGTGTTCTCGCCGCGCAAGTCAGCATTCTGCTCGTGACCATCGGCTCGTCGCTTCTTGCGGCACTGTTTGCCGAAATACGAGACAAGAGGAGGATCGCCGAAGCAGCGCTCCGCGCAAGCGAAACCCAGCGTTATCTCATCGAGTCTGAGAGACTCGCCGCACTCGGACGCCTCGTCGCGGGTGTCGCACACGAACTCAACAGCCCCATCGGCATCAGCCTGACGGTTGCTTCAACACTCGCGCAACGTTGCAGCAAGTTTGGACATCAAATCCTCTCAGGTCCGGTCCGCCGTTCGTTGCTCACGGAGTTTGCTAATGGTAACCGCGACGCAGCCAATCAGCTGGTGTCGAATCTCGAACGCGCCGGGGAGCTGATTCAAGCGTTCAAGCAGGTTGCTATCGATCGCAGCCATGCTGATCGCCGCAGATTTGATCTGAGACTCGCGACCGAGCAGATAGTGGCCAGCGTAATGCCGGGCCTCCCTAAGCCTCGCAGCCCCTTGGCGATCGACATACCCTCCGACGTCATCCTGGACAGCTACGCCGGCGCTTACGGACAAGTGCTGACAAATCTGATCTTTAATGCCGTTACGCATGGCTTTGCCGACGGACGTGGCGGGAACATGCTGATCGAAGCAACTCGCGTAGGCTTCGACCAGATCGAGATCAGTTTCTCCGACGACGGATGCGGCATCCCGGAGGAAATTCAGCGTCATGTGTTCGACCCGTTCTTTACGACGCGGCGGGCGAAAGGCAGCACCGGGCTCGGCCTCTATATCGTCCATAATCTTGTAACTGAGCAACTGGGCGGTCGGATCACGCTCATCTCTGCTCCCGGGAAGGGCACGTCGGTTTGCATGGCAATTCCCTTGGTTACACCTAGCCATGCGACGTCTCGCGTCGCAGTTCTAGCCTAAGCAAGGGAGTGAAAGCCAGCTTTGCCAGTATCCGCGAAATTCTCGAAACTATCGTCACGCGTCGTGCGCTCCGGCCCTGAACGTCGTGCTCATCGCAGTCGCCCCCGTCACGCCAGTGGAAGCTTGTACTTCGGCCAGCATCAAATTCCGACGGGACCATAGCACGTTGCGCCGGCTACGGCGTCGCTGCGGGATCTCTATGCGGCCTATGACTGCTCTGGGTCATTCGCGTCGTTTTGACATGTCTGCAGCATGTCCGCTATCCGCAATTCGGCGTTGCGGCTACGGCTTATGATTCCACGCCCTACTTCAGCACGACCCACGCCGGCGCGTGGTCGCTCGCGCCTTCCTCGCCGCGGACTTGCTTGTCGACGCCGCCTTTGGTCAGGCGCGGGGCGAGGGCAGGGCTGAGCAGGAGGTGATCGAGGCGCAAACCGGCATCGCGCGGCCAGCGGTTACGCTTGTAGTCCCAGAAGGTGTAGATGCGCTTTTCGGGATGCAGCGTGCGGAGCGCATCGCACCAGCCTTGTGTGACGAGTGAGGCGAACGCGGCGCGGCTCCTGGGCTGGATCAGGGCGTCCTTGTCCCAGGATTTCGTCGGGTAGATGTCGAGCGCGGCCGGGGCGACGTTGTAGTCGCCGGCGAGCACGACCGGCAGGTCCTGCTTGAGGAAGGTCTTGGCGTGGCGCTTCAGGCGCACGAACCAGTCGAGCTTGTAATCGAACTTCGGCCCGGGCTGCGGGTTGCCGTTCGGCAAGTAGATGCTGGTGACGATGATGCCGCGCACAGCAGCCTCGATGTAGCGCGCCTCGTTGTCGTCAGCGTCGCCGGGTAAGCGGTCGCGGGTCAACACGGGCTCGGCGTTGCGCGCGAGAATGGCGACGCCGTTCCAGGTCTTTTGTCCGCGCCAGACCGCGCCGTAGCCGGCCTTCGCGATCGCAGCGGCCGGAAATTCGCCATCAGTGGCTTTCAGTTCTTGGAGCGCGACGACATCGGGATTCGCCGCGCGCAGCCAGGTCAACAGGTTGGGCAGGCGACGGTTGATGTTGTTGATGTTGAATGTCGCAATCTTCATGTAGAGCTGATGGCTCCTCACGCCGCAAACCGGAGAGACAATGTCCAAGTTGAATTTTGCCGCTATCGCAGTCGCCGTCGCGCTCTCCGGGCCCGCGCTGGCACAATCGTCCGATCAGCGCGGCGCTTGCAAGGCGGATTATGACAAATTCTGCGCCGGCATCGCACCGGGCGGCGGCATCGTCGCGTGCCTCAACGGCAAGCGCGACCAGCTCAGCGCCTCCTGCAAGAAGGCGCTGGATAGCCGGAAGAAGTAAAGTCTCGTGTCCCGGACGCGGCGCAGCGCGAAGCTGTGCGACGCAGAGCCGGGACCCATCTCACCACAAACGCTGGGCCCCGGCTCTGCAGCGCACTACGCCGCGAAGGGCGGCGCACTGCGCTGCGTCCGGGGCACGAGAGTGTTGACTAAGTTGGCAGCGGCGGCGGGCTCGCCGGCTGCTCCGTCAGCGGTGGGGGCGCGGGCGGTTCGGCGGCGGACGTCGCGGCGACCTGCGCGAGAGCCGGCTGTTCGACCGGCGCTTGCGCATTGCCGCCCTTGTAGACCCGGGCATAACGATGGCCGAGGCTCGTCAGCACCTCGTATCCGATGGTGCCGAAATGATGCGCGAGCTCGTCGACGGTGATGCCTTCGCCGAGCAGCGTCACCATGTGGCCGCGCCGCACCGTGTTCGGCGGCAGATCGGTGATGTCGATCGCGATCAGATCCATGGAGACTCGGCCCGCGACCGGGCAGCGCTTGCCTGCGACGATCACCTCGGCGCCGCGCGTGCCGTCATTGGAGCTGGCGGCGCGGAAATAGCCGTCGGCATAGCCGACCGCGACGATCGCGAGCTTCGTGGGGCGCCGCGCGCTCCAGGTGCCGCCATAGCCGACCGTCTCGCCGCGCTCGATGGTGCGGATCTGCACGATGCGGGCCTTGAGATCGACCACCGGCTGCATCGGATTGTCGGCCTCCGGCGTCGGGTTGACGCCGTAGAGCGCCGCTCCCGGCCGCACCAGGTCGAACTGGAAGGGGGCGCCCAGGAAGATGCCGGAGGAATTGGCGAGCGCCGCGGGCACGCCCGCGAATTCGCTCGCGATGCTGCGGAAGGCCGCGAGCTGCTTGGCGTTGACCGGGCTGTTGAGCTGCTCGGCGGAGACCAGATGGCTCATCACCAGCGTGATGCCGTGATCGCCGGCATTGATGCGCGGGATGATGGCCTGCGCCTCCTGGAGCGTCAGCCCGAGCCGGTTCATGCCGGTGTCGACGTGGATGGCCGCGCCCCCGGTCCAGCCCGTGCGGCGGCAGAACACGTCCCATTCGGCGAGCTCGTTGAGATCGCCGATCACGGGACGGCAATCGATCTTGGCGTAATGCTCGCCGGTGTTCTGGAAATAGCCGCCGAGCACATAGATCGTCGCGGTCGGCACCGCCGCGCGGGCGGCACGCGCTTCCTCGATCGTCGCGACGAAGAAGGTCTTGCAACCCGCCTTGTGGAGCGCGCGCGCCACCGGCTCCGTGCCGCAGCCATAGGCGTCGGCCTTGATCACGGCCGAGCATTCGGCCGGCACCGCGGTCTTCTCGAGCTTGCGCCAGTTGGCGACGATCGCGTCGAGGTCGACGGTGAGCACGCCGCCATAGACGGCAAGCGCCGCGGCCTGGTTGGCCTCCTCGGAGAGGAGGCCGGTTTGCGGGATGAGATTCGGGTCGGACGCCATTGTCATGGCGTCGTTTTACGCAAGAGGTGAGCGCGGTTCAACCCGAGCAACCCAGAGCGCGATGAGATCATCGCGCTCTGCCTCGTTGCTTGAGCATGATCTTTTTCGGAGAACCGCTGCACACTTTTCCGGATCATGCCCAGGGCTAGTAGTCGCTGCGATCCGGGATCTGGCCGTCATGCGCGAGGTCGCCGAAGCGGGTGACCGAGGCATCGAAGTGCAACTCGACCGTGCCGGTCGGGCCGTGGCGCTGCTTGCCGATGATGACTTCGGCGCGCCCCGCCGTGCGTTCCATGTCGCCCTGCCATTTGGCGTGTTCCTCGGTGCCGGGGCGCGGCTCCTTCATGGCGAGGTAATATTCCTCGCGGAACACGAACAGCACGACGTCGGCGTCCTGCTCGATCGAGCCGGATTCACGCAGGTCGGATAGCTGTGGCCGTTTGTCGTCGCGCGATTCCACCTGACGCGAGAGCTGCGACAGCGCGATCACGGGGACGTTGAGCTCCTTCGCCAGCGCCTTCAGGCTGGTCGTGATCTCCGTGATTTCCTGCACGCGGCTGTCGCTGGCGCGCTTGCCCGAGCCGGACAGCAGCTGGATGTAGTCGATCACGAGGAGATCGAGGCCCTTCTGCCGCTTCAGCCGCCGCGCGCGCGCCATGAGCTGGGCGATCGACAGACCGCCGGTCGCGTCGACATAGAAAGGCAGCGACTGCAGCTCGATCGAGACCTGGCGGATCTTCTCGAAATCGGCTTCCGAGATGCCGCCACGGCGGATGTGGGAGGAGGGAATGCCGGTGCGCTCGGCCACGATACGCGTGGCGAGCTGGTCGGCCGACATTTCGCAGGAAAAGAAGCCGATCACGCCGCCGTTGGCGGCCTTCATGGTGCCGTCGGCCTGAAGTTCTGGAACGTAGGCTTGCGCGACGTTGTAGGCGATGTTGGTCGCAAGCGAGGTCTTGCCCATGCCGGGGCGGCCCGCGACGATGATGAGGTCGGAGTGCTGCAGGCCGCCCATCTTGGTGTCGAGGTCGCGCAGGCCCGTGGAGATGCCCGACAGCTTGCCGTCGCGCTGGAACGCTTTCGCCGCGAGATCGACCGCAACCGTCAGCGCCTGCGAGAATTTCTGGAAGCCGCCGTCATAGCGGCCGGACTCGGCGAGCTCGTAGAGGCGCCGCTCGGCGTCCTCGATCTGCGCCCGCGGGGCGAAGTCGACCGGCGCGTCATAGGCGACATTGACCATGTCCTCGCCGATGCCGATCAGGTCGCGCCGCAACGACAGGTCGTAGACGGTGCGGCCGTAGTCCTGGGCGTTGATGATGGTGGTCGCTTCCGCCGCAAGCCGCGCCAGATATTGCCCGATGGTCATGCCGCCGACGTCGGTATCGGAGGGCAGGAACGTCTTCAGCGTCACCGGGGTGGCGATCTTGCCCATCCGGATCAGGCTGCCGGCGGTCTCGAAGATCGTCTGGTGCAGCGGCTCGAAGAAGTGCTTGGGCTCGAGGAAGTCGGAGACGCGGTAGAAGGCGTCGTTGTTGACCAAAATGGCGCCCAGAAGGCTCTGTTCCGCCTCGATATTGTGCGGCGCGC
Organism: Bradyrhizobium sp. CCGUVB1N3; assembly: GCF_024199925.1. Lineage (NCBI taxonomy): Bacteria > Pseudomonadati > Pseudomonadota > Alphaproteobacteria > Hyphomicrobiales > Nitrobacteraceae > Bradyrhizobium > Bradyrhizobium sp. CCGUVB1N3. The sequence continues at coordinate 838,821 of NZ_JANADR010000001.1, forward strand.
TCCGGTAGGCGGGGGTTCCCGCGTCGGGCGCGAGTTTCAGGACGGTCGAATCAGTCAGGGCCATGGTCGGAGGTGCTTAGCAACTTTTCCGGCAGGATGCGGGGCGGCGATAAAGCGCCCACGGCTCCCAAAGCGGAAGCGAAAGCTGGTCGCTATCAACCGCTCTTTAAAATGGTGGATGGTTAGCAGCCGCAGCATGCGCGATGCTTGACTGATGTTTTGCGGAATTCGCCTCGGCGCCTTGATCTCGCTCAGGCCGGGCCACGGAAAAATCCGGATGATGTGAACCTTATATGTCGGCGCGCAGACCTATTTTGCAGGCGCGCATCATGCGGCGCGCTGGCCGGCCGACTGTTCAGACGATCAGGAGGTAGACCAGCGCAACCAAGGCGGCGGCAACGCCGGTGGCGATCAAGGCATAGTCGGTGCCGAGATCGTCCTGCACGTCGAAGGAGGTTTGGATCTTCTTGCTCATAGTGACGGTCTAGGACAATTCCGACCACCACTTTGTGAAGCAGATCACAGAACCCCGGAATCTTTCGGGTGAGGCTTGGAACCGGCCGGCGGGCAGCGAATTGATCCGGTCCGCGAGCGTCAGGAGGAGGCGAGGCGACCATGCGGCAGGAGCTGCAGACGTGGAAAAGCGAGGCAGGCAGCCGGATCTGGCTGTCGGCGCTTATCGCGGCCATGGAGGACGCCTCCCGCCCGGAATCTGAGCGGTCCAAGCTGCTGCCCGAGACGCTGGCGCAATTCCGTGCGCAGCTCGCGCTGCCGGCCTCGCTGCTCTATCCAGCCTCGCACCTGCGCCACTAGCCTCTATTATCATTCGCCCGCGAGCTTCAGCCTCGGCTTGCTACCGCTTTCCAGGCTGCGCAGCCGCTCCTCTTCTCGGGAGATATAGTCGCGGGTCACCGGCACCACGCCTTGGCGTCTGGTGAGCTGGACCTGGAAGTTCATCATGCCCTGCTTGCGGAAGGTCATCTCGCAGGCGGCCAGATAAAATTCCCACATCAGCGCAAAGCGCTCGTCATAGAGCTGAACCGCTTCCTCGCGCCGCGCCATGAAGCGCTCGCGCCAGGCCTTCAGCGTCTCGGCATAGTGCAGGCGCAGGATCTCGATGTCGCAGACGAGCAGCCCCGCGCGCTCGATCGCGGGCAGCACCTCGGACAGCGCCGGGATATAGCCGCCGGGAAAGATATATTTGGCGATCCAGGGATTGGTGGAGTCCGGCCCCTGCGAACGGCCGATCGAATGCAGCAGCATGACACCGTCCTCGGCGAGGAGTTCGGCGCAGCGCTCAAAATAGGTGTTGTAGAACTTGACGCCGACATGCTCGAACATGCCGACCGAGACGATGCGATCGAACGGACCGTCGATGTCGCGATAGTCCTGCAGCAGGAACCGGGCCGATCGGGTCAGGCTCCTCTCGGCCGCGCGAGCATTCGCAACCTGCAACTGCTCGGTCGAGAGCGTGATGCCGGTGACGTCGGCGCCCGCAATCTCGGCGAGGTAGAGGCCGAGCCCGCCCCAGCCGGAGCCGATATCAAGCACGCGCTGGCCGCGCTTGATGAAGAGCTTCGCCGCGACATGCCGCTTCTTGGCGAGCTGGGCGTCGTCGAGCGAGCTGTCCGGCGTCTCGAAATAGGCGCAGCTATATTGCTTGTCGGCGTCGAGGAAGAGCGAATAGAGCCGGCCGTCGAGATCGTAATGACGGGCAACATTGGTCCTGGCGCGGGCACGCAGGTTGAACTGCTTCAGATGCCGCGTCAGGTAGCGCAGGTGCCATTGCGGCCTCGCCCACTGCGGCACCATGTCGGGTTGATCAAGCAGGATCGCCAAGGCATCAGCGATGGTGCCGGCCTCGACGACAAACTCACCGTCCATATAGGCCTCGCCGAGCCCGAGTTCGGGATTGAGCAGGATCTTGCGCTGCGCCTCGGCGGTCACGAAGCGGACCGCCACGTGCTGGCCGGAGCCGTCGCCACATGTGAATTTTGCGCCGCCTGCGGTCGTCACCGTCATCGTTCCGCGGCGGATGAACTTCGTCAGGAAGCCACGCAACAAACGGTCCATAGAACCATCCTGTCGAGCGAACCCGAAAAGATGCGACTAACCCCCGCTGTCACACCGACGCATCGGAACCGCATTGGTTCCTATGCATCCGCATGGAAAGCTAATCAGCCGGCCCCGAACCTGCTATTGCGTTGTGTTCAAAGCCGATATTCGCAAAACGCGCGATCACATCCTTGCGTCATGAGCGCGCTTCCAATTGCAGCGCAATCGGCTAAAAGGTGACCCGCCGCCGGCGCCACCTGCGCGCGCGGGCCGGCGTTCTTGCGTATTTTCAATGGAGATGACGGGATGTCGAGCCGAGCGCTCAGCCTCGCGACGGTGTTGCTTCTGATTGGCCTTGGCGCTCCAGAGGCTGCGTTTGCGCAGGCGACGAACCTCGAGGCCGGCAAGAGCCCGTCCCAGATCTTCGCCCAGACCTGCAATGCCTGCCACAAGTCGCCGCGTGGGCTGCTCAAATCGGTGCCGCCGGGCTCGCTGCCGGGCTTCTTGCGCCAGCACTACACCACGAGCTCGGACATGGCCGGCGTGCTGTCATCCTATCTCGTCTCCAACGGCGCGACCGACACGCGCTACCAGGCCAAGGACGGCAAGGACAAGAAGGACGGCGCCAAGGAGAAGGACAAGGAAGCCAATTCCAGCGCCACGCAACAGCCCGAGCATCCCAGCCGGCGTCAGCATCAGGACGCGGCGAAGCCGGAGGGCGAGGGCGCTCCTGCATCCGAGACCGGACGCGCCGGTTCGAGGCGAATGGCGCGGCCGAGCGAAGAGGGGGCCAAGGACGGTGCGAAGGAAGGCGCCAAGGAGAACGGCAAGCCCGAGGGCCAGGCGACCAATGAGCGTGGCCCCGAGGGCCGCAAGTCCAAGCAGCGCATGAGCAAGCGCGGCAAGCCCGAGCCCGAGGAAGCTCCTAAGACTGACACGCCCAAGGGCGAAACGCCCAAGGACATGCCTGCCGCGGCCGAGGACAGGAAGAGCGAATCCAAGAGCGATACGAAGAGCGATACGAAGAACGACAGCGCCAAGGTCGATACCGACGCCAAGCCCGACAGCACCAAGGACAAGCCGGCGGAGAAGCCGGCCGACAAGCCCGAGAGCGCCAAGGTCGAGCCTTCGACCAGCCAGACCCCCGCGCTGCGGCCTGATCCCGTGCCGCAGGTGACGCCGCCCGCGCCGGCTGCCGCGAAACCGGCCGAGGCTGCGCCCGAGCGGAAGCCGGCCGATACCGCGGTGAAGCCCGCCGATGCCTCTTCGAACGGCAACGGCGCCTCCGCGCCGCAGGATGCGCCTGCGACCGCGGCGGCTCCGCCGGCTCCGGTCGAGCCGTCAGGCCCGCCGACCCCGCCGCTTTCCCGCTAAAGAGACTTTCATCTCGTTACTGCGCCGGAGGCTGCTGATCGCGGCCTCCGCTACCGCGTTGGCCTCGATCGCGATGCTGAGCGAGGACGTCGCAGCCCAAACGAAAAGCCCGGCCGCATAGGCGGCCGGGCTTCCGTTTGGCGCATGAGCGCGAGGCTTACTGCTCGGTCTCTTCCGCAGCCGGAGCCGGCGCGGCCTCGTCGTGCTGGGCTTCCGGATCGAAGAACTCGCCGGCGGCGGCGATCGCCTCGGCGGCAGCATCCCGGTCCTCGTTGCGGGTCGAGATGTCCTCGCCGCGGTTGATGCGCTCGGCTTCTTCCTGGCTGCGCGCAACCGTCACGGTGACCTCGATCTCGACCTCCGGGTGGACGGCGACCGTGATGGTGTGCTTGCCGATGGTCTTGATCGGCGCGTCGAGCTGCACCTGCGGGCGAGCGAGCGCAACGCCGTCCGCTTCGAACGCCACCACGACGTCGCGCACGGTGACCGAGCCGAACAGCTGGCCGGCTTCGGACGCCTGTCGGATCACGATGATGTTCCGGCCCGCGATCTTCTCGGCGACCTTGGACGCCTCGCCCTTGGCCTGGAGGTTGCGCGCCTCGAGGTCGGCCTTCATGCCGTCATACTTGGCGCGGTTGTCGGCGGTGGCGCGCAACGCCTTGCCACGCTTGAGGAGGAAATTGCGGGCATAGCCGTCGCGAACCTTCACGACTTCGCCCATCTGGCCGAGCTTGGCCACGCGTTCCAGCAAAATGACTTCCATAATCGTTCTCCTTTTGAAGTGCTGTGAGTTGGGATTTACGGGTTGAACTTAAGGGGTCGGCAGTGGCGGCGGTTGCGGCCGGTTGCGTAGGAAGCGCTCGCGGAAGCCGAAGACGGCATCGGCAAGCCCGAGCGCGATCATCGCGATCACGGGCCATCCGAGCACGACGACGACGGCGTAAGTCGAGCCGAGCCAGAAGGCGCGGCTCTTCAGCGCCAGCGTCAGCGTATGCAGCACGGCGAAGCCGGTCAGCGCATAGGCTATCATCAGCGCCGCCGTAATGATCTGCGCGGCGATCGCGATCAGCCCGCCGGCGAAGCAGAAGGCGATGGCGATACACAGCACGGCGAGCGTCATCGACGGCAGCTCGGCGGTCATCAGCGCGGGCCAGGGACGGCGCAGCCGTCCCGACGTCGCCGTCACCTTGGCCGAGAGCCAGAGGTTGAGGGTGAGCGTCATCATCGAAACGATGGTGGCAACGGCCGGTGCGACGGTCGCCAGCGCGTCGATGAACTGGTCAGTATCGCCGGAGAGTTGCGGATCGGCCGAGCGGAGGATGCGCATCAAGCCACGACGCAGCGAGGTCGTGATGCCCTCGGCATCGCTGCCGAGCGTGAGCAACGCCGCGATCGTGACCAGCGCGGCAAAGCCGGCGATCCAGAGCAGGATCCGCCCGACCGGATACCATTCGATGTCGGGCTCGGCCGGCGGCTCGGCGCCCGCCGTGATCACGGCAGGAGTGGTATGGCGGCCGAGCAGCACGAGATGGCCGAGCCACCAGGCCGGCAGTGCGACCGTGACGGCGAAGGCGAGGCAGTAGGGCAGGCCGAAAATCGCGCCAAGGCCGATCGCGGCGGCGATGCCGCCAAGGCTCGCATACAGCGGTCCCCAGCCGATCGCGGCGACCATCAGCGGCAGGGGCGAGAGGTAGAACAGGACGAGCGAGATCAGCGCGCCCGAGACGATCGAGGCGAACATCAGGGCCGACGCAGCGCCGGCGATCAGGGCAATGAGTACAAGTGCCATCATCAGCTGTCCCGCTCCCTTCGAGCGGTTAGAGGCGTTTCGCCCCAACCATCGGCAACCGGACGACCCGGAAGCCTTATGAGTTTGAATAATACGACCGGCGGCCTTGGGGCCGCCGGTCGTAGCGTCTTAGCGGATCACGTAGGGCAAGAGGCCGAGGAATCGCGCGCGCTTGATGGCGCGGGCGAGCTCACGCTGCTTCTTGGCGGACACGGCCGTGATGCGGCTCGGCACGATCTTGCCGCGCTCGGAGACGTAACGCATCAGCAGCTTGGAATCCTTGTAGTCGATCTTCGGCGCGTTGGTGCCCGTGAACGGGCAGCTCTTGCGGCGACGGAAAAACGGACGGCGTGCACCAGCTTCAGCCATTGTTCTTACTCCCCATCCGTCGTCGTGGTGGTTTCAGCGTCCTCGCGCGGACGGCGCGGGCCGCGGTCACCGCGGAAGCCACCGCCGTCGCGATCGCCGCCACGGAAACCACCCTCGCGGTCGCCACGGAAGCCACCGCCTTCACGATCGCCACGGAAGCCGCCGCCACGGTCGTCGCGCTCGCGGTCACGGTCGGCCTTGCGCATCATCGCGGACGGGCCTTCCTCGAGCTCCTCGACGCGGACGCTGAGATAGCGGATCACGTCTTCGCTGATGCGCTCCTGGCGCTCGATCTCGGCGATCGCCGCGGACGGCGCGTCGATGTTGAGCAGCACGAAGTGCGCTTTGCGATTCTTGTTCATGCGGTAGGTGAGGGAGCGCACGCCCCAGTTCTCGGTCTTGGTGATCTTACCGCCGAGACCCTCGACGATACCGGTCATCTGGGCCGTCAGTTCTTCAACCTGCTGCGGGCTCGCGTCCTGACGCGCGAGAAAAACATGCTCGTAAAGAGGCATGGAAGTCCTTTCCTCATGTTGGCGCATCGCCCGGCGTCAAGCCCTTAAGAGACCTTCGGAAAGGACTCTGGGATTAAGCTCAGAAGGCGGAAACACGGGACGACGGGCCGACTGGCCCTGCCACATCAAAATCAACAAGTGAATTTGCTGAGACCGTCCGTTCAGCTCCCGGCCGGGGTCTGCGGTTGGCGCGCTTTATACGGATTTTGGCCGGCTTTGCAAGGTTCGGCGGACGGGTTTTGGAGACCCGCGGGCGAACAGGGTTGTCGCGGTTCCGGTGCGGGAACACCGCGCTTGTACGGAATCCCCAGAATTTGCAGAAAGTTGTAGGCTTGCGATTGCCGGGGCTGAATTTCATCTCGAAACCATTTTTACCGGCAAGGGGCCGCTCTCAGGAGCGGCCCCTTTCGATTCCAGAGCAATCCAAAGCCGCATGCTGCTTCGTCTTGATTTATTTGTTTGTATAGCATACAAATAAACGACGGGAGGAGCCGATGGCCAAATCTGTCAAAGGTGCGGTGGAAGCGGCTCGGGGCGACCCGAAGCATGCTGCCCGGGCCACCCGTTCGGCGGGGCGCAAGATGCGCTCGCTGCTCCTCGATGCCGCTAGTCCTCTGTTCAAGGAGCAGGGGCTCTCGGGGACCTCGATTTCCGACATTGCGACCGCCGCGAACGCCTTTCCGAGCCAGATCACCTATTACTTCCGCACCAAGGAGGCGCTGTTCGTCGAATGCGCCTGCCGCGATCTCCTGTATCTGGCGCGCGCCACCGAGCAGGCGGCGCTGAAGGTGCACACGCCACAGGCCTACACGCATGCGCTCGCGCAGACGGTGACGGCGACCGATTCGGTGGCGTTCTTCGCCGAAGCACTGACGCTGACGCGGCGGCGACAGGATCTCGCGCCGCTGGTCGAGCGCACCATCGAGCGGCTGCACGCCGAGGGCGCACGCGCCTATGCCGCCCAGGTCGAGCGCCACGGCTGGCGAACGTTGCGCGCGCCCGACGAGAGCTCGCGCAGGTTCTGGGCGGTGGCGATCGGCGTCATCGTGGAAGGCTACGCGATGGGCCGCTCGCCGGATGAGCTGTGCGCAGAGATGCTGCGCGTGCTGGGCGAGCAGGCGAAAGCAGCGGGCGCCGCTGCGCGCCTGCTGCTCGTCGGGGATCGCGACGCATCAACAGAAACGGATGGGGAGAGTTAGGCCATGACCGCGCTTCGCATGCGTGCCCGCGATTTCCTGACCGAAGATCAACTCGTCGACGTGCGCGAGCGCGTCACCTGGAAGGGCGCCGCACTGATCGCGCACGCCTGGGCTCTGATCGCGGCTGCGATCGCACTGGTGGCGTGGTGGCCCAATCCACTGACCTATATTCTCGCGGTCGCGATCATCGGATCGCGCCAGTTGGGCCTGGCGATCCTCATGCATGACGGCGCGCATGGCTGCCTGTCACCCGATGAAAAGACCAATCTGGCGCTGAGCCAATGGTTCTGCGCCTATCCGCTCTTCGCGGAGACGCGCAGCTATCGCCGCTATCATTTGCAGCACCACGCACGCACCCAGCAGGAGGACGATCCCGATCTCGTGCTGTCGGCGCCATTCCCCATCACCAAGCTGAGCTACCGTCGCAAGTTCATCCGCGATCTCACCGGACAGACCGGCTACCAGCAGCGCAAGGCACAACTGCTCAATGCGCTCGGTCCGAAGGATTGGCCGTGGTCGCAGCGCGCCGCGCATTTCTGGGAGAAGCTCGGGCCGCAATGCGTGACGAATGCGCTTCTGTTTGCAGTGCTCGCTGCCGCCGGCGTGTGGTGGGCCTATCCGCTGTTATGGCTGGTGCCGCTTTTGACCTGGCAGATGGTCATCACCCGCATCCGTAACATCGCCGAGCATGCGGTGGTCCCCGACAGTCACGATCCCCTGCGCAACACCCGCACCACGCACGCCAATTTTCTCGAGCGCCTGTTCATCGCGCCCTATTACGTGAACTATCACCTCGAGCATCACCTCTTGTTCTATGTACCCTGCTACAATTTGCCCAAGGTGCATCGCCTGCTGAGCGAGAGCCGGCATGCCGGCCGCATGGAGGTGCAGCCGAACTATCTTGCCGTGCTGCGGCTCGCGACGGCCAAGCCAAACCGTGATGATCGTCCCGGGCAATTGGTCAGCAGCGTTCGCCGCGCGCAGGCGGGTGCCGAAGTCGGCGCGGATCAGAAAGCCGGCGGGTTCTAGTCGGCCAGCGCCAGGGATTCCCCCGCAGGAACGAGCGTCACCGTCTCGGTGATCTCTTCGACGCCGGAGGCGTGAATCACGAAGCCGCCCTTGCCGCGGCGCTTGGCCTGGTACATCGCGCGGTCCGCGGCGCTCAGCAATTCGTCGGCGGTCGCGCCGTCGCGCGGCGCCGATGCGAGACCGATGCTGGCTCCGACGCGGGCGGCTGGTGCGAACTCGAACGGCTCCGAGACGCGCGAGATGATTCGCTGCGCGACGAGAGCTGCTTCGCCGTCGGTGATGTGGGGTAGCAGCACGACGAATTCGTCGCCCCCGAGGCGGCACACGAAATCGACGTCGCGCACGCTGGCACGCAGGCGCTTGGCCACGGCGACGAGGACGGCATCGCCTGCCGCGTGCCCGAACCTGTCGTTGACGCCCTTGAAGCCGTCGAGATCGACGCAGAACACGGTCAGCTTTGAGGCTCGTGACGTTGCCTCCGGCCACGGGCCGTCGAGCAGTTCGGAGAACAGCTTCAAATTGAAGGCGCGGTTGGGCAGGCCGGTGAGCAGGTCGTGATGCGCCATCAGGCGGTTGTTGCGCTCGGAGTGATGGAGGTCGAGCAGGATCTTGTGATTTTCCAGCAGCAGGAAGATCATTCCGGCGGTGTAGACCGGCGTTTGCACACCGATGACGAACAGAAACGGGATCGGCGACAGGATGGTGGCAAGCGCGAAGGGCAGCGTCAGGATGCAAATCATGAGGATGCCGTAACGCGGCGTTCCGGCGTTTCGCGAAGCAATCCCGCCGACCAGATTTGCAAGCCCGATGCCGGCCATCAGGATCAGCGGCAACTCGCCCGAGGCGACACATTGGTAGCAGCCGGCGGAAATCAGGACGACGGACACTAGTCCGGCCCAGATCGGCGTGCCGGTCGCCGCGGCCCGTCCATCTGATCTGGCCCGCGCAGTGGCTCTCATCATCAGGTAGAGGCGTGTAGAGCCGAGGACCACTTCCGCCGCCACCCAGGCATAGGCCCATGTGGCGCCGGTCAGCGCGGCGGAGAGCGATGCAATCAACAAGGACGCCAACACGGCCACGACCAGCGTCTTGGTCTTGTTCGTTCTCTGCTGGAGCAGCACGCTGTGGATGTCGTCGGGTTGCCGGCTCGGACTGCTGAGCAGCCAATCGACATAGCCTTGCCACGGCCGCCGCGGTTGCGCGGCGGCCGGCAGAGCCGTCGAAATCTGTGGGGCCTGAGGTGCCATGGCGGCAACCTAGGCCAAGCGGTATTGAGGGCCGCTTAAATGCGCCGGCGAAGTTCCGGACAGCGTAAACGCTTTGCGAGCGGGCCGCCTTCCGCCCGGCCGGGGAAGCCGTAAGACGCGGTAAGCTGGCCTCCACGGTGCGACGTCCCCAACCGGCCGTCGGCCGAAAGGCCCCTCGCGGCTTGACATTGCAGCCCCGGTCAGTGTCTACGGCCCCCTTTGGAGCATGATCGGGAACAACGGCCTGCGCCCGGCGTAGAATGGCCGCCCGATCCTGATGAGGCTCAGCAAGCCAGGGAGCGCCGATGACGGCAGCATTCACATTTCCGGGGCAGGGGTCCCAGGCGGTCGGCATGGGCAAGGCCTTGGCCGAAGCCTTTCCTGCCGCCCGCGCTGTGTTCGACGAGGTCGATGCCGCGCTTGGGGAAAAGCTCACGGCAACCATCTGGGATGGCCCGGCCGAGACCCTCCAGCTCACCGAAAACGCCCAGCCGGCCCTGATGGCGGTCTCGCTCGCCACCTTGCGCGTGCTGGAGGCCGAGGCCGGTTTTTCCGTGGGACGGGATGCGGCTTACGTCGCCGGGCACTCGCTCGGCGAATATTCGGCGCTGGCCGCGGCCGGGAGCCTGACGATTTCCGATACTGCGCGGCTGCTGCGCACCCGCGGTCTCGCAATGCAAAAAGCCGTCCCGGTCGGCGCCGGCGCGATGGCCGCGCTGCTCGGCCTTGACTACGAGGCGGCGATCGAGGTCGCCAATGAGGCGGCACAGGGCCAGGTTTGCCAAGCCGCCAACGACAATGGCGGCGGTCAGGTGGTGGTCTCCGGCGACAAGGCCGCGGTCGATCGCGCCGTCGAGATCGCCAAGGGCAAGGGCGCCAAGCGCGCGATGCTGCTGCCGGTGTCCGCGCCGTTCCATTGCAAACTGATGCAGCCGGCCGCCGATGCGATGGCCGAGGCGCTGTCCAAGGTCACGATCAAGGCGCCCGCGGCGCCCTTGGTCTCCAACGTGCTGGCGAGCGCGATCACCGATCCCGACGAGATCCGCCGCCGTCTGGTCGAGCAGGTCACCGGCACGGTGCGCTGGCGCGAGTCGGTCTCCTATATGGCTGGCCAGGGCGTCACGCGCTTCTTCGAGATCGGCGCGGGCAAGGTGCTGACGGGTCTCGTCAAGCGCATTGCCGACGGCGCCGTCGGCATGGCCGTCGGCGGGCCGAACGATATTGCCGCGGCCAAGGACGCCTTGAAGGATGCCTTGGCTGCCGCGAAGCAGGGGTGAGGAGCTATCGATGTTCGATCTGACTGGCAGGAAGGCGCTCGTCACCGGCGCGACCGGCGGCATCGGCGGCGCGATCGCGCTGGCGCTGCATGCGCAGGGCGCCACGGTTGCGATTTCGGGGACGCGGAAAGAGGTGCTGGACGAGCTTGCCGGCAAGCTCGGCGAGCGCGTGCAGGTGCTGCCGTGCAATCTCTCCAAGGCCGACGAGGTCGAGGCGCTGGTGCCCGCGGCGGAAGCCGCGATGGGACAGGTCGACATCCTAATCGCCAATGCCGGCATCACGCGCGACAATCTCTTCGTGCAGCTCCGCGACGAGGACTGGGAGGAGGTCATCAACGTCAACCTGACCGCGACCTTCCGCCTCGCGCGCGCCGCGACCAAGCTGATGATGCGCAAGCGCTTCGGCCGCATCATCGCGATCACTTCGGTGGTCGGCGTCACCGGCAATCCCGGACAGGGCAATTACACCGCATCGAAAGCCGGCCTGATCGGCATGATCAAGACGCTCGGCGCCGAATATGCCAAGCGCGGCGTGACCGCGAACTGCATCGCGCCCGGCTTCATCAAGACGCCGATGACGGATGCGCTCAACGACAAGCAGCGCGAGACGATTCTGACCAAGGTTCCGGCTGCCCGGCTGGGAACGCCGGAGGATATTGCTGCAGCTGCGGTCTATCTCAGCTCCAACGAAGCAGGCTACGTCACCGGCCAGACCATCCACGTCAACGGCGGCATGGCCATGATCTGAACGTAATCCGGCCGGCCGAGGGCCGGGCGGACCAGATGCGGCAAACGGCCGTTTCCGAAGCGAATTGAGGCTTGTAGTCAAGGCAATTGAAGTATGATAACCGGACCTTCAACGGATGGGCAAAGAACGCCATTGCAGGTTTTTGAAACCCTGTATATTGGCGATGCGGAGCCTTGGCCGTCGTTCGCCGGGCCCTGCATCGGCTAGGATGGGGCCAAATCAAGTTCGTACGCAAAGGCAGTAAAACGACCACGACGGCTCGTATCGTCCCGGGGGGTCGGGTCTACAGGGAACAACACGAGGTTAAGCAATGAGTGACATTGGCGAACGGGTTAAGAAGATCGTGGTCGAACACCTTGGTGTTGAGCCCGAGAAGGTTATCGACAGCGCGAGCTTCATTGACGACCTCGGCGCCGACAGTCTGGACACCGTCGAGCTGGTGATGGCGTTCGAAGAAGAGTTCGGTTGCGAGATTCCGGACGACGCCGCGGAAACGATTCTCACCGTCGGCGACGCCACCAAGTTTCTCGAGAAGAACGCGAAGAGCTAAGGCTCCAAAATCCGCGGTCGAACGACGAAACCGGACGGATCGTGCCAGCGGTCCACCGGTTTCTTATTATCGGCCGCGTGTCCTTGAGAACCGGAGTTTTGGGATATGAGACGAGTTGTCGTCACGGGCCTCGGCATGGTGTCGCCACTCGGCTGCGGTGTCGAGCCGACCTGGCAGCGTATCCTGAACGGCGAGAGCGGGGCGCGCAAGATCGAGACATTCGACGTCTCCGATCTGCAGACCAAGATCGCCTGCGTCGTGCCGCGCGGCGACGGTTCGAACGGCACTTTCAATGCCGACCAGTGGATGGAGCCGAAGGACCAGCGCAAGGTCGACGACTTCATCATCTTCGCCATGGCTGCGGCAACGCAGGCGCTCAACGATGCCAACTGGCATCCCGAGAGCGAAGAGGACAAGTGCGCGACCGGCACCCTGATCGGGTCCGGCATCGGCGGCCTCAACGGCATCGCGGAGACTGCAATCCTGCTGAAGGAGCGCGGGCCGCGCCGGGTCTCGCCCTTCTTCATTCCGGGGCGGCTGATCAATCTCACCTCCGGCTACGTCTCGATCGAGCACGGGCTGAAGGGGCCGAACCATTCCGTGGTCACGGCCTGTTCGACCGGCGCGCATGCGATCGGTGACGCCGCCCGTCTGATCGCGCTGGGCGATGCCGACGTTATGGTCGCCGGCGGCGCGGAATCGCCGATCAGCCGCATCGGCATCGCCGGCTTCAACGCGGCACGCGCGCTGTCGACCGGTTTTAACGAGACGCCCGAGAAGGCCTCGCGTCCCTATGACAAGGATCGCGACGGCTTCGTGATGGGCGAGGGCGCCGGCGTCGTGATCCTCGAAGAGATCGAGCACGCCAGGCGCCGCGGCGCGAAGATCTATGCCGAGGTGATCGGCTACGGCCTGTCGGGCGATGCCTATCACATCACCTCACCATCTCCGGATGGAGACGGCGGCTTCCGCAGCATGTCGGCCGCGTTGAAGCGCACCGGGCTGACGCCGTCCGATCTCGACTACATCAACGCGCATGGCACCTCGACGCCGGTCGGCGACGAGATCGAGCTCGGCGCGGTGGAGCGGCTGCTCGGCAATGCCGCGTCCAGGGTTGCGATGTCCTCGACCAAATCCTCGACCGGGCATCTGCTCGGTGCAGCAGGCGCGATCGAGGCGATCTTCGCCATGCTCGCGATTCGCGATAACATCGCGCCGCCGACCATCAACCTCGAGCATCCGTCGGTCGAAACTGCGATCGATCTCGTGCCGCAGGCGGCGAAGAAGCGCGAGATCAACGTGGCGTTGTCGAATTCGTTCGGTTTTGGCGGTACCAATGCATCGGTGATCGTCAGGCGTCTGGCCAATTAGCTTGCGTTTGAGACGAATCCACCGTTTTGCCTCATTCGGCGATAAGTCATAGTTGCGGGCGTGTGCTATTGGCCGGGCAGACGGTTGTCAGGCTGCGATTGAACCGGCAGGATTCAGGTTTTCGATGAGTGAGAGGCCGCCCATTTCGCCCCGAAGTCCGCGTGCTGCGCTGGAGCCTGAACAGGTGCCGCCGCCGCCGAAGCGGTCGGACCGCGCGCGCAATCCCTTCGTGGTGGTCGGCAACGCCATCATCACCATCCTGTTGATCGCGATGCTCGGGGCCGGCGCGGTCTATTATTACGGCCGGCAGGTGCTCGAGGCGGCGGGGCCGCTCCAGGAAGACAAGATCGTCAACATCCCCTCGCGTGCGGGCAAACGCGACATCGCCGACACCCTGAACAAGGAAGGCGTCACCGACGTCAATCCCTGGGTATTCATCGCCAGCGTCTTCGCGCTGAAGGCGAGTTCGGACCTCAAGCCCGGCGAATATTCGTTCCAGAAGAATGCTTCGTTGCGCGACGTCATCGCCACCATCGTCGAAGGCAAGGTGGTGCAGCATGCGGTGACGATTCCCGAAGGCCTGACCTCCGAGCAGATCGTGGCGCGGCTGTCGGACAACGACATTTTCACCGGCAGCGTGCGCGAAGTGCCGCGTGAGGGTACGCTGCTGCCGGAGACCTACAAGTTCCCGCGCGGCACCACGCGCGAGCAGGTGGTCCAGCGCATGCAGCAGGCGCACAAGCGCGTGCTCGCCGAAATCTGGGAACGCCGCAACCAGGACGTTCCGATCAAGACGCCGGAGCAGCTGGTGACGCTCGCCTCGATCGTGGAGAAGGAGACCGGCAAGCCCGACGAGCGCAGCCGTGTCGCCGCCGTGTTCGTCAATCGCTTGAAACAGAAGATCAAGCTGCAGTCCGATCCGACGATCATCTACGGTCTCGTCGGCGGCAAGGGCACGCTGGGCCGCCCGATCAAGCGCAGCGAGATCACCCAGCCTTCGCCCTACAACACCTATGTGATCGACGGACTGCCGCCGGGGCCGATCTCCAATCCCGGTCGCGCCTCGCTGGAGGCCGCCGCCAATCCGGCCCGGACCCGCGACCTCTATTTCGTCGCCGACGGCACCGGCGGCCACGCCTTCACCGAGACCTACGACGCGCACCAGAAGAACGTCGCAAAGCTGCGCGCGATGGAGAAGCAGATCCAGAACGATACGGTGGAGCCGGCCGACGACGCCCAGGCGCCGGCCGCGGCCGCGCCCGCCGACACCGCTCCGACCGCGACCACCAAGCCGCCGGCTCAGCAGAAGAAGCCGCCCGCGACGCGCCCGGCCAATCCTGCCCCGGCCCGCCAGGGGGCGGCGCAACCCTCGCCGCAGGTTATCCAGCGCTAAGGCATGATCCTTTTCCGAAAAGATCATGCGCAAACAATAACCTAAAGCGCGATGACGACTCATCCTGATCTGATCGCGCTTTAGGGCCGCAACCCCGACCTGCGGTGGTTACGGATTCCACTTTGGGGCAAAATAGTCTTAAGATTCGCGTGCCTTGATGGCTTTGCGAATCTCATCTGTCCGGAGAAGTTCACCCGATGGCGCTGTCGTCCATGACCGGCTTTGCCCGAAGCCACGGCGCGAGCGGGCCGTATACGTTCGAATGGGAATTGAAGTCTGTCAACGCCAAGGGCTTCGACCTGCGCGTGCGGCTGCCGCAGGGCTTCGACGAGCTCGAAGCGCACGCCAAGAAACGCGCCGGCGAGATTTTGTCGCGCGGCACGGTTTACGCCAATCTCAACGTCAAGCGCGCCAACGCCGTGGCGACCGTGCGGATCAATGAGGACGTGCTCTCAGCCGTGCTGAAGGCCGCCTCGCAGATCGCCGGCAAGGTCGACGCGGTGGCGCCGAGCATCGACGGCCTTTTGGCCATCAAGGGCGTCATCGAGGTCGCCGAGCCCGAAGGCAACGAGGAAGAGGACAAGGCGGCGCGCACCGCCGCGGCCGAAGCCTTCGACAAGGCGCTCGCCGAGCTCGTCGACATGCGCAAGCGCGAGGGCACCTCGCTTAGCCAGATCCTGATCCAGCGCGTGGACGAGATCGAGGCACTCGCGAAGACGGCGGAAGCCGCGCCCGGGCGCAAGCCGGAGGCGATCAAGGCAAAACTCGCCGAGCAGATCGCGATGCTGCTCGACACCTCCGATCGCTTCGATTCCGATCGCCTGATGCAGGAAGCGATCCTGATCGCGACCAAGGCCGACATCCGCGAGGAACTCGACCGCATCGCCTCCCATGTCGCGCAGGCGCGCGAGTTGATCGGCAAGGGCGGCCCGATCGGGCGCAAGCTCGATTTCCTGGCGCAGGAGTTTCACCGCGAGGTCAACACCTGCTGCTCGAAGTCGAACGACATCGAGCTGACCAATACGGGGCTCGCCATGAAGAACGTGGTCGAGCAGTTCCGCGAGCAGGTCCAGAATCTGGAGTGATCGATGACGAAGGGCGGTCACGGAACTGATGGTGTCGAGCGGCGCGGACTGATGTTCGTGCTGTCCTCACCCTCCGGCGCGGGCAAAACGACGCTGTCGCGGCTGTTGATCGAGCGGATGCCTGGACTGAAGATGTCGGTCTCCGCGACCACGCGCGCGAAGCGGCCCGGTGAGGTCGACGGCCGCGACTATCTGTTCGTCGACAAGCCGCGCTTCGAGGCGATGGTGAAGGATGACGAATTGCTGGAATGGGCGACCGTGTTCGACAACCGCTACGGCACGCCGCGCGCGCCGGTCGAGGCCGCGTTGTCGGCGGGGCAGGACGTGCTGTTCGACATCGACTGGCAGGGCACGCAGCAGCTGCGCGAGAAGGCGCGCGCCGACGTCGTCAGCGTCTTCATCCTGCCGCCCTCGGCGGCCGATCTCGAGAAGCGCCTGCACTCGCGCGCGCAGGATTCCGATGATGTGATCCGCAAGCGGATGAGCCGCGCCAGCCATGAGATGAGCCACTGGGCCGAGTACGACTACATCGTCATCAACCACGACGTCGATGAGGCCTTCTCCGAGGTGCAGTCGATCCTGAAGGCCGAGCGCCTCAAGCGCGAGCGGCGGATTGGCGTCGTTGGCTTTGTACGAGGTCTGCAAGGTCAGCTTCAGGGCTAGACGGCGCCAGCCGCGGGCCTTCCTTCGCCAGCCGTTCCAGGATCGCGGTGATCGCATCGATATCGACCGCGTCGGCATCGGCGTCAGTCGCATGAGTGTCGAATTCGAGTGCCGCGAGTCGGGGTTCTGTCGATCCCTTGGGTTCGATGTTCAAGTCTTCGATGGCCAAGTCTTCGTTGGCCCACTCTTCGATGTTCAAGTCTTCCGCCAAGCCTTCGTCTTTGGCCGTCAAGTCTTGCGCAAAACGCTTCCTCAGGTCTTCCGACAAGTCTTCCTCCAGACCGTCCCTGCCGGCTTCCTGCGCGTCGAGATTGCTCGCGACCGCCGCCTTGTTCGCCTGCGCCAACGCGAAACCGAAATCGACCGGGCGCAGACGCTCGGTGCGCAGCGTAGTGCTTCCCGCCGCGTCCGCCCACGGCGCGCGGGTGTTGTCTGCGGGCTGCTCCCTTTTGTCCCAATTGACGCGATGGCGACCCTCGCTGGCCCGGGCGCGCTTACGTGCACCGGCGAAGCGGTAGATCACGCTGCCGATGATACCGGCGAGCGCTAGGGCCCCGCCGATGACGAGCAGCAGCGTCTGGAGCGAACCGGTCGGCTTTTCGAGCGGGGCATCGGCCGAGGCGAGCGTCATCGTGCCGGCGGAGGCCGAAGCCTGAGGTTTCGGCGCGGGTCGCGCATCGGCGAGTTTTGGCGCAGGCGCGGCTTGCGGGGCGGGCGAGGGTGAGACGTTCGGGTCGGGCCAGCGCGCATCGACGGTCGGCTGGCCTGCGTCGGCATCGCTCGCCGCGACCTGACGCTGAAGCGTTGCGGGCGGCGTGCCAGGTGCGCTCGGCGCCGGGATTGATGCGGTCGTGTCGGGAGCGGGGCTCTGTGCCGTGAGTTCGGCGCGCGCGTCCTGCACCGAGCGCGGCGCAGGCTTGTCGGCCTTCTGCGCGGGTGCGGTTGCCGGCGCGCTTTGCGTCGCCTGCGTGCTCTGCGTCGCCGGCGCGCTCTGCGTCGTCTGCGCGCTCTGGGCCGATTTCGTGCCTTCCTCGCGCAGATACCAGCACTGCCGCTTGGTTCCGCGCTCGAGGCGATAGTACCAATGCTGCCCCTCAGGCGCTGTGCCCTTCGGGGCGCGCAGACAATCGTCGGCGGAATTCGATGCGCTCGGCGCATTCTGCGCGTCTGCGGCGGCCGGGGTGCCTGGCGCGTTCTGCGATTCAGCACTTAAGGGTATGCCGGCAATGATGCTCGCAAACAGAGCGGAAATGAACTTCGCGGTTCGGTTGCCCATCCTGGTCTCCCGGCTACGCCTTACGCAACACGTCACTGTCCCCTTCTCGTCAAAGAGTTGGGTGGCAATGAGCCGCAAATCCGGAGAGGATGAGGCTAAATCGGGCCTGCGCGGCGCTCGTTCCGCCGCGAAAATGAACAATTTTCGTCTCGGCCTAATACCTATTAAATGCCCTCAGGCTATCACGTGCCTTATTGCTTGACCGAGGTCCACGTTCCCGAACATCCATCGGAGCGGCGGAAGGTTCCCGAGCCGCTGCGGCCCGAGAGGCGGCCGGAGCCCGTGTAGGTCACGCCCTGGCCCCGGCCGAACGTAGAGACCGCGCCGCCCGCGCTGACACGGCCGCTGACGCCCTCGCCGATGACGCGGCCGGAGGTCACGACGACCGCGCCGCTGGTCGTGCCCCCGCAACCGACGCTGGTGACAGCCCAGGCACCGTCGAAACCGCCGCTGCCGCCGCCACCTCCAGCGCTTCCACCGCTGCGTCTCGACGAGCGCGGCTCGTCCGCGTCGGGTTTGCTCTTGCGCGAGGGCGGGGAGGGGTCGGCCGAGCGGTCCTGCGAACGCGAGCCGGACACGGACTTGTCGTCATTGCCGATCGAGCCGCCGGCGCTGCCGGACTGCGCCAGCGCCGAGCACGGGCCGAGAGCGATGAGGAGAGATGTAAGGAAAATCCTGCTGCGAATGGCGTTCGGCATGGCAAATCCAAATCATCAGGAAATCAGCGGCCGGAGCCATCGGCGCAGACGGCTCCGATAATGCGGCAAGCTTTGCCAGCCTTGCCGCATTCGTCAAGCGCGGCCTCGCGAGCCCTCTGCACGCCATCGCGCGCGACAAGCGACCAGGACTTGTCGGAGATCGCAAACGCACCGCAGCGGTTGCCGTAAAAGCTCAGCTCGACCGGACATTTGGCGCTGCCGCAATTGCCGCGCGCATCGGCGACCGCCGCCCGCCGTGAGGCGTGGTTCCAGGACATGCCCCATTTGTCGCCGTCCGGCCCATAGACGATCGAGCCCCACGGCTTCAGATCGTCCATCCCGCGCAGGCGCATCAGCAGGCCTTCGGTCGCCTCGCCGGTGGGCGCCATCGCGATCTTCTCCTGGAGTTTTGTGATCGCGCGCGTCAGGTCGCTGCGGCCGTCCGATGTCTCGGGGTCGAAATTGTGCTCGTAGAGCCGCTCGCTCAATTCGCTGAGCAGCGCAGGATCGCGGATCGGCACCCGGTCCGGATCCGCACGCAGATTGGGTGTCGCAGCGGTCTTGGCATCTGGCTGTGCGGTCGCGACCTGCGGCGCGTTTTGCGCGGGCGGTACGAAATAGAAGGTGCCGTCGATCGGCGAGGAGGACACCCAGGGCTGCTGTGCGCCGCCGGTCTGGCGCTTCACGGCAAGGCCGACCTGGTTGAAGGTCTGGAAGACGTCGAGGCCTGCCTGCCTGATCGTCGCGGCCAGTGCCTTGGTGTAGGGGCTGTGGCCGTCGCTGCCGTCCTGCGCCACGTTGCCGGGCTGGGTGGCGTAGGAGATCAGCGTGCCGTCGGGCGCGCGCATCTGCGCGAGCCCGCCCTCGGAGGCACGTAAGCCCCGCGCGCCAAACGGGTTGTTGCGGCAGGCATCGAGGATCACGATGTTCAGCCGCGTGCCCGAACCCTGCATCTGCCGCAGCACCAGATTGACGTCGGTCATCTGGAAATCGACGTCGGCCTCGCGCGTCGGATTGGCGTTGACCGGCACGAGATAATTGGAGCCCGCGATCTGCACGCCGTGGCCGGCATAGTAGAACAGCGCGACGTCGGCGCCCTGAACCTGGCGGCCAAAATTCTGCACGGCCGCATCCATCGCCGATTTGTCGAGATCGAGCTGCGCGCGCCCTCCGACGAGAGCAAAGCCGAGACCGGAGAGCGTCTCGGCCATCATCCCGGCATCCCTGGTCGGGTTGTCGAGCGGGGTGACGTTCTTGTAGGCCGAATTGCCGACCACGAGCGCGATGCGTTTCTCGGCGGCGGCCGGCCAGGCGCCGGCAACGAGCCCGGCCAGCGCAAGTGCTGCCAGCGTCACGATGCGTCCAAGCAGCCCCCTGCGCATCAAATCCCCCGTCGAGACGAGCAGGGTCAATCTACCAGCGGACCGAGGTCGCGGAAAGCGGTGCGACACTTTGTCGAGTGAGCCATTGCAGGTACCCGACAGGCGAGGGGAGTCCCCCTGTCTTTGAGCAATACGAAATTCGACAAATATGAATATTTAAAACTGTTCGGATTGAGATTTGGCCATCCATGGATGGCCGGGTGGTCCTACGGAGAGCCGGCATGTAGGCCCAATTTTCGCGGAATTTCGACCTTATAGCCGATGTTGCGGAGGCCGGATGGCTTGCTGTGTACCGTCCGCCAGCAAAGAAGGATGCGACCCGAACTCACGAAAACAAGTCGAGGCGGACATGGTACAGGCGCAAAAGTCGATGCTCGCATCCGAGGTGTTGCTGTTTCCGGAGCAACCCGCCCTGAGGTCGATCTACGACACCGCGCCGATCGGGCTTGCCTGCCTCTCTCCGGATTGTCGCTATCTCCAAATCAACCAGCGGCTCACCGAGATCTGCGGAATTTCCGTCGAGAACCATCTCGGCCGCTTCGTGCGGGATTGCGTTCCGGCTCTGGCCGATTCCGTCGCAGAGATCGTGCGTTCGATCATGGAAACCGGAGAGCCGGTGGTGGGAATCGAGGTTTCCGGCCAGCGAGCCGATCAGGTCGAGCAGCGCTACTGGATGACGTATTGGCATCCATTACGCGCGGCCAGCGGTGAGATCGTTGCGGTCAACGTCGCTGCCGAGGAGATCACCGAACGCAAGCGCGCCGAGCAGGAGCTGCGAGAGGCGAGGGACGCTGCCGAAACCGCGCTGCGCCGTTTGCGGGAAACCCAGGAGTCCCTGGTGGAAGCTGAAAAGCTCGCGGCACTCGGCCGGATGGTGGCCGGCGTCGCGCATGAGGTCAACGGTCCCGTCGGGAACAGCCTGACGATCGCCTCCACACTGCAGCGCAAGTCCGAGGCGTTCTCGTCGGAAGTCTCCAGTGGCAAGGTTCGCCGCTCGAGCCTCAGCGAATTTCTCAACCTGACGGGCGATGCGTCCGCGCAACTGGTCGCCAATCTGTCGCGCGCGGCAGAGCGGATCCAGTCCTTCAAGCAGGCCGCGCTCGATCAGGGCCAGTCTTCCCTGAGCCGCTTCAATGCCGGCGAGTTGTCGAAACAATTGCTGTCGGGTCTCGATCGCGAATGTCGGCGTCTGGGCCTCTCGCTCGATCTCCGGTTCGCGCCGGATCTCGAGATGGATAGTTATCCGGGACCCTTCGGTCAGGTCCTGAATCATCTCGTCATGAATGCCATGACCCACGCCTATCCGGGCAATTGTGGAGGACGGGTTCGCGTTGATCTAAGATCGGCCGGACACGATCACGTCGAACTCGTTGTTTCCGACGACGGATGCGGAATG
This sequence comes from Bradyrhizobium sp. CCGUVB1N3, assembly GCF_024199925.1. NCBI lineage: Bacteria > Pseudomonadati > Pseudomonadota > Alphaproteobacteria > Hyphomicrobiales > Nitrobacteraceae > Bradyrhizobium > Bradyrhizobium sp. CCGUVB1N3. The sequence continues at coordinate 860,237 of NZ_JANADR010000001.1, forward strand.
GCGCCGGAGGTCAAGCTGCAGGCCTTCGACCCGTTCTTCACGACGCGGCGCCATCACGGAGCGACGGGCCTTGGATTACTCGTCGTCTACAGCATTGTCACTGAGCGCCTCGGCGGCCGCATCCGGCTGGAAAGCGAGCCCGGGGCGGGTACGTCGGTTTGGCTGACCCTTCCGAGATGCGCTCCGAGGCCTGTCGGTTGATCCGCCCCGGGGACGATAGCCGGATCACGATTTCGAAGGTCGGCGGTCCCGAGCACAAAATGCCTATCTGGATCGGCGCGTGCGCAGTAGGCTTTTTCGGGGCATGTCGTTTGAGGGATCATGACCATGGCCCTGACCGAGCATCATTCCGACAAGAGCGGCAAGCTTTCCACCTGGGTGGCGGCGGGCGAAGAGTTCGTGCTTCTCGATACCGTCCAGCCGCCCGCCCGCATCGCGATGGCGCGCGAACGCCTGCTGCTGACCCGTCTCTATCTCGGCCTGATCCGCAGCCTCAATGACGACTATGGCGCCGACTTCGTCAAACAGAACGACAGCGCCACCTTCCGCACCATCGGCATCTATCTGTTCCTGCGCACGGCCATGTGCTCGCCGGTGCGGGCAAGCACGGTCGCGCAGGCGCTCAGGTTGCCGCGCGCGACGGTGCTGCGGCGGCTGGAGGAGATGATCAAGCAGGGCTATGTCGAGCGCATCGGCAACGCCTACCGCGTGACCGACAAGGTCAACATCCCCGATCTCCAGCAGCGCTTGCAGCAGCGGATCGATATGATCCTGGAGACGGCGCGTGAGCTGTCGCGGCTGAGGGACGCCGGCGGCCCTGCGCATTGACGCGATGCGCACCCGTTCAGCCCTCGGACGGATCGCAGATCTCGCCGATCTTGTGAACGGCGACCTTGATCGACATGCCCTGATAGTCCTTTGGTCCCCCAACCATGATCCCTCCAGGGGAATGGCCTGAAGACAGTACTGCGCAGTCAGGCGGCCCGAGAACGTCGGCCCACGTTGATCTATGTCAAAGGCGCTTCCACGTGATCTCTCTTGGATGCCACCCGTCACAAGGTGCCGGCTCACGACGGGAGAAGCGAAATGGGGATTCTCTGGACGATCATCATCGGCTTTGTCGTCGGCCTGATCGCAAAATTCATCATGCCGGGCAGCAATGAGCCGAAGGGCTTCATCCTGACCACGATCCTGGGGATCGTCGGCGCGTTCATCGCGACCTTCCTGGGCCAGTCGGTCGGATGGTACCAGGCGGGCGAATCCGCCGGTTTCATTGGGGCCATCGTCGGTGCAGTGATCCTGCTCTTCCTCTATGGTCTCGTCCTGGGCCGTCAGGGGCGTACGAGCTGAACCCGGGCGCGTTCCGGCCCTCGGGCCCGGCGGCGGTTGCGCTCCTCTCGCTCCCTGGCTGAACCGACAGGTCGTTTCCGCCGACCAAAGCGAAATGCGGTGGCTTATTCCTCTTCTGCAACTCCTCGTCGCCTCGGCGAGCGTCTTCAACGTGATCCGTTTCCGGCTCGACAACCTCCTGATCGAGAGGGCGGCTGAGCTCGATCGTCTGACCCTCGCGGGGCTGGCCGTGACTGCCGTGTCGACGACCGCCGTGCTCGCTCTCTGCTGGCGCGTGACGGCACTAACTCTGCCGCGTGCGGGACTTTCGCTTGTGCTGATCGGGGTGACGGCTCTCTCCGGCGTCATGCCCGGGATTATCGAATCCCGCGTGCGGGCCGTGGAGCACGCCACGCGCATAGCCGAACAACAGCAACGGGATGACGCGTTTGCGCGCGAGCTCATTCAGTGGACCGCTGATGTCGACAGACGCGCGGCCGCGGCTCAGCCGCTCGAGCCCGAGCAAGCCTGGGCGTTTCTCGATTGCATCGCCAGTGCGGGTTATCGGTACGAGGGAGCCGATCCTCCCAGCGCCCGGGCGATCGAGCTCTTGCGCAGGGCGCTCGCCGCGGGCCTGATCGACGTCAATGCGCTGGTGCCGGGTCACCACGTCAAGGAGCCGGTGGCGCGGCCGCTGTTCCTCCAGTTCTACAAGGAGCGCGTCGAGCCGCTGCGCAACGCGCTTGCGCGGCAGGATTGGGAGATCATGCGCCTGCTCGCCGCTGGTGGCGCCGATCTCTCGTTGCCCGACGCGGCGCCGCTCGCTGCGGACCTCGCAAAGACCGTGGTCGCGGGGCCGTCGCGGTTCGTCAGCTTGAAATAGCTTCGGCCGCGCGCAGCCTCGACGCCGGCGGATCAGTTCTTCAGCACGATCCGTCCGACGACCTTGCCGGCGCGCAGGCTGTCGATCCATTTCTGGACATCGGCCATCGGCTCTTCCTGCATCGGTGTCGGCTTGATCTTGCCGGCGCGGGCGAGCGCCATCAACTCGTGGGCCTCGGCGAGCGTGCCGACCATGAAGCCTTCGATGGTCATGCGCTTGTAGACCCATTGCACCATCGGCAGCGTGAACTGGCCGCCCATCAGGCCGGAGACCACGGCCTTGCCGCCGCGCGCGAGCACGGAGACGGCGAACGCCATCGACTTCTCATTTCCGGCGAAATCGACCACCTCGTCGAAACCGCCGTCGGTCTCTTTCAGAATGCGCCGGACAACTTCCGGCTCGGCCGGATCGTAGGCGGTCGCCGCGCCGTTCTTCAGCGCAGTCTCGCGCGCCGCCGGGCTGAGATCTGCGACCGTAATCGGCTGCTTGAACATGGCTTGCGCGAACGACAGGCCCATCATGCCGACACCGCCGAGACCAATCAGCAGCAGGTTGCGCTGGCGCGGACGGTCGACGAGGCGCTTCAGCGCGCCGTAGGCGGTGACGCCCGAGCACATCAATGTCGCGGCCTGGTTGACCGGCAGGGGATCGTAGTCGAGCAGGTATTTTGCATCGGGCACCAGCACGTGGCTGGCAAAGCCGCCGTCGATGGAGACGCCGAGGAAGCGCTGCTTGGCGCAGAGATTCTCGTCGCCATTGGCGCAGTCGCGGCACTGTCCGCAGCCGATCCACGGAAACACCGCCTTCTTGGCGCCGATGAGGCCAGCCGGCGCATCGCCGCCGACTTCTTCCACGACGCCCGCAATCTCGTGGCCGAGCGTGAACGGCAGCGTCATGCCGCGCGTGGTGTCGAGCTTCTTGCCGCCGCCGAGATCGGCATAGCCGTCCTGGATGTGCAGGTCTGAATGGCACAGGCCGCAGCGCTCGATACGCACCAGCACCTCGCGTCCTTGCGGCTTGGGCGTATCGATGATGGTCTCGCACAGCGGCGCATCGAACTTGACCAGGGACTGCCGACGCATCAATGCCATTTTCCTTCCTCCGGAATTTCTGCTTAAGCGCGATCATCGCGCTCTAGCTTGTTGTTTGAGCATGATCTCTTTGCTTCAGGCTTGGCCGCGTATATCGGCCAATTCACGCGCCATGGCAACAAAGCCCGCGACCGGAATGGTTTCGGCGCGCCGCGTCGCATCGACGCCGGCGGCAGCGGCGAGGCGCGCCGGATCGGCCTGAAGCGATTTCAGGCTCTGCCGCAGCATCTTGCGGCGCTGGCCGAAGGCGGCGGCCGCAACCTGTTCGAGCAGCCGGCGGTCGCAGGGCAGAGGCGCCGCGCGCGGTACGAGGCGCACGACGGAGGAAGTGACCTTTGGCGGCGGCACGAAGGCGGAGGGCGAGATGTCGAACAGGATCTTGGTCTCGGCGCGCCAGTTGGCGAGCACGCCGAGCCGGCCATAGGCCTCCTCGTTCTCGCGTGCCACGATCCGCTCGGCGACCTCGCGCTGGAACATCAGCACCATCATCTCGTACCAGGGCGGCCACGGCTCGCTGGTGAGCCATCCGATCAGGAGCTGGGTCGCGATGTTGTAGGGCAGGTTGGCGACGATCTTTGCCGTAGCTCCTGCGAGCAGGGGTCTCGGATCGAAGGTCATGGCATCGCCATGCACGATCTCGAGACGCCCCGGATAGCGCGCGGAAATATCCTGCAAGGCGGGAATCGCGCGCTCGTCATGCTCGATCGCGATGACGCGCGCAGCACCGAGCGCGAGCAGGGCGCGGGTCAATCCGCCCGGGCCCGGGCCGATCTCGACGATCGTCGAATTCTCGAGCGGCGCGGCGGCACGCGCGATGCGCGCCGTCAGGTTGAGGTCGAGGAGGAAGTTCTGGCCCAGCGACTTGCGGGCCGATAGCGAATGCTGGCGAATGACCTCGCGAAGCGGCGGGAGGTCGTCGATCGCGCTCATCAGCTTTTGGCAGCCGCCATGCGGCTTGCGAGCTGCAGCGCCGCGATCAGGCTTGCGGGATTGGCCTTGCCCGTGCCGGCGATGTCGAACGCCGTGCCGTGATCCGGCGATGTCCGGATGAAGGGCAGGCCGAGCGTGACGTTGACTGCATCGTCGAAGGCCAGCGTCTTGATCGGGATCAGCGCCTGGTCGTGATACATGCAGACCGCGCAGTCATAGGTCTTTCGCGCGGCGTCGTGGAACATGGTGTCGGCGGGCAGGGGGCCTCTGGCCTCGATGCCGTCGTTGCGCAAGACCTTGATCGCCGGCGTCACGACGGTCTGCTCCTCGTGACCGAGCGAGCCGTCTTCGCCGGCATGCGGATTCAGGCCGGAGACCGCAATGCGCGGCCGGCTGATGCCGAAACGGGACTTCAGCTCGGCTGCGACGATGCGCACCGTCGAGACGATCAGCTCGCGCGAGAGCTGCGCCAGCGCGTCACGCAGCGAAAGATGAATGGTCACCGGCACCACCGCAAGTCGCGGCGACCACAGCATCATCACCGGCTGCGGCACGCGCCCGTCCTGTTCGGCCAGTTCAGCAAGAAATTCGGTGTGGCCGGGATGGCGGAAGCCCGCGCGGTAGAGCACGCTCTTGGCGATCGGGTTGGTGACCACGGCGCCGGCGCGGCCTGCGCGAACGTCGGCAACGGCCTGACGAATGGAGGCGAGCGCTGCGGGCGCGCTGGTCTCGTCGGGCCGGCCCGGCTCGGCCGTCGTGACCGCTCCGGTCGCAACCACCGGCAGGGCGTCGGGGAAGGCGGCGAGCGCTTCCTCGGCACGCACACGCGCGATCTTGATATCGGCGCCGAGCGCCTTGGCACGGCGCGCGATCAGCGCGTCATCGCCGAGCAGGTAGAAGGCGGGCAGCTCGAGCTCGCTGCGGCGCAGCCAGGCCGCGATCGTGATGTCGGGGCCAATGCCGGCAGGCTCGCCCAGGGTCAGTGCGAGGGGCCTTGCCATCAACGATATTCGATCATCGCCGCTTTGCGGATTTCTGCCAGATACCGCTTCGAGGTCTTCTCGTACTTCTCGACGTACATCTTCTCGCGGACCTCGCGCCGCTTCGGCGTGTCGATCATGGTCGGATTGCGCGCGCACAGCACGACCATTTCGATGCCCTGCTTGGTGACCTCGGGCGGGGTGAGATGGCCAACCTGCGTGTCGTCGAGCACCTTGCGAAGTGCCTCGGGGAGATCAGCGGTGGTCTTGGTGACGCTCTCGCGGATCGCCGCGTTGGGCGTCGAGCGGAACAGCGAATTGGCTTCATCGCAGCTCGAGATACGGCCGCGGTACATTTCGGCTTCCTTGTGCCGTGCCTCGGTCGCTGCCTGCGACGAGCCGCGCGGCACGATGAGGACGATCGGCTGCATCTTGTATTCGAAACCCTCGACCTGCAGCTTTTCACCGTTCTGGGCCTGCACGGCGGCCGCGACGTCGCGCTCGCCGACCTGCAGCTGTTCCTTGAAGCGGCCGCGAACGAGGCTGGTCCAGACCATTTCGGCGCGCATGCGGTTCTTCAACGTCTCCGGCCGCACGCCCTTCACCTCGAGTGATTTCGCGAGCTGGTCCGGCGTGATGCGCATGCGCTGCGCCATGCCGGAGAAGGACTGGTCGACATCGGAGCCGGTCGGATCGACGCCGTACTTCTTGCCTTCCTTGATCTTCACCTTCTCGTCGATCAGCTCGTTGATGACCTCCTGCCGGCCAGCGTTCTTCTGGTTGGTCAGGAGGTCGAGCTTGCTGCGCTGCTCGATGTCGAAATCTGTGATGGGCTCGCCATTGACCATGACGACGACGGTCTGCGCGCGCGACGGGGCTGCGCCGCCGATCAGGAGCAGGGCCGTGCCAAGCGCGGTGAGGAGAAGGCGATGGACTCGCAAAGTGGTCGTCATGGATGTCGTCGCTCGCATGCTTGCGATCCGAACAAGCCCCGCAGCGTCAAATCTGTTTACTGCATACCGGCGGAGTTGCTGGTTCCCGAGGAGTTCGCCAGCGTTCGCAGGCCGATCTGGAACATGAACGCGTGGCTCAGAACAGGCGGGGTGCTGCCCGCCGAGTAGCTATAGGACGTTACATAGTTCGCCGCCAGCACGAAGCAATCGTCGACATAGCCGGCGCCGACCACGTATTGATTGATCTTGTTGGCCTCGAGGTCCCAGCGCGCCGAGCCCTGGACCACCCAGTTGGCCGCGACCTTCATCGATGCGCTGGTGAGGATGCCCTCGCGGCGGGTCAGGTAGCCGAGTTCCGGCTGCGGCGCATAGTTGCCGTAGAGCATGCTGACCGACCAGCGGTCGAAATTGGCACGGCCTTCAGCCTCGAAGCGCTGGACGTTCCAGGTCTGCTCGTCGAACCGGCCGCGGACGCTGAAAGTGTAGGTCCGGTTCGGCGAATAGCCGACGCTCGCGACATAGTCGGATCGCGGCTTGTCGAGACCTGAATTGAGGCCGGTATTGGTGGAATCCTGGACTGCGAAAGAGTTCATGCCGAACAGCTGGTAGGACTGTCCGAACAGCACCTTGACGGCACCGCCCTTGTCGAACTGGGTCGTGGCCTGCACGCCGACATTGGCGCGGCCGCCGCCCTCGACGCGATCGTAGCCCGAGAACTTGTCGACGCTGAACAAATTGCTCGCGTCGAACACCATGCTCTGCGCGTCCTCGTTGGGAAGCTTGCCGGCATAGGTCTCGTTCGGCCGGATGATGACCTGCGCGATCGGCTCGACCACCGTCGAGCCCCATGGCTGCACATTGATGAAGGGATAGCGGTACTCGAGGCCGACCGTCGGCATCAGGCGGAACGCCTGGGTGTCGCCGACCGGCAGGAAGTTCGACACGCCCGGCTGGTTCGAGACCGAGGAATTGATCGCATCCGCACGCAGGATCGCGAACGGCGTCCAGATTTCACCGAAGGGATCGGTGAAGGACTTCCGCCACTGCGCTTCCGCCGTCAGGCGCGTGTAGGTGCCGGGGAAGCCGCGCAAGAGACATTGCGATGGCGTCCGCGCGAGCGGATCGGCCGAGGTGGTGGTGCACAGGCCGGCGGTGTTGGCGAGCGTCGTGATCGGATCGAACACGGCGTCATTGCGCGTCAGGTTGACGAAATTCGTCTTGTAGGAGACCTCACCGCCGAAGATCGGATAGTTGAGCACGTTCGAGTAGTCGATCACGGGGTAGACGACCGGCACCTGCTGCTGATTGCCCGAGAAGCTCAGGAAATACATCGTGCGCGCGTCGAAGAAGCTGCGGTTGCCAACTCCGGTCAGATAGAGCTGGGAGATCGCTTCCGTCGGCAGGCTCAGGAACGAGGAGTAGGGATCGCGGTACTGCGCCAGCCGGTAGTCCGACATGAAGTAGTAGTCGGACAGCAGGACGCCGTCCCAGCCCCAGACCCATTTGTCGTTCAGCGCGAACTGGCCCTTGGTCTCGACGCCGCCGCGGAACTGACGGTCGCCCGGCAGGCCGGTGAACTGGCCGCGATCGAGCTGGTCGATGCCGTAGACGCGGACCTGGTAGGCGCCGTCCATCAGGCGCTGGCGGAATTCGGCCTGGAACAGCACGCCCTGCTTGGACGTGATGCGCGGGTTGAAGGTCGCGTCCATATCGGGCGCGATCGCCCAGTAGAATGGGACTTCGACGCCGTAACCGAACGCCGTGTAGGACGTGAAGCCCGGCATCAGGAAGCCGGTCTTGCGCTTCACCGTCGGATCGGGCGTCGAGAAGTACGGTATGTAGGCGAGCGGCACGCCGAAGAATTCGAGCTGCGCCGTCTCGAAGTAGAGCATCTTCTCCTGCTGGTCGTGGATGATGCGGGCACCCTTGACCTGCCACAGCGGAGGCTTCTTCGGATCGTCCTTGCACGGCGCGCAGGCCGTGTAGACGCCGTTCTCGAACACGGTGTAGTTGCCGCTGGAGCGGTCGGCGCGGCTCGCGGCCATGCGGGTCTGGTCGGCGGTGTCCACGCGCAGCGAATCGACGAAGCCGTCGCGGTAGTCGTCCGACAGATCCATGATCTCGGCATAGGTGATCTTGCCGTCGGCATCCGTCATGCGGATGTTGCCTTCGGCATGGAGGCGCTTGGTCTTCTGGTCGTAGATGACCTTGTCGGCCTCGACGCTGGTGCCGTTGTAGAACAGCTGGACGTTGCCGACCGCCGATACCCGGGAATTGTTGTAGTCGTAGTCGACCTCGGTCGCCTGCACGAGCATCTGGTTGTCGTTGGGGGCCTTCGGCGGCTTCGGACGCGGCGGCAGCGGATTGTAGGTGAAGCTCTGCGCAGCCGCAGGCCCGGTCGCGGTAAGATCGAGCAATCCACCCAGCGTGAGCGCGGCAATGAAGGCGAGCAGGAGGCTATGGGCAGGCAAGCCGCGCCCGTTCGCGCGCACCACGGTGCGTTGCGCTAAACGAGACACATGCCCTCGGTGGACGGCAGTCACTATCCGTCCTCCTGATAGAGCAAGGCCAAAAAGCCGGTGAGGCCGCCCACCACAACGGGCAGCCACGCCGCAGCGATCGGATGCATCAACTCAGCCTTGCTCAAATCCTCAGTAACTTTGGACAGCACGTAGAGCAGAAAGCCTGCGCCCACGCCACTCAAAACCATCTTCTGCACGCCGCCCATCCGGAAGAAGCGCAACGATACGGAAGCTGCCAGCATCACCATCGCTGCAAGCAGAAACGGCTGCGCCAGAAGCTTATGGTACTGGAGTCGATATCCGGCTGTCGCGAAGCCCGAGCTTTCGGACGAACGGATGTAGCTCGGTAGTTGCCAAAAGGACACAGTCTCGGGTGTGGAAAAGCTGTTGCGAACCTGCGCTTCGGTCAGCGTTGTGGGAATCTCCAGGCGGTCCTGGTCGACGGGGGGCGCGTCCAGGGAGAACCGCCGCACCGTCCTGAACACCCAGTGGCCATCCTCCAGGGTCGCCTCGCGTGCCTCGATGCGCTCCTTGAAGTGAAACTCCGTATCAAACCGGAATAGCGTCAGGCCGGTCAGCCGGATGCCTTGCTGCTCGCTGCGCGCGGCGTTGATGATGACCTGGCCTCCGCTGGTGACCTGGTTGAGCCAGAAGCCCGAGGCGTCCTGGATGCCGCCGCCGGGCGCCGAGCCGAACAGCTCCGCCTCCATGCGCTTGGAGAGCTCGCGCAGGTTCGCCGACATCGGATTGTAGGCAACCGTCGCGATCACGCCGATCAGCAGCGCACTGCCGAGCGCGGGCGAGATGAACTGCCAGGCGGAAATGCCGGCGGCGCGTGCCACGACAAGCTCGAGCCGGCGGGAGAGGGCGAGGTAGCAGGTCATGGCGCCGATCAGCATGCAGAACGGCGTCAGCTTCTCCAAAAGTTGCGGCACGCGGAACAGCGAGGTCTCCGCCACCATGATCGCGGAGGCGGACGCAAGCCCGGAGGTCTTGCGCACCATCTCGATATAGTCGACCAGCACCAGCAACAGGAAAATGCTTGCGAACACGCCGAGCGCCGCGACGACGAAGCGGCCCGCGAAATAGCGCCCGAGCGTGTTGGTGAGCATGCTCATGCGGCAACCGGTCGTCGGAACAGCCGCGCAATGCGCGCATTGGATCTGTTGATGGCTTCCAGCAGCGCAGGCGGCGCTTCCACCACGATGCCGCCGACGATCATCCAGAGGCCGAGGCCGATGGCGGTCACCAGCATGGCATATTGCACGAGGGGCGCGGTGGGCGACTTCACCGCCATCACCGAGCAGGCAAAGCCCGCCATGCGCAGGCCGAACACGGCGAGGATCGAGCTGCCGATCGAGAAATTGCGGCTCTGGCGCGTGGTGCGCGGCGCGCCGAGGAAGGCGAATGTGAGCGCCGCAAAGGCGAATGGGTACATCGGCGCCATGATGCGGTCATGCAGCTCTGAACGGAATTGGCCGGGCACCGCTTTGTAGACGGGGTCGTCCTCGGACGGCGAGAACAGCTCCCAGAGATAGCGTTCGCGAATCCCGAGCGTGACGTCGCGCCCCTGGTTGGAGAATTTCGACATGTCGAAGCCGTGGCGGGCGAACGTCACGAGCGCGGGATCGCGCTTGCCGGCCTCGAAGCGCTGCAGGTTGCCGTCCTCCAGCACCAAAATGGTCTCGCCGCCGCTCTTCACCACGGTGCCGCGCTCGGCGACGATCGAGTTGCGCTCCTTCGGATCGCGGCGGTCGTCGATGAAGATGCCGGCCATGATGCCGCCGGGCTGGCGCTCGCGAATCCGGATCGTGAGGTTCTGGTCGAGCTGGGCGAAGCGGCCGGGCTGGAGGATGTTGGTGAGGACGTCGGCGGTGATCTCGGCGTCCCATTGCTTGATCCGCCGCATGCCGTCGGGGGCGAGGTAGGCGGCGATGAAGGCGACCAGCAGCGCCACCACGCAGGTGGCATAAAAGAACGGATAGAACAGCCGGAACGGCGAGAAGCCGGCGGCATTCATCACGATGATCTCGGAGTCGGTCGCGAGCTTGTTCAGCGTATGCGAGATCGCGATCATCAGCGCGATCGGCGAGATGATCAGCACCAGCGCCGGAATCACCAGGCTGGTGATGCCGAGGAAGGTCAGGATGGTCTGGCCCTGACTCGTCATCAGGTCGATGCCGCGCAACGCCTGCGTAATCCAGATCACGCCGGTGAGGCTGACCAGGACGAGCGCAAACGACGCCAGCGTCGTGCGGAAAATATACCTGTCGATCGACCCCATGCGCTACCGCACGATCCCCACAAGGCCCCTTCTGGGTCCCAAACTCCGGACGTCCCGACCCATCCCGAAAGGGGTCCCCAAGGGTCGTTCTGCCACGTCTTTCACCAGTTCACATTCTCACTACCATCCCTTTGATCCGTCAACAAAATGGCTGCCCCGTGGCGCCCTCGATCTTCGGTTAATATTTCCCTCATGTGGCTCGCCGGCCACGGGCGGCGCTTGGCATGCGCGGTGCGGACGGGTCATAGTGCGTTCCGGATCAGTGAATCGCGGTTCAGCCGGCACCCTCAGGGGTACCCGAGGAGCGGCAAAAGTCTTGTCTTTTGGAGGAGTTATCCATGTCCGACGCCGTCAAGGTCGGCTTTGTTCCGTTTTCCGCCGTCGCCAGCGGCACGCTGGTGGCGTTCTGTGACGACGGATTGCGATTCGGCCCTGCGACCGCCAAGGCGCTGGGGGCGGCGGTCGAGCTGGTGAAGCGGGCAGCAAGCGCGAGCCAGTTCAAGGGCAAGACGGGCGCGGCGCTCGACATCCTGGCACCCGAGGGGCTGAAGGCCAGCCGCCTGATTGTGATCGGGACTGGCAAGGCTTCGGCGCTGAAGCTCAACGATTTTCTGAAGTTTGGCGGCGTGGCGGCCGGCAAGCTGAAGGCTGGCGCAAGCGCCATGACCATCATTGCCGAGCTGCCTGACGGCGCCATGACAGCGGAGCAGACGGTCGCGATCGGCGCGGGCCTGCGGCTGCGCGCCTATAAATTCGATCGCTACAAGACGAAGAAGAAGGACGGCGAGGAGGGCGGTGCCTTGCGCGCCGACGTCGCGTTCGCTGTCGCTGACCTGGCTGCTGCGAAAAAGGCCTTCACGCCGGCGGGCCATGTCGTCGACGGCGTGATCATCGCGCGCGATCTCGTCAACGAGCCGCCGAACGTGCTCTTCCCGGAAGAGTTCGCGCGGCGCGCGAGCCAGCTGCGCAAGCTCGGCGTCAAGGTCGAGGTGCTCGACGTCAAGGCGATGCAGAAGCTCGGCATGGGCGCGCTGCTCGGCGTCGGCCAGGGCTCGGCGCGGCCGAGCCGCACCGTGATCATGCGTTGGGACGGGGCCAAGAAGGGCGAGGCGCCGGTCGCCTTCGTCGGCAAGGGCGTCTGCTTCGACACCGGCGGCATCTCGATCAAGCCGGCCGGCAGCATGGAGGACATGAAGGGCGACATGGGGGGAGCGGCCTGCGTCGTCGGCCTGATGCACGCGCTCGCGGCGCGCAAGGCAAAGGTCAACGCGGTCGGCGCCATCGGTCTCGTCGAGAACATGCCTGACGGCAATGCGCAGCGTCCCGGCGACATCGTCACCTCGATGTCGGGTCAGACCATCGAGATCATCAACACCGACGCCGAAGGGCGCCTCGTGCTCGCCGACGTGCTCTGGTACGTCGCGAAGAGGATGAAGCCGAAATTGATGGTGGATCTCGCAACGCTCACCGGTGCGATCATGGTCGCGCTCGGCACCGAGCATGCCGGCATGTTCTCCAACAATGACGAGCTCGCCGAACGTCTCCTCACGGCCGGCATCGAGAGCGGCGAAAAGGTCTGGCGCATGCCGCTCGGGCCCGAATACGACAAGCTGATCGATTCCCAGTTCGCCGACATGAAGAACACTGGCGGCCGCCATGGCGGCTCGATCACCGCGGCGCAGTTCCTCCAGCGCTTTGTCGACGGCACGCCCTGGGCGCATCTCGACATCGCCGGCACCGCGATGGGTGCGCCGAAGACCGACATCAACCAGAGCTGGGGCTCCGGCTATGGCGTGCGTCTGCTGGACCGTCTGGTCGCCGACCATTACGAGCGCAAATGACCCAAGATGACTGAAGTGCTGTTCTACCATCTGCAGAACATGACGGTGGAGAACGTCTTGCCGCCGCTGCTTGAGAAATCGCTCGAGCGCGGCTGGCGCGTCGTGGTGCAGTCGACCTCGGAGGAACGCGCAGATGCGCTCGACGCGCACTTGTGGACCTATCGCGACGATTCCTTCCTGCCGCACGCGACATGGCGGGTCGGCGACGCCGCGGAGCAGCCGGTCGTGCTGGCGATCGAGGAGGGCAATCCCAACGGCGCCAATGTCCGCTTCCTGATCGACAATGCCGCGCTGCCTCAGGACGCCCAGACCTATGAGCGCATGGTGCTGCTGTTCAACGGCGATGATCCGGATGCGCTGGCGCTGGCGCGCAGCGCCTGGACGGATTGCAAGACGCGCGGATTTGATGTCACCTATTGGCAGGCCGACGAGCGCGGCCGGTGGCAGCGGCGCAACTAGAGGGCGGCGCGCCAATTAATGATAATTTGCGGCTTTTCGGGTAATGCTGGCCATCAGCCACGGTCATGCCGCAAAGTGATGTTGGGACAATCGTTTAGGGCTGGTCCTTGACGCGGGGATTTGAGTTTATCGTGCGACATCAAAAGCTTTCTTCGACGCTTCTCCTGGCGTTGTGCGCGGTTGCGCCGCTGATGGCGGGCTGCTCGGGCGCGTCCGACATGATGTCGAGGGATGCCGAATGGTTCAACAAGCCCGCCCGGCTCTTCATCAAGAACATCTCGATCGAATCGCCGCCGCTGACCCCCGACAAGCCGGTGACGGCGGAGGATCTGGTCAGCGCCGACGGCGCCTGTCCGGGCATGGCGCCCGCAGGTGCGCCCACGGATGCCAATGCCTCAACCACGTCGCCGGCGCCGGCCGGCGGAACGGTCGCGCTCGGCCACACCGAATGCGATGTAGTGCGCGGCATCGGCGCGCCGAGCAACGTCAATCTCTCCAATGACGCCGGCGGCAGGCGCGTGGTCGTGATCACCTGGGCGAGCGGTCCGCGCGCCGGCATCTACACCTTCACCGCAGGCCGCCTGACTTCGATCGAGGGTAGCCCCGAGCCGGCGCCGATGCCGAAGGTGGCGAAATCGAAGCCGAAGAAGAAGCAGGCGACGTAAGCGAAGAACGACAGCGTTGCCGGTTCCTCTCGCCTTAACCGCGGTCCAAAGCCACGGTTGTGCCCTTGACGCGCTACGCGACGCAGATGCCGGGCACCGCGACCTTCTGGAACAGGTGCGGAGAGGCAACGGCTGAAGAGGGATAGGCCGAGATCTTCGATCTGAACTCGGGGTGCGTGAAGGCAGCCCGGAAGTGGGCGGTCGATTCCCAAACGGCGTAGTTCAGATAGGTCGGGCCTTCGCCGATCGCGCGGTGAAGCTGGGTGGCGATGAAACCCGGCTGCCGTTTCATGAACGCAGCATCGTCCTGCCAGACCTGGAGGAATGTTTCCTCATCGGCTTTGTCGAGCGTGAACAGATTCACGAGCACGACAGGGTTGGTATCGATGCCAAGCTGACGCTCGATCGGAAACGCGGGGTCCAGTGGGCGCAGGTGCGACATGAAAGCCTTCGTTCTGTTGGTCGTATGATGTCAATGTGGTATCATATTTAGATGGCATATTTGTCATTATGATGTCAAGATAGATTTATGGTGACGGATGCTGAAATCCCGACGAACACCTGCTGGCGATGCCCTGAGCAACCTCATGCTTGACCTGTTCCGGCTGAATAGCCTGGTCCTGACCGCGGGTGACCGCTTGGTCGCCCCGCTCGGGCTCACGAGTGCCCGCTGGCAAATCCTCGGTGCCATCGTGCACGCGGAGCGAGCACAGCCGGTGGCATGGCTCGCCCGCGACCTCGGCGCCAATCGACAAAACGTGCAGCGGATCGTCAACGACCTTCACGCGGAAGGGCTGTTGGCGTTCGAGGCCAACCCGCACCACCGGCGCGCACAACTTGTGGTCCTGACCGACAAGGGAAGGCGCACTTTCGACGCCGCGATGGCTTTGCAGGCCCCGTGGATCAACGACCTCTCGGAAGGGCTCTCGGTCAAGGACCTGCAAACGGTTCACCGCCTCGTCGCGGCGCTACGCAAGAAGCTCGAGAGCAATGGCGAAACTGAGGATCAAATGTAGCGTCGGCGCCAGTGTCCTTGCGCTCTGAATCCTGACGCTGATTAAGCAGGTCGCCGGTTCGCCACGCGCGTGGGACCAAAGCTCAGGCGCGCTCTGGCCTTCTCGCGGACTGATCGGAAATGAGGTCGGCAGGCAGCAGCCGCCGACCCTTCAACGATCATCGATCGGACTTTTTGCCGTTCGCTTGGCCGTAAGCCGGCTTGTTGTCAGGCTCAAATGCGCACGCACTCACTGAGATGCCGATCAGGATCACCCAGGCCGCGCTCGTCCAAAATTTCATCTGCTCGTCCTCAGGGTATCGATGGGGCGTTCCTGAAAGATACAGGTCTTTGACGTCGCGGACTGGGATGGGGTTCAAAACTGCACTTCGTCCAGCGCGCGCACCTTGGCGATGCGGGCATTTAGGACCTTCGCCCCAGCCCTTCCCGGATCGACACGATGGGGGCGTCCGTCGTTTTGGGTTCGATGATCATGGCGAACCACCTGCATCTACAACTGCCACAGGCGATGTTGGAGGGGGCTTGCTTCGTCTCTCGACGAAAGTCCAGCAGAGCCTGACGGCCATCCGGATTGATACCAGATCGCTATTGTCGTGCACCTTCCGTCGGAAAGATCTGCTTCCAGTCCTCTTTCATGTCGACGATGGTCCAGCCGCGCTGCCTGGCCTCGTCCCATGCCTTGTCGAGCTTTCCAACTTTGGAGTCCCGGTCATAAGCGTATTCCCGCGCGCCATCCGTGTGGTGGACAATGCCGGCGAAGCGGGGACCCTGTCCCGCCATCGTCCATTGCAGCATTTGGAGATCCCCGTCCGAATTGCCGAACGCGAGGATCGGTCGCCGGCCGATAAATCGGTTGATGCCGACGGGTTTGCCGGGACCGTCGTCGATGAACTCGACCTTGGCAAGCTTCATCAGCTCCGGCTTGCCGTCCGTGGCGATCTCGAATTTCACAACCCCGGACGAGCCGACGACCTGCTCTGGAGGAATGCCATAGACCCGCTCGGCCCATGGCCGCATGAATTCGACTCCGCCGCCGGATACGATGAAGGTCTTGAAACCGGTGTCGCGCAGGTAGGTCAGGAGCTCCTGCATCGGCTGATAGACGAGTCCGTCATATGGCTGGTTGAACCGTGGATGTCTGGCGGTCCTGATCCAGTCGAGCACGGATCTGGAGAACTGATCCGTCGTCATGCCCGTATGAGTCGCGGCGACGATTTGCAGCAGGCCTTTCTCGCCGGTTTCGGACAGCGCCTTGGTGTCGTTGTCCAGCAGCGCCTTGAACGGCTGCTTGGTCCTCCACTCTGGATGCTGCGGTGCCATCGCCTTGATCTGATCGACGGCGAAGGCGAGTTGAAAATAGAACGGCTTTTCGCACCACAGCGTGCCATCATTGTCGAAAGTTGCGATCCGCTCGGCCGCTGGCACGAACTCCTTGCTGTCCTGGGTCGTCACGCGTGTGACGAAGTCGATGATGGCCTTCTTGGCGGCGCCATCGGTCCAGGACGGCAGCGGGTCGCTCTGAGCCAACACCGCACCGCTGGACATGAAATACAAGGCAAGGAAGAGCAGCGTCTCGAGCGCGCGCGCCGCCCTCCCGCCGACCTTTGCTGGCGTCATGCCCTCGTGATCAGACGTCAACATGGGCGTCCTCGTATCTGGAGTGCGGATCGAGATGACGGTCCGGGCAAAGGCCCTACCTTTGCCCGGACGTGAGCGTTCATTCGCCGTGCTTGTCGATTATCCGTCAGCCGCCATTCGAATTCTCCAACTGACTCATGATCTGGTCGACGCTGAAGCTCGACGGCTTTTGCCGCGGCGGGAAGTCCTTGAACGTCGCGATAAACTGCGACACGAACGCTTGCGCCGGGACGAACAGGAATGCCCGCTGCATCGTCCAGTCGTAGTAGGTGTTCGAGGTGATATCCGCGCGCTCGTAGGGGTCCATGCGCAGGTTGAACAATTTGGGCAGCCGCCGGCAGGTGAAAGGCTCTCCCCAAAGATCGAGTGTACCGGGCGTCTTCTGCTCGCAGAACACGACCTTCCAGTTTTCGTAGCGTATCGCCACGAGCTGGGCGTCGTCATTGATATAGAAGAACTCCTTGCGCTCGGATTTTTCTTGCTGGCCGGTGAGGAACGGCAACTGGTTGTAACCGTCCAGGTGCACCTTGTATTTTTTGCCCATCGAGTCGTAGCCGGTCAGCAGCTTGCTCTTTACGTCCGGCTCGCCGGCCGCCGCCAGCAGCGTGGGGAACCAATCGAGTGCGGAAAAGAGTTCATTACTGACCTGTCCCGGCTTGATGCGGCCCGGCCAGCGGACCATTGCGGGAACGCGGTAGGCGCCTTCCCAATTGGTATTCTTCTCGCTGCGGAACGGCGTCATTCCACCATCCGGCCACGAGTTCATATGTACGCCGTTATCGGTGCCATAGATCACGATGGTGTCGTTGGCGATACCGAGATCGTCGAGTGTCTTGAGCAGAGTCCCGACATCCCCATCGTGCTCCAGCATCCCGTCGAGGTATTCGCTGATACCGCTGCGCCCCCTATATTCCTGCCGCACGTGCGTGTAGAGATGCATTCGCGTGCCGTTCCACCAGCAAAAGAACGGCTTGTTGGCCTGCGCCTGCCGCTTGATGAAGTCGACCGCGGCGTTGGTTGTTTCGTCATCGACCGTTTCCATTCGCTTCTTGGTAAGCGAGCCGGTGTCCTCGATGGTCTGCTTGCCGACCCTGCCAAACCGCGGATCGACTGTGGGGTCGTCGCGGTCGGTGGCCTTGCATTTGAGTACGCCGCGCGGACCAAACTTGGCCTTGAACGCGGGGTCCTTCGGATAGTCGTCGCGCTCGGGCTCTTCCTCTGCATTGAGATGATAGAGATTGCCGAAAAATTCATCGAAGCCGTGCGCCGTCGGTAGGAACTCGTTGCGGTCGCCAAGGTGGTTCTTGCCGAACTGGCCCGTGGCGTAGCCAAGCGGCTTGAGCGCCTCGGCGATGGTGATGTCCTCGGACCTCAGGCCGAGTGCCGCACCAGGCAAACCGACCTTGGTCATTCCAGTGCGCAGGCCGGATTGCCCTGTGATAAACGATGCGCGACCCGCCGTGCAGCTCTGCTCGGCGTAGTAGTCGGTAAACATCATGCCTTCACGGCCGATACGATCGATGTTCGGCGTCTTGTATCCCATCAGGCCGAATGAATAGGCGCTGACGTTGGCAATGCCGACATCGTCGCCCCAAATCACGAGAATATTCGGCCGCTTCCCGGAAGCCGGCGGCTGGTTCTGCTGCGCTTGGGCCGTCCGGATCGCTTCTCCAGATCCTGCCGCTGTGACCGCCGCCATCGCCGTGCCGGCGAGCAGGATGTTTCGCCGGCTCATGCCCGCCTGATCCTCTCTGCCCTTCAAGGATTGATGCTGCGTCTCAACCCGCTCGATTTCAGTTTCGCTCATCACTGCCTCCTTGGTGGACTGGGTCGCGTCTCTTCTCAATTGCTCCGCGGCCGGTCGCCAAGCACGGCACGCGCCGAAGACGAAATGTATTGGCCGCCTGCGAGAACCGCATCGACCGCACCGGCCAGCTCGTCGCCCGCATCGGATTTCACGACGTAGCCGCGCGCCCCTTCGGCGAGCGCTCGCCTGATGATGGCCGGCTCATCGAGGACGGTCGCGAAGATGATCGGAATCTGCGGATGCAGCTCCAGGATGCTGCGCGCCGCCGCCAAGCCGCTGATGCCCGGCATCGCGATATCGCTGATGATGAGATCGGGAATGTCGAGCCTCACGGCCGCGATCAGGGCCTGCCCGTTTGGAACGATGTGCACGGCATATCGAGAACCGAGCAAGGCTTGCAGGTGTTGGGCCATGTCGGGATGATCCTCTGCCAAGATGACACGTACTTGCCGCATGTTCGTCTCGGCTTGTGACAATCGGCTTGAGTGCGCGCGAGGCTACGCGTTCGGCCGGACGGACACATCGGGGAAAGCCGAAGCGGTGGACGTGGAAATCACGGGACGGTCGGTCCGGATTTCCCGGTCATCTCACTCGGGAACAAGCCCTTGTTTAATGGCAAACTTTACCAAATCGGCAGTGCTCTTGACGCCGAGTGCCGCAAGCAACTGGCTCTTGTGATCTTCCACTGTCCTTACGGAGATCCCAAGCTGGGCCGCGATTTCTTTCATGCGCTTGCCCTGGGCGATCAGCCGCAGCACTTCCAGCTGGCGCGAGGAGAGCGAGGGTCCGCCGCCATCGGTTGAGCGTGACATCGTCTGCAGCACGTCCTTGGTGATGTGCGGCGTCAGATAGATGCGGTCGGCCATGACCGCTCGGATCGCGTCGAGCAATTCCTCTCCGGCGGCCGCCTTGAGAAGGTAGCCGCATGCGCCGTCGCGTATTGCCTGCGTTGCGAGCTGCGGTTCGGTGTGAACCGTCAGGAAAATGAAGCGGGTCTTCGACCCACCTGCCTTGAGCTGCCGCAGAGCCTCCAGTCCGCTCATGACGGGCATGGTGACATCGGACACGACGATGTCGGGTTTCAATCGCTGCACGGCCTCGACGAGCTGTTTGCCATTTTCGACTTGCGCAACGAGGTCGGCGACCTCGCCGACCAGCCGGCCCAGTCCTTCGGCAACCATCACATGGTCGTCTGCGAGGATCACGCGCGGTCTCAATGGGATCCTCCGGCCGGAATGCAGATGGTAGCAATGGTGCCTGCCTGCGGTGCCGACTTGATCTCGAATGTGCCGCCCAGCATCCTCACGCGCTCGCGCATGCTCAGGAGCCCGAGACCGCACTGGCTGCCGGAGGCGTTGGCGTCGAAACCTTCCCCGTCGTCGGCAATCTTCATCACGATTTGACCGTCCTCGCGCGCGACCGAAATACGCCCGGTTCGGGCATGGGCATGCTTTGCGATGTTGCGCAGCGCTTCCTGCGCAACCCTGTACAGGCAGAGCTTGACGTCGTCCCTTACCTCCGTGCAGCCTTCGGCTACATCGAGATCAATGGATGTGTTCGACCCACGGGTGATCTCCTCGCAGCGTTCGCGCAAGGCTTCCGGCAAACCGGCATGTTCGAGCACGCCTTGGTGCAGGCCATGCGAGAGGTCGCGCATATCTTCCGCCAGATCGACCGTCATCCGCTGAAGCCGGGCCAGTTCGGCCCTGGTCGTATCTGGTGAATCAGGCAGACGGCGCCTCAGGCTGCTCAGTCCAATTGACAGGGAGGCGACGCGTTGGCCGACATCGTCGTGTAATTCACGCGCAATTCGCTGGCGCTCTTCGTCCTGCGCATGGATCAGTCGGCCGGCAAGGTATCGCAGCTGCTCATAACTGGTGCGCAGCGCGCTCTCCTTCGAGCGATTGTCTTGTTCCGCCGCCCAGCGACGCGACCGCTGCACGATGAGGGCAGCGATGAGGACCGACTGGAGGACGATGAGGGAACCCGCTCCAATGATGTAGCGATGATAGAGCTCCCAGACGCCGGGCTCCTTGAAGAGAACCACCGAGCCAGGCGGAAGATTGTCTTCGCTCAGGCCCCAACGGTGCATTGCCTGGTAGTCCACCCGGTACGCTGCTTCTGAGCTGGTTCGCGGAGGAATCGAGGCCGGGTCCTTGCCCGCGAGGATTTCGAGCGCGATGTCGCCGGCGGTGCGTCCCATCGCTTCGTAGCTCTCGCTGAACCCGCCAATGAAGCCTCTCACCGGGTAGGGATATGGCGCATAAACTGGGGCGGACGAAGACTTGATGAGTTGGGCGGCGACCTCGGACGGCATCAGAGCTTTCCCGCCGCCGTCGCGAAACATCGAAAGAAGAATGACAATTGCGTCGCTGGGGATCTGGGTGACCTTTGCGATGACTTCGTCGTAGCGCAGATCGAACAGATAGGTCGTATCGAGCTTGCCGCCTCGCGCCTCGACGACTGTTCGAGCGATTGGTTGCCATCGTCGGTCGACAAGGCCGCTTCCTGCAATGATGAAGAGGCGGCTGGCATCCGGTTGCAGGCGCTCGGCCAGAGCGATGGTCGCGTTCAAATTCGCGGCAAGGTCGACAATGTGACCGGTCACATCAGGTGGCGGCCCTGCCACGGCGTAGCCCGGCTTTGAGACGCCGAGAAAGACAACGGGAACATGAGGAGCGAAATCGTCCCGATGCCGTATGACGAAGGGCAGGGCATCGCCACCGATGACCATCACGACATCAGGCCGCCTGTGCGCGTATCTGTCCCGGAGAAAGCCGGCCATCAGGGCCTCGTGACCCGGCTCGGCAAAACGTGCGAGGTCGAGATATTCGGCGTCGAGCTCGATCTTCTGCGGCGAACGCTCCAGAAGACGGCCTCGCGCTCCGTCCGAAGCCATGGACGTAGCTGGAAATGTGTAGTTGTACGAATGCAGGATCAGAATGTGCTTCGCCGCCTCATCCGCGTAGCTTGGCGATCCGAAACACAGGAGGCCGCACAAAAGAAGTCTCGTCGCTCTGTGACGCCTTATCGAGGCAGCCAGGCGCGAGAACCCGAGGATCTTTGCGCAGCACATCGAGAAAACCTGGGCTTTCGTCGATCCAGGAAAGCTATCGTGTACCGAGGGTGCTGGGATGTGCAGTTCGTGCCATCAACCAATTTGTCGCGGTCGAGGGCGGATTTAGCGGTCTTGCTCGAACGGCGCTCCAACCAGGCGCTCGGACGGTTCGACTCGACAGGGACCCAGACTTCCGCGTCGACCTCGCATTTAAGAGCTGTCGATGATCGCATGTCCGGATGTGGTTACTTGTGAACCTCACGTGATCTCAGTCTCGAATCCGGGAAGCTCCGAGAGCGGACGTCAATCTGATGGCCATCACCTCGCGCTAACGTCAGTCGGCTTGGTATGGTGATACCTCAAGGCTTACTTTGCATGAGGTTGTTTTGCAGTTTTTGATGAGAGCCTCGCTCGGCTGAACCAGCCGAGAGCCTCTAGGTCGCCGCCTCGTCATATTGCGCACTGGCATCGAGCCATTGCTCCTCGGCACGCGCCAGTGCGTCGGCCGCATTGGCGCGCGCCTTCGAGAGCTGCGCGGCCTGTTTCGGGTCGCGGGTGAAGATGTCGGGCAGGGCGAGCGCGGTATCGATCTTGGCGATGATCTCGCTGACACGGGCGATCTCGGCCTCGGCTTCCGCGATGCGCTTTTTCAGCGGCCCCCGATTGTCCGACCGTGCGCGCTGCAGCTTCTCGGCTGGCGCGGTGCGCTCGCGCGGGCTGTTGTCCGCGCTCGCCGCCGACAGCACCACGCGGCGGTAGTCATCGAGGTCGCCGTCGTAGTTCGTCACCGTGCGATCGGCGACCAGCCAGAGCTGCTCGGCGCAGGCCTCGATCAGATAGCGGTCGTGCGAGACCATGATGACAGCGCCGGGAAAGTCGTTGATGGCCTCCGCAAGTGCGGCGCGACTGTCGATGTCGAGATGGTTGGTCGGCTCGTCCAGGATGATCATGTTGGGGCCGAAGAAGGTCGCAAGCCCCAAGAGCAGCCGCGCCTTCTCGCCGCCGGAAAGCTTGCCGGCCTTGGTGTCGGCCGCCTTGCCGGAAAAGCCGATCGCGCCGGCGCGCGCCCGCACCTTGGCCTCGGGCGCATCGCCCATCAGCTTGCGGACGTGATCGTAGGCGGAGGCATCCTCGTTCAATTCGTCGAGCTGGTGCTGCGCGAAATAGGCGATCGACAATTTGTCAGCGCGCGTGACCCTGCCGGAGAATGGTGCGAGCTTGCCCGCGAGCAGCTTCACCAGCGTCGACTTGCCGTTGCCATTGGCGCCCAGAAGCGCGATGCGGTCGTCATTGTCGATGCGCAAGGTGACGCGGCTCAGCACGGGGGTCGTCGGATCATAGCCGACCGAGACGTTGTCGACCGCGATGATTGGCGGCGACAGCGTCTTCTCCGGCGGCGGGAAGCTGATCTCGTGCACGTCCTGCGTCACCAGCGCCGTGATCGGCTTCAGCCGCTCCAGCATTTTGACGCGCGACTGGGCCTGGCGGGCTTTTGAGGCCTTGGCCTTGAAGCGGTCCACGAAGGCTTGCAGGCGCGCGCGCTCGGCCTCCTGGCGCTTGACCTGCTTGGCATCGAGCAATTCGCGCGCGGCGCGCTGCTCCTCGAAGGATGAATAGCTGCCGCGATAGAGCGTCAGCTTGCCGCGATCCAGATGCAGGATCTGGTCGACCGAGCTCTCCAGCAGATCGCGGTCGTGGCTGATCACGATCACGGTGCGCGGATAGTGGGCGAGGTGATCCTCCAGCCACAGCGTGCCTTCAAGGTCGAGATAGTTGGTGGGCTCGTCGAGCAGCAGGAGGTCGGGCGCTGCGAACAGCGTCGCGGCGAGCGCCACGCGCATCCGCCAGCCGCCGGAGAACTCCGCGCAGGCGCGCAACT
Organism: Bradyrhizobium sp. CCGUVB1N3; assembly: GCF_024199925.1. Taxonomy (NCBI): domain Bacteria; kingdom Pseudomonadati; phylum Pseudomonadota; class Alphaproteobacteria; order Hyphomicrobiales; family Nitrobacteraceae; genus Bradyrhizobium; species Bradyrhizobium sp. CCGUVB1N3. Next base: position 883,571 of record NZ_JANADR010000001.1, read on the forward strand.
GGTTCGCGGCCGAGAATCCGAGGCCTGAGAGAATCGCAGCCGCGCGGGCAGGGGCCGAATGCGCATCGATGTCGACGAGCCGGGTCTGGATCTCCGCGATGCGATGCGGGTCGTGCGCGGTCTCGGCCTCGCGCAGCAGCGCGTCGCGCTCGAGATCGGCCTTGAGCACGACCTCGATCAGGCTTTCCGGGCCGTCAGGAGCCTCCTGCGCAAGACTGCCGATGTGCCAGCGTGGCGGCAGCGTGACCGAGCCATGCTCGGCGGCGAGCTCGCCGCGGATCACCTTGAACAGCGTCGACTTGCCGGTGCCGTTGCGTCCCACGAGGCCGACGCGCGAGCCGGGCGTGATCTGCACGGAGCTCCGGTCGATCAGGAGGCGTCCGGCGAGGCGGATCGAGAGGTCGGTGATGCTGAGCATGCGGCCTTGTCACCGCAGCGCGCGGCAAACGCAACCCCGTTTTACGCCTAGTTCTGCGGATCGCGGTCGCGATCCCGCTTGCGCAGCTCGTTGACGAGGTGCTCGAGATATGTCGGAAGCCGTGGCTCGGGCCGAAGGCTCTGCTGGAGCCGCTCGCCGATGGCGTCGCAGATCGATCGGCTGGTCCGCCGGTCCATCTGTTCGCTGTCATTGGCGGATTGGCGAGGCATCACAGGGTTCCATTCTGAAAAAAGCAAGGACACCCTACCAAGTCACTGAGCACGAAATAGTTTCGGGTCCCAATGGGCCCACCGTCCATTCTCGTAAAAATTGTATGAACGCGGCGATGGACGCCCAAGGCAAATCGTCCAAGGCAAATTATCCAAGGCAAAGCCCCGGCGGCGGGGGACGCCGGGGCTTCTTCTGGTCGTTCTGTTGGGTAGTTCTCTTGGGTAGTTCTCTTGGGTAGTTCTCTTGGGTAGTCTTCTTGGAAGGTGCTGACGGGCTCAGTAGCAGCGGTTCACCAGCCGCCAGCGGGGTCCCCAGGGGGTCGGGACCAGCTGGCGCACATAGCAGCCGCCATAGCCGTAGGAGACGGGGCCGCCGGCATAAAAGCGCGGTGCGCCCCAGCCGTAGCCGTGCCAGCCGCCATGCCAGCCACCCCAACCGCCATGCCAATGGGCGGAGGCAGAGGTAGGAGCCAGCGCGGCACCCAGCGCGACCGCGGCGACTGCAGCAAGCGAAAGTTTCCTCAACATGGTGATCTCCTCAAAACTGCCGGCGCGGGCCTGCGCGTCGATGGAATGGCCGCCGAAACGCCTCTTGAAGGGCAGAACGCGTCTCGATGGCCCCGACCTTAGGCCCGTGATCCTGAACCCGAGCCTGAACGTGCCTTGCAGATTGGGTTCATCTCGGTGAAATTATTGTAATTCAGGAGCCCGGCGCCCGCGTCGATCCGCCTGTGAAGCCCTTTTGGCCGGTCGCTTGCCGTTCGCCGATCGCGCCGATATAAGCCCGGCAACTCCAAATCACCCCCCTTTCTCAAGGATAGAACCATGGCGATTGAACGCACCTTCTCGATCATCAAGCCCGACGCGACCGAGCGTAACCTGACCGGCGCGGTCAACGCCGTGATCGAGAAGGCCGGCCTGCGCGTCGTCGCCCAGAAGCGCATCCGCATGACCAAGGGCCAGGCCGAGACCTTCTATGCCGTGCACAAGGCCCGTCCGTTTTTCGGCGAGCTCGTCGAGTTCATGACCTCCGGCCCCGTGGTCGTGCAGGTGCTGGAAGGCGAGGGCGCGATCGCCAAGTACCGCGAGGCGATGGGCGCGACCGACCCGTCGAAGGCCGCCGACGGCACCATCCGCAAGCTCTACGCCAAGTCGATCGGCGAGAATTCGGTGCATGGTTCCGACGCCCCCGAGACGGCCGTGATCGAGATCGCCCAGTTCTTCTCGGGCAACGAGATCGTCGGCTGATCGGAAGGACGCATTGTGAACTGGCTCTGGCAGATATTCGACCCCGCCACGCTCGGGTCGTTCTTCACCCAGTTCCGCAATGAAATGGCCGAGCCGGCCTTCTGGGTCGCGGTCGGCAAGATCATCTGGATCAACATCCTGCTCTCCGGCGACAACGCGCTGGTGATTGCGCTTGCATGCCGCGGCCTGAAGCCGCGGCATCGGCTATGGGGCATGGTGCTCGGTGCGGGAGCGGCGGTGCTGCTGCGCATCGTCTTCACCGGCATCGTCGCGAGCCTGATGGCGCTGCCGTACCTCAAGCTGGTCGGCGGCCTGGCGCTGATCGTGATCGCCGCAAAACTGCTGGTGCCGGAAAACGAGGACGAGGACGACGTCGCCTCGGCCTCGCATCTATGGCAGGCGGTGCAGATCGTCGTTGTCGCCGACATCATCATGAGTCTGGACAACGTCATCGCGGTCGCAGCCGCCGCCAATGGCAGCGTGCCGCTCCTGGTGCTCGGCCTTGCCATCAGCGTGCCGCTGATCGTCGCCGGCGCCGCGCTGATCATGGCGCTGCTGTCAAAACTGCCGATCCTGGTCTGGGCCGGCGCGGCGCTGCTCGGCTGGATCGCCGGCGAGGTGATCGCGACCGATCCGGGCGTCGAACCGACGCTGCATGCGCTGTCCGACGGTCGATTCGGCGCGTCCCTGGATTCGCTGCTCGCAGGCTTGCGCATCCCGCCGCCATTTGCCCATGGCGGGGCCGGCGCCGAATATCTCTGCGCCGTGCTCGGCGTCATCGTCGTGCTGGTCGTCGGCTATATCTGGCGGCGGCGCAGCCTGCATGTCGCGGCGCTCGAAGCCTCCGAGCGCCACGCCAAGGTGTCGGCGGAGTAGTTGCGCCCCTAAGCAATGGGATGCGGCAGCGACTCAAGAACTCAGACTCCGAACTCCATGTCGTCACGCTTCTAGAATTTCGCGGCGGTTTCGCTTGAGAGCCACTGCTCGAAGGCCTGAGCTGCCGGGCTCGACTCGTCGTTCAAGGCTATGAGGTAGGGATCGAGCGGTCGGCTCAGTCTTGGCAGCACGTGACACAGCCGGTTCGATGCGATGTCATGAGCGACCAGGCTGGCGGGCCCAACAGCTATTCCCAATCCATCCGCTGCCGCCCGCAGGGCGAAGTCGAGGTGATCAAACCGCATTTCGTCGGCGGGATGGATCCACCCAACCCCGGCGAAGCTGAGCAATTCGTGCCAATCGTTGGCTCGCGTCTCGCTATGAAGGAAGACATGGCGTGTCAGGTCTTCGGGCTTTTCGACAGGGGAGGCCTCCAGCAGCGATGGTGCGGTGACGAGATATGCATGATCGGCCATGAAAGGGCGCGGCTTAAGATAGGATGGCCAGCCGGCCCTCGTCCGACGAATGACGACGTCAAAGCCGTCGCGGCCCAGGCGCGCCGGCTCTTCCGAACTGGTGAAGATTTGCGGTGCGATGTGAGGATGTTTGCGGATGAAGCCCGGCAGTTGGGGAATGAGCCACCGCGCCGCGAAACTCGCTCGGACGTTGATGCGTAGGCCTGAAATGGGAGCGAGGCGAGCGACCGCGACGGCTGTCGCCGCGATGCGCTCAAGCGCGGGCGCAAACCCTGCGAAGAGTTGCCGTCCAGCGGGGGTCAGGCTTACTTGGCGGGTCTCTCTGACGAAGAGCTGTACGGCGAGATGCTCTTCCAGCTGCTTGATCTGACGGCTGACAGCCCCATGAGTGACGCCCAATTCGGTCGCCGCGAGCGTAAAGCTCGCATGTCTGGCTGCGGCTACGAAGGCACGCACCGCATTTAAAGGAGGGAGGCGGACGTTGGTCATGCGTGAGTTTCCATCACGCGTACATCTCAGATTTGCTCGCTTGTTGCCATCGCTTTCTCGAGCTATCCGCGTTGAGGTACGTTAAATTTTTTCACCGATTAACCTGATCGATGAGCCCAAAGCGGAATTCCATGGCTGAAAAAATAGAACTGATCCTGTTCGACATGGACAACGTCCTGTGTACCTACGACAGGCATGCTCGTGCCGCGCGATTGGCCGAAATCTCCGGCAATACGGCGGAGAACATCTATCAAGCCATATGGGATAGCGGGTTCGAGCAGTTGGGCGACGACGGCACACTGTCGCGTCGAGAATATCTTGGCGCCTTTGGCGATCGGATTGGCCATTCTCTGAGCCTTGCTGAATGGCTCGACGCACGTCGAACGTCCATGAAGCCAAATCACGCGATGCTCGGGGTCGTCGATCACCTGCGTAGATCCGTCGACGTGGCCGTTCTCACGAACAACACGGAACTGGTCGTGGATCACATCGATCTTCTCTGCCCAGAACTCCGACCGCTGTTTGGCTCACGACTGTACGCGTCGGCTCGATTTCGTGCGGCGAAGCCTGATGTTGCCTGTTATCGACGATGCCTCGCTGAGTTGGGCGTAAGATCGGAAGCAGTCTTGTTCATCGACGATCTTGCGGAAAACATAGCGGGAGCGAATGCGGCCGGTCTCCATAGCCACCATTTTACAACTGTCGAGGGATTCCAGGCAGAGTTGAAGCGCTATGGGATTCTGTCTTCGGGGGCAGATTGATGCTCTTGCGGCAATGTTGGGCCATGTCCACGGAGGAGACGCTAGATTTTATCGACTTGGATCCTTGGGCCCTGCTGGTGTGCAACGGCAAGGAGACGCCCCTTGTCACCGCAATTCCCCTGTTGCTGGATCGAAGTCGCGGCAAATTAGGGACCTTGGTGGGGCATATCGCCCGGGCCAATCCACAGGCTTCGGCGATCAACAACGGTCTCCGCGTGCTGACTTTATTTCAGGGGCCGCGCGCTTACGTGAGTCCGAGCTGGTATCCGGCCCGCGACATGGCGCCCACGATGTATCACGTCATGGTGGAAGCCGAAGGCGACATCTCGTTGCAAGACCAAGGAACCGCGCGGCGATGGATTGACCTGCTGACGAGGCGATATGAAACAGGCCGTTCCGAACAATGGACCATGGGTGAACTGCCCGAAGACGGCATCGCCCGGCGGATGACCATGATTGTTGGTTTTGAGGTGGCGATCACGACGTTAAGAGGCAAAGCCAAGCTCGGCCAGGACGAACCGCGAAATGATGCTCTATCTGTGGCCTCGAAGCTCGATGCCTCGGGGATGCGGGGTGACCAGCGTTTGGCTGCTTGGATCAGGAAAAAGAATCCCTAGGCAACCAGTGCAAAGCCGGCAGGGTCGTATCCGTTCCTGCGATGAGCTGTCGGCATTGGCCGGCACTGCGTGCGCTTCGCCTTCGCGCGATGGTCGCCGCGCATCAACGCCTGACGATTGACCCCGAGCGGCCGACCAGGCGGGCGAGCTGCTTGAAGCGGCCGCCGACGCGGTCGGCGACGAGATCGCCGAGGCGGTGCTCGAACACCAGCATCAGCTTGCGACCCTGGCTGCGGAAATGCGTGGCCGGCAGCACGCCGGGCCGGGCCGCCGAGATCAGATGCGCGACGCGGAACGCCGCCCCCAGAAGGCGCGCGCGCTCGAGATGCGCGGGCGAGAGCAGCTCCTGCATCGTCAGCGGCGGCTGGTTCTCGTCGCTCAAACCGGCATAACGATAGAACACCGACAGGCCGACAAAGGCGCGGCCCTCGTGGCTGACTGCGCCGAAATTGCCGTTGACCACGAGGCTCAGCGTCTGCTCGCCGCGGTGGTCGGGATGGACGCGCCAGCCGATGTCGGAGAGCAGGCACGCGGTGTGCCGCAGCCTGCGGTCCTCCTCGGTCTCGCGCAGCTTCACCACGCGCACGAAGCGGTCGGTCCATTCCATCAGCTCGCGGGCATGGCGCGCCGAGCGTGACATCAGCTGGTTCAGCTCTTCCGCTGCGCAGATCAATCCATCCTTGGCGCGCTCGGCTTCCGACAGCTTCTCGTGCAGCAGGCCTTCGCGCACGCCGAAAGTCGAGAACACGATCGTCTTCGGCTGTGCGACGCGGATGATGTGCTCGAGCACCAGCGCGGCATAGGCGAGGAGAGGCCGCCGCGCGTCGGCGACCAATTCGATGTCGGCTAGCATGTCGGACGCAGCCAGGCGCCGCAGTCGTCGTGCGAAATCCAGCGCATCCGCAGCCGGTATGGAATAGCCGTGCATCACCTGGAGCGGATAGCCGCTCTGGATGATGTGGATGCGCGCGAGCGCTCGCCACGTACCGCCGACCGCATAGAAGGTGCGGCCGTGCCCGGCCTTGAGCTGCGCTACGGCGTCGAGTTCCTCGCGCACGATGCGGTCGGCGCGTTTCAGCGATTTGTGCGCGAGATCCTGCAAGGCGAGCCCGCCGAGCGGCAGCGTCACGCCGCTGCGCACGCTGTTGCGGTGGACCTCGACGAGCTCCAGCGAGCCGCCGCCGAGATCGCCGACGATGCCGTCGGGGTGATGAATGCCGGAGACGACGCCGAGCGCCGAAAGCCGCGCCTCGCGCGGGCCCGACAGGATCTCGATCTTCACGGCGCAGATGCGCTCAGCCTTGGCGATGAAGTCGGGGCCGTTGGAGGCGTCGCGGCACGCAGCCGTCGCGATCGCAAAGACGCGCCCGACCTGCATCACGCGACAGAGCGCGCGAAAGCGTTTGAGCGAGGTCAACGCCTTGTCGACCGCGTCAGGCGCGAGCAGACCCGTGCTCTGCACCTCGCGGCCGAGGCCGCAGAGGGTCTTCTCGTTGAAGATCGGAATGAGGCTCCGCGCCAGCGCCTCGTAGACGACGAGACGGACCGAGTTGGAGCCGATATCGATCACCGCGACGCTTGCGCCACGTTTGCGCGGCCGCGTCACGGCATCAATCCCCGATCAGGACTGATGACGTTCGTTCCGGCGCGTGAGACGCCGCGGCGAGGATTCCTTGAGCGACTTTCCACGGCCAGACAGACTCGGATTTGTCATGAAGTAGTTGTGCACGTTGAAAGGCTCCTCGCCTTTCGCGGCCTTCATACGCGTTGACGATCCATCGGGCAACAATTGCCAGCTCTGCTCATTGTCCTTCAGGTTAGCGACCATGATCTGTTCGAGAACCTGCTGATGTACCGTCGGATTTTGCAGCGGGCACAGCACCTCGACGCGGCGGTCGAGATTGCGCGGCATCATGTCGGCTGACGAGATATACACAGCCGCTTTCGTGCTCGGCAGGCCCTGGCCCATGCCAAAACAGTAGATTCGGCCGTGCTCGAGGAAGCGCCCGATGATCGACTTGACGCGGATGTTCTCCGACAGACCGGGGATGCCCGGCCGCAGGCAGCAGATACCGCGCACCACGAGCTCGACCTGGACGCCGGCTTGAGACGCCTCATAGAGCGCGTCGATGATATCGGGATCGACCAGGGCGTTCATCTTCATCCAGACCGCGCCGGTCCGGCCGTGGCGTGCATGCGCGGTCTCACCCTGGATGTGCTCGATGATGCGCTTGCGCAGCGTCAGCGGCGACACCGCCATCTTGTCGAGATCGCTCGGTGCGGCATAGCCGGTGATGAAGTTGAACACGCGGGCGGCGTCGCGGCCGATGGTCGGGTCCGAAGTGAAGTAGGACAGATCGGTGTAGATGCGCGCGGTCACCGGATGGTAGTTGCCCGTGCCGGTGTGAACATAGGTGGTGAGGCTGCCGCCCTCGCGGCGCACGACCATCGAGAGTTTTGCGTGCGTCTTGAGTTCGAGGAAGCCGTAGACGACCTGTACGCCGGCGCGCTCGAGGTCGCGTGCCCAGCGGATATTGGCTTCCTCGTCGAAGCGCGCCTTGAGCTCGATCAGCGCGGTGACGGACTTGCCGGCCTCGGCGGCCTCGGCCAGCGCGCGTACGATCGGCGAGTTGTTGGAGGTGCGGTACAGCGTCTGCTTGATCGCGACGACGTCGGGGTCGCGTGTGGCTTGCTGGAGGAACTGCACGACGACGTCGAAGGATTCGTAGGGGTGATGGACGATGAGATCCTTCTGCCGGATCGCGGCGAAGATGTCGCCGCCATGCTCGCGCACGCGCTCGGGATGGCGGGGCACGTAAGGGGTGAATTCGAGGTCGGGGCGATCGAGGCGGGTGAGCTGCGACAGCTCGTTCATGGCAAGCACGCCGTCGACCAGGAACACTTCGTCGTCGGCCGCAGAAAGAGCGTGCTGCACGAAGCTGCGCAGCTGTTCGGGCGTCTTGGCGTCGACCTCGAGCCGGATCACCGATCCGCGGCGGCGGCGCTTCAACGCGGTCTCGAACACGCGCACGAGGTCTTCGGCCTCTTCCTCGATTTCCATTTCGGAGTCGCGGATGATGCGGAAGGCGCCCTGGCCGTGGAGGTTGTAGCCGGGGAACAGGCGGTTGATGAACAGGGCGGTCATCTGTTCCAGCGAGATCAGTCGCACTACGCCATCGGCGGGCAAGCGGACGAAGCGGTCGATCTTGCCGGGCATGCGGATCAGCGCGTTCATCTGCTTGCCGTCTGCGGCGCGCGTGAGCTGCAGCGCGATGGTGAAACCCAGGCTCGGAATGAACGGGAAGGGGTGAGCGGGATCGATTGCGAGCGGAGTGAGCAAGGGAAAGACGTTGTGGAGGAAGTGGTCCTCGAGCCAGCTCTTCTCCGCCTTGGTGACGTCCTTGCCGTCGACCAGCACGATGCCGACGTCGGCGAGCGTGGCGCGCAGATCGCGCCAGATCGCCTGCTGGTCACTTGCGAGCTGCGAGACGGTGCGGTTGATCAGCGCGAGCTGCTCGGACGGGGTCAGGCCGTCGGGGCTGCGCTCGGGGATGCCCTCGCGGACCTGCGCCTTGATGCCGGCGACGCGGACCATGAAGAACTCATCAAGGTTATTTGCCGAAATCGACAGGAATCGCACCCGCTCCAGCACCGGGTGGTGGGGATTGACCGATTCCTCCAGGACCCGGCGGTTGAAATGCAGCCAGGAAAGCTCGCGATTGATGAATCGCTCGGGGCTCGTTGCGATCGCCGGCAGGGCCGTCGCTTCTGGTTCTTTTTCTTTGATTTCAATAGCTTGCGCGGAGTCCATGAGAAGTCGATCCATCTTCTTTCGCCTCATCTTGCGACTTATGCGCAAAACCGGCGCAGAGCATGTGTTAGTGCGATGACGTTTCGATGACATTGATGTTCCGCCGCCCGGTGGCGTCAAGCGGCCGAGACGAACAAGGCCAAGCCGGGAGGGGTCAGGCGTGGCGCAGCAATTCGGCGGCCAGCGCCCGGGTCACGGGCCGGCCGAGCCGCAGGGCTTCGCTGTCAAGCAGCTCCACGGCCCGCCGTGCCGCTGCGGAGGAGCGCTCCAGGTGGGTCGCGAGATAGCTGACCACGCTCTCATCGACGCTCAACTGGCGGTCGGCACAGAACTTGACGATCAGGCCGCGGAACAGCTGGTCGTCCGGGGGCAGCAGCGACACCACGGGTACGGCGCGTAAGCGCGAGCGGAGGTCGCGCAGTTCGATCTCCAACGCCGCCGGGACCTCGCGGCCGGTGAGCAGGACGCAGGCCCCGTCCTCGCGCGCGAGGTTAAACAGATGGAAGAGCGCGCGCTCGTCAAAATCCTTCGATCTCAGATCCTCGACGACGAGCGCGCCCGTGGCGAGCGCCCCGGGCACGGCGGCCGCGGTCAATGCATTGGCAGTGGTGGAGCGGGCGCCGGCCTCTTCAGCCCAGATCGCGGCGAGGTGGCTCTTGCCTGAGCCTTCGGGGCCGGCAAGCCACATGATCCGGTTCGGCCATTCGGGCCAGGCATTGATCAGGGCGAGACCGGCGGCGTTGGCAGGGCCTTCGAGAAAATTGTCCCGGCTCAGGCTTTCCGCATGCGGAAGCGAAAACGCCAGTTGTCGGGGATGAACGCGGCCTGCCACGCTTGCTTTGCTCCATGCCGGCGCGCCGGCTTCGTTTGAAGAGAATCGACGTATCGAGCGGGAGTTGGCCTTTTGCGGGGCCGCATCCCGGCTCATTTGGCCTCGATCGTGCTCATGTGCCGCAGCCACTCGACGAGATAGAGCGATACGGAGGAGAGCGTGAAGACCGTGACGAGGCCCATCAGGATTATATCATAGGGGCCGGGCTTGAAGCCGAACGCGAGGGAGGCCAGCACCAACGCCGCATAGGCCACCTGGGCTGCAGTGTTGAGCTTCGACACCTTCGAGGGCTTCATCTCGACCGGCTTGTCGAACAGCCAGGAGACGATCACGGCGGCGACGATCATGATGTCGCGGGAAACCACCAGAATCACGATCCAGCGCGGGATGTCGCCCCAGATGCCGAGCGCCAGATAGATCGAGACCAGCAGCGCCTTGTCGGCGAGCGGATCGAGCAGGGCGCCGAGCTCGCTCCTCATGTTGAAGCGCTTGGCCAAGAAGCCGTCGACGGCGTCGCTGATGCCGGCGATCAGGAAGACGGCGAACGCCACTTCCATTTGGCTCGACACGATCGCCCAGACGATGATCGGGACCAGCATGATGCGGCCCAGGGTAATGATGTTTGGAATACTCACGCGGCGCTTCCCGGCACCCGGTCTGACCTCGAAACCGGCCCCTTGGAGGCTGAACCGGTTGATATCTACATAGTATAGCCTTAGGCCCCTTGCGAGCCATTGCGCAGCCCTCGAATTCGACGTAACCAGCCGCAAATCCACTGGAAATCCGGCATGACCGACCGCAAAAACGGCCTTACCTACGCCGATTCAGGCGTGGACATCGATGCGGGCAATCGCCTGGTCGACCTGATCAAGCCGATGGTGCGCGCCACCGCGCGTGCTGGCGCCGATGCCGAGATCGGCGGTTTTGGCGGCCTGTTCGACCTCAAGGCGGCCGGGTTCAAGGACCCGGTCCTGGTCGCCGCCACCGACGGTGTCGGCACCAAGGTCAAGATCGCCATCGAGACCGGCCTGCATGGCGGGATCGGCATCGATCTGGTCGCGATGAGTGTCAACGACCTCGTGGTGCAGGGGGCCGAGCCGCTGTTCTTCCTCGACTATTTCGCATGCGGCAAGCTCGACCCCGAGGCCGCTGCGTCGATCGTCGCGGGCGTCGCCGAGGGTTGCCGCGAGTCGGGTTGTGCACTGATCGGGGGCGAGACCGCCGAGATGCCCGGCCTCTACAAGGACGGCGATTATGATCTCGCCGGGTTCGCGGTCGGCGCCGCCGAGCGGGGCACCCTGCTGCCGCGCAATGATATCGCCGCGGGCGATGCCGTGATTGGGCTGGCGTCCTCCGGCGTGCATTCCAACGGCTTCTCGCTGGTGCGCAAGATCGTTGAGCAGTCCGGCCTCGGCTTCGGGGCCCAGGCGCCCTTTGCGCCGGTCATGACGCTCGGCGGCGCGCTGCTCGCGCCGACCCGGCTCTACGTCAAATCCTGCCTGCGCGCGATCCGCGAGACCGGCGCGGTGAAGGGCCTTGCCCACATCACTGGCGGCGGCTTCACCGACAACATTCCGCGCGTGCTGCCAAAGCATCTCGGCGTCGGAATCGATCTGGCGCGGTTGCCTGTGCTGCCGGTATTCAAATGGCTGGCGATGCAAGGCGGCATCGCCGAGCTCGAAATGCTGCGCACCTTCAACTGCGGCATCGGCATGATCGCGATCGTCGAGCCGGATGCCGCCGACAAGGTTATGCAAGTCCTCACCGATGCCGGCGAGACGGTGGCGCAGCTCGGCACTGTCATCCCGGCCGAGGGCGAGCATCGCGTCGTCTATAACGGCCACCTCGATCTGTCGCTGTAAAACCGATGAAGCGCCGCGTCGCCATCCTGATCTCCGGCCGAGGCTCCAACATGGCGGCGCTGATCAAGGCCGCCGCCGCGGCGGATTTTCCGGCGGAGATTTCGCTCGTCATCTCGAACAAGGCCGCCGCGCTCGGGCTGGAAAAGGCGAGGGCGGGCGGCGTGAAGACGCTGGTGATCGAGAGCAAGCCGTTCGGCAAGGACCGCGCCGGCTTCGAGGCTGCGCTGCAGGCAGCCCTCGACCAGCACGGCATCGAGCTGATTTGTCTGGGCGGCTTCATGCGGCTGTTCACGGCCGAGTTCACGCAAAGCTGGTACGGGCGGATGCTCAACATCCATCCCTCGCTGCTGCCGTCGTTCCCCGGCCTCGACCCGCACGGCCAGGCCTTGCGCGCAGGCGTGAAACTGTCCGGCGCGACGGTGCACTTCGTGATCCCCGCGACCGATGCCGGCCCGATCGTGATGCAGGGCGCCGTCCCCGTCAGCGACAACGACACGCCGGACACGCTCTCCGAGCGCATCCTCGAAGTCGAGCACCGCATCTATCCCGAAGCGCTACGCCTGCTTGCAACCGGCAAGGTCCGGATCGACGGCGATGTCTGCAAGACCGCGGGGAGCGGGGGCTCGGAGAATTTCCTGATCTCGCCGGTGGTGAGCTGAAGCGCCATGCAGGCTTGAACCACAAACGAAATCCCCCGGGCAGAGCCGGGGGGATTCATGCTTGCCTGTGTCGATTGTCGGTAGAAAGTCAGTGAACCTTGAGGTTCTCCGCGGACGATTTGCCGCGGTTCTCCACGAGATCGTACTCAACCACCTGGTTTTCATTGAGCGTGGAGAGTCCGGCACGCTCGACCGCAGAGATGTGGACGAACACGTCCTTGTCGCTGCCGTTCGGCTTGATGAACCCATAGCCCTTGGTCGGGTTGAACCATTTGACGGTGCCCTTTTGCGCCATCGCGAGTCTCCTCCTTTAGACAGAAAAAAGACGCGGCCGCGATTTTCGCGTGCCACGCCACAAACGGACTTCCGGAAGTCTGTTCGAATCTCTCAATGTCGCGAAACGCACAGTCGAGCGGCCAAATCCGATTGTGCCGGATATTGCAACATGAAAATCGCGCGCTAGCAAGCAGCGTGCAGATTTCAAGTGCCGATCCGACTCGCCGTGGCACAGTTTGCGACCTGTGGCAGCGGTACCACAGCGCGGGTAATCCCCCCGTTCAACGCCACTCAAGCGATTGACCCTTCCGGCCAGTTCGGCGCAAATCGTCGCAGTTGCAGCGATGCGTGTTGCATTTTTGCGCGTCGCCATTTGCTTTGGGAATTGTGTCGTTATGCGCTGCCTATCGCAGCCTTCTGGGACTAGGCGGACGCGCCGGCCGGGTTTTGTCCGGCGGGCCGCGAGCGTCACCGCGATCGCCTTTGCGTTCGTCCTGATGATCATGGCTGCCCCGGCGCATGCCCAGTCGCCCACACCGACGCCGACCCCCACAGCGACCCCGACGCCCACCCCGACACCGACGCCGTCACCGACGCCAACCGCGATGAATTACGGCCAGTCGGCGGGCAACACCACGCTCAACCTCGGCTCCAACTTCCTGGAACGGCTCGGCAACCAGGCCTCGAACGGCTTCGACCGGACCTCCCGTACCAATCCCGGCGGCGGCGGCGCCGCGGAGGGGGCGGAAGGGCCGCGCTACCGGACCTGGTTCGAGGGCTACGGTATTTCGATGCGGACCGACGCGCAGGGCGACTTCGTCGGTGACAAGCGCAAGACCATTGGCGGGGTGGCGGGCTTCGGCGCGCGGCTCGCGCCGGGAGTCAATCTCGGCTTCTCCGTCGACCAGAGCCACACCGACATCGACGTGCCCCTGGCGCTGCAATCGGCAACGCTGGATCTGACCCAGTTCGGCGTCAACGGCTCGGTCGACAAGGGGCCCTGGACCTGGGCCTTCGCGCTCGTGCACGGCTTTGGCAACGTCCATTCCAGCCGGGACAGCGGCTTCGGCCTTGCGACCGCGGGCTATCGCGCCAACATCGACGGCGCGCTGACCGAGATCAGCTACTACTGGACCCAGGACCAGACCCGCTTCGTCCCCAAGGGTGCGCTGGAATATGTCCGCGCCACCAGCGCCTCGTTCCAGGAGACGGGCAGCCTCTTTCCCCTGACCGTCGGCTCGTCCGCACTCGCGCGCGCACGCCTGATGCTCGGCGCCGAGGTTGGGCGCTACTTCATCTTCGATCAGAAGGTTCTGGACCTGTCCGCCTACGGCAAGTTCGTCGACAATTTCTATCAGGACCTGGGATCGATCCAGGTCAGCCTGGGCAGGCAGAGCCTCGTGGTGCCCGGCATCGGCGAGAGCCGCTACGGCCTCGACGCCGGCGCCTCGGCCTCGCTTAGCCTGACCAACACCGCGCGCCTCTACGTCAATTATGACGGCAAGTTTCGTAACGAGTTCACCTCGCACCAGGGCACGGTCGGCTTCGAGTACAGATGGTAGCCGCCGCCGATCAGGTCGGCGTCGCCGCGACATAGCCCGTCAGGCCAAAGCTCTCCCGGGCCGCCGCCATCATCGGCACCAGCGCGTTCGGGTGGATGAACTCGTCGCGGAAGCAGGGATAGGTGCGCGGATCGAAGATCTTCTTCAGCCACTCGACTACGATCCTGTGTCGCTCGGAGGCGCGGAATTCCTTGTGATAGGTGAGCCAGAGATCGGCGTGGTGACTGACGCCGAGATCGACGGCGACAAGCGGCGCGCCGAGTGCGATCGACACCGTCGGCAGAAAGCCGATGCCGGCGCCGCGTTCCACCGCATAGAGCACGCCGACCGACGAGTTGGTCTTGATCCCGACGATGCCCTCGAGCGACGTGAGCCCCAGGATGCGGGCATAGGCGGTGTCGTCGACCTGCGGCGCGCTCTGCTTGATGATCCTGTGGTTCTGCAAATCGGCAAGCGTGCCGGGCACGCCGTGCAGGCTCTCGTAATCCTTGGAGACGAAGGGGTAGATGTGCAGCCGGCCAAGCTTTGCCACGATCAGATCGGGATTGGTCGGCGGCTCCAGCTGGATCGCGATATCGGACTCCAGACGGGCAACATCGGCCTGCTCCATCGCGCAGCGCAAGTCGACGGTGATCTTGCGATACGTCTTCTGGAAATCGATCAGCCGCGGCAGGATCCAGAAATTGCCGGGGCCCTCCGTCACTGCGACGCGCACGGTGCCCGTCGCGTCGCTCGAACCACGCGAGGCGCGGCGAAATACATTGAAGGCGTGGCGCTCCATCAGAGTAACATCGGAGATCATCGCCGTGCCTTCGTCGCTCAGCGTCAATCCGCTCTGGTCGCGCAGAAACAGCTTGCAGCCGATGCTCTCTTCGAGCCGGTCGATCCGGCGCATCAGCGTCGTCGAGGTAAGGCCGAGCTCCTCGGCAGCGTTGCGGAAACTTTTATATTTTGCGCAAGCTAAAAACAGCTTCAAATCGTCCCAGGATGCATCCAGGGACTCATCGCTGCGGTGCTGCGTCATCGCAGCACCCCGGTGCAATAGTTGCTGCATACACCCGTTCCTTACCCGATAAGCTCCTCATCCTAACGGGACGGGGCGAAACGATAGAGGGGTGGGATGGGTATGGAAAGGGGCTCGTTTGCCGCAAGGCATGAATTTGACGCGCTGCCGCTCAGTCCAGACGTCGATGTCCATTGTGCGCAATTTTCCGAAATTGCCGCGCTTGCCGACATGGCGCATCGGTTGGTCCCCGGCGTGCGGATCGGCGAGCAGCAGCTCGCGCGCTATTTCACCTTCGATTCCCAATGCCTTCTGACCTTCACCCGGAACGGTGCGCTGGTCGGTGGCATGGCCTTCCTGTTTCTCAATGAGCGCGGCCATGACGCGTTGCTGCTCGACGAGATCTGTCTGACCGAGCCCGACATCGGGTATCTCGCATCTGGCAACGAGGAGGTCTCGGCCACCTACATCTGGGCCATCGCGACCACCGGCCGCGGCATCGCCGGTTTGGGCAAGGCAGCCGCGCATCTGCGACAGCCACGGCTACGAAGTGCCGATTGTTTCGCGCAGCCGTCGACTGCGGCTGGACGCGACATCATGAAGGCGACCGGTTTTGAACCTATCGCGAGCTTCCAGCCCGACCTCTGGTGTTACGAGCGGCCATGGAATCGACTGCCCCTGCACGGGCGGGGTGCGATGATCGAAGCAAGGAGTTTTGCAGATGCACGGCACTAGAATTCCTTTAGCCAAACCCGACTCGCGCGCCATCACGATCCGCATCGCACGCGACCCCAGCGACCTGATGCTGGTCACGGCCATCCGCTCGGCGGTGTATCTCGCCGAGCAGGACTGTCCGTTCGAGGAAGAGTTCGACGGCAACGATTTGGTCGCCGCGCATTTCATCGGCTTCATCGGCAACGAGCCCGCGGGCTGCCTCCGGGTTCGCTTCTTCGGCGAATTCGCAAAGGTCGAGCGGCTCGCGGTGCGGCACCAGTACAGGCGCTCGCGCGTGTCGTTCAAGCTCGTGCAGGCGAGCGTCGATTATGTGAAGCGCAAGGGCTTCCGCAAGATCTATGGGCAGGCGCAGGATCGGCTGGTCGACTTCTGGGCCCATTTCGGCGCCAAGCCGCTCGGCCACAATCGCAAGATCACCTTCTCGGATTTTTCCTATACCGAGATGGTGCTCGAGATCGAGCCGGGGCCGGACGCGATCACGCTGGACAGCGATCCTTACGTGATCATCCGCCCCGAGGGTGATTGGGACCGGCCCGGTGTGCTCGACGCGTCGGCAGGACGGGCGGTGACGTCGCCACTGCATAACCTCTCGACGGCCGAACACTGATATTGGTGCAGCTGCGAACAAGAAAATGCCGGACTTCACTCACGACGATCCGCCGATCCTGGTTTGCGCCGATCTGCAGATCGAATATCTGACCCCCGGGCGTCGCCATGTCATTCTCGATGGCGACGCCACGACCTCGCGCTGCCTGGAGTTGTTGACGCTGTGGCGCGACAATCTTTGGCCAGTGATGCACCTGAAGCGCATTGCGCAGGCCGCCTGGTTCAATCCGGCATCCAAGCTGACCGATTGGATTGTCGAGCTGAAGCCGCGGCCGGGCGAGATGATGTTCGAGCATCCGCTGCCGTCGGCCTACAGTTCCGCACGGTTCGCGGACTACACTGCGAACATCCGGAACATCCGCTACGTGCTGCTGGGTTTCTCCCTCGACGAGACGATTTTGGCGACGGTGGTCGACGGGTTTCACAGGAGCCATCGCTACCAGGTCGTCTCTGATGCTGTCGCCTGCCGCCATCCGGGCCATGGCGACGCGGCGACCTACAAGCAGTCGGTGGTGAACGTGATCGGTAATTTTGCTACTATCGGCCCAGGGGCCGAGCTCATCAGGACCAGCGGCGCCATCGCGGTGTAGACGAGCGCGGCCCGCGACAAGGATGATTGACGACATTGTCCCGGGGGCAAGAGCTGGAAGATCTTGTGAGCGATCTGTCGCGCGCCCTTGAAGCGGCGCGCCGGCTCGGCCTGTCGACGACCGTCTATCTGCTCTCAATGGCAATCGTCGAGGCGCGCGAGGCGGCCGAGGCTGCCTCGGATGACGGCGACGATGACGGGGCCGCCTGAACCGAGGCTTTACCTGTTTCCTGCAACGCTGCTGTGCTGCCGACGAATTGGCGTTGCAAGTTGTGTCGTGCCGCAATAGCCAAGTGACGACGCCGTCGACAGACGAGCTCCGTTTCGGCGCGAGCCGAAGGCTGAAGGAATGATATGATGACCATGCTGCCCAATTCGCAAGAAGCCCGCGATGTCGCCTACCAGCTCCATCCCTATACCAATGCGCGCACCCATCAGCAGAATGGCCCGCTGGTGATCGAGCGCGGCGAGGGGCCCTATGTCTTCGACGCCGCGGGCAAGCGCTATTTCGAGGCGATGGCCGGCCTGTGGAGCGTCGGGCTCGGCTTCAACGAGAAGCGGCTGGTCGAGGCCGCATACCGGCAGATGCAAGCCCTGCCGTTCTATCATACGTTCTCCGCGAAATCGCACGGGCCCTCGATCGACCTCGCCGAGAAGCTCGTCGCTCTCGCGCCGGTGCCAATGAGCAAGGTGTTCTTCACCAACTCCGGCTCGGAGGCCAATGACACGGTGCTGAAGCTGATCGCTTATCGTTCGAACGCTCTCGGACAGCCACAGCGCAAGAAGGTGATCAGCCGCATGCGCGCCTATCACGGCGTCACGATCGCCTCCGCAAGCCTCACCGGCCTGCCGAACAATCACCGCTCCTTCGATCTTCCGTTGCCGAATATCCTGCACACGGGCTCGCCGCATTTCTACAAGGACGGCCATGCCGGCGAGAGCGAGGAAGCCTTTGCGACGCGGCGCGCCGAGGAGCTGGAAGCGCTGATCGTGAGGGAAGGTCCGGAGACCATCGCGGCCTTCTTCGGCGAGCCGGTGATGGGGGCAGGCGGCGTGATCGTTCCGCCCGCGACCTATTGGGACAAGGTCCAGCAGGTCCTGAAGAAGCATGACATCCTGCTCGTCGCCGACGAGGTCATTTGCGGCTTCGGCCGCACCGGCAAGATGTTCGGCTGCGACACCTACAACATCAAGCCCGATGCGATCGTCGTCTCCAAGCAGATCACCTCGAGCTATTTCCCGTTCTCGGCGGTCCTGATGAACGACCGGATGTTCGAGCCGATCGCGGACGAGAGCAACAAGATCGGCGTTCTCGGCCACGGTTTCACGGCAGGCGGTCATCCGGTCGGCGCGGCGGTCGCGCTGGAAAACCTCAAGATCATCGAGGAGCGCGGCCTGGTCGCGCATGCCGCGGAGACGGGTGCCCATATGCAGGCGCGGCTGCGCGAACTTTCGGGCCATCCGCTCGTCGGTGAGGTCCGCGGCGTCGGCATGATCGCCGCGATCGAACTCGTGCTCGACAAGCAGCGCAAGACGGCCGCAAGCACGCCCGGTGCCGTCGGCGGCATCGCGGCGCGCATGCTCCAGGAGCGCGGCGTCATCTCGCGCAACATGCTCGAAGCCGTCGCCATCTGCCCGCCGTTGATCGTCACCAAGGGCCAGATCGACGAGCTGGTCGGCACCATCGCGGGCGTGCTGGATGATATGAAGGCGGAGGCTGCGAAGCTGACGCCGGCGTAGGGCGGCGGTCGGCATGACCGTAGCGATTGGTCACATTCTCGGTGTCGTCCTGGCGAACGCCAGGACCTCAGACCTGGCGGATTGCCTTTTGCGGCTCCGCTGGCGGTCGGACATCTGCCGCGTGACGTTCCAGTTCTCGAGGTAGCCGATTGAGCACACTTTCCCAGTCCCCGGGTCGATGTTGGCGGAACAAGCGAACAGTCGGGTACCACGGACTATCTTCCTGCTCATAGAACCACCGCCAGTCCAGAATATGCGGCAGCAGAATCCAGGTCGGCTTGCCAAGTGCGCCTGCCATATGTGCGACCGCTGTATCCACGGTGATTACGAGATCCATTACGCTCGCAGCAGCCGCTGTCTCCGCGAAGTTCGTCAGGAGAGGCTCCAAATCAACAACCCTGTCCTTCAGCTGTTCGAGTACCGGACGGTCGCTCGTGCGGGCCTCCTTTTGCAGGCTGAAGAGTTGGATGCCGGGAATCAGAAGGTTTGGTAGGAGAACTTCGCCCAACAGAGAGCGCTTCCGGTCATGCAGATGGCCGGGGTTTCCTGCCCAAACGACCCCGACTTTGAGGCCAGAGAATTTAGCGAGCCTCCGTTGCCAAGCAGCAACTTTTGCCGGGGCAGCCTTGAGATATGGTCGTTCTGCCGGGATCGTCTCGATGCTGGTACCAAGCTCATAGGCCAGGCTCATTAGCGGCACGTGCAGGTCGAACGGTGGCGCTGGCTCGTCACGCGAGATCACGGTCACGTCGAGGCTGTCTCGTAGCAACTCGACCAATTGGGGCTGAGCCTGCAGAACGACCGGGCCTCCTGTTGCGGCAGCTGCAGGCACGAAGCGAGCAAAGTGCAAGGTGTCGCCAAGTCCTTGCTCGGCATGAATCAACAGGGTTCGGCCGTTGCGACATTCTCCTCTCCAGCGAGGGACATCGAATGCGCCAGGCCTGAACCTCGGAGCTGGGTGAGAATGCCTCCACTCGAACTCTCGAAAGCCCGCTTTGAGATCACCAGCCAGGAGGAGAAGCATTGCGTGATTGTAGTGAAGCATCGGGTCGCCAGGTCTAAGCTCAATTGCGCGACGGGATGTCGCTATTGCCGCCTGGCTCATGCCTAGATTGCTCAATGCCACGCCCAAATTCGTCGAGACTTCGGGTGAATTCGGATCGATGCTGATCGCTTTTCTGTAGATATCGACTGCGCCTTCGAAATCGTCTCTCTTGCTGTGAATGATCCCGAGGTTAACGTACGCGCCGACGTTTTGCGGGGAGAGTTCAATTGCCTTTTGGCACGCTGCGCTCGCCTCATCCAGCCGTCCCTGCCGGGTCAACGCGGCCGCCAGGCTGGCTTGGACATCGGATCTGCCGGGCGCCGCCAAGGCGGCAAGTTGGTACATGGTGACCGCTTGATCTGTCCGCTCAAGCTTGAGCAGCAGACTGGCCATAATCAGATAGGCTTCGAGATCGTCGGGCTGAATCTCTACCGCATGGCGGCATACCGATAGCGCTTCAGCAAGCTCTCCAACCTGTTCGAGCGCCAATGCGAGATTGCGATGTCCCGGGCCAAATTGAGGAGCAAGGGTAATCAGTTCGCGATAGGCCTCGATGGCTTTGGCCAACTTGCCCTGATCCATCATGTGATTGCCACGGTTCAGAAGGGCTACCATTGCTTCTGCGCGCGCGGCTTCTCTAGTTTGCCCTTTCATACCTGCCCTTTCCGGTTGGACGATTTGATCCGCACAGTGTGTTAAACGAGCGTGAGCCGCGTTTCGGGCAAACGATTATGCTTCGGCGCGCAAATTTGGCTCTGGGGCAGGTGGAGGTCACGGCCTTGGTTGCCGGGTCGCATGCCGCCAGCCGCACATCCGCGGCCTGCGGTACCCACCCGAGGCGGGAGCCGTATGCCTTAATGGGCACGTACGGATCTGTGCGGAGGGCGTCCAGCAATGGGCGTCCCTGCCGCTACCTGGCTTTCACCACGACGACTTTGCGAGAGTCGCCGGCTCCTTACGCCCGGGTGACGCCGATTACGCGGCCCTTGTCGATCGCGAGCGCGAGCTGGCCGTGCTTCAGCTTCAGGGCGGCGTCGCCGAACAGCTCGCGGCGCCAGCCGCGCAGCGCGGGCACGTCGGCCTCGTCGTCGGCCGCGATCTCTTCGAGATCGTCGACGGTGGCGATCACCTTGCTCGCCACCGCATGGCGCTCCGCGGTCATCCGCAGCAGCACCTTGAGCAGCTCGACGATCGCCGCGCCGTTGGAGTTGTTGCGCGGCTTCTCCAGCTTCGGCAGCTTCGAGAGGTCGCGCGCCAGCCCGCGCTCGACCGCGGCGACGATGTCCGCACCCCACCTGGATTTTTCAAAACCCTTCGGCACCGAGCGCAGATGCGCGAGCTTCTCCAGCGTGGTCGGCGCGTGGGTCGCGATGTCGCTGATTGCCTCGTCGCGCAGCACGCGACCGCGCGGCACGTCGCGGCTTTGCGCTTCCTGCTCGCGCCACGCCGCGACCTCCATCAGCACCGCCAGGTCCTTCGGCTTGCGCACCCGGGTCTTGAGCCGCTCCCAGGCGCGCTCGGGGTGGAAGTCGTAGGTGCGGGGCGAGGTCAGGATCTCCATCTCGATCGAGACCCATTCGCTGCGGCGGCGCTTCTTCAGGTCGGCGTCGAGCGCGGCGAACACCTCGCGCAGGTGCGTGACGTCCGATACCGCATAGTGCATCTGCTCCTTCGTCAGCGGCCGGCGCGACCAGTCGGTGAAGCGATGGGTCTTGTCCGGCCGATGACCGGTGACCTTCTCGACGAGCTGGTCGTAGGCGATGCTGTCGCCATAGCCAAGCACCATGGCCGCGACCTGGGTGTCGAACACCGGATGCGGGATGATGTTGGCCTGGTGCCAGATGATCTCGATGTCCTGGCGGGCGGCGTGGAAGACCTTCAGGATCTTCTCGTTGCCCATCAGCTCGAAGAACGGCTTGAGGTCGATGCCCTCCGCCAGAGCATCAATGACCACGGCCTCCTTCGGGCTCGCCATCTGCACCACGCACAGGAGCGGGTAGTAGGTGGTCTCGCGCAGGAACTCGGTATCGACGGTAATGACAGGATGCTCGGCCAGCCGGCTGCAGGCAGCGGCGAGCTCAGCGGTGGTGGTAATCAGATCCATGAACGGCCCATGACACGTACATCAGCCGTTCTGCCGAAAGTGCTGTGATGTCAAGGGGGTTGGAACGAATTCGAGGCTTGATTTCGGCCGGAATCGCCGATGCCGGCCGCGGACGGGCCAAT
Organism: Bradyrhizobium sp. CCGUVB1N3; assembly: GCF_024199925.1. Taxonomy (NCBI): domain Bacteria; kingdom Pseudomonadati; phylum Pseudomonadota; class Alphaproteobacteria; order Hyphomicrobiales; family Nitrobacteraceae; genus Bradyrhizobium; species Bradyrhizobium sp. CCGUVB1N3. The sequence goes on from NZ_JANADR010000001.1 coordinate 905,632, forward strand.
CCGCAGGCCGCGGACGCGAAATCCTACTCGTACCGGATCCGCTGCGACGGCTTCCGCCCGCAGGGCAGCGCCACCACGACCACGCACATGGCGAGCATCGCCAGTCCCAGGAACTCGAAAACCAACAGATCCACGGCCAACTCCCCCCGAAAGATCGCTAGACTTGTCGGGGGTAAATTGACGGCCTGTTAATTGTCGTGGTTACCGGCGGAAGGGCGAGGCGGATGGTGGACGGGAGGTTAACGGCTGGCACCTGACCAGCGGGTGAATCGCTCGACGCACAATGTGCTCGGCTGAGCACCCGCAAAAAAGCCCCGGACGATGCCGGGGCTTTGATGTTCGAGCTGCAGATCGGATCAGTACTTCGCGACCACTGCGCCATCCGAGTTGAAGCGGTAGACGATCGAGGTGCTGATGGTCTGCACCCAGGGCTTGAACGTGATTGCAGTGCCCGGGTCGATGCCGCCGAACGCCGGCAGCGTCGTCTGCGGCAGAGTAATCCGGTTGTAGAACGCTGACCGGTATTCGGTCTTCATGAACCAGCCCGGCGCGGAGATTCCGAAGATGTTCAGGCTGTTCTCGACGCCTCCGCCCACGAACCAGCCGTCACGACGGAACGAGGGTGTCGTGGCGAATGCCGAGATTGGGAGAAAAATGAAACTCTGAGTCGTCCCCGACCACTCGGACCCTGAGTAACCCGCGTTGACATAGGACAGGACATTCGGCGCGACCAGATAACCCAGCCTGACACCGGCGGCGTAACTGGTTCGCAGTTTCTCGGTACCCTCCGTATCCGGCATGTTCGGAGTGGCGAGCGAGCCACGAATGTCTCCGAACTGTCCGTCAGCGAAAACGCCGGCGACCCAGTTGCTGCCAAACTGCCAGTCGTAGCCGGCGCCAACGGTGCCGAACCACCCGCTGCCAGCCATCCGTTGGTCGCGCGTGAAGGGCGTGCCCGGCGCAAAGAATGCAGCCGCAGCCGGCGAGGCGACGGCGTTGCTGTCGGCATTCCAGAGGCCGCCGCCGCCGCCACCGAAGGCGTAGAAGCCGGTCCAATGCGGCGCCGCGATCCCAGCAGCTGCCTTCGTATACAGCCTCGGAGCCGAATCCGCGGCCCCAACCGTTCCCGTCGAGTTGAAGCGGTAGACCAGCGAGGTGCTGACGGTCTGCACCCACGGCTTGAATGTCACTGCCGCTACAGCAGGGCCGCCAGTTGGAATGAAAGTCTCGGGAAGCGTCGCGCGAGCGTAGTAAGCGGACCGATATTCGGTCTTCATGAACCAGCCAGGCGCCGAAATGCCGAAGATGTTCAGACTGTTTTCCACGCCACCACCGATGAACCAACCATCCCGATGGAAGGACGGCGTGGTGAGCAATGGAGTGCCAGCGAAGCGACCTCTAGTGAATGGATCCGAGAGCGTGGCACCTGACCAATCAGAGCCGGAATAGCCCGCATTGACGTAGGAAAGAACATTCGGCGCGACCAAAGTCCCGAGTCGCACACCCGCCGCATAACTTGTACGAAGCTTTACGCGTCCTGCCGGGAAAAAGTCGGACCAGGGGTCCGCGATCGTACCGCTGATGTCTCCGAACTGTCCGTCAGCAAAGACGCCTGCCACCCAGTTGCCATTGAACTGCCAATCGTAACCCGCGCCAACCGTGCCGAACCAGCCGCTGCCGCCGAGGCGCTGGTCCCGCGACAATGCCGTGCCAGCCGGTCCAACGGCAGCGGGATCAATTCCAGAGCTGACAACGTTGCTGTCAGCCGCCCACAGGCCGCCACCGCCGCCGCCGAACACATAGAAGCCGGTCCAGCTCGGCGCGGCGACGGGCGCTGGCGCTTTTACATAGGGCGTGGCCGCGAGGTCGGCCGCCGAGGCCACCCCGGTCATTGCGGTGACCGCGCCCAGAGCGAGCAGAAGCTTTTTCATTTCAAATCCCCAACCCCAATCAGTTTGGTAGGCTCCGCCGCGGTCGCGGCGGATCTTGCTGATCCGATTCAGATGCCCGTCGCATGGTCTTGCCGAAGCGCGGGCGGGATGAACAGGCCGAACGACGAGCTGTCGCCAAATCGGAAAAAACAGGAAGCGAAACTGGAAGGCGCGGGAAAAAGATGCCTGTCCACCGGGAGGAAGGAGACGGATGGGCTGAACACGTAGTTCGTGCTCGTGTGATTGAAGTCGATCTCCGCGGCACCCGCACCCATGGTGATGGTAGCCGCGTTGATCGATCCAGGCGCCGACGCGGGGCTGGTAGCGTCGTTGCCGATAATGAGCGTGCCGGAAGAGTTTGCGTTCTGGGCCAGCGTGATGTCGCCCGATCGCCATTCACTGTGACCGTCCCGCCTGACATGAAGGCCGGTGCCGCTTGCCGTTCTAATTCCGCAAACTTCATCATCCCGCTCTGCCAACGGCTACCAGACATAGCGTGCGACGGCCTTGCCGACGACGCTGCGCCGGGTGGTGGCGAGTTCAGAATCGATGCTGCCGCCCAGTGAGAAGCCGTTGCGCCAGGCGATCTCGGCGGCGCCGGTGAGCAGCGCGGAATCGTGGGCCTGGCTCGCGCCGTTCACGACGAAGCCTGACTGCGGCAACGTCTCGAATGTCGCGGTCGCCGTGCGCGCGACATCGAAATTGTGGGCCCAGGCCGTGCGGCCGCGCAGCGTCACGATCGTATCCCCGGAAGAATAGGACCGATCGCTTCGCAGGCCGAGTTCGCTGCGCGAGGCCGTGACGTCCTTGCCGCCGTAGGCGAGCGCGAAGGTATTGGTCCCGGTCACGGCCTGCTCGCTGAAGCCCGGCAGAAACAGCGTGGTCGCCTGACCGGCAGCATAAGGCGTCAGCGCCACCCAGGACAGCTCGTAGCGATGACCGGCCTCGACGCGGCCCGAGAGGGCGTTGGCATTGAAGCGGCCCTGCAGCCGGTCCAGACCGGCGATGGTCACCGTCCGATCGGTAGTGACGTCTTGCCAGCCATAAGCGAGCGCGCCGGCGAGATAAGTCTGGCCGAAATAGTGCCGCGCGAAGGCTCCGGCCTGGAACAGGTCGGAGTGGCCGCCACCAAGGCCGCTGTCGAGATTGAAGCTGGTGCCGCCGCCGCCAAGCGCGAAACCCACGATCGTGTCGGGCGAGAGACGATAGTCGGCGCCGGCGGCCACGGCGTAGGCATGGCTGCTCGTTGTGTGCGAGCCGACGATGGCATTGCCGTCCGCATTCTGCGCGCCGCCATAGCCGGCCGCCCACACGTTCCAGCGCGTGGCGAACTCCGCGCCAACCGGTGCCTTGTGCTGCATGGAGGCGAACGCGTCGCGCGCACTGCCGCGGCCGTCCGCGCCGCTTGCGTCAGCAAAGGCGAGGGCGCCGCCACCGGCTCCAACGTTGCCGAGATGGCCGAACGGATCGAGCATCGTCCCAACGAAGCTGTCCATCGCATCGAAGCTGACCTGCTGGACTCCGGTTGCATGCTCGCCGGACGCCTGAGTGAGGGCGTTGTTGAGATTGGCGCCGGTCAAGCCGAGCAGAGCGTTGAAGCCATTCGACGGGTTGGCGCCGGCGGTCAGCGCATTGTCGATTCCGGCCGCGACGTTGCGCTGGTTGATGGTCGCGCCCGACAGCGACGGCGACAACAGCCCGGGATCGAGCGTCAGCAGCACGCTCGTTCCGCTGTAGGTCAGGCGCGCGTTCCGCGCGAGCCCTGTGCCGCTGAGCAGCACCGTGTCGAACGTGCCGCTCACCCCGCCCGTGCCTGTCAGGATGGTATAGGTCGTCGTCGACGACACACGGCTCAGCACTTGCACCGAGACGGTGCCGGCGAGTTGGGCGGTGCCCGTCACAGCCGCGCTGGTCGTGCTCGTTCCTGAAATCTGCACGAGATAGGTTGAGGCACTGCTCATGACGAGGCTGCCCTGGACGTTCAGGGTGCCCGTGCCATTCCAGCCGGGCGCAAGAATACCGTCATACATGTGGATGGTGCCGCCGACCGTACCGTCGCCAGCCAGCGTGCCTCCAGTCTGAATCGTCATCGCTGTCGAATTGGCGAGCGAGCCGGTCACCGCGAGCGTGCCGCCGTTGATGTAGGCGAGGCCGGTGAAGCCGCTGCTATCGGCAGTGACGCGTGTGACGCCGGCGTCCTGGATGATCTCGCCATTGCCTGCCAATGTTGGAGCAAAGACATAGTTTGAGGAAGTGTGGTTGAACCTGACCGCTCCGGTCGGGATCATCCCGCTCTGAAACTGGACGAGCGATGCGTTGAGCGTGCCTGGCGCGGCCGCGGTCAGACCAGCGCCTGCGCCGATATCGATTTCGCCAAAGCTGCCAAAGCCCACAATGACTACACCGGAGGCGACGGTCACCGCGCCACCATTCGCGATCGTCAGAAGGCTTTGGCCGCCACTGCCGCCGAAGCCCAGCACGAGGCCGTTCATCAACCAGGACGAGCCGGCGCCGTCGACAGTGATCGAGCCGTATCCTCCGGGCTGAAAGCCCACACAGGCGAAGCCGCTCGTGACGCTGGCGCCGTTCGTGATGGAGAGAGTGCCTTGCGCTTGCTCGCCGACTACAAAAAAGCCCGCCGAGGTCCAACTCGAGCCGGCGCCGTCGACGCTCACCGTTCCCTGGCCATTGAAGCCGATGCCAACACCACCGCTGCTCGTGACCTGGCCGCCGTTCGCGATGGTCAGGCTGCCAGATCCGGCATTTCCGACAATCAGCGTACTCGAGGTCGAGAAGGAAGAGCCGGCACCGCTGACGGTCAGATCGCCGTGCGCGCTGCTCGTGAGATCGCCAAGATACGCGTTCACGGCACTGACGCTGCCGCCCGACAGAACCTGCAGAGTGCCGCTGCCGGCGCGTCCGATCGAGATGTCGCCGACGTTGATCCAGTTCGAGCCGGCGCCGGTAACGGTCACAGTGCCCGTGCTGCCCGCCTGAAAGCCGATAGCGGCATTTGAGTCGCTCAGGGTGCCGCCGTTCGTGATGGTGAGCTGCCCCGTCGCCGCTGCGCCGACATAGGTCGACAATGCGCTCGCCGCCGCGCCGCTGATCACGGTCGGGTTGGTCGAGACCTGGTCGATGGTCACGGTGTCGGTCGCGTTTGGCACGCCGGGATTCCAGTTGCCGGAGTAGAACCAGTTCGAGGATGAGGCCCCCGTCCACACCGGATTTCCTGCCTCGGCCGGTTGCGCGAAGATCAAGGTGGGCAGCGCCGTCGACGCGAGCAGCAGCGAGAGCGAACGCGCGCGCGAGCCGTTCCTCCGCAGCGCACGGGGCGATCTGAGAATGGAGCGGGAGAAAGGATGGGCCGGTTGTCGCGCTTGTCCTGTCGAGATCATCTGCATTTCCGTCATTCAATTCGGCAGGCACGACCGGGGCCTGTCTCATGTTTCTTTGACGGAAGGTGCGCGGAAAGGACAGATCGAGCAGCGCGTTGGCGCGAATTCGGAAATGACGGGAAGTGAAACAGGAAATGGTGGGAAAGAGAGAGCTGGCCGCTAAGCTAGAGGGAAGAATCATGCGCAGCTGATGCGCAGCTTGCCTTTCGGAAATCGCCTTCCAGTATGACGCGACGAGCATGGTCTTCGCCGCTCATGGCGCTCCAGGCGTCATCCGTCGCTATGCCGCCGCAAGATTCGTCTGCTCGGTCAATTCATGAGTCTGAGCCAGTGCACCCACTCTGCGAGCGTGTTGTCCGACGTTGCCGACAACGCTTTGCCCTCGATAGCCCGCACGCGCACCTCGCGTGGGGTGAGATCGAACTGCCGCTGAAAGGCGAGAGCGAAGCTGCGATAGTGATTAAATCCATGCGCCTCGGCGATCGCCTCGATCGACTGACCTCTGTGTGCCGGATGAGCCAAGGCCGCACGAATCAAGGACAGGCGCTTTCGTCGTATGTAGGCCGCAACACCGCCATGGGATTCGAAGAGATAGCCGAGATTGCGTCGCGTCATTCCAAAGCGGCCGGCAATGGTTTCCGGATTGAGGTCCGGCTCGAGGACATGAGCGTTGATGTACGAGCAAATCCGCTCGGTCATCGCCATCCGCACACTGCCGGCCTGTTCTTCGTGAACCGTGCCGTTGAGCGCCGCAGCAATCAACTGCACAGTGGCAGGTATCACCGCTTGAGCCTGATCAAGCGACATGCCGGACAGCCGCGCGCGAAGGCCGACGATATGATCCCTGACGAGCGCGGCAAGCGGGTCGCTCGACGGCAACAGGTGCAGATTGTGCTCGTCCGGCGATTTGAGATGAGGGCCGAGCAGATTGCGTGGCAAGAACAGCGCGAGTGCCCGGTTGTCGCCCCCGCGCCGGTCGCTGGGCTGCGCCATGTCGTAAATCATGATGTCGTCGGCGCGGACCGTGTCCCCGCCGTCCCGCGGGCCGCTCCAGCCTCTGCGCAGGATCTGCACCATGTACATATCCAACCCATCGCGTGCGATGCAGGTGCGGGAGCGGCTCCAGTCCTGGGCAGGCTGCTGAAAGTCGGCAATCAGAACGTTGCCAACCTGCCAAGCATCCGTGCGTACTTCGTAGGTTGGCGGATATTCCTTCAGCGCGCGCAGGTCGTAGTGGAGACCGGTATGCTCCTGCCAGAGTTTGAACGCCTGCTTTCCGGGGAGGCCGCGTGTGTCGAGGATCGAATGGGGGATTCTCTCTGCGTGCTCTGCCATGTCTGAACGAATGTCCAACTTACCGCGCGAGTAGTTGGTGCCTTTCCAGTTGAATTTGGTTCTAACGAAGCGGCAATGCCCTAGCACGATGAGGGCCAAAGTCAGCCGCCATGATTACAAGGGAATCTGCGGGAAGCAATGGAAGTTTTGGGAAAATATCGACTGCGCTCGCAGCTGCGATTGCGCGAGCCGGCGCCGAGCAGCGGCGCCAAGTGGCTGGGGCGTCAACCAGATAGCCCTCGGCGCCCCCGATGTGGGGACGCCGAGATCTGGTTCATCTTCTGAAGCTCCCCGGTATCAGGGCAGCTTCAGTGCGGTCTCCGCGTTGTAGGGCTTGAGCAGCTCGTCGGCGGCCTTCTGCGCGGCGGCGAGTGCGTCCTTCGGCTGCTTCTTGCCGTTCAGGACCAGCATCACCTCGTCCTCGAGGGTCTTGCGGACCGGCACGGTCTTGTAGGTCGCGAACCAGGGCTTTGCGACGTCGAGCTGGTCGACCGCGGTCTTGGCGTCCGGATTCTTGCCGAGGAAGTCGAGCATCTCCGGCGTCTTGTAGGCGGCCATGTTCGGGGCGAAATAGCCCGTGGCGCGGCTCCACCAGCCGCTCTTCTCCGGCGAGGTCATCCACTTGATCAGCGTCCAGGCCGCCTTCTGCTTGTCGGCCTCGAGACCGGCCGGAATGATCAGCGACGCGCCGCCGATCGGCACGGCGTTGCGGACGTTGCGCGGGATGAAGGCGACCTTGTAGGGGAATTTGGCGTTGTCGCGCACGTAAGTGAGCGAGCCCGTCGAGAGCATCATCATCGAGGCGTTGCCGGAGATGAAGGCGGTAGACACGGCCGGGCCTGGCGTTGCGCCCGGCGGATGCACCTTGTGCTTGGCGATGAGGTCGTTCCACCAGGAGAGCGCGCCGAGCATCGAGGGCGTGTCGTAATAGACTTCGCCGCCGAACTCCTCGTTGTAGTAGCGCCCGCCATTGGACATGGTGAGCGTCTCCATCATCCAGCCGCAATAATCATAAGCGCAGGGAATCTCGATGCCCCAGCGCGTGACCTTGTCGCCCTCGCGCTTGGTCAGCTTCTTGGCCCAGTCGGTGACCTCGGCCCAGGTCTGCGGCGGCTTGTCGGGATCAAGACCGGCTTCCTTGGCATGCTCGGCGTTGATGTAGAGCAGCGGCGTCGAATTCTGGAACGGCACGCCATAGACCGAGCGGTTGATCATGGCGTTGCCGCTCAGCGCCGCAAAGAACTGGCCGAGGAACTGAGCCTTGGTGGTGCCGTCAGCGGCGATCAAGGAATCGAGATTGGTGAGCTCGCTCTCGATCTGCATGTCCAGGAGGAAGTTCGCCGACATGATCACGGCAGCCGGCGGCTTGCCGGCCTTGATCGCGGCGCGCGTCTTGATCAGCGTTTCGTCATAGGAGCCGGTATAGACCGCGGTCGTCTTGACCTCGGGATGGCTCTCGTTGAACTCCTTGATCAAGGTGCCCATGTCGCGGGCGAGCTTGCCGTCCACGGGGACGGGGAAGAACAGATCGATCTCGGTCGGGCCTTCGGCAAAGGCTGGAAAGGCGAGGGCGCCCGCGATGGTGAGGCCGAGCGCGAGCCGGCGGGAGAGCAGCATCGGAAAATCTCCTATTTGATGCCTGAGGTGACGAAAGAGCTGATGAAGCGCTTCTGGAAAATCAGGAATGTGACGAGCAGCGGCGCGATCACGATCAAGGTGCCGGCGGCGATCGTGCCCCAGGCCTGCGTGCCTTCGGCCGTGGTGGTGAACACGGACAGCCCCACGGTGAGCGGACGCTTGTCCGGCGAATTGATCACCATCAGCGGCCAGAGGAAGTCGTTCCAGTGGCTGGTGACGGAGACGATCGCAAACGCAGAGAAGCTCGGCAGCGACAGCGGCACGTAGATGTGGCGGATGCGCGCGAACACGCCGGCGCCATCGATCAGCGCCGCGTCCTCCAGCTCGGTCGGAATGGCCTCGAAGGCCTGGCGCATCAGGAAGGTGCCGAAGGCCGAGGCGAAGAACGGCATCATCACGCCGGTCAGCGTGTCGTAGAGCCCGAGCTTTGCCACCAGCGTCAGGTTCGGCACGATCAAGAGCACCGGCACCAGCATGAGCTGCAACAGGAAGAGATAGAAGATCAGCGTCTTGCCGGCGAACGCGAGGCGCGCGAAGGCGAAGCCCGCCAGCGTCACGGTGACGAGTTGCACCAGCAGGATGCCGGTGCAGATGATGGTGGTGTTAAGGAAGTAGCGCGGGAAGTCGCCGATGTCCCAGGCATCCCTGATGTTGTCGAGCGTGGGCTTCATGCTCGGCATCAGCTCGGCCATGGCGTTGATGCCATCGGAGGCCGGCCGCAGCGTCGCCACCACCATCCACAGGAACGGGATCAGCCAGACCAGCGCGAGCAGCACCACCAGTGCAAAGCCGAGCTTTGGCGTGATCTCGTTGCGGGTGGCGAGCGGCGCGTCCTTGAAAAGTTGCTTGAACAGTTGCTTGAACAGTTTCATGACCCGCCCTCGCGGTTGGCAAGCGTGCGGAAGGACAGCGCCGTCAGCCCCATCAGCACGCCGAGCGAGAGCAGCGTTGCCGCCGAGGCCTTGCCGACGTCGTAATGCTCGACCGCCTGCTGGTAGATGTAGAACAGCACGAGATTGGTCGCGTTCGACGGCCCACCCTTGGTCATGACGAAGACGTGGTCGACCTGCGTCACGGCGTTGAGGCCGGCGATCACGGTGACGAACAGGAAGGTCGGGCGCAGCTCCGGCAGGATGATGTAGCGCAGGCGCTGCCACGGGCCCGCGCCGTCGAGATATGAGGCTTCCATCGCGTCTTCCGGCACGGCCTGGAGGCCTGCAAGGAAGAACAGCATGTAGTAGCCGGCGTTCTTCCAGATCGTGATCACCATGATCGCAACGAGCGCGATGTCGGGATCGCCGAGCCAGTTCGGCAGCACCGGAAGCAGGCGGCCGATATAGTGATCGAGCAGCCCGACATTGGGCAGGAAGATGAACAGGAACAGCGCGGATGCCGCGACCATCGGGATCAGCACCGGCAGGAACAGCGCGGCGCGCAGCGCACTCGTCACCGCATTGGTGCGGGACAGCGCCAGCGCAAAGAGGAAGGCGAGCGCCATGCTCGGCACCACGGTGCCGACCGCGTAGATGAGATTGTTGACGACCGCGCCTGTGAACGCGGGGTCGGCGAGCACGGCTGCGACATTGTCCAGCCCAACGAAGCGGCTCGGCGCCCGCGGCGTGGCGCGCTGATAGAGCGCATCCACGATGACCCGCCCCACTGCGCCATAGGTGAAAGCCGCGAGGAAGATGAGCGACGGCAGCAGCAGCAGATAGGCCGGAAGCGAGGCTTTGACCGCGGCGGACAATCGCCTCACCACGGGAGGGCGCGACGATGCGATCGCCGCGACCGGGAGAGCCGCGGGCTCGGCAAGGCTCATCTCACCGCGCCGCGAAGTTGAGTGCATAGTCGCGATCGTCCATTCCCTCCGGTGAGGAGAAGGGGAAGCGCAAGCTCGTGTCGAGGAAGTCGTGGCTGTGCACGACCAGGTTTTCCTGGTCGATCAGCACCACGCCATAGGCCGGCGGCTCGTGGCTTGCGAGATGCGGAGCCTTCGCATCGAGCTCGAACCAGACCTGGTGGTTGGTGCCGCGCAGGGTGGAGAAGGGGATCTTGCCGTAGCTGCCCGAGATCGGACGGTGCACATGGCCGAAGAAGAGGTGGCGGATGCGGGAACGATAGGGCGCGATCACCTCGGCAAATTCAGCGCTCTGCTTCAGCGCGATCTCGTCCATCGCGTGGACGCCGACCGGGAACGGCGGATGATGCATGAACACCACGAACGGCACATCAGCGGGCGCTTTGGCGAGCGTCTCCGCAAGCCAGCCGAGGCGCTTTGCGCACATCTCGCCGGCGTCGCTGGTCTCGTCCAGCGTGTCGAGGAAGACGAACAGGCCGTGTTCCGTGGTCCGCGTGCCCTGTACGAAACCGTTGGCATCGCGCGGCGCGGCCTTGAGCCCGTCGAGGCAGGCTACGCGCCGGTCGTGATTACCGACCATCGCGATGTAGGGCATCTTGAGAGGGGCCATCGCGCCAGCGAAATCCGCATAGGCCGCAGGGTCACCCCAATGGGTGAGATCGCCGGTCACGACCGTGAAGGCGGCATCCGAATGGTGCTTGTTGATATCGGCGATGGCGGCGTCGAGGCGGGCACGCGGATCGAGGCCATAGAGTTTCAGGCCCGGGCCCGCAAGATGCGTGTCGGTGAGGTGGATGAATTTGAAAGGCATGGCGCGTGTGTCTTGTCTCTGGGAGGACGGTCGCCTCCGGCAAGACGGCCCGCCAGCCGGTTAGAGTGCGAGTGTTTCAGTTTGATGACAGTGGTTGCCGACGCCGCAAATTGTTGGGCAGAACGGCAGACGAGGTCAACCGGGTCGTCTCGCGGTGCGGTAGGGAGCCGATCGCCGGGCGTGTCGGATTCGTGTTGACCGTGCGCAAGTTCGTACGGTCTGCGCCAGCCTCACGTCCCGCAAAACGTCCGCAGCACGCGCTGATCCGGCAGCGGCGGGTCCTGATAGGCCGCGTACTCCGGCTGATTCTCGTACGGCTTGGCCAGCACCTTCACCAGCTCTTCGAACGGTGCGTAGTCGTCGTTGTCAACGGCGGCGCGGATCACCGCTTCGACCCGGTGATTGCGCGGGATGAAGGCCGGGTTGACGGCGTGCATGGCGGCCTGCCGCTCGGATGCGGACTGCGGCTCTGCGGCGATGCGCTCGCGCCAGCGTTTGGCCCAATCGTCGAACGCCGCCGGGTCCATGAACTGTGCGCGGACGTCAGCAACTCCGTTTTCGTTGCCTGCGGCGTCGCCGAGCTTGCGGAAGGTGAGGGTGAAGTCGGCGGCATTCTTCGCCATCGCATCCAGCAGGTCCTGGATCAACGCCTCGTCGCCGTCGTGTTCCGTGAACAGGCCGACCTTCCTGCGCAGGCCCCCCTGATAAGCCCTGGTGAACGCGTCCGGGAACGCGCCAAGAATGTCCTGCGCCTGTTCGATCGCCTTCTCCTGATCGTCGGAGAACAGCGGCAACAGGCATTCGGCGAGCCGCGTCAGATTCCACAGCGCGATGCGGGGCTGGTTGGCATAGGCGTAGCGGCCCATTTCGTCGATCGACGAGAACACCTGCGCGGGATCGTAGGAGTCCATGAAGGCGCAGGGGCCGTAATCGATGGTCTCGCCGGAGATCGAGGTGTTGTCGGTGTTCATCACGCCATGGATGAAGCCGACCAGGAGCCAGCGCGCGACGAGATCGGCCTGGCGCGCAACGACGCCGGCGAGCAGCGCGTGATAGGGGCGCTCCGCGCTGCGCAGCTCCGGATAGTGCCTGTCGATGACATGGTCGGCGAGGCGGCGGATCGCGTCGGTGTCGCGGCGCACGGCAAAATACTGGAAGGTGCCGACGCGGATGTGGCTCGACGCCACGCGGGTCAGCACGGCGCCCGGCAGCGCGGTCTCGCGGATCACGTGCTCGCCGGTGACGACGGCGGCGAGCGAGCGCGTGGTCGGGATGCCGAGCGCATTCATCGCTTCGCTGACCACGTATTCCCGCAGCACCGGTCCGAGCGCGGCGCGGCCATCGCCGCGGCGCGAGAAGGGGGTGGGACCTGAGCCCTTGAGCTGGATGTCGCGGCGACCACCGTCCTTGTCGATGACCTCGCCGAGCAGGATCGCCCGGCCGTCGCCGAGCTGGGGCACGAACTGCCCGAACTGGTGGCCGGCATAGGCCATGGCGATGGGGTCTGCGCCGGCAGGAACCGTCTTGCCTGCCAGGATCTCGGCCCCCTCCGGCGTCTCCAGCAGGTCCGGATCAAGCCCGAGCTGGAGGGCCAGCGGCCGGTTCAGCTTGATCAGCCGGGGTGCGGCAACCGGGGTCGGTGCGACGCGGGCGAAGAAGGTGTCCGGCAGCGCCGAATAGGAGTTCTGGAACGGGAAATGGACAGTCATAGGCCTAAAGATAGGCCTGGAACGCGCATCGGCAAAGGCTTAGGCCGAGACGGGCCAAAAATGCACGGTTCGGGCCCAAAACAGCCCGTTCCCTTGGTTGCCGCCCCCGGCCTCGTCGGGTAAACCCACCCGCAACTTCGGACCGGCCTTTTGGGTCGTCCGATTCGATCCTCCGACATCATTTTGGGACTACCATGCATCGCTACCGGTCACATACATGCGGCGCGCTCCGCGAGAGCCACATCGGCGAGACGGTCCGCCTTTCCGGCTGGGTCCATCGCGTTCGCGACCATGGCGGCGTGCTGTTCATCGACCTGCGCGACCATTACGGCCTGACCCAGTGCGTGGTGGACCCGGATTCGCCGGCGTTCTCGCTGGCCGAGAAGCTGCGCTCGGAATACGTGGTGCGGATGGACGGCAAGGCCCGCCGCCGCCCGGAAGGCACCGACAATGACGACCTGCCGACCGGCAAGGTCGAGGTTTATGTCAGCGAGATCGAGGTGCTGGGCCCGGCCGGCGACCTGCCGCTGCCGGTGTTCGGCGACCAGGAATATCCCGAGGACATCCGCCTGAAATACCGCTTCCTCGACCTGCGCCGCGAGAAGCTGCACCAGAACATCATGACGCGCGTCGCGATCATCGATTCCATGCGTCAGCGCATGAAGGCGCAGGGCTTCTTCGAGTTCAACACGCCGATCCTGACCGCGTCCTCGCCGGAGGGCGCGCGTGACTTCCTGGTGCCGTCGCGCATCCATCCCGGCAAGTTCTACGCGCTGCCGCAGGCGCCGCAGCAGTACAAGCAGCTGCTGATGATGTCGGGCTTCGACCGCTACTTCCAGATCGCGCCCTGTTTCCGCGACGAGGACCCGCGTGCCGACCGCCTGCCCGGCGAGTTCTACCAGCTCGACGTCGAGATGAGCTTCGTGACGCAGGACGACGTCTTCGCGGCGATGGAGCCGGTCATCACCGGCGTGTTCGAGGAGTTCGCCAAGGGCAAGCCCGTGACGAAGGGCTGGCGGCGGATTCCGTTCGCGGAAGCGCTGCTCAAATACGGCAGTGACAAGCCGGACCTGCGCAACCCCATCGAGATGCAGGACGTCTCCGAGCACTTCCGCGGCTCCGGTTTCAAGGTGTTCGCGCGCATGCTCGAAGACCCGAAGAACCAGGTCTGGGCGATCCCGGCCGCAGGCGGCGGCAGCCGCGCCTTCTGCGATCGCATGAACTCCTGGGCGCAGGGCGAAGGCCAGCCCGGCCTCGGCTACATCATGTGGCGCGAGGGCGGCGAGGGCGCAGGCCCGCTTGCGAACAACATCGGGCCGGAACGCACGGCTGCGATCCGCACTCAGCTCGGCGTGAAGGAGGGCGATGCCGCCTTCTTCGTCGCCGGCGATCCCGACAAGTTCTGGAAGTTCTCAGGGTTGGCCCGCAACAAGGTCGGCGAGGAGTTGAACCTCACCGACAAGGAGCGGTTCGAGCTCGCCTGGATCGTCGACTTCCCGATGTACGAGTACAACGAGGACGACAAGAAGGTCGACTTCTCGCACAACCCGTTCTCGATGCCGCAGGGCGGGCTTGAGGCGCTGAAGGGCCAGGATCCGCTGACCATCAAGGCGTTCCAGTACGACATCACCTGCAACGGCTACGAGATCGCCTCTGGTGGCATCCGTAACCACGTGCCGGAAGCGATGGTGAAGGCGTTCGAGATCGCGGGCTATGGCGAGCAGGAAGTGGTCGAGCGTTTTGGCGGCATGTACCGCGCCTTCCAGTACGGCGCGCCGCCGCATGGCGGCATGGCCGCAGGCGTCGACCGCATCGTGATGCTGCTCTGCGGCACCACGAATTTGCGCGAGATCTCGCTGTTCCCGATGAACCAGCAGGCCATGGACCTTTTGATGGGCGCGCCGTCGGAAGCCACGACCAAGCAGCTCCGCGAGCTGCACGTGCGGGTGAACCTGCCGCAGAAGTGATTTGGTCTCGTGCCCCGGACGCAGCGCAGCACGCAGTGGTGCGCTGCTGAGCCGGGGCCCACGTCTCGGCAAACACAGGCTTTCTGGGTCCCGGCTCTGCGCAGCAACGCTCGCGCGCTGCAGCGCGTCCGGGACACGAGACCGCAACCGCCCGACCTACAGCCCCGTCGACGCCTCGATCCGGAATTGCGCCAGCGCGACGATCGGCTCGGTGTTCAGGAGCTGCATTAGCTGAATGCCCGGGACCTTGCCGAGCGGTGTCAGCTTGATTGACAGCGTCTGGCCGGGCGTCTCGACGAAGCGAGCGATCGCCTCCACCGCTGCGCCTGCGTCCGGATTGGATGCATCGACCTGCTCGTGGGTCGCGCGGATGCTGTCGATAATCGCTTGGCGCGCGGCGTCGCGGCTGACGTTTTGCATGCGCGCAAGTTGCGCAACCGCAAGATCGACAGCGCCGTTATCGTGCAGGGAAAACTCGATTGTTCCGGCATTGATCTGTTCGGCCCTGCTCATGACCTGTGCGGGATCGGACGAGAACACCTCACGCGGCACGTTGGCGAGCGCGAGGCGGGCCTGTACCTTGGCGAGATTGCCGAGGTCGATGGTCGCAGGTGCAAGCGAAAAACTGCTCGATGACTCGGCCCAGGCGGCGCCCAGATCGAGATCGACCGCCAGCTTGTCGATGCCGGCCGTGGTGAGCGGCAACTGAGTGGAGTTGTTCGGATCGGTCGGCACGACCATCTTGGCGATCAGGTTTGCCTTGCTGGGGATCGAGCCGATCAATTGGCCCCAATCGAGGCTGAGCGTGTCGATGGTCAGCAGCTTCCTCGTGTCGGGGTAGGCGGCAGCAAATCCCTTCATCTCGAAGCCGCTGAGCATCCGGAATAGGCCGAGAGCCCGATCAGACGTTGGCGCCCGCTGAAGCTCCGCGCCGAGACGGATGGCCTGCGCCGCATTCAAGGATTTGAGTGCGAACCGGTCGAACCGAAACTGCCCCGCCGGTGCCTGGTTATCCAGCCCCTCGAATAGTAACTCGGCCTCGCCGTTCTCCAGGCTGTAGTGGATTGACGACAGCTTGAAGGAGCCTTTCGGCGACTGAACCGAGATGCCGCGCGTCTGCGCGTTGCCGACCCGAGTCCCCTCGTAGAAGCTGGCGATCAACTCCAGCATCGCGTCAGCCTGCGCGGCCGTCGGCGCTACCGTCCGGTCGGATGGCAGCGCGGCGATGAACTCCGAAAGGCGCAGCTTCGACGGCTGCAGTCCGAAGTCCTCTGAGAGGATGCTCTCGACCTGTGTATGATTGCCCCGTCCTGTCGTGACCTCGTAAGGCCCGGCCGCGATCTGCCGATACAGGCGGTGATAGCGGTCGTCATTGACCTTCTGCGGGGCCAGGATGGCAGCGATTGCTCCCGAATCGAAGTCCCTGATCACGACGTTGGAAGCCTTGCCGTCGGCTTTCTCGACATCGCCCATCTGGCGCACGCGAACGCTGAAGGCGAGGCGGTCGGCCTTGATGGTATCGACCTTGCCTTCGTGGAGGCGCTCGACGGCAAGGTCGGCGAAGGCAAGTTCACCTCGCGAGGAGTCCTTTGGGGCGGGGTCGATCGTGAGGGTGATGCTGGGAGCGACGATGGACGAGGCGGTTACGCTTCCGAATTGCGCGAGCGCGAAGCGGGCTAGGTCGATGAACGAATCTGGTGCCGGCGAACTCACTGCAGGGGCCGGGCCAGAATAGTCGCGGATCGTGATCTGGGGTGCCCGATAGCTTATTTTCGTCGTGCCTGCCGGCTCGGAGGTCTCGAACGCGAGCTCGCAGCCCGAGACCTCGATGCTCGCTGTCGACAAATTCGTCGCGTCGAGGCGGACGCCTGTGCCCTTGATGCTGGCGATTTTGATCTGTGCCTGTAGCTGGTCGCTAGGCTCGACTGTAACGTCCTCGACAATCAGCGTCCGGCTCCCCACGTCGAACGCCACCTTGCCATGGCTTGCCTTGCCGCCGCGGCTGCGGATCTGGTCGAACGCGGCCTCGACCTCGGCCGTGGCGCGGTGCTGAGCGTAGAGATTGAAGCCGAGCCAGCCCCCGCCTGCGAGCAAGGCAAGTGCAATCAGGCCGATCAGGACTCGTCTCATGCGGTCAGCTCCAGTTGCTGGCTCGGGGCGGAACAACCTGCCATATTCGCGAAACGCCGCGCGGTCCAGGGAAAGCTATGGTTTTCAAATATTTGACGGCACGGCCTGTTGATGGGGATGCAATCGGATGTTGCCACACGGGCGCCGGCCGTGCTTCATCCCGTTTCCACGACCCGGAATACGTGCCGTGAGGGCGCGGACCGGTCGGAGGAAACAGGTTTGGGGCCGCAAAACGCGAGGCGAGGCACGGCATGTCGTCCTATTCTGAAGATCTGCATTCGGCGGCGCTGGCCTATCACCGTCTGCCGCGTCCCGGAAAGCTCGAGATCCAGGCGAGCAAGCCGCTCGCCAACCAGCGCGACCTCGCGCTCGCCTATTCGCCGGGCGTCGCGGCTGCCTGCACCGAGATCGCCAAGAACCCGGCCGAAGCCGCCACGCTGACGACCCGCGCCAACCTGGTCGCCGTGGTCTCCAACGGCACCGCGGTCCTGGGCCTCGGCAATATCGGACCGCTTGCGTCCAAGCCCGTGATGGAAGGCAAGGCGGTCCTGTTCAAGAAATTCGCCGGCATCGACGTCTTCGACATCGAGATCGCCGCCGACAGCATCGAGCGCGTGGTGGAGACGGTGGCGGCGCTGGAGCCGACCTTCGGCGGGATCAATCTCGAGGACATCAAGGGCCCCGAGTGTTTCGAGATCGAGGCGCGGCTGAAGGAGCGCATGAAGATCCCGGTCTTCCATGACGATCAGCACGGCACCGCGATCATCGTCGCCGCCGCCATCACCAATGGCTTGCGGCTGAACGGCAAGAAGCTCTCGGACGTCAAGATCGTTGCGTCGGGGGCAGGGGCGGCGGCGATCGCGACGCTGAATCTCCTGGTCTCGATGGGCGCGCAGCGCAAGAACATCTGGGTCTGCGACATCGACGGCCTCGTCTATGACGGGCGCAACACGCTGATGGACCGCTGGAAGGCGGTCTATGCCCAGAAGACCGACAAGCGCACGCTCGGCGACGTGATCGGCGGCGCCGACATCTTCATCGGGCTCTCGGCACCGGGCGTGCTGACGCCCGACATGGCCAAGGCGATGGCCGACCATCCGCTGATCATGGCGCTTGCGAACCCGACGCCTGAGATCATGCCTGAGGAGGCGCGGAAAGCGCGTCCCGACGCCATGATCTGCACCGGCCGGTCCGACTATCCGAACCAGGTCAACAACGTCCTCTGCTTCCCCTTCATCTTCCGCGGCGCGCTCGACGTCGGCGCGACCGCGATCAACGAGGAGATGAAGCACGCCGCCGTGGATGCCATCGCGCAGCTCGCGCGCGAGGCGCCGTCGGACGCGGTCTCGCAAGGCAGCTTCGATACCGGTGAGGCGGGCGGCTTCGGCCCGGGCTCGCTGATCCCGAGCCCATTCGATCCTCGGCTTATCCTGCGCATTGCGCCGGCGGTCGCCAAGGCCGCGATGGAATCAGGGGTTGCGACGCGTTCCATCACCAATTTCGACGAATATGCTGCCCAGCTCATGCGCTTTGCCTTCCGCTCCGGCATCGTCATGAAGCCGATGTTCGCCAAGGCCAAGACCCAGCCGGTGCGGGTGATCTACGCCGAGGGCGAGGACGAGCGCGTGCTGCGCGCCACGCAGGTCGTGCTGGAGGAGAAGCTCGCGCGTCCCATCCTGGTCGGCCGTCCTTCGGTGGTCGAGGCGCGTATCAAGCGCTTCGGTCTGTCGATCAAGGCGGGCAAGGATTTCGACCTGATCAACCCCGAGGACGATCCGCGCTACCGCTCCTATGTGCAGTCCTATGTCGAGGTCGCCGGCCGCCGCGGTGTCACGCCGGAGGGAGCGCGCACCGTGGTGCGCACCAACAACACCGTGATCGCGGCGCTTGCCGTGGGGCGCGGCGAGGCGGATGCGATGCTCTGCGGCGTCGAGGGGCGCTACATGAGCCATTTGCGCCACGTCCGCGAGATCATCGGCTTCTCGAGCGGGATCAGCGACTATGCGGCGCTGGCGCTGATGATCACCACCAAGGGCGCGTTTTTCATTGCGGACACCCAGGTGCGGCCCAATCCAAGCGCGGAGGAGCTGGCCGAGATCGCGGCGCTCGCGGCCATCCACGTGCAGCGCTTCGCGCTGAAGCCGAAGGTCGCCTTCGTGTCACATTCCGATTTCGGCAGCTACGATACGGACACTTCGCGCAAGATGCGCCGGGCGACGCAGCTCCTGAAGGAGAAGCATCCGGAGATCGAGGCCGATGGCGAGATGCAGGCCGACACCGCGCTCTCGGGCGCGGCGCGCAAGCTGGTGCTGCCGCACTCGAACCTGGAAGGCGAGGCCAACATCCTAATCATGCCGACGCTGGACGCGGCCAACGTCGCCTACCAGACCATCAAGGTGCTGGCCGACGCGCTTCCCGTCGGGCCGATCCTGATCGGCCCGGCGCGCCCGGCCCACATCCTCACGCCCGGTGTCACCGCGCGTGGCATCCTCAACATGACGGCGGTGGCCGTGGTGGAAGCGCAGGAGCGCGCAGCCCGGCAGCAGCCGACCCTGTTTACGTAAGCGCGTAGCCTAGCCACATTGAAGCTGCAAACCCTTCTCACTTTACAAGGGGAGAGGGGAAGACATTTCCCTGTTTGAAAACCGTCTGCGGACTCTTCATAATCGCGTCAGCGTCCCGCGCCAGAAGTTTTGCCAAGAGGCCGACCATGCCAGCGTTCGTGACTTTCGGGCGAATCCTGTTCGCCGTGCTGTTCATCTATACGGGCGCGACGAAGCTGTTCGCGATACAGACGACCGCGGATTTCATCGCCAGCAAGGTCACCGTTCCCGAGATGATCGCGCCCTATGCGCAGCAGGTCGAGCAGGCCACCAGCATGACGACGCCGCAGCTGCTGGCGATCGCCGTCGGCGGGCTCGAGATCATCGCGGGGGTGATGATCGCGTTGAACTTCGGCGCGCGCTTCTTCGCGATGCTGCTGATCATCTATGTCGCGGTTGCGACGTTCCTGTTCTACGACTTCTGGAACCAGGCCCCGCCCGAGAATGGCAAGATGCTGGTGGATGCGCTGAAGAACCTGTCGATCATCGGCGCGCTGTTCATGATCATGGGCTACGGTCGCGGCACGCGCCCGGTCGAGGCGGCCTACGGCGACGTGTAGCGTCGCATCACGACATCTGGCGTGCAACTGGGAGTGACAGGGCTGATCTGGCGGCCGCGCGCCTGATTTTTCCGATACATCAATGGCTTGACGAAATCTACCGGGCGCAGCGCCGATTGTCGTCGGCTACTTTGCATGGGGTTGTTTTCGACATTATCGCACCGCCGCAGGGCGAGGGCGCTGCGCTACCTCCGCCGCCACGGCGTGACGGTGATGTCATGGGCAGCTTCGAGCATCAGCTTTGCGCCGGGATTGAGCCCATGGGCCGCGAGCACCTGGTGCGGCGTGCGTGCGGGCACGTCCGTGAAACAGCCTTCGCCGCCGGGTAGGCGTACCTGCGGGGCTTCCGAGAGCCAGAAGGTGTCGTAGCGGTCCATGAACATGTCGAACACGACGGGGCCGCCGATGATCGCCACCGTGCCGGAGGCGACGTCGGCGAAGGCGCACGCGTCCTCGAAGTTCGCGTGCTCCGGGTTCCAAAGCGTCGCGTTCGGCATTTCCGGATCGACGGTGAGAGCCTTGATCTTGCGGGTCAGGATCAGCCGCTTGCGCTTGGGCGAATTCGGCTGTCCCTCATGCGAGTGCCGACCGTGCACGATCAGCGCAACGCGATCGAGCGCCTCCTCGAAGAACCGCTTGTCGCCCTCGAACTTCAGGCTGTCGGGCATGACGTGCCGCGCGTCGGCAAGCATGCCGTCCGCCGAGACGATGACGTAACCTTCGAAACGGAAAGACAAGTGTGACGACTATTCGGAAACGGTCGTCACGACGCTGTTGACCGGGCGCTGGCTCACCGTCGGCAGCTTGACGTCCTTGAGCAGCTCCTGGTCGTACTCGGGCAGCGTCGACACCGGGCTCTTCGCGCGCATCGCCACGACCTTGTAGCCGCCAGCCTTGAGCTGCGTGAGCAGCGCGGGCAGGGCCTCGGCGGTGTGCTTCTGGAAGTCGTGCATCAGGATGATGCCCTTGCCGAGCTTGGTGAGCCTCTTCATCACGGTGTCGATCACCTTCTCCGGCTTGGAGGCCTTGAAGTCGAAGGAGTCGAGGTCGCAGGAGAAGATCGCGATGTTGCGGTTGCCGAGATAGGTGACCATCTCCGGCGGATGTTGCAGCGCCGGGAAGCGGAAGAACGGCGAGGGCGAGATGCCGCCGAGTGCCCATTTCACCGCGGAGAAGCCCTTCTCGATCTCGTCCTTCTTCTGCTGGTCGGTGAGCTTCTTGTTGTTGAGATTGGCGTGCGACCAGGTGTGCGAACCGACGGTGTGGCCCGCGGCGTAGACCTTCTTCAAGATCTCCGGCTCGTAGGTCGAGTGCTTGCCGATCGGGAAGAAGATGCCGGTCGTGCATTCATCGGCCAGCGCCTTCAGCACCGCGGGCGTGTTGTTCGGCCAGGGGCCGTCGTCGAAGGTCAGCACCACCTCGTGGTCGCGCAGGAAGTCGAGCTCCTTGAAGTGCTCGAAGCCGAAGCCCGGGCCACCCGTGGTGTCGATCTCGACGGTGCGGGCGACGCCGAGCGCATTGGGATTGCTGCAGGCGGCGCGTGCCGGCTGGGCGCCTTGTGCCGCCGGTGACGGGCTGGCGGCTGCGGCGGGTGCAGGAGCTGCCGCCGGTGCTGCGGCGGGCGCAGCTTGCGTGGCTGCCGCGGGCTTCGCGGCCGGGGTCTGCGACCATGCGGCGCTCGCCATCGCAAGAGAGATTGCGCTCGCCAAAATCAGTCCTGCCGCAACGCGCATGATGTTGTCCTCGATAGATTGATCCCGTTGTTCGGCCGTAGCTTTTTTGCCCCTGTCCGAACCTGTCCGCCCCAGACGATCCTAGCCTAGATGGTGGGCCATCACCAAGGCAACGGCTGTTTCGCTCCGCTGGGCAATTGTGCCCAAGCGCGTGAGTTCAGCTCAGCTATCCGCGAGCGCCTTGGCGACCGCGGTCTTAACGCGGGTGTCGGTCGGCTCGACCGCCGAGGCGAACACCTCGGCGATATAGCCGTCGCGGCCGATCAGGTATTTGTGGAAATTCCAGCGCGGAACCTCGCGTGGCCGGGCTTCAGCGGCCCATTTGTAGAATGGATGGGCCCTGGGACCGATCACGACGGCCTTGGCGGCGATCGGGAAGGTAACGCCGTATTGGTGATGGGCAGTCTCCGAGATCTCCGTCACGCCGCCCGGCTCCTGGCCGCCGAAATCGTTGGAGGGCACGCCGATGATGGTCAGTCCACGTTCGCGGAACTCGCTCCAGAGTTCCTGAAGGCCGGTATATTGCGGAGTGTAGCCGCAGAGTGAGGCGGTGTTGACGATCATCAGCGGCCGGCCGGTAAAAGCGGCAAGCCGGATATCCTCGCCGGAGAGCGCGGGGAAGGAGAAGGCGTAAGCCGAGATCTTGCTCATCGCGCCTTGCGCGAGAGCGCGAGTCGCGACGGGGCTCGCGATCGCGGCGAGCATTGTCCTGCGGTTCAGCATGGCTATGTCCCCAAGTTGATCCGGGGACGGATCATACTCCGGGCACGCGACCGCGCGCGCTCAATACCGCGTTATGCGCTCCGCGATCAGCGCAGACGGACGATGAAATCCGTGCCTTCGCCGGTCTCGCCCTGGTTGATGCCCTGGTCGGAGACGATGATCGAGCCGCCGGTGGTGAGCATCTCGTTGATCTTCGCCATGGTGTCGGCGGGGATCGAGATGCGGTCGAGCGCCTCGGCCGGACTGTCCGGCGTGATCACGGGCTTTGCGGCGATCGGGATGACGCCGGCCATGCGCTGGCGGCGCGTCATGCGGCTGTCGTCGTCACGCTCCACAGAGCGGACGGCGACGGGCAGCGACACCACAGACCAATGCAGCGCGTTGGCGTCGCTCTTGTCGACTTCCGCGGTGAAGACATGCGTGCCGAGCGGACGGTCGCTGGCTGCGATCGTCACGGGCGCTTCGAACAGCGGCGAAAAGTTCTGCCGCACATAGATCTTGGAATCCTTGCGGCTGATGAACACCGCGATCTGGCCAGCACGCTTCGGTGGCTCCGGCTTTGCGCTTGGGGCCGGCTCGGCGACGCGGGTCTGATCCTTTTTCGCATCGGCGGCGGGCTGCGCCGGCGTCGGTGCCGTCACGGCAACATCGGGCTTCTTGGCCTCGGTCGCTTCGGTCTTTGCGGGTTCAGGCTTGGCGACGTCAACCTTCACAGCTTCGGGCTTGGCTTCGGTGCTGGTCGTCTCGCGCGCAGCAGGCTTGGACGCGTCAGCAGATTTCGCGCCGTCCGTCTTCGCGTCTTCGTTAGGAGCGGCCTTGTCCGCGGGGGCTTCCTCGCGCGCCATCGCGTTGCCGATTGTTGCGTCGGACATCACGGTGTGGCCGACGGTCGAGCGCAGCTCCATCACCGGCTCGGCGCTCGCGCTCTTGACCTCGTTGGTTTTGGTCTCTTCGACCTTGCTCTCAGGAGACTTTGCCTCGGGCGCGCCCTTGTCCGACTTGTCGGCGACGGTCGTCGATGGCTGCTCGAGGCTCGCCGCGGGTTGCGGCGGCACGCGCAGGCTCGCGAGCAGAGGATGCGAGAAGCTGTGCGGCGTCATCTCGCCGGGCGTCACGATCACGCGCGCGCCCATCTTGGTCCAATTCCACATCTTCACGGCGAACGCCATCGGCATGCGGATGCAGCCATGGGAGGCGGGATAGCCGGGGAGGACGCCGGCGTGCATGGCGACACCCGACCAGGTGATGCGCTGCATGAACGGCATCGGTGCGCCGCTATAGATGTTGGAGTGGTGGAATTTGTGCTTCTGGATCACGCTGAACACGCCCATCGGCGTGGGATGGCCCTTCATGCCGGTCGACACCGGCGATTCCGCGAACACGCCGTTCGAATCGTAGACCGTCACTCTCTGCCGGTCGACCGAGATGGCGATGACGAGAGGGCCTTGCGGCTTGGCGCCGGTCTCCTTCTCCGCGATCTCCTTCTTGCCCGGGACAGCGCCGCGCTTGCGCGGCTTCGCACGCTCGATCCGCGGCTGCGGCTGGTGGTAGTAAGAACCGTCGGTATAGTCCGACCAGTAATACATTGCGGCTTCCGCATGGGTCGTGGTGCCAATCGCACCCGCCGCCGTCAAAATGGCGACCCGCCACAACCGCGCCTTTGCGGCAGAAGAACCGGCCCCGTTCACGCTATTCATCGTCGAATCCATCATCCAAATCAGTAGTTAGTCTCGCAGGGGGAATACGCGTTCACCAGCACGGCGGTTCTGCCATCAGGTACAATTTGCCCGAGCCGTAGCAAAAAAGCCTCACGGAGGGGTAAACGGCACCCGCGGGGATGCGCTGGTCGCCTTCCTGATCAGCCCTCGCATCCCTACATTGCGGGGACTTGTCACCGGAGAACTTCATGTCATCTCGTTTCCCCGGTCTTTCCGGCATACGCTTGAAAGGCCTCGCTTTATTCCTCCTGCTCGTGGCCATGCCGGCCAGCTTTGCCCAAGCCGCCGACGAGCCCGATCTGATCTTCCGCCGCTCCACCGTGTTCAAATGGCTGAGCCCGAACGACAAGCTGGCAACTTACGGCCTCGACGATCCCGAAGTCGAGGGCGTGGCCTGTCATTTCACGGTGCCGGAGAAGGGCGGCTTCAAGGGCTGGTTGGGGCTCGCCGAGGAGGTGTCTGACATCTCGCTCGCCTGCCGGCAGGTCGGTCCCATCAAGTTCAAGGACAAGCTGGAGCAGGGCGACGACATGTTCCGCAGGCGCCGCTCGCTGTTCTTCAAGAAGATGCAGATCGTGCGCGGCTGCGATACCAAGCGCAACGTGCTGGTCTACATGGTCTATTCGGACAGGCTGATCGAGGGCTCGCCGAAGAACTCGACCTCGACCGTGCCGATCATGCCGTGGGGGCCGACGGATACCAGCATTCAGAAATGTGGCGACTTCTTCACTCAGTGACGAGACTGCGGCTGACGCGCGGCTTTGCGAGATGCGAGCCGGTCAGCCGCACGAACCCTTGGGGTGCCGCCTCATAGCCGCGATCGGATTGCAGCGCCATCGCGCCGGTGGCGCTGCGCTGCCTGGGTCTCTCGTTGGCGCGGTCCGAACTCTGGTCCGCCTCGCGCGGCATTGCGCGATCTGACGCCATCATGATGGCCATACCTCAACCCTGAGCCTCGGTTTGGTGCCGGGCTTGTTACTGTTCGAAGGCTTCGGTCGTCGCTGGCACGTCCCCGGTTCAGCGGAACTTCGCGCTTCTTTTGCGCTCCTCTTCAGCAGAGAAACGTAAAATGCGTGTGAAGTGTCTGCTTCGGGACAGTGACGCCAGGACGCGCGATGGCTGCGGGAGCGTCGGAGAGGCCGGTGAGACGCAGCCGTCGACACCGGGACGACTTCACTGAAATGATTGGGGTTTTTGACTTAATGTTTCGTCGCATCCGCGCCGACGAAACAATTCTCACGAAGATGAAACCATTTTCCCGTTTTCGCGCATCACGGCGGAAACCGCTCATGGTTATCAACCCCACCAGCGGTAGCGGCGCACAGCCGCGGGGAACTGGAGACTTCACATGCGGGCGCTCAGCTTCATCCTTGCTTTGGGCTTCGTCCTCGCCGGGTCCTCGCTGGCCGGAACGAGCGACAGCGGGTTGCCGGGCGTCGGGACCTTTGCCTATAGCGGCTCGCCGGTTGGGGCCAAGGTGTCTCAGCCGATCGTGATGGCCGCGCGTCTCTGATCGCAAGAAAAAGTCCAGCAAGATCAAGAAAAGCCAATGATGTTTCGCATCTGCGCCGCAGCTTTCCTCGCGTCCCTCGTGACGATCACCGCGGCTCAGGCTCAGGTGCGCTCTCCCAACAGGTTGCCGGATCCGCGCACCGATTTCGTGCGCCAATGCGCGCCGCACATGCTCGGGCGCTGGGCGCATCCGGAGGAAGTCTGCGGTTGCCTGCATGATCATGCCGCCGCCGTGGTTGAGGACCGCGACCTGCGCGAGGCGCTGCTTCGCGGCATCAGCGAGACCGGTGTGCCGACCATCGAGAACGAATGGGTGCCGGTTGCGAAGCAGTCCGAGATCGGACCGACCTTCACCAAGATCGCCAAGCCGACCCTTCAGTGCATGTTCGACCCGGCGAAGTAGCCCGCAAGCTATTTCGACTTCGGTCCAAATCGCGGCACGCAGGTGCGTGTCGGCGTGATGCCGTTTGCGGTCATCTTTGCACCGCGCACTTCCTTGATTTGCCCGGCCGGGCAGGTACCGTCATCGACCATCACGCGCTGGCCAAGCCGCAAGCCGACGATGTCCTGCTCGCGACCAACCGTGTCGGCGCGCGCCAACGATATTGTTGCTACGGCAAACAGCGCGCACACGCACGTCGCGCGAAAATGGGTCATGACGAAAATCCCGGCCTCGATGTGGCGATGTTAGAAAGCCGCGCGCGATTCTCATAGTGAACCTTCGTCACGCGCGCCGCGCCGGCTTGTCGCTACCGCGAAGCGCGGCCAGCGATTGCGTCGCGAGCTTTTCGGCTGACGCCACCAGTTGCGGAACCGAATGGCCGGAAAAGCCGAGGACGAAACCGGGCAGGGGACGGGAGCGCGCATAGGTGTCGGCAAGCAGCCAGCCTTCCGCACCGGCCGCGTGCTTGGCCTGCGCCGCGATGCGCAGATCCACCGACGGCTCGAACCGCGCGACCAGATGCAGGCCCTGCGAGGGCACGGGAACAGACAGCCGGCCGTCGGACGCGGCCTGGAGCGTCTCAGCCAGGGCATCGCGCGCCTCGCGATAGAGTTTTCGCACGCGTTTCAGGTTCGCGGCGAAGGCGCCGGAATTGAGCATGTCCGCGACCGCGCCTTCCATCAGTGTACCGGGAAAGCGGTCGAGCGCGGCGCGCGCCGTCGCGACCGTGCCGATCAAGCGCTCCGGTAGCGCGCAATAGCCAATACGCAGGCCCGGAAACAGTGTCTTGGCAAACGTGCCCATGTAGATCACGCGCTCGAGTCGATCGATGCCGGCAAGCGACATCAGGGGCGCGCCGTCATAGCGGAACTCGCTGTCGTAATCGTCCTCCAGCACGAAGGCGCCGGCCTCCTTCGCCCAGTCGAGAAGCTCGAGCCGCCGCGGCATCGACATCTGCACGCCCAGCGGAAATTGATGCGACGGCGTGACATAGGCCGCGCGCGCCCTTGCTGCCGCCGTGCGGCCCTTGGCAACGCACAGCCCGTGCTCGTCGACCGGCACGGAAACGGCGCGATAGCCGCAATGGAGGATCGTCGCGCGCGCGGTGGGGTAGCCGGGATCCTCGCACCAGATCTGGTCGTTGGTCTTGAGGATCGCGCCGAGCACGATGCGTAAGCCGTGCAGCGTGCCCGACGTCAGCATGATCTGGTCGGGATCGCAGCGCAGGCCGCGCGCCGAGAGCAGATGATCGGCGACCGCCACGCGCAGCTCGCGGCTGCCGCGCGGATCACCGTAGTGCAAATGTTCGCTGCCAAAGGCGCGCATGCGCCGGCCGACAAAGCCGCGGAAGCGTTGCAGCGAGCGCTCGTCGATATGGGTGCAGCCGAGTGCCAGCGTGCCCTGCCGCGGGGCCTCGACTGTGATCTTCGCCTTGCGGGTATCGCTCGCGCGGGCGGGAATTTTTGCGGCGACGAATGTCCCGGAACCGACGGTCGCTTCCGCAAATCCGTCGGCGATCAGCCGCTCATAGGCCGTCACGACGGCATTGCGCCGGAAACCGGTCTGTTTGGCCAGCATTCGCGATGGTGGCAGCGGCTCGCCCGGCTTGACCAGGCCTTCCACGATCGCGTGGCAGAGCGCCTGGTAGAGTCGGTGCGCCGAGGAGGCACTCGCCGTGATGTGCGCTCCCGCGAAATCGAGCGGCAGCTCGGCCTTGCGCGGCGGGGCTTTCGGGGACGGCTTCGAATTGGTTGGAATTTTTCGCATGGAATTGGAACTATCGCAGACCAAATGGGCCGCTACAACTCCGTCCAGAGTCAAATGTCACGACAGGAGTCGCCGTGTCCGACGGTATCGCCACCACGTCCTATCCGGTCTCGTCCCGCAACCAGGTCAAGCGCCGCCATGACCGCGGTTCGTACGATCACGCCACGGTTCACCGCATCCTGGACTCCTCAATGCTGTGCCACGTCTCCTATGCGATCGACGGCCAGCCCTATTGCACGCCGACCTTCTTCTGGCGGGAAGGGACAAAACTTTATTGGCACGGCTCCAGCGCAAGCCGCATGCTGCGCAACCAGTCGGAAGGCCAGAGGGTCTGTCTCACCGTTGCACATCTCGACAGCCTGGTTCTGGCGCGCTGCGGCTTCAATCATTCGGCGGACTATCGCGCGGTGATGGCCTTCGGCACCGCCTACCTCGTCACCGATGCGGACGAGAAGCAGCGCGCGCTGGTCGCCATGGTCGATCGCTTCTTCCCGGATCGCACTGCGGGCCTGCGCCCGAGCAGCACACAGGAGATCAAGGCGACGTCCTTCATCGCGATGGAGATCGAGGAAGCCTCGGCCAAGGTTCGCGCCAAGGGGCTTGCAGATGACGACGAGGACTATGCGCTGCCGATCTATGCGGAGCGGATTCCCGTGCGCACCGTGCTTGGTGCGCCGGAACCTTGCACGCGTCTGCTCGACGGCGTCACGCGGCCGGCGACGCTGAATGGCTATTCGGAAGGCCGACTGCTCGAAGATGCATTGCTGGATGCCTATTTTCAGGAGTACCCGGAGGGCTGAAATCGGCTAGCTTCGCGGCGTTCCTTGGAATGCCTGACGGAGTTGCCAGCATGAATGCCGAAACGCAGCAGAGGATTCTCGACGCCGTCGATGCCGGCTTCGAGGCTCAGCTTGCGACCACACGCGATTTCGTCGCGATCCCCTCGACCCGCGGCGCGGAAGGCCCCTGTCAGGACATGATGGGCGACCTCCTGCGCGCGCGGAGTTATGAGGTCGACGACTGGCACATCAATGTCGACGACTTGAAAGATCTGCGCGGCTTCGGCCCGATCGAGCACGATTTCTCCAAAGCGCGCACGGTGGTCGGCACCTACCGCCCGCAAACGAACGGCGGCAAGTCGCTGATCCTGCAAGGCCATTGCGACGTCGTGCCGGCGGGACCGCTGGAGCTCTGGGATACCCCGCCATTTGCGCCGGTCATCAAGGACGGCAAAATGTATGGCCGCGGCGCCTGCGACATGAAGTCCGGCACCATCGGCGCGCTCTATGCGCTTGATGCGATCAAGGCTGCAGGCCTTCGGCCAACGGCGCGGATCCATTTTCAGTCCGTGATCGAGGAGGAGAGCAGCGGCGTCGGCGCGCTCTCGACGCTCCAGCGCGGCTATCGCGCCGATGCCTGTTTCATTCCGGAGCCGACGGGCGGCAAGATGGTGCGCTCGCAGGTCGGCGTAATCTGGTTCCGCCTGCGCGTGAAGGGCCATCCGACCCATGTGGCGTTTGCCGGCTCCGGCGCCAACGCGATCATGGCGGCCTATCACCTGATCCAGGCCCTGCAAAAGCTCGAGATCGAATGGAATGAGCGCGCGAAGAGCGATCGCTATTTCAAGACGCTCAACCATCCCATCAACTTCAACCCCGGCATCATCAAGGGCGGCGACTGGGCCTCCAGCGTGCCGGCCTGGTGTGACGTCGATTGCCGTATCGCGGTGTTGCCGGGCTGGTCGATCGCCGATCACCAGAAAGAGATTCTTGCTTGTGTAGCGGCCGCAGCGCGAAACCATCGTTTCCTCGCCAACAATCCGCCCGAAGTCGAATGGTCCGGCTTCCTGTCGGAAGGCTATGAGCTGACCAACGCGGCCGCGCCGGAAGCCGCTTTCGGCAAGGCCTTCAACGCCGTCTATGGCGGCGCGGTCGAAGACCTCGTCTTCACCGCGCTCACCGACACCCGCTTCTACGGTCTTAATCACGGCATCCCCAGCCTCTGCTTCGGCCCGAGCGGCGGCGAGATGCACGGCTTCAACGAATATGTCGATCTGGACTCGCTGAAGAAGTCGACCAAGGCGATGGCGCTGTTCATCGCGGAGTGGTGCGGGGTGGAGAAGGCGTAGGCTCCGCCGCCTTTTCGTAGGGTAGGCAAGGGCGCGCCTGCGCCGTGCCGACCATCTTTCCCGGATTGCGACCCAAGTGGTGGGCACGCTTCCGCCTTCGCTCTTCGAGCTACGGCGGACAAGTCGCTTTGCCCACCCTACAGACGCGGCCAAAAGCTTTAAGCTTAAAATAAAGACTAGGACGAACGCCCCGCTGGTGGCAGAGTAGCACCTGTTGTCCGCGAGTCCTCTGGGAGTAACGATGCGCGATTGGGACGATGCCTATGCCAACTCGGCTCACGTGCCGGGATCGGACATATTGCCCGCGCTCTGGGCGGAGCGCGCCGCGGCCTATCGCGCGGGGCTCAGGGCATTTCGTCCGGACATCGCCTATGGCTCAGGCGAGCGCCAACGCCTCGACCTGGTTCTGCCGGATGGCGACAGCAAAGGTCTCGTCGTCTTCGTGCACGGCGGCTACTGGATGCGCTTCGACAAATCGTCATGGACCGACCTTGCCGAAGGCGCGCGCCACCACGGCTGGGCCGTCGCGCTGCCGAGCTACACGCTGACGCCCGCCGCGCGGATCTCCGACATCACGGCCGAGATCGCCGCCGCCATCGCCGCCGCGGCCGCGCTCGTCTCCGGGCCGATCCGGCTCGCCGGCCATTCCGCCGGCGGTCATCTCGTCACGCGCATGCTGTGCGACGACAGCCGGCTTGAGCCTGCCATCTACAATCGCATCGCCGCGACGCTTTCGATCAGCGGTCTGCATGATCTGCGCCCTCTCTTGAGGACGAAAATGAATGCGACGCTCGGAATGTCGCTGGAGGAGGCGACGCTCGAAAGCGCAGCGCTGCATCTGCCGCGCGGGCACGCGCCGCTCACGGCCTGGGTCGGCGGCGCCGAGCGGCCCGAATTCGTCCGCCAGGCCGAGCTGATGGCGAACGTCTGGACCGGCTTTGACGTGCCGACACGTCTGGTGGTCGAGCCCGGCTACAACCATTTCTCTGTCGTCGACGGGCTCAAGGATCCCTCGTCAAAAATCAACGCGAGCCTGGTCGGCCTGGACTGACGGAGATCGATCGGAGAGCGGATGTCATGACCAGCAACGACTACGATCCCACCGCCGAGGGCGCCGAGACCGACTTCGCCCGGCGCATGTCCTATGGCGACTATCTCCAGCTCGATGCGATCCTCGGCGCGCAGCATCCGCTGTCGGACGCGCATGACGAGATGCTGTTCATCATCCAGCACCAGACCTCCGAGCTCTGGATGCGCCTCGCCATTCACGAGCTCAGTGCCGCCCGCCGCGCCATCGCGCAGGACGAAGTCTCGCCGGCGATGAAAATGCTCGCGCGTGTCTCCCGCATCTTCGAGCAGCTCAACAGTGCCTGGGACGTGCTGCGCACGATGACGCCGAGCGAGTACACGCGTTTCCGCTCCAAGCTCGGGCAATCCTCGGGCTTCCAGTCGAGCCAGTACCGCCTGATCGAATATCTCCTCGGCAACCGCAATCACGCGATGCTCAAGCCCCATGCGCATGACGTCGAGGTCACGCGGCTTTTGGAGGGGGAGCTGGCGACGCCGAGTCTCTACGACGAGGTGCTGCGCCTCGCCGATCGCAAGGGGCTCGCGATGCCGCCTGCTGTCCTGGCGCGTGACGTCAGCGAGACGCACAACCTGAACGAGGGCGTGCTTCAGGCCTGGCGCCGGGTCTACGAGGCGCCGGAGACGCATTGGATGCTCTACGAGCTCGCCGAAAAACTCGTCGACTTCGAGGACTATTTCCGCCGCTGGCGCTTCAACCACGTGACCACCGTCGAGCGCGTCATCGGTTTCAAGCGCGGCACCGGCGGCACCGGCGGGGTCAGCTATCTCAAGCGCATGCTGGAGGTCGAGCTGTTCCCCGAACTCTGGCGCGTGCGCACGATCCTCTGAGCAAGTCCTGCCTCTGAGCAAGTCCTGCCTTTGAACAAGTCCTGCCTTTGAGCAAGCCATGACCAAGACCCGACTTCGCGTCTACGAGGACACCAGGGCGCTCTTCCATCTGCCCGAGGGCGTGATCTATCTCGACGGCAATTCGCTCGGCGCGCTGCCGCTTGGTGTTGCCGAAAAGGTCGACCGCGTGATCCGGCAGGAATGGGGCGATGAGCTCATTCGCGCCTGGAACACGGCGGGCTGGTACGTGCAGCCGCGCAACGTCGGCAATCGCGTCGGCAGGCTGATCGGCGCGGAGGCGGGCTCGGTGATGATGGGCGATACACTCTCGCTCAAGGCCTACCAGGCGCTCGCTGCTGCGCTCGATATGAGTCCTGATCGCAAGGTCGTGCTCTCCGACACCGGCAATTTTCCGACCGATCTCTACATGGCCGAAGGCCTGATCGCGACGCTCGGGCGAGGGCACCAGTTGCGCCTCGCGGCGCCGGAAGCGGTCGAGGCCGCGCTGTCGGAGGAGATTGCGGTGCTCTACCTCACGGAGGTCGACTACCGCACCGGTCGCCGCCATGACATGGCGGAGCTCACTGCAAAAGCGCATACGCTGGGCATCGTGACCGTCTGGGATCTCGCGCATTCGGCCGGTGCGCTGCCGGTCGATCTCGCCGGCGTCGGCGCCGACTTCGCTGCTGGGTGCACCTACAAATATCTCAACGGCGGTCCAGGCGCGCCGGCTTTCCTTTATGTCGCGCCGCGTCACGCCGATCAGGCACGGGCCGCGCTCTCCGGCTGGATGGGCCACGCAAAGCCGTTCGCCTTCGATCTCGGCTACGCGCCCGCGGGCGGCGTGGAACGCATGCGCGTCGGCACGCCGCCGGTGCTCGCGATGGCCGCACTGGAGGCTTCACTCGACATCTGGGACCGCGTCGATCTTGGGGAAGTGCGAGCCCGATCGCTCGCGCTCGGCGATCTCCTCATCGCTGAGGTCGAGCGCCGCTGCCCGCATCTCAGGCTGGTCACGCCGCGCGCGCACGAGATGCGCGGCTCGCAGGTCTCCTTCGCCTTCCAAGGTGGCTACGCCGCCATGCAGGCGCTGATCGCGCGCGGCGTGATTGGCGACTTCCGCGCCCCCGACATCATGCGTTTCGGCCTGACGCCGCTGTATATCGGGGAGAGCGAGGTGATGAAGGCGGCGGAGATCATCGAGGAGGTGATATCAGGCGAAATCTGGCGCCGGCCGGAATACCAGGTCGTGAATGCGGTGACGTAGCTCGCAATGGCGAGCATTGTGGCAGGCGCTCACCACACTCTAGCGTCATCGCCCGCCTTGTGCGCAATTGCGCACTGGAGCGGGTGATCCAGTATTCCAGAGACCGTGATGGAATACGGAGAAGCCGCGGCGTACTGGATGCCCCGCCTTCGCGGGGCACGACAGCGGTAGTAGCTCAACCCGCTTTCCGCGCCTTCGCACCCGCCGCGGCCGGCGCCTTCTTCTTCGCCTTGCCCTGATTGTAGTCGATCGCCGCGCGCACGAGTTCTTTCAGCGCCCGCGCATTGATCTTGTGACCCTCCAGGAAATCGATCGCGCGGCGTTCGTTGCCTTCGAGGCCGGCGTTGAAGAGTTTGTCGGGATCGGCAAGGCGGGCGCCGTACATGAAGGTCAGCTTCACCTTGCCCTTGTGGGCATTGGCGACCGCGATGATGCCGTCGCGCTCCCACACCGGGCTGCCCATCCACTTCCATTCCTCGACGATCTCGCTATCGGCCTCGAGGATGGTCTTGCGCAGGTTCGCAAACGTCTTGCCGCGCCAGTCGGTGATCCCGGCGATCAGCTGGTCGATTTTTTCCGATGGAGTCATTTGAGATCCTGTGCTCCGAAATCCGGTCCTGTTCTATGTCAGGCGAGCGATCGCCGTCAGCCACTGCGCCATTTGGTGGCATAGGGCAGGGCGAACAGATAGAGGCCGGAGAGCAGAAGCAGGATGAGCGGGAACAGCGCCATGAGGCCGATCCAGATCGCCTGCTGCTCCAGTCCCATCGCGAGGACATTGATCATGACGGCGACCGTGAAGCCAATCGACAGCCAGCGGTGAACCTGCCGAATCCACATGTTCCAGTTCAATGAAACCTCCTATCCTACAGTGCGACGGCGGCGTCAGTCTGCCTGCGGCAGAACCTCTTCCAGCTTCGCCAAAAACTGCTTCCATCCAGCATGTGCGCCGCCATAGGCCTGCTTCTGGTCCGGGCGGAATCCCACCTGCTCGACGCGGAGCAGAGTTCCGCCCCGCGTCGGTGTGAGGGTGAAGGTCACCACGCTCTCCAGATTGTAGGCCGCATCCTGATGCGCAAAGTTCCAGGTGTAGGCGAGCGCCTTGTTCGGTTCGATCGTGAGGACCTCGCAGTCGAGCACGCCGCCCCACTCGCCGGTGAGGTTGAAACGGTGGCCCACCACCGGCACAAAATCGTTCTTCATCAGCCACTCCGAAATCAAATGCGGCTGCGTCAGAGCGCGCCAAAGCTTCTCGGGCGGATGTGCGAACTCACGCTCGACGACGACGGAACGGGTCTCGGTCTTGTTCATTGGTCCATCCTCTTGAGAAGATCTTCGAGGTCGTCGAACCGGCTTTGCCAGAAGCCGGTCATCTTGCTGGTCCAGTCGATCAGCGGAGCGAGCGCGCGAAGCTGCGCGCTGTAATGCGTTTGGCGGCCCTCGTGGCGGTCGCGCACGAGGCCCGCCTGTTTCAACGCCATGAGATGCTTCGAGACGGCCGGTTGCGACACGCCAGCCCGCGCGGTCAACGCGCCAACGGTCTGCTCGCCGTGGCGGCACAGTCGCTCGAAGATTGCCCGCCGGGTTGGATCGGCAAGGGTCCGGAACAGCACATCGTGGGTGTTGGCCATGCGAGATTTATAACTCATTGGTTATGAGTTGTCGTATAACCCAATAGTTATGAATGCGTCAAGCGGGGGATGCGGTTCACGTCGCTTGCGCCAGGACGGAACGGCTCCTGTTTGAATCAATTGAAGCCAGGCGCGACAGCTCCGGTCCCATCTCCGCTCGTACCGGATGGTTGGGCTGCATGTTTCCGCATGGGTTGTAAGTTGACTCGCTCAACATGCCGGCGCTGACTCAAGTCCCAAGGCATCGCTGCCGCGGGACGAGCAGACGTGCCGGCAGGAGGGCGGAAATGTCTGACGTGCGCAAGCCCGGTGGTATCTTCATTGTCTTTGTGTTGGTCGTCGCAATCGGCGTCAGCCTTGTTACTTCGCCGCCTGCGCGGGCCCAGCAGGGGTCCGCGATCCTGTTTCAAAGCGTCCGCATCTTCGACGGCCGGAACAGTGCGCTCTCGGCGCCATCCAACGTGCTCATCCGCAACGGCAAGATCTACAAGAACGCGCTGACCGGCGATAAGACGAAATAACCAGCACGTCCATCTCGGTCTGGCGCTCTAGCCTCCGTGCCGCAGCACCTCGATGGGATCGAGCCGCGCGGCGCGCCATGACGGGTAGAGCGTTGCGAGAAACGAAAGCGTCAGCGCCATGATCACGACCGCGGAGGTTTCGCCAACCTCGACTTCCGCCGGGAGCTTCGAAAGAAGGTAGAGTTTTGGCGGAAACAATTCGGTCCTGGTCAGCCAGGACATGAACTGCCGGATCGATTCGATGTTGAGGCAGGCCAGAAGCCCGACGACGAAGCCGATCAGCGTACCTGCGACGCCGATCGAGGCGCCGGTGATCAGGAAGATCCTCATAATCGAGCCCTGCGAAGCTCCCATGGTTCGGAGGATCGCAATGTCGCTGCTCTTGTCTTTCACCAGCATGACGAGGCCCGACACGATGTTCAGGGCAGCCACGAGGACGATCAGGGTCAGGATGAGGAACATCACGTTGCGCTGGACCTGAAGCGCGCTGAAGAAGGTCGAGTTGCGTTGCCGCCAATCGACCAGGAAGATCGGCCGGCCGGCGGCATCCATCACATTCCTGCGAAACATGTCGATGTGATCCGGGTCGGTCGTGAACACCTCAATCGCCGTGACATCCCCGCTGCGGTTGAAGTAGGACTGCGCCTCCGCAATCGGCATGAAAACCACGCTCGCGTCGTACTCGGACATGCCGATCTCGAACACAGCCGTGACCTTGTATTTCTTGATGCGCGGCATGACGCCCATTGGCGTCACCGCGCCGTGCTGCGCGACGAGCGTAATGGCGTCACCGGCATGCAGTGAAAGCTGATCGGCGAGGCCCTGGCCGATCGCGACGCCTTGATCCCCGTCAAAATGCTCGATCGAACCCTGCTTGATGTTACCGGCGACCGAAGCGAGCTTGTTGAGATCGGCCGCGCGGATCCCGCGCACCAGGACGCCGGAGGCGTTTGCGGATGATGCCAGGGCCGTCCCGTCAACGACGGGCGCAGCCAGTCGAACCCCCTTCAACTGGCTGATGCGTTCGGTCACGTCCTTCCAGTCGGTCAGCGGCGATTCCAGCGGCTGAACCAGAACATGCCCGTTGAGCCCAAGGATCTTGTCCAGCAGCTCTTTGCGGAAGCCGTTCATGACCGCCATCACGATGATGAGGGTCGCCACGCCCAGCATGATTCCCAGGAACGAAAACCCTGCGATGACCGAGACGAAGCCTTCTTTGCGCCGCGCACGCAGATAGCGAGCAGACAGCATCCATTCGAACGGCGCAAAGGGAGCAGTCTTGAGCGGCGCTGTCATGATCATCAGGTCTCGTCAGACCTGTCATTCTGTCCAGTTGCAGCCGGTTTGGCGACCCTGGAGTGCTCAGGCAAACGTGGCGCGTGGAGGCGGCATCGATATCATCGTGGCAATGACCTCGGACGTCATTGCTTTGTGTCGCTGGACAATTCACGTTGAGAATTCAAGACACTGGGAGGAGATCCGATGATGCCGCTTGAAAGACTTCATGCGATGAAGATGCCGTTTGCCGAACTCAAGGGCGTGCAGTTCGTCGCGGCCGAGCCGGACCGCGTGGTGGCGAAAATGATGATCAGGCCCGACCTCTGCACGCTCGGCCACATCGCGCATGGCGGCGCCATCATGGCCTTTGCCGATTCCGTCGGGGCGGCTGCGACTGTGATCAACCTGCCGGCGGACGCCAAGGGCACGACGACGCTGGAGAGCAAGACCAATTTCATCGGCGGCGCGAAGGAGGGGGCCACGGTGACCGCCACCGCGACCCCGATCCACCGGGGACGGCGGACCCAGGTCTGGCAGACCCGCCTTGAAACAGAGGACGGCAAGCTGGTGGCGCTGGTGATCCAGACCCAGATGGTCCTCGTATGATTACGGGGCTTTGAGTTTGTTAACGAATTGGTCGTTTGCCATGCCTCAAACTTGGGCAGGTTCCCGTCTTGCAAATTATGCTGCGACGCACAATATAGGAGGCCTAGGGATTCGAACGCCTCCTCGAGGGACACCAAGAGGAGTTTTGACGTGGCACTTGAAGAGACCATGCACACGGAGTCCGTCCAGGGCTATGTGCGGACCCTGATCCAGCAAGAGGAATTGCCGCTCCTGCGCGATCATTTGCTGAGACTCGATCCCGAGAGTCGGCACGACCGCTTCAACGGTTTTCTCGACGACAGCTTCATCGAGCGTTACGCCGCCCGCTGTGCGGAGGACGGCACTGTGATCGTCGCCTACATCGTCGATGGCGTGGTCCGCGGCGCGGCCGAGCTGCATCCGCCGGAAGGCGATTCGCTGCCCGAAGTGGCATTCAGCGTGGAAGCCTCCGCGCGCCGCCAGGGCGTCGGCACCGTGTTGTTCCGGCGGCTGATCGCGGAAGCACGCTGGAAGGGATTTGGTCGCCTGCGCATCACGACGGGCGCGGAGAATCAGGCGATGCGGGCGCTCGCGAAGAAGTTCGGCGCGCATCTGGCATTTCGGCACGGCGAGTCGACCGGCACGATCGACCTCACCAAGACGCCGGAGGCGGAGCTAGCGGATCTCGCGGCTGCGCCGTTCAAGGCCGGCCGCGCGCTGCTGAGCTTCAACAGCACATGGTGGAAGCTGTTTTCCAGCATGTACGGCAATCGCGCCGCCTAAAATCAAAAAGCGGACCGGCAACGCCGGTCCGCTTTCGTATCCGAGAGTAGAGACGAGAACGCTTCAGGTGCCGGTACGCTTGTCGTTGCCGAAGCGGCGCACGACGCGGCGCTCGACCACCACCGAGCGCTGCGCGCCCTGTTCGCCGGCAATCACGCGCGTGGCGGTGATACGGCTGTTGGTACGGGCCTGCTTCTTCACCTCGGCCTGCACGACGTCGAGCGGCATGCCCATCAGGGACGCGGCGATCTCGGCCTGCTGTGCCTGATCGTCGGTAATGCCGATCGCGGCGAAAATCGCCTCGTCCAGGGTCGGCGGATCGTGGCGGACGCGCCGCGTGCCATATTTGGTATTCCAGTCTGCGCTCATGGTAGCCTCATTTCGATCCGGGATACCTAGTGCTGCCCATGTTGCATTGCAATATGAATTTGGTGTGGCATCTCAGTTATTCGCGCCTTGCATTGATCTGATGTCAGGGCGGCGACGGCTGACCGGCATCGAGCGCGATTTTCGGCTGCGGCCAGCGCTTCAGCGCCGCGCGTCCGGCCTCGGTTAATCCGTAGATTCCCCGCTCGGCCCGCGCGAACCAGCCATAGACATTGTGCAGCAGAATCTTGCCGGCATCAGGACACCGCGTGCGCAGATCGCGCACCGGCCGCGGGCCGTCGGCGAGCGCCGAGGCACAGGCCAGCGCCTGCTGGCGATAGGCCGTCATGATCGGCGCGCGCGTACTGCCGCCCAGCACCGGATCGCCCTGGCGGCGCTGATGCTCGGCGACGAGCCGCGAGCGCTTCTTCGGCTCGCGGCGCGGCGCCGCGGTCGGCGGTTTCACCAGCACCTCGACCTGGCCGCGCTCGGTGACTCCAAGCATGCCGAAGCCGAGGCGGCGGCAGAGATTGCGATAACGCGCGTCGCTCTCGCGCCCCTTGCCGCGCGCCGACATTTTTGCGGCGATCCATATCTCATCACCGGCCGGGGCGCGATCGACAGCCTGCAGGATCAGCTCGAGATTGAAAGCGAGCTTGAGCTCGCCGATCACCACGACAGGCGGATCACCGGCGCTGAGGCCGACGAGATCGCAGCCGCCGATCTCGCCCTTCACGGTGAAGCCGAGCTCTTCGAGGAAGCGTTTGACTGGCAGATAGAGCGCGGTTTCCAAAGAAGGCTTCCGGGTCTTGCGTTCGTGGAGAATCAGTTGCGGCCAGTCTATCCCGGATCGGGTAGGCGCTGGCCGGCCATTTGATCGAGAGGTATCGAGGGGCTATCTTGCGCGTGGGACAATTGGGCGCGGAAGATGACAATCAGGAATGGGCTCTATCACATCCGAATAGAGATGCTCGACAGCGTTCAGGGCGGCAATCAGGGCGTCGTGGTCCTGCGCGATGGCATCATGCGCGGCGGTGATTCTTTTTTCTTCCACTACGGCACCTACACCTCCGCCAACGGCAAGTGGAAGGGCGAGGTCACCAACGAAGAACATTCGCCCTCATTTGATGAACGTCCAGTGTGGGGCCGCAAGGTGGTCACCATGGGCTTCAGCGGCACCTATACGGACGAGATCGCCTGTGGCGAGGGCATCGCGCTCGCGGGCAAGCAGAGCATCCGCTTCAAGGGCAATCTGCGGCTCCTGGTACCGGACTAAACGCGTCCGCTCACCGGGATAAGCGCACCGGTCACGCCGCTTGCTGCATCGCTTGCGAGGAACAGGATCACTTCGGTGAGCTCCTGCGGCGTCACCCATTTGGAGACATCCGCATCCGGCATGCTGGCGCGATTGGCCTTGGTGTCGATGATCGAGGGCAGCACCGCGTTTACCGTGACCTTGCCTTTCCACTCATTGGCGAGCGCCTCTGTGAGGCGGTGTACGCCGGCCTTCGAGGCTGCGTAGGGGCCCATGCCGGAGCCGGCCTGGAGCGCGCCCATGGCACCGACATTGACGATGCGGCCGGCCTTGGAGGTCGCAAGATGGGAGAGCGCGGCGCGCGAGGTGTTGAGCGCGGTCAGCACGTTCAGCGCGTACATGCGCTGCCAGGTCCTGATGTCGCCGTCGTTGACGGACTCGAAGGCAAAGCCGCCGGCGATGTTGATCAACGCATCGAGCCGACCGAAATGTTTTGCTGCCGCCGAGACGGCTGTCTTCGCCTGCGCCTCATCCGAGAGATCGACGCCGCCGATCTCGATATGCTGCGCAGTCGCGACTGCCTGCGAAGGCGCGTGATCGATGCCGGCGACGCGCGCGCCGCGCGCCAGCGCCGTCTCCGCCACCACCTGGCCCAGCGCGCCGAGCGCGCCGGTCACGACAATGACTTTTCCCTGCACGATG
The DNA here is from genome assembly GCF_024199925.1 of Bradyrhizobium sp. CCGUVB1N3. Lineage (NCBI taxonomy): Bacteria > Pseudomonadati > Pseudomonadota > Alphaproteobacteria > Hyphomicrobiales > Nitrobacteraceae > Bradyrhizobium > Bradyrhizobium sp. CCGUVB1N3. Next base: position 945,900 of record NZ_JANADR010000001.1, read on the forward strand.
CTCTCCGTCGGTTTGATGCGCGCCGACTATTGCGCGGAGCGAATTGGACTTGCAATGGCGGCAGCTTCAAGGCTGGGCTATAGATGCAACTTTAGATCGTGGAGGAGGCTGTTTCATGTCCGACAATTTGCCGACCATCGAGTTTCCTGCAGCGATCGTTGATCTGAAGTTTCCGCTGGACAATTTCCGGACGGCGTTGGCCGGAAAGGGCCCCGTGCGTATCGTGGCGATGGGGTCGTCCTCGACGGCCGGGCTCGGCAATGTCGTTGCGTATCCCGCGAGGCTCGAGCTGTATTTGAGGAAACACTTCAAGGATGATGATCCCCGTCTGAACATCCGGATCGACGTGCTCAACCGCGGCAAAGGCGGCGAAGATGCGCCGCAGGAGGTGGGCCGGTTCACGGATGATATCTTTGCTGACAATCCTTCGCTGGTGCTCTGGCAAGTCGGAACCAACGCCGTTTTCCGCAAGGAACAGTTCGACTTCGATGAGGTGGTCAGAAAAATCGTCGAGGGATTGAAACTCCTGCGCGACCATCCGACCATGGATGTCGTGCTGATCGATCCACAATACGTGACCGCCATGCTGTTCGACGAGAAGGCCGAACTCTCGGAGAAGATGGCGTCGGCGATCCGGATCGCGGCGCAGGACGCCAAGGTCAACCTGTTCCAGCGCTGGGCGCTGATGCGGCACTGGAACGTGCACAACAACGCTTCGTTCGAGCAGCTACTCGCTCCGGACGATGAGTTGCAGCTGCACCAGAGCGACTGGAGCACCATGCAGGTCGCCCGTGCCCTTCGTTCGGCGATCCTCAAGGCCAGCGGCGCGACGCAAAAATGCCCGTGTTTGATTACGGCTTGAGATAACGTGCCTTCAGCGCGTCGCGTTCTGGCGCGCCAATCTTGAGACCATCGCGCAAGTAGGTTTCCAGGTCGCCATAGTCGGCGCGCACGGCTTCGAAGCCGGCTTCGAGATAGGAGGCCTCTACCGAGCCAATCGCGTCGCGGACGTCCTGCGGCAGTTCGGATGCCGCCGACGGATCGCGGCGGTAGAACCGGTTTGTCAGCAGATAGTCCTCCGCGATGGTCTCCTTGGGCACGCCGAGCGCATGAAGGATCAACGCGCAGGCAAAACCGGTGCGGTCCTTGCCGGCCGTGCAGTGGATGACGAGCGGCGCGCGGTCCTCCAGGAGATGACCGAACAGCGCGCGAAAGCTGTGCGTGTTGTGGCGGACATAGTTGCGGTAGGATTCGCGCATGATCTCGAGCGCAACGGGCGCGGTCAACGTGCCCTCGGCCATCTGTGCCCTGAGCGCTGCTACAACTGTCGGCTCGATCGGCAGCGAATGCGTGGTGATCTCGCGCACACCGCACAGCGCGTCCGCACGCTCCTCGACGCCTCGGAAATCGAATGCGCTGCGCACGCCGAGACCGCGGACGATCTCGACATCGGCTTTGGTGAGGAGACCAAGATGATTGGAGCGGAAAAGGTGTCGCCAACGCGTCTGCCGGCCATCGGCGGTCAGGTAACCGCCGAGGTCGCGAAAATTGCTGGCACCTTGCAAGGCGAGATGGCGGGCAGGGGAGTCTGACATAAGGTTGGCCTGGGCTATGGTGCCGGCGGAATCGGCCGCGGGGCTCGCGCGCGATATACTTGAACTCTGTTACAGGGGGCGAACATGGACCGGCACAAGGCCATTATTTTGGCTATCGCTGTCGCGGCAGGCGGAACCTTGCGTGTGACCGGCGCGAAGGCGCAGACCTTTCAGGGCTATCATTGCGCTGATGGTACCCAGTTCATCGTGGCATTCTACGCGGACGACAAGCGCGCCTTCATGCAGATCGACGGCGGCGCCATTCCGCTCGCCAAGCGGCTGACGCTGTCGGGTGCGCGTTACTCCGGCGCCGGGGTCACGCTGAAGATCGGCAAGACCGGTACCACGGTCAAGCATCTGAAGCGGCCCATCACCGCCTGCGAACTGAGCTGAGCGCAAGAATCAAAACAAGAATCAAAAAGGGCCGAAACGATCCCGTTTCGACCCTTTTCAGACTTCCGCCGGGCGCTTGCGAGCGCGGGGCGGCACCGAAGGCAACGCAGGCATCAGCGATCCCATTTCGGCTTGGCTTCCTCGATCGCCTCCTGGTGATACCAGCTGCCGCTGCAGATCGTCTCGACGACGGGCGACGAGACATGATCGGCCGGCAGCCTGGCCTCGCCATAGCGACGACCGCCGAGAGCCGCGCGGCCCCCGACAGGGAATTGGTAGATCGTGGCCGACCCTTGGCCCAAGTTCGTGTTCATCATTGCGGTATCTCCTTCAGCCGGAGCGCTTGACCTCCATGGTGCGCCCGACTCGTTCGCTTATGGTTACTGGGTCACCCCATATTGGCCCTGCTTGTCGAAATGCAAAGTGCTGAAAAGGGCATCATTATTGGCCTAATTTGTAGGCAGTGATGCCTCTGCACCCTGCAAGGCAGGTTCCAGGTGACCAACGCTTGGGCCATTGCGAAGGTTGCGAGGAAGCAGCCAGGGACTTCGCGAAAATTGCGAGCGGTTGGCGCTGCTTTAGCCGGCGGGCAAGTGCAACGCGGTACATGCTGTGAAATCGGGCGCTTTCCGCGATTTTTTTGCGGTGCGGGGTAACGCAAAGGTGCGCTGCTTTGACGCACGACGCTGTGGATTGCCGGCGGGGCCCTGAGCCTGAGGAGCGGTGGTGGAAAACGTCCCGCAATGCGGCGTTTTGGCACGCGAAATGCTTGTAAAGCGCCGGCCGATGGTGGCCGGGTACAACGTGCGGGGGCCACCGGTCCCCACCTTTCGCATCATCTACAGAGAGGCTCAATGACCAAGTACAAGCTCGAGTACATCTGGCTCGACGGATATACGCCGACTCCGAATTTGCGCGGCAAAACTCAGATCAAGGAATTCGCGTCGTTCCCGACGCTCGAGCAGCTTCCGCTCTGGGGCTTCGATGGCTCCTCCACCCAGCAGGCCGAAGGCCACAGCTCCGATTGCGTGCTGAAGCCGGTCGCGGTGTTCCCGGACGGCGCCCGCACCAACGGCGTGCTCGTGATGTGCGAAGTCATGATGCCTGACGGCAAGACCCCGCATGCGTCCAACAAGCGCGCCACGATCCTCGACGACGCCGGCGCATGGTTCGGCTTCGAGCAGGAATACTTCTTCTACAAGGACGGCCGTCCGCTCGGCTTCCCGTCGTCCGGCTATCCGGCCCCGCAGGGTCCGTACTACACCGGCGTCGGCTACTCGAACGTCGGCGACGTCGCTCGCAAGATCGTCGAAGAGCACCTCGACCTCTGCCTGACCGCCGGCATCAACCATGAAGGCATCAACGCCGAAGTCGCGAAGGGCCAGTGGGAATTCCAGATCTTCGGCAAGGGCTCCAAGACCGCTGCCGACCAGATGTGGATGGCCCGCTACCTGATGCTGCGCCTCACCGAGAAGTACGGCATCGACATCGAATTCCACTGCAAGCCGCTCGGCGACACCGACTGGAACGGCTCGGGCATGCACGCCAACTTCTCGACCGAGTACATGCGTACGGTCGGTGGCAAGGAGTATTTCGAGGCGCTGATGGCGGCCTTCGACAAGAACCTCATGGACCACATCGCCGTCTACGGCCCGGACAACGACAAGCGTCTGACCGGCAAGCACGAGACCGCGCCCTGGAACAAGTTCAGCTATGGCGTGGCCGACCGCGGTGCTTCGATCCGCGTTCCGCATTCCTTCGTCAACAACGGCTACAAGGGCTATCTGGAAGACCGTCGTCCGAACTCGCAGGGCGACCCATACCAGATCGCTTCGCAGATCCTGAAGACGATCTCGTCCGTGCCGACCGACAAGAAGGCGGTGGCCTAAGATCCTCCCGGCCCGGACCTTGGGGGCTTGGTCCGGGTTGGCTCTAAATCCGCCGAGGCCGAAAGGCTTCGGCGGATTTTTGCATTTTGATGACAGTTGGCGATATCGAGCGTTTGGTCTGGGCGCACGAAACTTTGTCTCTCACGGCTGAAAGCGGGATAGACTGGCGCCTCGGATGCGCGCAGGCCGGGGACACGGCTGGTGTTGGAAGGTTTCTACAAGGTACGGTTTCAGCTCGGCGAAGCTGTTGGTCGCAGCGTGATGCATGTCGGCGACGGCAGGATGCTTGGCGGCAATTCGGCCTTTGCCCATATCGGCACTTATCAGAAGACGGGCGAGGAGGTCGCCATCGTCATCAAGACCGTGCGCCATAATCCCGATCCGAATTATCGCGCGATGGCCGGCACCGATGATGCGACCCTGATCGCGAAGGGCTTGCCGGACGGCGATCTCTACCGTTTCAAGGGCGAGCTGAAGGAGTTGCCCGGCGTGCCCTTCCAGTCGGTGATGATGCCGATCAGGGAGGACGAGGTGCCGATCGCCGGCGGCGTCGGGGAGGGCGGCATCGCCAACGGTCTCTACTCGATCCATCTGCGGATGCTGGATGGCATCGAAGGGGGCCTCACCGGCGTCATGCTGCTCAACCAGGGGCGCATCCTCGGCGGCGATGCCTCGTTCTATTATATAGGCAGCTACACGGCCGCGAACGGCCGCTGGAAGGGGCAGATCCTGAACCAGGAGCACACGCCCGCACGCGATGAAAATCCGGTGTTGGGCGGGCATGAGGTCGGCATCGGCTTCTCCGGCACGTATGACGACGAGCAGGCGGTGCTGGAAGCCACCGCGCTCGCCGGCAAACGCAGCCTGCGGCTGACCGCGGCGCTGAAGCTGATGCATCGCGCCTGATTGGATGTTTCGGAGAACCATGGAAAACACCATCCGCATGCTCTCGACGCTCGGCCTGATGGGGGCGATGCGCAACCTGTCCTCCGCCTACGAAGCCGCGACGGGTGTCCACATCGACGCCGACTTCGCGCCGACCCAGGCGCTGCTCAAGCGTCTGCGCGACGGCGAGGCCGCCGATCTCGTGATCCTGACGCGCGAAGGCCTCGACGAGGTCATCGCCGAGGGCCGCGTGGTGGCGGAAAGCGCTGCTGATCTCGCGCGCTCCCATGTCGGCATCGCCGTGCGGGCAGGAGAGGCGCATCCTGATATTTCCAGCGAGAGCGCCTTGCGCAAGACGCTGCTTGCGGCGCGATCCGTCGCCTATTCGCGGCTGGGCGCGAGCGGGATCTACCTTGCCGAGCTGATCGGACGGATGGGCATTGTGGCCGAGATCAATGCCAGGGCGACCATCGTGCAGCAGGGCTTTACCGCGGAACGGCTCATCAGCGGCGAGGCCGATCTGGCCGTGCAGCAGATCAGCGAGTTGAAGCAGGTCGAAGGCATCGAAGTGGTCGGACCTATCCCGCTCGCATTGCAGACGCCGGCGCTGTTCTCGGCCGGTCGCATGACAACGGCGACGAATGCTGAGGCCGCGGATCGTCTGTTGCGCTATCTGGCCTCGCCCGAGGTTGCGCCCGTGCTGCGGCGATCGGGCCTCGAGCCTTGAATTCGCCAACGCCCGGACGCAACCTTCTGGCCATGCGGACAGCTCTCTGCGCCATTCTCCTGACGTTCGTGGCACCGCTCGCCGCACATGCGCAGTCGGCCGATCTCGTGCTGTGCGATCGCCTGGCGGCCGATCTCGTGCTGTGCGATCGCCTGGCGGCCGATCCCAGCGATCCCGACAAGCCGGCTGACGTGAAGGGGGTGGCCGAGGTCGCGAGCGCCGACATCGCGACCGCGATCAAGTTCTGCAAGACGGCGGCAGGCGGCTCGCGCCGCGCGATGTTCGAGCTCGGGCGCGCCTACGCCGCCAATCGTCAGATGGCGGAGGCGATGGCAGCCTGGCGCAAGGCGGCCGACAAGGGCTCGAGCGCGGCGATGGTCGAGCTCGGCGTGCTCTACGGCACCGGCGCAGGCGTCGCCAAAGACGAGGCGCAGGCGCGAAAGCTGTTCGAGAAGGCGGCGCAGGCCGGCAACCCCCGCGGCGTCAGCAATCTCGCCGCGCTTGGTGGTTCGCCCGGAGCAGCTCCGGCCGACCCGGCGCGGGCGCGCGAGCTGCTCGGCAAGGCCGCCGAGACCAACGCGGAGGCGCAGTATCAGCTCGGCCTGATGCTCGCGAGCGGCGATGGTGGTCAAAAGGACGACGTTGCGGCGCGCGCGCTGTTGGAGAAGGCGGCCGCGCAAAACCACCCGGGCGCGCTGGAGCGGATGGGCGCGTTCGCGCAGGAAGGCCGTGGCGGTCCGAAGGATGCGACTGCTGCGAAGGCCTATTACGAGCGAGCGGCGGCGCTGGGCGACGAGGACGCCAAGAAGGCACTGGAACGCATCCGCTGTCCCTATGCGATCAAGAACAAGCAGGGCCAGCTCGTCACCACGCTTTGCTTCTGAGCCCGTTGCGGGCCGAGTAACAAAAAGATCGAAAACAACCCCATGCAAAGTAGCCGGGCGGACCGGTGCGATGGATTGCTGATTTAACGAAATTCGTTGACGCGTCGGGCAAATCAGAGGCATGATGGCATCATCGGAGCGGAAAGCGCCTCTCCAACGAGAGCGCCCTGCGCGCAAAAGCCGGATGGCCTCGGCAAGGCGGCGGTGCTAGGTAGCCCGCGACTAACCCGCTACTCGAAATGGCTTTCCGGGATCCTTCATTGCTGAACGGGCTCTACAAGGTCGAATACGGCGTCAACGATGCGTTCGGCCGCAGCATCATGTGCATGCACAACGGCAAGCTGCTGGGCGGCAATTCCGCCTTTGCACATCTCGGCACCTATGAGGAGCGCGGCGGCGAGATCATCGGAGAGGTGGTCACCCAGCGTCACAACCACGATCCCTATTACAAGTCGCTGTTGGGCGCTGATGCGATGTCTATCAGCGTGCGCGGCCGGACCCACAGCAATGGCATCCGCTTCGAAGGCGAGGCGGCGCCGGCGCCCGGCGCGATGTTCTGGGCCGAGCTGACGCGGCTCGATGACGATGCGTTGCCGCCACGAGGCATTGTCGGAGCAGGCGGCATCGCGAACGGGCTCTACGCGATCCATCTGCGCGCGCTCGATGGTGTCGATGCCGGCCTCTCGGGCGTCATGCTGCTGATGGACGGCCGCATCCTCGGCGGCGATGCGTTCTTCTACTATCTCGGCTCGTACTCCTCGGCGGACGGCCGCTGGAAGGGCGAGATGCTCAACCAGGAGCACACGCCGGCGAAGGGCGAGAACCCAGTGTTCGGCGGCTACGAAGTCGGCATAGGCTTTTCGGGAAGCTGCACCGCTGATAGCGGCGAGCTCGAAGGCGTTGCGCTTGCAGGCAAGCGCAGCCTGCGCCTTGCAGCTTCGCTCAAGCTGATGCGGCGGGCCTAGGGCGTGTGCTCGTAGATTCGTCGCGTCTGCTTTGCTGTTACTTGCCGACCTTGCAGGAGCGACCGCCAAGTACAGCTCAGGGTCGATTTCGTTGAAAAAGGCCCGGAGCCGACGTAAGAAAACGACTGCGGAATTGCACCAGCCTCCACGCGCACGCTAGGTTGCGACATGATCCAGAAGCTGACTGATAAACCAATCTCAATCGCGGCTGACCATCGTGGCGTCGTTTTGAAGGGGCGACTAACCGGGTGGCTGCGTGCCAACGGCTACAGCGTGAAGGACTGCGGAACGGACAACGCCACCGAGCGGGTCGATGCGATGGACTACGCGCTTGAGTTGGTAGCTGAAATCAAGGCGAGCCGGTCCGACTTCGCCATAGGGATATGCGGCAGCGGGCAGATGATGGCAATAACGGCCAACCGCTTTCCCTTCATGCGTGCGACACTCCTTCATACCGCAGCAGAAAGCGTCCCCGCTCGCGAACATGGTGACGCCAACATGCTGGTCTTAGGCGCGGATGTCACCGATGACGCCACCGCCGAGCATATTCTCAAGACATTTCTGAACACCCCCGCTCTAGGCGATCGTTACGCCGCGCGTCGAGAACGATTGGCTAAACTCGATATTTTCTAAATTGTAGAATACGTCTGTGTTGGCCCAAAATGCGAAGAACTCAACGTGAGCAAATCGGGTCCGCAATGCCACGCGGAGCGACCTCGTTGAGACGTGCCTCCACTTCGCTGATGGGCCATCAGCAGAAGTAAGCCCGTGATCAATCGATCACTTCGTCGGCGCGGGCGAGGAGCCCTTCCCGTACAGCCACGCCGAGAGCCTTTGCCGTCTTGAGATTGACTGCCAACCACAGCTGGCTTGGAAATTCGATGGGAAGATCACCCGGTTGTGTTCCCCTAAGGATCTTGTCCACAAAATAACCGCAGCGACGATAGCACCAGCGCAAGTCAACGCCATAGCTCACAAGACCGCCGTGGATAACATGCTCGCGATACCCGAAGACGGTCGGCAGCCGCTTTTCAAGGGCGATAGTGCCGATCTGCTCGCTCATGTTGAGCAGCAGGTTGGTCTGAAGGACAACAGCGACATCGACCTCTTCGTTCGCCAGTGCAGCGAGCGCATCCGGAATGTCCCTCGCCGTACTGGCATCGGCTTCGACCACGCTGAGGCTCATAGCCCCGCAAGCTGCCGTCAAATCCCCGACTTGAGGCGGACCCTTGGGATCGTTCATATTGGTAAGCAGTCCGACGCGCCGTGCCTTCGGCGCGATTTCTCGCGCGATTTCAATTTGCTTGGTCGGCAAACCCGCGATGTAGGGCTCAATGCCCGTGACATTTCCTCCCGGGCGAGCTTCGCTGGCAATCAAGCCGAGATGGACCGCATCGGCAAGCGCGGCACAGACGATCGGTATTGTCGATGTTGCCTTTCGGGCAGCGACGGCTTCCAGTGTTGCAGGCGCAGCGATGATATCGGGTTTGAGCAGAGCCACCATCTCCTGAATGGATGGTACCCGGTCCCGGAAGATGTCCGTTCGCCGAATGATATCGATGTTACGGCCTTGCTCGTAACCGAACTCAGAGAGCCCCTTAACAAAATTGCCGAACGTCAAGTCCACTATGAATTGGGGCGTCTTCACACCCGGAGGCGCAGCTCCTGCCCATGCGATGAGCGGACGTTTTGACACAGACTGCGCGCTTGAGCCCCGACCAAACAACGTTGATCCTGCCGTAGCGCCAATAGCGCTGAGATATCCGATGAACTCCCGCCGTCGCATATGTCCCCCTGTACGGGCTACGCTATTGAGTGGTGAGTCTAGCACCTTGCAGCGGTCTGTGCGGCAATTTGGCGAGCCTGGTGCTCCAAGGGGCTTCGCCGGAGGATGGCCGAGATGGGTCAAAAGCCGTCGATCACGACCAAGCGGGGCGCTCCCCTTTATCCTCGGAAGCCGACGTTTAGGACTACTCGCCCTGGCGCGCGCAATCGGGCGTGATGCCGCTGATGGACGGCCGCATCCTTGGCGGCGATGCGTTCTTCTACTATCTCGGCTCTTATTCCTCGGCGGACGGCCGATGGAAGGGCGAGATGCTCAACCAGGAGCATACGCCGGCGAAGGGCGAGAACCCGGTGTTCGGCGGCTATGAAGTTGGGATCGGTTTCTCCGGAAGCTGCACCGCGGATCGTGGTGAGCTCGAAGGCATCGCCCTCACAGGCAAGCGCAGCCCGCGCCTTGCAGCTTCCCTCAAGCTGATGCGGCGGGCCTAGGGCGTCTACTCATAGATTTCGTCGGGTCCGCTTTGCTGTTAGAAGGCGACGTTGAAGCCGATACCTCTGCATGTCGGCCTTGGGCCAAAGGCGGACCTATCGATTGAGTACCTTTACCGTTACCTTACTTCGGTCGCTTGACGATAGCGCGATTTCGCGGGCCAATCGTCGGTGGCGTGATATCATGCTGGTATGACTGCATTCATTGGATTCATCTTTGAAATCATCTTTTGGATGTTGCTCGATCTTGTGGGATGCGGTGTCGCGCATGTTGTTCTCCCACTCGTTACCGGTGGCAAGGTTGATGTTCGGCCGTCGACGGATATTCAGCTACCGACTTCCCAGGAAGAATTCCTGAGCTACTACCGGATTAGAAACGGCCGTATCGAATTGGACCGGAGCCTTGCGGGACTTTTTGGGCTGATCTTTTGTCTTCTGGTGACAGCCGCGGGCTTTCTAGCGACATTCGCTTTCGCGTCTCTAGTCTAGTTGTTTTTTTGAGCGGTGCCGGCATCTTGGCAGAGATCATTTCGGTTAAGCATCGATGTCCGCTCGGGGTCAAAATGCGCAAGAACTCAGTGTGAGCAAATCTAGTCCGCTATGCCCCCGTGTCCGGACCTCGACGAGGCGCCCACAAGGAGGCAAATGGTCACAGACCTCCACCACGTGGTAGGCTTCGGTGCTGACGGTTTCTGGAGGCATCGCGTCATGATTAGCAAGGCCGATGTTATCGTCATTGGTTCCGGCGGCCTCGGCGCTGCGACAGCATATTACCTGACCAAACACAAAGGCCTCAGCGTCGCCCTTGTCGACAAGCATGATATCGGATCGCAGACCTCGCCGCGCGCTGCAGGCATGGTGAGCTGTGCTCGCAAGAGCGACTTGATGATCAGCCTCATCAAGGATGCGTGCAGCAAGATCGAAGCGTTCACGGAAGAAACCGGGCAGCCTCTCGATTGGGTGCACTCGGGTAGCCTGAAGATCGCACGTCGGCCGCAAGACGCCGAGGTTATCAAGGTCGACTTTGAACGCGGGCGCCGTATGGGCCTTGATGTTGAGCTGATCTCTCCGGAGCAGGCGAATAGCCTCAATCCATTTTTGAAGCCGACGGGCGTCATAGCGGTGATGAGGGTCGGTGACGACAGGTATTTCGACCCGGCGCAGGTTGCTATCGGCTTCGCCAGAGCCGCGGCGGCCCGGGGCGCAACCGTGCTGCCGAAGACGGACGTGCTCACCGTCAACATCAGCGCCGGCAAGGTGACTGGCGTAACGACAGCGAAAGGCACGATTGAAAGCCCCGTCGTTGTCGATGCAGCCGGTGCGTGGACGCGACAGGTAGCAGAGGCAAGTGGGATTCGCGTACCGCTGGTCCCCACCCGGCAGCAACTGATCGTGACGGAGCCTTTGGATGGCGCGCGCGCCGACCTGCCGATGGTTCGCATCATGGATGCAGCCGTTTATGCCCGCCCCTGCCAAGGCGGCTTGCTCTGGGGTGTCTACGAGGAAACGCCGCGGTTTTTCGATATGCAATCGCTCGGGGCCAGTTTCGATATCAAGGACGTGCCACTCGACATCGAAGTGCTTCGTTCAGCCGCCATTGAAGTGAAGGATCAACTCCCAATCCTGCAGACCGCCAAGGCGCGAGAATTTCGCGGCGGCATTCCGACAATGACCGCTGATGGCCATCATATTCTCGGTCCGGCCCCCGGAGTGGCCGGCTTCCACTTTGCAAGCGGGTGCAATGTCGCCGGGCTTTCAATCTCGCCAGCGGTCGGGGAAGCGCTTGCAACCTGGATCGTCGATGGCAAGCCGGCTATCGATCTATCCCCTATGTCCGTCATGCGCTTCAAAGACCAGTCGTGGTCTGAACCTCAATTGGAGCGGGAAGCGGCATGGCAATATCGGCACTTCTACGGCGCGGACTAACTTCTCCTGAATGGTGAGAAGGCGGGCAAAAGGACCCCTCGAACCACTAACGAATGAAGGCTTCGGGTCATAAGCCGTCGATGACGACCAGGCGGGGCGCTTCCGCTTTACCCTCGGAAGCCGACGTTGAGGACTACTCGCCCTGGCGCGCGCAATCACGGCGCGGGGCATGCAGCGCCGGTCTTCACCCAGGCTTCGACCAGCGCACCGGCTTGTGCCTGCGTGCCGGGCACCGGCGAGCGGCCGAAGCCCGGCTTCCAGGCCCAGCCGACCAGCGTGTCCTTGCCGATATGGTCGATCAGCGCCTCCACCTTGCGGCCGCCATTGCGCGCGGGATCCCTGATCTGCTCGCAGATCTCGCCGATCTGGATGCCGTCGCTCGACCGCCAAGGTTCGCGCGCCGATTCTTTGTGGGCATGCTGCGGCTGCAGCCGGATATTGTCGCCGCCAAACGACTCTGATCTCGCCGTCATTCTGGTGCAAATGCAGTTCGTCGAAGTTCGACAAGCCGTTGTGGTCCAGCGGCGCCTGCGATGAAGCGACCAAATGAAGGCACTTCAGGCTGCGAACAAAAGCGTCATATCCCGATTTAGAAAGCCTTAAGCTCTCTCCTTCATATCGCGGGTTCGATGGTGTCGGCACGGCGGATGCCCGGTACCGTCTGGATGCCTATCCAACGCTCTCGAATAGAGCCCTCTAACGAAGCCAGCGCGACTAACCGAAGACCTTCGGGGGGCCTGCCTCATGGGGCGAAGACGCGCGTCGACTTACCAAACCCAACGTAAACTGCTGATTACCCGCGAATGGCGGCGTTGGCTTCAGACTCATTCGATCGATCGCGGAGCAGCCACCGCCCGCGGTACGTTGAGGTTCTTTTGCGAACTAGAGGACAAGCGCTCCCCGCTCCTGAAATTCCAAGCGAGGGGGCGAGACAAGTGGAAAATTATCAGCAGCTGGTTGCTGGCTTGCGGCCAGCATGGGAACGGAGAATGCTCGCAGTCTTAGACCCGCCCGCCGAGCGGACCTAGCTGATGCGCACCGCCATTTCGCCTGAAGAGCCACTTCCGCACCCATGCATCGCAGCAATAGGCGCTTCATTCGATCACTTCGTCGGCGCGGCCGAGCAGCGAGAGCGGGACGGTGAGGCCGAGTGCCTTGGCAGTCTTGAGGTTGATGATCAGCTCGACTTTCGTGGCCTGCTGCACCGGCATATCGGCCGGCCTCTCGCCCTTGAGAATCCGGCCGGTGTAGACGCCGACTTGTCGGAACAGGTCCCTAAGATTGGTACCGTAGCTGATCAAGCCGCCGGCCGCGGCGAACTCGTGAGTCTGGAAGATCGTGGGCACCGCATGACGGACGGTCAGCGCGGCGAGTTGTCCGATCTGGTTAACGAAGAATGCATCGTTGCCGATCACGAGCCCGCCTGCTCGCCGTTGGACGAGAGTTGCGAAGATGGTGTCGATATCGCGATCGGTGCTCGCATGAAGGACATGAAGCTGCAACCCAAGGGGTCGGGCCGCTGCCTGCAGGTCTCTCGATAAGGTTTCGGCAAGGCCGGGATTGGTCGGATTTACGAGCAGGGCGATGATGGACGCCGTGGGCACCAACTCGTGCAGCAGCTCCAGCCGCTTCGGCCCAATCTCTGTATTCAATGAGGTCACGCCCGTGAGGTTGCCACTCGGTCGGTTTAGGCTGTTGACCAAGCCAAGCTCGACCGGATTGTCCCCTAACTCGAACACGATCGGAATCGCCTCGGTCGCAGCCTTGGCCGCAAGCGCCGCAGATCTAGCGGGCGCGGCGATCACGGTCACCTGACGACGAACCAGATCAGCCGCCAAGGCCGGCAGTCGGTCGTTTTGGCCCTCCGCCCAGCGGTATTCGATCGCCACGTTCTTGCCCTCGACATAGCCGATTTCGTTCAGGCCTTGGAGGAACGCACGCACAAGGTCTGCGTGTGGACCGGGCGATGCGCTGTGGAGGAAACCGATCACCGGCATCGGCTGCTGCTGCGCCCGCACCCCGAGTGGCCAGGCTGCTGCCGTGGTAGCAATCGCTATTATGAACTCGCGTCGTCGCATCCTTGCCCCCTTAGCTCTGGACGAAGGATCGAAGCGGCTCAAAAGAATACGCTAATATGGATGGAATTGAATTAGTTTTGACCCAAGGTCCGCTGAACGCGGCCCGATGTCTCAGTTGGGTCATAAGCCGTCGATGACGACCAAGCGGGGCGACCTCCGCTTTACCGTCGGAAGCCGACGCTTATGACTACTCGCCCTAGCGCCTTGTCACGGCGCCGGGCATGCAGCGCCGGTCTTGACCCAGGCTTCGACCAGCGCACCGGCCTGTGCCTGCGTGCCGGGCACCGGCGAGCGGCCGAAGCCCGGCTTCCAGGCCCAGCCGACCAGCGTGTCCTTGCCGATGTGGTCGATCAGCGCCTCCACCTTGCGGCCGCCATTGCGCGCGGGATCCCTGATCTGCTCGCAGATCTCGCCGATCGTCTTGCCCTCCCAGGCCATTTCTCGTGGGGCAAGATGCCATTCGGGATGACCGGGGACACGGCCGGGCTCGAAATTCGCCTTCTGGTGGCAGGTATGGCAGCGCATCGACTCCAGGCCATGACCATCGGCGCCGCGCGTGACTGGCGGCTGATGGAGATGCGGATTGTCGCCTTGCCGAGGGCTGTCGCCGGCCGGATGGCAGTTGGTGCAGCGCGGATGCGTCAGCACCTTGCCGAGCTCGGTGAAGATCGCGGCCGAGCGCTTCTCGGTATCGGCAATGTTGGCAAAGCTCTCGGGCGAGGCCAGCTCATGGCTGGCCGTCTCGGAGGCCGCATAGCCTGCGCAAAGGCTGCTGGCGAGCGCCGCGATCACGGCCATCGTCTTGAAGCGCGCGTCGGAGATCATGGCTCGTATCACTTGGTGGCGATGAGGTAGCGTTGTGAATCGGCGAGGATCACGTCGCGCACCGCCTCGTGGTACTTGATATAGCCGGTGCAGCGGCAGAGATGGCCGTCGAGCGCCTCAGCGATCGTCTGCTCCAGCCCGTCGCGGTCGACCGGCTTGCGCGCCAGGCGCTCGAGCAGGACCTGTCCCTCGTTGAGGAAGCCCGCCGTACAGTAGCCGCACTGAAACGCGAAATGATCGACGAAGGCTTTTTGCAGCGCGGAGAGCTGGCCGTCCTTGGCATGTCCCTCGACGGTGCGGATCGACTTGCCGTCAAAGTTCACGGCGGGAGCGATGCAGGTCGGGCTGGTGTAGCTGGTGCCGTCGGGCTCGTCGACGATGATGGCACAGCTCAGGCATTGCGCGGCGCCGCAGCCGAATTTCGTGCCGGTCATGCCGAGCATTTCACGCAAGAAATCGTTCATCGAGAGGTCGTCGCGCACCTCGACCGGACCATGCTTCTGGCCGTTGATGGTGAGGCTAAGTGTCGTCACGCGAGCACTCCCTTCAAAAGGCTTGGTGTCACCGGCAGCGCGCGGAAACGGTGGCCGGTGGCATCATGGATCGCGTTGATGAGCGCCGGCACGATCGGGATCATGACGACCTCCGCCATGCCTTTCGGCTCTTCGTCCGGCGTCAACGGTTTCAGCATCTCGATCTCGAGATCGCGCAAGGGGAGGTCCGAGCCGCGTGCGACGAGGTAGCGTCCGAGATTCCATTCGCCGTTGCCCGGACCGCCCTCGAACGGCGGCAGCGTCTCGAGCAGCGCATAGCCGACGCCCATCGCGAAGCCGCCATGGGCCTGGCCCATGACGACCTCGGGCACGAGCGCGGTGCCGCATTCGAACACGCTGTAGGCCTTGGCGATGCGCAAGACGCCCGTCGCGCGCTCGATCTCGACACGGACGACCGTGCCGCACATCGAGGTGTAGGCGGTGCCGATGCGGTTGTTGTCGGTCGGAGGAAACTTGACGCTGGTGCGATTGATGCGCTCGAACTTGCCGTTGCCCCGGCGGATTGCGAGCGCGTCGATGTCGGCGCGGTATTGCTCGCCGAACAGCGGGAAGCGGGCGCGCGACCAGGCCCAGCGAGAAAAGCTGTGCGCAACCGCCCCGGTGACGAAGCCGCGCGCGTGGGCGGTCGCCGCCAGCGCCGGCAGCGCAAGTGGCTCGAGACCGGGCATGACGAGCTGGCCGTTTTGCCAGTGCGCGCTAGCCCATTGCTTTGCGCGAGCGTCGGTCTTCGGGATGCGCCAGAGCTCCAGTGCTGCCGGCCACAGGCCGAAGCGGAAGATGACGCGGGCAGCCTCCGCAGACGAATGCGTGCCGACATGCGCGCCGATCGAGGCCGATGTCGCCGAGCTGATCGCCGGCACCCAGCGTGGATTCCTCCCGGCAGCGTCCTGGGTCTTCTGATCCATCGTGTAGGGATCACCGGAGGTGACAAGACCGAGCGCGTCGTAACTGTCGACGCGGGCGACCGAGACCTCGTCGGCAATCGTGCCGAGATGGCTCGCCACCCGGTTCGCCAGCGCCGTCCCGATGCCGTTGCCCATCTCGACGTGGTCGCAGAAGATCGCGATCTTGCCGTCGGCGGTCAGCTCGACGCGCCCGAGCGAGCAATCCGCGCCGGAGCCGTAGTCCTTGGTCACGCAGGCAACGCCGGTACCGACCAGCCGGTCGGATGCGCCTTGCTTGAACCGCGCGCGCTGCTGCCAGATTGGATGCTTTTCGAGCTTGTCGAGGATTTCCGGTGTGCGGACCGAGACGATGTACGGATTTCCCGTCATGGTCCGGCCGTTCTGCTTCAAGGCATTGCGCCGGCGGAATTCGATCGGGTCGAGCTTGAGCTCGCTTGCCGCCTCGTCGATCAGCACCTCCAGCGCAATCATGGTTTGCAGCGTGCCGTAGCCGCGCATCGAGCCTGCGGTGACGCCGCGCGAATGCAGGGCCACGGTCGTGACGTCGACCTTTGGAATGTCGTAGATGCCGATCGCACCGGTGGCGGCGACCACGGCGACGTTGGCCGAGAAATTGGCGAGACCGCCGCCGTCGAGCACGTGATCGGCGGCAAACGCCTTGATCGTCCCGCTGGCGCGGTCGATGCCGATCCGCGAGCGCATCTTGATCGGGTGGCGCTTGATGCCGCCCTGGAACTGCTGATAGCGGTCATGGGCGAGCCGCACCGGCTTGCCGGGAAAGCAGATCGCCGCGAGCGCGACATAGAGAATGAACGGCGTGTGGTCGCGGCCGCCGAAGCCGCCGCCGACATGGGCGAACTGCGCATTGATATGCGCGGGCTTGTAGGGCGCGCGGGCCTTGGCCAGCAGATGCGCGATCGACTCTGCCGCCTCATAGGGTGACTGCACGCCGAGCACCAGCTCGAGATTGCTGGCCTTGTTGTCGTACCAGGCGAGGCCGCTTTCGGGCTCGAGGAACATCGGATCGACCGACTGCGTCTCGAACTCGCGATCGAGCACCAGCAGCGAACCACCCTCCGCCGCAAGCTCCGCGCGGATCTGCTCGCCATGTTTGGCGGCCTTGGCGTAGTCGGGCGGCATCTCCTTGGCGAGCGGCGACCACACCGGCAGCGCCGCGCTCTGGACCTTTTTGGGCGAGACCCAGCCTGCCTGGATCGGCGAATAGACGTCGGGCTTGTCAGGCGAAGCACCCGCCACGCGTGTGAAGCGGAAGGAGCCGTAGTCGGGCGCGATGACCGGCCCGGTTTCCTCGCCGAATTTGACGAAGGTTCCGTCGCGCAGCACGAGGCGCGCCTGATCGAAGGCGTCGAACTTTTCGAAGATGAGAAGTGCGACCGGTTGACCCAGATAGAGCGGCGTCTTGCCGACCGCGCAGAACAGATCGCCGGCATAGAAGTCCGGCACCTGCGTTCCGATCCGGTCGAGATCTGCGGCCGTGACGATGACCGAAGGCTTGAGCGCGCCGCCAAGCCGCTTGAGGTCCATGCCGGTGTAGACATGCGTGGCGTCGTTGGCGCGGACCAGGATCGCGTGCGAGGTGGCCTGTGGCCAGCCCGGCAGATCGTTGGCGCGGAAATCGGAGGCGTAGAGCTTTGCGCCCGTCACCTTGGCGACGCCGTCGACGCGGCCGGTACCACGCGTGGCTGGATTGAAGTTGCCGCGTCCGGGAAGTGTCTCGTGGGAGGCGAAGGGCGCGTCCTTCGCCAGGCCGAGATGCGAGAGGCTGACCGAGATGCCGCCCGCTGATAACCACTTCACGAACTCGCGTCGCGAAGGCCGCATGTTCTGATCCTTGCACAAGGTTTCGAGGACATCACGATGCTGACGGCATCGGTGCCCGGAGAGTACGCGCCAACGCTCGCGTGAAGCTGTCATGATTCGTCATGCAGGCATAGAAACGGCAGGGCGTTTACATCAGATGAAGACGGTGCGTGTCAGGCGTGCGCGAATTGAGAATTCCATTTCCGCTTGCCTTGCAGTCGAATCAAATTGAAAGAACGGATCGCATCATCGGGGGCGGGGATCTCATATGCAGCAGGATTCGAACGATCACTCAGAGGTCAGCACGGCAGCCGGGATGACGAGGCGCCAACTGCTCGATTGTGGTCTCAAGATGGGTGCGCTGTCATTGTTCGCTGGCGCCGCGAACGCCCAGCACGCGATGCACGACCATGCCGGCGCCTCGCACGCCGCCGACGATGGGCATGGTGCCGGAGACGCCGGTTCCGGCCATGGACCAGCCGCTGGTCGAGCCCGAGGTGCGGCGGTCCGTCAACGGCGTACTGAGCACGACCCTGCGTTGCAGCTACGATTATCGCCAGATCGGCGGCGTCAGGCTCTATGTCAGATCCTATGAGGGCGGCAGTCCGGGCCCGACGTTGCGCATGAAGCCCGGCGACACACTGCGGATCAAGATGATCAACGACCTGCCGCCGAACCGCGACGGGCTGCCCGCCGATATCAGCCATCCCCACCAGTTCAACAACACCAATTTCCATTTCCACGGCTCGCATGTCAGCCCGAGCGGCATCGCCGACAACGTCATGCGCTCGATGGCGCCCGGCCACAGCTACAGCATCGAGATCACGCTGCCGGCCGATCACACCAGAGGCACCTACTGGTATCACCCCCACCACCACGGCAGCGCCGACATCCAGATGTCCAGTGGCATGGTGGGGGTCGCCATCATCGAGGGCGATTTCGCCGACGTTCCGGAGATCACGGCGGCGCGTGAGCGCCTCCTGGTGCTCACCCAGGTCGTCTTTGATGCCAACGGCATGATCGAGAATTTCGAGACGCTGTTCCCGGAGACAGCGACGCGGTTCCTCGCGATCAACGGGCAGCGGCGGCCGGCGATCGAGATGCGTCCCGGCGAGGTGCAGCGCTGGCGCATCCTCAACGCGGCCTATCAGGACGACATGCTGCTCGATCTGGAGAAGCACGACCTGCACGCGATTGCTTATGACGGCATCCAGCTCGGCGCCGTGCAGCCGCTGAAACAGCTTTTGATCGCGCCGGGCCAGCGCGCCGACATCCTGGTGAAAGCCGGCGGCCCTGGGACGTATGCCCTCAACGCGGCGCCCTACGATCAGGGTCATCCGTCGCCGGTCGGGCCCCTCGCGCGCATCGTGGTCTCGGGGGCGCCGATGGACATGAAGCTGCCGCGCGCTCTTCCGCCGGCGCCGCTCGCGACCATCAAGGACAGCGAGATCACCAACCGCCGCAAGGTGGTGCTGTCGGCGACAGCGCCGGAGGCCGATGCCGCCGGGCATTGGCAGGAGTTCGGCTTCTTCATCGACGGCAAGAAGTTCGATCCCACGCGTATTGATCATCGGGTCAAGCTTGGGGCGGTCGAGGAGTGGACCATCGTCAACACGCATGAGCATGACGACCACGTCTTCCACATCCACACCAACCCGTTCCAGGTGGTCTCGGTCGCCGGCAAGGCCTTAGCGACGCCGGAATGGCGGGATTCCGTGATCGTGGAGCGCAAGGGGGGCCAGGTCGTGTTCCGCTCGCGCTTCCTCGATTTCACGGGTGTCTTCATGCTCCACTGCCACATGATGAACCATGAGGAGATGGGCATGATGCAGACGGTCGAGGTCTATAAGCCCTAACCCTCGGGGGAAATTGCGGGAATTTGGCGTTTGACGGGGGAATCCGGGTGCGGCCGGGCTTCCCCTGAGGGCCTGCATGGCCTATGACGCTGCAACGCAAAAATCCCCAAAAAGACCTCATGATCCGTCTCGACAACGTCAGCAAGCAAGCCGGCCACCAGATCCTTTTCATCGAAGCCTCCGCCGCCCTCAACAAGGGCGAGAAGATTGGGCTTGTCGGCCCGAACGGCGCCGGCAAGTCCACGCTGTTCCGGATGATCGCCGGGCAGGAGCCGCCCGATGAAGGCCAGGTCTCGATCGATCGCGGCATCACCATCGGCTATTTCAACCAGGACGTCGGCGAGATGAGTGGCCGCAGCGCCGTGGCGGAAGTCATGGATGGTGCGGGCCCGGTCAGCGCGGTCGCGGCCGAGCTGCGCGAGCTCGAGGCCGCGATGGCCGATCCGGACAAGGCCGACGAGATGGAGGAGATCATCGCGCGCTATGGCGAGGTGCAGCACCGTTTCGAGGAGCTCGACGGCTACGCGCTCGACGGACGGGCGCGTGAAGCGCTGTCCGGCCTCGGCTTCAGCCAGGAGATGATGGATGGCGATGTCGGCGCGCTTTCCGGCGGCTGGAAGATGCGCGTGGCGCTCGCGCGCATCCTCTTGATGCGCCCTGATGTCATGCTGCTCGACGAGCCCAGCAACCATCTCGATCTCGAAAGCCTGATCTGGCTGGAGAAATTCCTGCACGACTACGAAGGCGCGTTGCTGATGACCTCGCACGATCGCGAGTTCATCAACCGCGTGATCTCCAAAGTGGTCGAGATCGATTCCGGCTCGCTCACCACTTACACTGGCGATTACGAGTTCTACGAGCAGCAGCGTGCGCTGAATGAAAAGCAGCAGCAGGCCCAGTTCGAGCGTCAGCAGGCGATGCTCGCCAAGGAGATCAAGTTCATCGAGCGCTTCAAGGCGCGCGCGTCGCATGCTGCGCAGGTGCAGAGCCGGGTCAAGAAGCTCGACAAGATCGAGCGGGTCGAGCCGCCGCGCCGCCGCCAGACCGTCGCTTTCGACTTTCTGCCGGCGCCGCGCTCGGGCGAGGACGTCGTCGCGCTGAAGAATGTCCACAAGGGCTACGGCAGCAAGCGCATCTATGACGGTCTCGATTTCATGATCCGCCGCCGCGAGCGCTGGTGCGTGATGGGCGTCAACGGCGCCGGCAAGTCGACCTTGCTCAAGCTGGTGGCCGGTGCAAGCGATCCCGATCAGGGCACGGTGGCGCTCGGGGGCAGCGTCAAGATGGGCTATTTCGCCCAGCACGCGATGGACCTGCTCGACGGCGAGCGCACCGTGTTCCAGTCGCTGGAGGACGCTTTCCCGACCGCGGGGCAGGGGTCCTTGCGCGCGCTCGCCGGCTGCTTCGGTTTCTCCGGCGACGACGTCGAGAAGCGCTGCCGCGTGCTCTCGGGCGGCGAGAAGGCGCGCCTCGTGATGGCAAAGATGCTGTTCGACCCGCCGAACTTCCTGGTGCTGGACGAGCCGACCAACCATCTCGATCTCGCCACCAAGGAGATGCTGATTACGGCCCTGTCGGATTTCGAAGGCACCATGCTGTTCGTCTCGCACGACCGGCACTTCCTCAGCGTGCTCTCCAACCGCGTGCTGGAGCTGACGCCCGAGGGCATCCACCAGTATGGCGGCGGCTACACCGAATACGTCGCCCGCACCGGCCAGGAAGCGCCGGGATTGCGGAGCTAACATTCCCGTACGCGCCTTGACGCGTTGATGGCGCTCGCTACGCTCGCGCCGCTTTTTTGGAATGCGGGAGTTGCGAGAATGGGCGGCTTGGTGATCAGGGGTGGCCGGGTGGTCGATCCGGCCAGTGGGATGGATGCCGTCGGCGATGTGGCTGTCATGGACGGCCGGATCGTTGCCGTCGGCACCGCCCTTGGGGGCGCCGAGCGGACGATCGATGCGACCGACCTCGTGGTGGCGCCCGGCTTCATCGATCTGCATGCGCACGGCCAGTCGATCCCTGCCGATCGCATGCAGGCGTTCGACGGCGTGACGACGACGCTGGACCTCGAGGCGGGCGTTCTGCCGGTCGCAGCCTGGTATCGCAAGCAGGCGGCGAAAGGGCGCGTGCTCAATTACGGCGCCTCCACCAACTGGGCATTCGCGCGTATCGGCGCGATGACGGGCTCCAACTCGGAAAGCTCGCTGGAGGCGTTCGGCAATGCCATGCGCGATCGCCGCTGGATCGACAACGTGGCGAGCGACGCCGAGGTGGGCGGCATCCTCGATCGCCTTGCGGGCGGGCTCAACGAGGGCGGCATCGGCATCGGCATCCTCAACGCCTACGCTCCCGGCGCCGGCGTGCAGGAGCTCACTGCGGTCTGCCAGCTGGCGGCCAGCCATGACGTGCCGACCTTCACCCACATCGCCTTCATGTCTCGCATTGATCCGGAAAGCGCGGCCGAGGCCTATATCCGCCTGATCGGCTATGCCGGCGCCACCGGTGCGCATATGCACATCTGCCACTTCAACTCCTCCAGCAAGACCGACATCGAGCGTTGCGTGGAGCTGGTGGCCAAGGCGCAGGCGCAGGGGCTTCCGATCACGGTCGAGGCTTACCCTTACGGCACCGGTTCGACCGTGCTCGCGGCCGCGTTCTTCAGCGACCCCGAATTCGTGGCGCGCAACGGCACCGGCTACGAGTCGGTGCAGCGGGTCGCCGACGGCCGGCGCTTCCGCGACCGGGAAGAGCTGCTGGCGGCGCAGGCCGCAGAGCCCTCCGCGCTGGTGCTCTGGCACATCCTCGATATCGAGAACAACGCACACCATCGCAATCTCCTGGACATGTCGGTGCTGTACCCCGGCGGCGCGATCGCGTCCGACGCCATGCCCTGGACGCTTTCCGACGGCCGCACCTACACTGGCGATGCCTGGCCGCTGCCCAAGGATGCCACGTCCCATCCGCGCTCGGCTGGCTGCTTCACACGCTTCATCCGCGAGTGGGTGCGCGAGCGCCGCGCGGTGTCGCTGCTGGAGGGCATCCGCAAATGCGCGCTGATCCCGGCGCAGATTCTCGAGCACAGCACGCCGGCGATGCAGGCCAAGGGACGGCTCGCAGCCGGTGCGGACGCCGACATCGTGGTGTTCGACTACGAGACGCTGACGGACCGGGCGGAATTCTCTGCGATGAACCGTGCATCGGAAGGCGTGCGCCATCTCGTGGTGAGCGGCCATCCGCTGATCACGGACGGCGTGCTGGATGTGGCGGCAAGGCCCGGCCGGCCGGTGCGCCGGCCCGTCGCCGAGGCTTGAGGCGTGTCCGTTCCGGTCCTGCTCGTGGCCGGCTTCCTCGGGGCGGGCAAGACCACGGTCGTGAACCACCTCCTGGCGCATGCCGACGGGCGACGGATCGCAGCCGTCGTCAACGATTTCGGCGCGATCAACATCGACGCCGAGCTGATCGCGGGCGCGGCCGACGGCGTGGTGAGCCTCGCCAATGGCTGCATCTGCTGCTCGCTCGAAGGCGATCTCTTGCGTACGCTTGCCGCGCTGCTGCGGCGTGATCCGCGCCCGGACGTCATCGTGATCGAAACCAGCGGCGTGGCCGATCCGGCGGATGTCGTGCGCAATCTGATGGATCCCCTGATCTTTCGCGAAGCGCCGCTGGAAACCGTGCTGTGCATGGTGGATGCGACGATGCAGGTGGCCATGCTGGACGACGCGTTGCTGCGATCTCAAATACGGGCAGCCGACGTGATCGCGCTGAGCAAGGTGGATCTGACTGATGCGGTCGCCATCGCGCAGATGCGCGGTGCCATCCGCGCGATGCGCCCCTCGGCCGTCCTGGTCGATGTTGTCCATGGCGAAGTGCCCGCGGCGCTGCTGTTCGCACCCGACCTCGATCGTACGCCGGTGCCGCGCGAGCCGGGGCCGAAACGGCCGGCCGCCGAGCGGTTCGAGACCATGAGCTGGACGTCGGACAGGCCGGTGTCGCTGCCGCGATTGCAGCAGGCGATCGGCCGGCTTGCGCCAAAACTGGCGCGGGCAAAAGGACTGTTCGAGACTGTCGAGCAGCCCGGGCGGGTGATGGTGTTTCAACTGGCCGGCGGCCGGGCGACGCTGGCCGCGGGCGGGACTCTGCCAGTGGGGACACCGCGAACGCGGATCGTCTTCGTTGCCGAGATCGGAATCCTCTCGCGCGAGGAGATCGAGCGGATCATGGAAGGCTGCATCGAGGCCGGCACGGCGTGAGGCCTTCGACGACCGTTTCAAGCGGCGGTCCGTTCCAAAGCAAGATACGCCCGCAGCGAGCGGGCGTATCTGGATCGAAAGCTAATCGCGCCGCGCCTTAAGCGCCCATCTCGCACTTCTTCATGAAGCTGTTCTTGGCAGCACCGGCCAGTGGCTTGCCGTCCGAGCCAACCGCCTTGGGCGTACAGGCGTCTTCCTTGCACTTCTTCATGAACGAGGTCTTGGCGGCGCCGGCCAAGGCTTTGCCGTCCTTGCCGACCGCCTTGCTTTCGCAGGTGTCCTCCGCGAAGGCCGAGCCGGCCGCGAAGGTGGCGACGACGGCAGCCAGGAAAATCCGCTTCATCATGGGTGTCTCCCTAAACAATGGTTCGCGAATTGGAACTCCGAATCGTGGCGCAATCAAGCAAGATCAGCGCTTGGCTTGGCGATCGCTTCAATTTTTCCAGCGTGCAACCGTAGCAACCGCCTTGGCCTGCACGTCGTTCATCGCGGCCTGGTTCGCGGCGACCGACTGGTGCCGTCGTGAGGGATCGTCGAAATCATGGGTCGCGCCGGGATAGACCGTGACGTCGATCTTGCTGCCGGCCTGGCGCGCCCGGTCGGCCGCCTGCTGGCAGAACGCGGGCGACACCTCCTCATCATTGGCGCCCAGGAATAGGGCGATCGGCGCGGTCGTGGAGATCGTCGGCTGCAACAGCGCTTTCGGTCCGCAACCCGGATAGAACGCGAGTGCGCCGCGAAAGCCGGCAGCCAGGTTCGCGCCTTGCCGGATCATCACGTTCAAAGCCGTGCTGCCACCGTTCGACCGCCCTGGAGGAAGATCTGGTTGCCGATCACATCGCCGCGGCTGCGCAAATAGGCGAGCGCCCCCTCGGCATCGAGCGGGCGCACGGTCTTCTCGTTGACGTCATCGCGATCAGGATCGTCATGGGTGAAGCGGCCGAAACCGTAGGCCTTGCCGCGCGGACCAAAACTGTCCGGCAGCAGCGCGAGATAGCCGCGTGCTGCCCAGTATTGGCCCCACATCGCATGCCGTTTCGACAGGGTCGTGGCATTGCAAGGCGAGGAGACCTTGGGGCCAACGGCCGTGCAGTCCGCGTTGACGTTGCTGGAATAGGGCCCGCTGCGGCCGTGCAGCAGCACGATGGCGGCAGCAGGACCCGCCGCTTGCGGGCGGAACAGATAGCCGACGAGCTGCGTGCGGCCGTCGGCGCTGCGGAAATAGACAGTCTCTGGTGCGGCTGCCGCATCGCGGATCAGCCATATCGAGGTGATCACGGCCAAGACAAGACGGATGAAATGGGCTGGCATGCTCGTTGGAATCGCTGGTCCACGGGTAGGAGACACCGGTGGACGCGAAGATTCAACTCCGCTCGCACCGCGCGCTGAGCGGCGCCTCAGACGCCGCGGGCGAGCAATGCCTTGAAATCGGCACGCGCGCGCTGCGCCTCGGCGCGTGCGGTTTCGGACGCTTCACCCATGCTGAAATAGCCGTGGATCAGGCCGGCGCCCTCGTGAAGCCTGACCGGAACGCCGGCAGCTTCCAGGGCCCGCGCGTAGGCCGCGCCCTCGTCGCGCAGCGGATCGAACCATGCCGTCGTGACCACGGCCGGCGCGACGCCGGCGAGCGATTTTGCACGCAGCGGCGAGGCGCGCCAGTCCCGCGCGTGGCCGGGGTCGGCCAGATAATGACCGGCAAACCATTCCATCACCGCGCGCGACAGGAAATAGCCGTCTGCGTTTTCGGTGCGCGAGGGGAAGCGCGCATTTTCGGTCGTATCAGCATAATTGCCGACCACGTCGGTCGCGGGATAGACCAGAAACTGTCCGGCGAGTCCGATGCCGGCGTCGCGGCAGGCAATTGCGGTGACTGCTGCGAGATTGCCGCCGGCGCTGTCACCGGCGATGCCGACGCGCTTTCGGTCGCCACCAAATTCCGCGATGCGGTCGAACACATCGCGTGCCGCGGCAAAGGCATCCTCGAATGCGCCGGGAAAGCGCGTCTCCGGCGGGCGCCGATAGTCGACGGAGATGACGACCGCGCCGGTCTCGATCGCGAGAAACCGTGCCTGCCGGTCATGGGTGTCGAGATCGCCGGCAACCCAGCCGCCGCCGTGGAAGAAGATGACCGTCGGCGATGGGGCCGATCCGGCGCGATAGACGCGCGCAGCGAGCGGTCCCGCGCCGCCCTTCACCTCGGTATCCCGGACTTCGTTCACGGGCGGGGGCGGCACCGCGGCGCGCGCCGCAGCTAGTGCGCGCAGGGAGTCGCGGGTGCTCTGCGGCGTCATCGTCGCGGGATCGCGCAGCGGCAGCAGCGGGATGATCTCTGCAATGACGGGATCGAGGGGGGCGGCCATCGGCGGGTCTTTCCAGGTTCTTGCCAGGTTCTCGGCAGGGTTCTTGGTTTTGCTTGCGCACTAGCATAGGTTTCGCGCGCCGCCAGGGCAACCGGCGGCCGCGTCATGACGAATTGCGTGGCGCGGAAAGCAGGAGAGGCAGGGGGAAGAGAGTGGATTTCGAAACGCTGGTGCAGTCCCGTCGCAGCGTGCGCGGTTTCAAAAAGGATCCGGTGCCGCGTGCAGTGATCGAGGCGATCATCGATGTAGCCAAGCGCGCGCCGTCCTCGATGAACACCCAGCCCTGGCACGTTCATGTGCTCACCGGCGCGCCGCTCGAACAGGTCCGCCGACGCAACATGGAAGAGATGGTCGCCGGCGCCAAGGTCGAGCGCGACATCGTCAGCCATGGCGAGTACCAGGGCATTCATCGCACGCGTCAGGTCGACATCGCCAAGAAATTGTTCGGCGCGATGGGGATCGCGCGCGATGACAAGCCGATGCGGCAGGATTGGGTGCTGCGCGGCTTCCGCCAGTTCGATGCGCCGGTCTCGCTGGTGCTCACCTATGACCGCGTGCTCGACCCCGGCGCGGTCTGCCACTTCGATCTCGGCGCGCTCTGTTACGGCATCGTGCTCGCGGCCTGGGACCGCGGCCTCGGCTCGGTGATCAACGGGCAGGGCATCATGCGCTCCGACATCGTGCGCGAGGTCGCTGATATCCCCGACGACGAGGTCATCATGACCTGCGTCGCCATGGGATATCCGGACGACACGTTTGCCGCCAATGCCGTGCGATCCGATCGCGAAGAGAACAGCGGGTTCGTGCGTTTCGTCGGATTTGCCGACTAAAGGTTGCATACTCAAGGTGCGCGCTGCGCTTGCCAGCAGAATATTCTCTCGCCGAAATTTTTGGTGCGGACTCCCAACCGGCTCTTGCAATCTCGACTCGTCAGGAGGAACAATAAGGGCGGTGAAAGGTTTGTTGCTGGCGCGAGGGAATTGACATGCGGCGGCTGGCTAGCCTGGTGCGATGGTTGCTCGGGCCGCGAGTGCGGTATCCGGTTGATGATGATCCAAGTCTCCCCTTCACATCAGAAGAATTTTGTCGACTGATCAGCAGCGGCAAGCACGATGACATGAAGCGGCTGGCGGAGGGCTTGTCGTGCCGGTCGATCCCGCACCGCGCCAAATACCGCGCGACGCATTGAGGTCGACGCGTTGAGGTCGACGCGTTGAAGGCGCCGACGCGCGATCAGCGGGTCAGCGCGACCTGCTTGAATGAGGCGACCAGCGCCTTTTCCAGCTTGCCCTGCATTCCCAGGAGAATGCTATAGGCCTCCTCGCGCGGCATGGTCGGCCTGTACGACCGGTGCTCGATCAGCGCGGCGAAGATGTCGGAGATGGTGAGAATTCGAACGACATCCGTAATGCTGTCGGCGCAAAGCGCGTCCGGATATCCGCTGCCGTCGAGATATTCATGGTGGTGACGCACCGCATCGAGGATCTCGGGCGAGATGTTGGCATAATCCTTCAGAACCTCGTATCCAGTGACCGGATGCGTCTCGATGAGCGTGCGCTCCTCGGCGTCGAGGCGCCCCGGCTTGTCGAGAATCGTGAGCGGAATTTTCGCCTTGCCGATGTCGTGGAACATGGCCGCGGAGTACAGCCGTTCGAGGTCATCTTTCCGGACGCCCAGGCTCAGCCCGAAGTCGATGGCGACGCCCGTGACGAGCAGGCAATGCTGGTAGGTTCCCTCGTGATGGCGCCGCACTGTCGTAAGCCACTCCGACAGGCCGTGCTCGGCGATGCGGTTGGCGATCTTGCGGCCGGCCTCCTTCGCTCCGTCGACGTCGATGGTTTCACCGAGCATGACAGAGCTGAACATCGAGCCGATCGCGGCCGCGGCCGCCTCGACGGCATCGTCCGGTTGCGGTTGGCCATCGGCGGATGTGGCATCCGGGTTCGGCGACCCGAATAGCGCCGCCAGGAGCTTGGTCTGGTTGGGTGCGCCCGGCAGGACGTGCGTGGCGCCGAGGGCGTAAGCCTGCGAGATGCAAACGTGGGTGGGCGGCTCGACCAGGAAGATGCGCTTGTCCGCCTTGGCCAGCCGTGCAGCCCGTTTCTTCAGTGCCGCGATGTTATCGACGTCGCGAAGGTCAGCGCGCACGACGACAGCAAGCGGCGAGTGCGGCAGCCGTGCCTCGGCATCGAGCCGCTCGCCCGCCACGGCGAATTTCCGTTCGACGATCGAGCAAACTCCGGCCAGCTTGTCCGAGCTGTCAGCCAGCACATGCACGAAAGCATGCGCGACCCGAGGCTCCGGGACGCTGCTTTGAGCTTTGGCTGGTGCGACGAGACTGGAACTTGGCACGGTATGGCTTTCGGCGACGGCTACTTGCCCGTGCTCTTCTGCGTCGCTTGTTCGTTGCCGGCTTTCGCCGGTCCTTTCTTAGTTCCCGCCTTGACGAAGTGAATTCCCGCCATCGTTCCGTCGATCCAGACCAGTTCGCAGCGGCGATAGGCGAGGCCCGTCGAGGACAGCAGCATGAAGAATTCCCTGGCTTGCAGAACATCGAGAGTTCCCTCGACCTCGATCTTGGCGCCGCTGTCCGAAACATCAAGCAACACGCAGGAGCGGCGCCAGGTGCCGTCGGCCCCCATCAGATTGACGGCCTGCTTGTGATCCATTCGAACGCGGTGTGCTTTGCGACCGTCGAATTTCATCGGCTGGCTCCCGATTTCACACGCTTGTTGTTATTGTCAGCGGTCGCGGCGTCGGCGCCTGCGGCCATTTCCCCCCAGCGCACCGTCCACTGGCTTGTTGAAAGATAGAGCTCGTCGAACAGCTTTTGGGCGCGCTCGCGTTGTTCGTAGGAAAGGCGCGGGCCGCCGCGATTGCAGAGGATGGCGAGCGTCGTCTGCCAGTTCAGGCGGGAGGCGCGGCAGGCCATGACCAGCGCTTCGCAATCCTCGTCTGTGATAATCTTTTCAATCACGTCAATCGGCGCACCCGACAGCACCGAGAGCGAGGCGATCAGATTGGCCGCCTCGCCGCGGATCGCGAAGCGGTTGATGGTCGAGTCGTTGAGCTTGCCGACGCGGTTGAGCGCGACGACGGACAGCCGCGCTTCGGAATAGTCGATCGATGACGGCAGCTTCGACCGTGCCGCGGTCGGCGTCGGACACAGCACGGTCTCGATCCGCTCGCGCAAGGCGGGGGCGGCAGCATCAAGTATGGAGGCTCTCGCGTCCGGCGTCAGCCTGGGAAAGAGCCCGCGGACGACCTTGTCGGGCGTGTCGGGCCGGAATGCCAGTGCCCTTGCGATCTCGCTGTCATGTTCGGCCCTGGCGATCAGCATGGCATAGCCCGCGGCGGAAAAAGCGGCGCCCGTATTGTTCACCAGCGCGCGGCCGACATTCTTGCCGCCGCGCTTCAGCAGGATGTCCGTCAGGGCCGGGCAGACTGCGTGCCGGCCTGCGATCGCCAGCAGGTGCTGTTCCCCGCGCGATGTTGCGACCGCTTCGAGATCGCATTCCGAGATCGCGCGCGATTTGAGAAGCAGTGGTCCTGCGACCGTCGGGTCGTCGTGAAGGACGAGGCGCCGCGACGTCTCCCTCGGAGCCAGATTGAGATCGACCAGCACGGCGCTCAGTTGCGAAAGCGCGTTCGCTTCGATGCGGTCGGCAATGCGAAGCAAGACCTCGTCGAGCGCATTGATCTCCTGCTCCTGAAGACGATCACGGCTCGCCGCAAGCAGGTCCGTCGTCCGCCACAGCATTCGGACGCGACGATCGTGGGGGCAACCCGCGATGGTGCTCTCGAGTTCAGCAACAATGTCAGCAGGCAAAATGGCATTCATGGCGGGCCTGATCCGCTAAACGACAGTATTTGTACGGGATCAATTGCGCGCCAAAGTTGTTAACATCAGATATACAGAATCGCTCGACGGTGCCATCGCACCGTGATTTGAATTTGAATCGATATCGAAATTCGGCAGACTAAGCCAACGTCAGTTGTTCTTTTGAGAGGGATGCATCCCAACTGATCCGGAGAGATGTTGGGATTCGATCGAGGGGAAAACGGAGGGAACCGTCCGGAGTGTGACTGGACGCGCGTCATCCGCTGGCGCGATTTTTCAAGATATTTGCGATGAGCATCAGTCAGGGCGCGCCGTTGCAGGCGCCGAAGATATTCCGTTTCAACGACGTTGATGAGTTCCGCAGTTCGATACGAGGCCTGGACGTCGTGTTCACGCCGCTCGTGCGGAAGATCGCGGCCGAGCAGACCATCCTGAATCTGCCGGGCTGCGACGTCAATTTCACGAAATCCTTTCCGCGCATCGTCGATGCGCGACTCGCCGGGAATTGCACGGCGATCGGCTTCACGATGGATGACCACGAGGTTCCGATCCGCTTCAACGGCGCGCAGCGGGACCGGACGGCTATCGTCATCGGCCGCGGTGGTGCTGCCTACAACACGGTCGAGCAGGTCGAGCGGCAGATTGCTTCGGTGATGTTCACGCCTGAGGTGAGGGGGCGCGGCTGGCCGGAAACGACGACGAACTTCCGGATATTTGAAACCAGCACGCTCGCGCTCGACCGGCTGCGCAGCCTCATCAGGGAAGTGCTGGCCGCGGCGTCGGAACCCGTCGATGCCGTCGAGTGGCGGATGAAGGCGTCGGCAATGAGGGAATCCCTGCTTGCCGCCGTCGATGCGGCGTTTGCCAGCGTCGTTCCGGCGCCCTGGACCGCACGGGCCAATGACGAGCGGCACTTCAGGACGTTCCGAGACATCCATGCGCTCCTACTGGATGATCTCGCTCAACCCATCTACAGCGAGGAGTTGGCCAAGAAACTCGGCCTGTCCGTGCGCAGCATGCATGATGCGGTCCAGCGCTATCAAGGCATGAGCCTGCACCGCTATTTGCGGCTGTGGCGGCTCTGGCTCGTACGCAAACGGCTGCTTGCGGGGCCTGAGAGCGTGAAGGCTGCTGCGCTTGCCTTCGGCTTCTGGCACCTCAGCGACTTCTCGAGAAGCTATCGGCAACGGTTCGGCGAAACGCCGTCGCAGACGCTGGAGCGCGCCCGAAAGGCCTGACCTTTCGTCGCGGCTTTCGTGAATAGTTCGGCATTACGCTTCATGCTAGGATGCGCCCATCATGGGCAATCGCATCCTCGTCTTCTACGGCTCCTACCGCTCCGACCGTATGGGCATTCGTCTGGCGCATTTCGTCGTCAGCGGTTTGCAGAGCCGCGGCGATGACGTCACCTTCATCGACGCCAAGGCGGTCGGCCTTCCCATGCTCGACCGCATGTACAAGGAGCATCCCAAAGGGGAGGCGCCAGAGGCCCTGGAGAGGCTCGCCGCGCAGATCCGAGATGCCGACGGCTTTGTGTTCGTCACCGGCGAATACAATTGGGGTATTCAGCCAGGGTTGAAGAACCTCACTGACCATTTTCTCGAGGAATGGTTCTGGCGCCCGGCCGCAGTCGTCAGCTACTCGGCCGGTCGCTTCTCCGGCGCACGCGCCGCAACCGCCTGGCACGGCACGCTGTCGGAAATGGGCATGGTGGTGATATCGAGCACGATCGCGGTCGGTCCGATTGCCCAGACGCTGTCGGCCGAGGGCGAGCCGACGGGCGAGGGCGGCAAGGCGCTGGAGCGCTCGTTCCCGCGCTTTGCCGACGATCTCACCTGGTGGGTCGAAGCTGCCAAGGCACAGCGCGCGCGCAAGCAGCCGCCGTACTAAAGGCGCTAGCCCTACTGAGGAGCCCGCAAGAGCGGGCGTCGCGAAGGATGGCCGAGGGCGAGATGCGGGCCTTGATGGTTCGCCCGGCGATGCGCAGCATCGTCCGGAGACGCGCTTCGCGCTCCTCACCAGAGGGGTCTTATGACGCAGTAGCCTACGCAGCCCTGACTTCGCTGAGGAAGCGGTTGACCTGGCCGGCAAGGTCGCGCGACTGCGAGGACAGCTGCTCGGCCGCACCCAGCACCTGATTGGCGGCAGCTCCGGTATCGTCGGCGGCGCGCTGCACGCCGGTGATGTTGGAATTGACCTCCTGGGTGCCGCGCGCGGCCTCCTGGACGCTGCGCGAAATTTCCTTGGTCGCCGAACCCTGCTCTTCGATCGCAGCCGCGATCGCAGTGCCGATCTGATCGATCTCGGCAATAACGTCGGCGACGTTGCGGATCGCGACGACCGTCTCGTCGCTCGCGGACTGGATCGCGGAAATCTGCTCGGAGATTTCGGTCGTCGCCTTCGCGGTCTGTCCCGCCAGCGATTTGACCTCGGAGGCGACCACGGCAAAGCCGCGGCCGGCGTCACCGGCGCGCGCCGCCTCGATGGTCGCGTTCAGCGCCAGCAGGTTGGTCTGCTCGGCGATGCTCTGGATCAGCGTAACGACGTCGCCGATCCTCTGCGCGCCCTCGGCAAGGGTGCGGGCGGTATCGCCGGTGCGGCGCGCATTGTCGACGGCGCGCGCCGCGATCTCGGTGGACTGGGCGACCTGGCGACCGATCTCGGCGATCGAGGAGGTGAGCTCCTCGGTCGCGCTCGCAACCGTCTGCACGTTGGTCGAGGTCTGTTCGGAGGCGGCCGCAACGACCGCGGCCTGGCTGTTGGTCGCGGACGCCGTCGAGGTCATCGACTGCGCCGTGCTTTCCATCGTGGCCGATGCCGAGGACAGGCCGCCGACGAGCTCGGAGACCTTGGCCTCGAAGGCGCGGGTGAGCTCGTCGAGGATCTGCGCCCGACGCATCTTGCCGTCGTTCTCGGCCTGCTTCTCGGCCGCGAGCTGCTCGGCCTTGATCATGTTGTCCTTGAAGACCTGAACGGCGGCGGCCATCGCGCCGATTTCGTCGGAGCGCGCGGCGCCCGGAATTTCGTCCGCCATCTCGCCGGCGGCGAGGCGCGACATCCGCGTCGTCAGGTTGACGATCGGCGCGCAGACGCGGCGGCGGACCATGACGATCAGCCCGACGCTCGCGACGAGCACGGCTGCAAGGCCCGAGAGCGCGATCGCGAAGCTCAGCCGGGCGGCGGCCGAGGCGGTACCGAGGATCTGCTCGGCATTCTCGTAGAAGGCCTCGCGGACGCCGATGACGGCACCAAGGCCGCGCTGCGAGCCGGCATAGAAGGCGTCGACGTCGATGTCGTATTTGCCGCTCGCGCCGCCGTCCTTGACGAGCTTGAGGTCGCGGCCAAAGCCCTCGACATAGTCGGAATTCATCTTCTCGAGCGCGGCCGCGACGTTGGCCGGTGTGGTCGGATTGCCGCGCAATTCCTGGAGCGACATCAGGATCTGGTCGTTGCGGCCCTGCGTGCGGCTGATATCGATTTTCTCGGCCTCCGTCGCCGCTTTCTTGGAGCCGACGAGGTTCTTGTGCAGGCTCGCATTCAGCCCGCCGACGTCGCGCAGCGCCCAGGCGACGTTGGCGTAGCTCGCCTGGCGATAGGCATCGCCATTGAGGATGGCCATGCGGCGGACCTGTTCGTTGAGCAGCGCCGTGACGCCGTTGTTGAACACGGCATTGTCGGCGACGATCTTGCGCGCAGCGTCCTTGCGGGCGTCGGCAGGTCCCTCGATCGCCTTGTCGATGGCCTCGCGCAGGGCGGAGAACTTCGCATTCAGCGCATCGATGCTGCTCGCGATGGTGTTGCCGTCGTCGAGGCCGCCCGGAAGTTGCTCCTTGCGCAGCGCGTTCATTTTGTCGCGGGCGCCATCCGTCAGCTTGCGCAGCTTCTCGTGCTCGGCGCGCATCGCGGGGTCGACCGTCGCCGGGCCGTAGAGAATGTTGGTGGCGTAGCCGCGCTCGGGATTGAGATAGCGCGGGATATCGCCGACCGCGCGCACGATCTGGAGCCTGTCTCGCGCCTCCGCGATCCGGTCCATGGTCTGATATTTGGTCACGGCGACATAGACGGCGAGGCCGCCGCCGACGGTCGACAGCGAGACGATGGCGGCAGTCAGAAGCGTACCGATTTTCATGGGTCGTCCGGCAATGGTCGCGGGTAAAAATCGCTCCAGAGGGTATGCGGGTCCGCTTAATCCGGGGTTTACGATGGGAGGCGCAGGCCTCAGTCGGTCAGCCCGCGCTGCGGTCCATTGCCGCGAGGATATCGAGCGTCGCGCCATCGCGCTCGCCGGCAAAATAGTGGGCGAGCGCCTGGCCGAAGATCGCTTCATCCGACATGGATCCGAACAGCGTCATCGATGAGCGGAACTTGACGTCGTCAGGCGCGCCGAGGATCGCGTTGATGCTGCGGCCCTTCACCGCGAGCACGAGGCTGGTGCACTCGATGAGGCGCGGTCCGAGCACGGGGTGGGCGAGGTAGGCCTCGGCCTCTGCCCGGGAGCCGATGGCATAGCGCTGCGACATGGCGCTGAAGCCGAGCCCTGCCAGTTGCGGGAAGATGAACCACATCCAGTGGCTGCGCTTCCGCCCCGCCGAAAGCTCCCCGATGACCCCCGGATAAACGTCGTTCTGGGCCTGGATGAAGCGTTTGAGGTCAAAAGGATCGCTCATTTAACCGCCTCCGGCTAGCGCCCCGGCCGCGATTATGCCTAACTTTTGGCTCCTGATGTGGTAGCTGGTATAGAGTCTCGAAGGGGTTGGGCACCCCAAGGGGTTCGAGACGGGGTTGAGCGGGTCGATTTGGGGATCTGATGGTTTCCGACGCAGCACGGGCCAAGAAGCTCTTGTCGCGCCGCCGTATTGGGCGGTCGGAGACAATTTTGCTGTCTTTGGCCGCCCTGGCGCTGTCGGTCGGCGCGGCGGCCTGGATCGCCTCTGGCAACGAGACCGCCTCGCTCGCCTCCGCCGCCTTGCCGCCCAGCGGCCCAACGACCTCCTTTGACGATCGGTTCCAGCCCAGTTCGCCGGCGCGCGACGCCGGCTTGCGCCCCGCCGAGCGCTCGGCGGTCAGCATGCTCCAGCTCAAGCTCCGCGACGCCAAGGCACTGCTCGCCCAGCAGCTCGTCCGTGACGAATGGCGCTCGACCCTGACCGAGGACGACAAGCAGGTGGCCGAGGCGGCGGCGCCGCAATCGCAGAAGCCCGACGTCCCGATGCCCCGGTCGCGCCCGGTCCAGGCCGATTTCGCCTCCCAGGTCGCCTCCAGCCAGGCCTTCGCCGATTCCCTGCCGAAGGGCGACAACCGCAGCCTGATGCAAAAATTCTCCGACATGTTCCCGGGCAAGATCAGGCTCGCCTCGCTGACGCCCGACAGCGGCCTGTTCCGCCAGGGACCTGACCTCGCCGCGCTCGGCTATGATTCGCAGACCGCCGTCTACGACATCTCGGCGAAGGCGGTGTACCTGCCGAGCGGCGTGGCGCTCGAAGCGCATTCCGGCATGGGCTCGATGATGGACGACCCCGGCCATGTCGACCAGCGCATGGTCGGCGCGACCCCGCCGGCGACCTACGAGCTGAAACCGCGTGAGAAACTATTCCATGGCGTGCGCGCGCTCCGCATGACGCCGGTCGATGGGACCAGCGCCCTTGGCCGCGTCGGGCTGCTCACGCACAGCTACATGCTCGGACCGCGCGGCGACTCCAACGGCTGCGTCTCGATCAAGTTCTACGATCGTTTCCTGAAGGCCTATGACGACGGCGAGATCAATCGCCTGATCGTCGTGCCGAACTTGAAGGGCGCCACGTCGGTGTCGCAGCGCGCATCGGCTTCGGACTCCTGAAGTCTGAACAAGCGGCGAGGGCTGCTGTTTTCCCTTCGTTAAGCCGTTCTCGTGCAGAAGCAGCCCATGATCGATCCATCCAGTTCCGACACCCCGCTGCGCACGACGTTCAAGATTCGCCTGAACGGCAATACGCTGGCGATCGCGTCCGTCGGACAGGCCTATCAATTCCTCACCAACTACAATTCGATGGAATGGATGGAATACCGTTCGCTGCATGAGGAAGCGGTTGCCGCGCTCGAAGGCGCCGCCGAGAACGCGATGCTTGCGGTGCAGGCGACGAACGCCGTGCGCGCGCTGTTTGTGAGCGCAAAGCTGCTCTGAACGGGTGTTCGCGCATGAAGATGCGGATGAAGTAGCAAGCCGTCGCCCACACTCACTCTCGCGCATGCTCCGTGCGGGAGCATTGCGCGCAGGGCTTTTTTTGCGACGGCCTTGGACGATCGGTGCCTGTCGTCTCCGCGGCAATCGTCGTCACCATTGAAGTCGTGGTCGCCACCCGGCTTGAACTGCGGGAGCGCGCGTTCGGCGAATTGCAGGGGGCGCTGTCGGTCTTTGTCGATGAGCCCTGAGCACTGAAGCTGTAGCCCGGGCACCGCGAGCTGTGGAGCGAGTCGAAAGCGATTCGTTGTTGCCCGCTCGCAATGACGAGATTGGGCCACGTACTTGCCACACACTTGCTCTCGTCGCCCGGCTTGATCAAGCGGGGTGAGCGTATCCCGCGCCTCAGCATCACCCACTTGAGATCACGGAGAAATTAACCGGCCGTTAACCATCTCGGTCGCATCGTTAACCATTCAATAACAAGGACGAGTCGGCAGCCATGGAGGCAGCAGCAAGACCTCAACGCCAACTGGTGCGCCTGCGCGGCCGCTCCTACGTCGCCTTCGTCTTCGTGCCGACGGTTCCCATTGTCGACTGGCTCCAGGAGATCGACGCTACGATCGCGCGTTCGCCGGGATTCTTTGCAGGCCGTCCCGTGGTGGTCGACCTGTCCTCGGTCGATCTCAGCCAATCCGGTATCACGCATCTGCTCGGGAGCCTCCAGGAGCGCAACATCCGCGTGCTCGGCCTCGAGGGGGTGGAGGAGGCGCGGCTGACGCCGAACATGCCCCCGCTGCTCTTGGGTGGTCGGTCTTGCGGGCTCGAGCCAAGCGCACCGAAGAAGGTCGAGGTCACGAAACAGCCGGCCTCGCTGCTGCTCGAAACCCCTGTGCGATCTGGCCAGACCGTGATCTTCCCCGAGGGCGATGTGACCATCCTGGGCTCGGTCGGCTCGGGTGCCGAGGTCGTCGCCGGCGGATCAATCCACGTCTATGGCGCGCTGCGCGGGCGCGCCATGGCGGGTGTCAACGGACACTCCTCCGCGCGCATCTATTGTCAAAAGATCGAGGCTGAACTGCTTGCAATTGATGGATTTTACCAGACCGCGGACGACATCGACGCCGCCTTGCGCGGCAAGCCGGCTCAGGCCTGGCTACAGGGCAATACCATGCGAATTACAGCACTGAACTGACCAGAAAAGGAGACATTTCAGATGAGTAAGGTACTGGTCGTGACATCAGGCAAGGGCGGGGTCGGCAAGACCACCACGACCGCAGCCTTGGGGGCGGCGCTGGCGCAGCGCGGCGACAAGGTCGTGGTCGTCGATTTTGACGTCGGCCTGCGCAACCTTGACCTCGTGATGGGCGCCGAGCGGCGCGTCGTGTTCGACCTCATCAACGTGGTGCAGGGGGTTGCAAAGCTCCCGCAGGCGCTGATCCGCGACAAGCGGCTGGAGAACCTCTGGCTGCTGCCGGCCTCCCAAACCCGCGACAAGGACGCGCTGACGGAGGAGGGCGTTCGCGCCGTCATCGCCGATTTGCGCAGCCGGTTCGACTGGGTGATCTGCGACAGCCCTGCCGGCATCGAGCGCGGCGCCTCCATGGCGATGCGCTTTGCCGACGAGGCCGTGATCGTCACCAACCCCGAGGTGTCCTCGGTTCGCGACTCCGACCGCATCATCGGCATGCTCGACTCCAAGACGGTGCGGGCCGAGAAGGGCGAGCGGGTCGAAAAGCACGTCCTGATCACGCGCTACGATCCCTCGCGTGCGTTGCGCGGCGAGATGCTGAACATCGACGACATCCTCGAGATACTCGCAACGCCGCTGCTCGGCATCATCCCGGAGAGCCAGGACGTGCTGAAGGCCTCCAACGTCGGCACGCCCGTGACGCTGTCCAATGCGGACGGCGCGCCGGCGCGGGCCTACATGGACGCGGCGAAGCGGTTGTGTGGTGAAAGCATCCGGATGACCGTGCCTTCGGAGAAGAAGCGCTTCATGGATCGCCTCTTGCGGCGGAGGGCAGCATGAGCATGGGCCTGCTCCGGCTTCTTCGCGGCAACAAGGCCACTGCTCCGGTCGCGCGCGAGCGGTTGCAGATCCTGCTTGCCCATGAACGCGGACTGCGCGGCCAGCCCGATCTGCTGAGCGTGCTGCGTGAGGAAATCCTCGCCGTCGTCTCGAAGCACGTCAAGCTCGACCCGACCAAGGTGATCGTGCGGCTGGAGCGCGGGGACGAAGTCTCGACGCTCGAGGTGGACATCGAGGTGCCCAACGACATCGAGCGCAAGCGGGCGGCGGTCGGGTAGGGGCCCGGCCGCGGTCTTCTAACTTGGGGTGGATGAGAAGGCAGTCCGCTGGCGACAGCGGGCTGCCTTTGTTGCGTTCGCAACGTCGAGCCGTTCAAATTCCCGAGCCTGCCGATGTGATGTGAGTCGGGGGAACCCGGATTGCGCTCGTCCGTTTGAGAGAGGCCGCGGCGGCGTCAACGCCGTGGCTGCGACGCGTCAGCGGGGAGAGCGCCCATGATGTCCGAGATCCAGGTCCATACCATCGCGCGTCAGATGCTCGAGAAGCACGGTTTTGCTGCGATCGCTCAGGCCGCCCAGCAGGCGCAAGCCTGCGAGGGCCGCGGCGAGGCCGAGGAGGCGAAGGAGTGGCGTCACATCGCGGACGCCATGAAGATCATGAAGGGGCCCCACCAGAGCTGAACTGGCGCGGATGATCAACCTCCTGAAAGCCCACATCTAGTGCGCGTACGGTTCGGTGCCCGGCGCCGGCGGCTTGTGCTGCGTCTGCGCCTGGCTGCTGCGCTCGCCGGTCTCCTTGCAGGGAAGCTGGGTCGACGAGCCGTCCGGTGCCTGCTGATAGGCGCTGCACGTTGACGCGGCCGATTTCTCTTCGGCCTGCTGGCTGTTCGAATTCCTGGCGAGCACGGGCGCTGTCAACGCGCCTGCGAGCACCCCTATAAGCAGGATGTGGGCAGTCCGCATCGGGGATCTCCTTGACGAAGCCGCCTGCATGCTTGCGAGGATTGTGACGATTGTTGGCCAAGGCCACCGGTTCCATCGCGGCATGGCTAACGTTTGCGCGAACGCCTCACTGTCCCTCGGGCTCGACGGCGATGTCGTTGCGGCGGGCGCAGGCGCGAAGCCAGCCGATGATGCCGGGCTGCACCGAGAATTCATAATTGTCCTCGACAGTCTTGGCCTTGACAGCACCGAACCCTTCTCGATCGCCGCGGCAAGTGCCGCCCCATGCTGCGGAACGATATTGATTTCGTCGGGCCCCTCGATTTGCGCGGAAAAGTCGGCAAACGGCGCGTTGCCGACCTTCAGCGTCGCCTCGATGGACTGGCCTTCCGGCAGATTGAGCTTGGAATCTTTCAGCATCACGTTCAGCCCCTTGGCGCGGCTGACCATCAGGAAGGTCCCGAGGCGTCGTGAGGGCGTGTCCGTGCTGAAGCGGTAGTGGCGGCGGATGAAGCAGACGACGATCGCGCCGTCGCGATTGCGCAGTTCCGAGGCATCCCAGCCTTCGATCCTCTGCTTGTCTTCGATTCCGGGCGGGCCGGCCGGTGTGGGCTGCATCACCGCGATCTTCGGCGAGCGCGGCCGTGGCGTCGGCATATCAGCGGTGTTGGGATCGGTCGGTCTGTCGATCGCGATGTCGAACGTCTTGCCGCATTGCTTCAGCCAGTTCAGCGCTTCTGCCGGCAGGTCGAGGGCGATTGTACCGGTATCGACGCCGGCACCCGCCGAGCGCAGCGTCACGTTGCGCGCTTTGGCAAGCCCCGTGAGCGCGCCCTCGGCGTCACCGGGATGAAGCGCGAATGCGGTGCCGACCGGGAAGCCGACTGCCGGAAATGTGCGCTCGTCGATGACGATCTCGGCCTGGTCGTCCAGCACCCGTTCGCTCGGCAGGCCGTCGTCCATGATCGTGATGACGAAGCCTGAGCCTCGGCTGATGGTGAGCGCGAAGCGGGTGTCGACCTTGCCGCCCGCCTCGGTGCGCTGCCTCGGCGCAACCAGCACGCATTGCCTCACCTTGCCGTCCGGTCCAACTTGGGGCACGGCGCTCCAGACGCCTTGCGGAAAGCGCACCTGCTGCCCCGCCACGGGCTTGTCCGCCGTCGCGGCGAAGGCGGGCAGTGCCAATGTTGCGGCGATGAGCGCCGCAAGCGCCGCCGTCCGGCGCTTCCAATGCGTACGACCTTGAGGCATGGCCCCTCTCGCGTTTTCCTCAGCTTGAGGGATTGGACGCGAAGGAGGGACCCGAGGTTCACCGGTGGCGCAGGTTTGCGCTGCGGGAGCGTTATTTGGCGTGAATGAGCCCGGCGAGGTTGGTCTTCTGGGCTTCGCACCAGCGGCTCATCCCCAGCCGCCGCTGGTCGAGATCGGTCGATTGGGTTGCGACCGCAACCTCGGCCATGAGGTCGTCGTCCTGCTTCTCGCCCATCTTGCCGCCGGTGTGCATGAAGGCGATGGCCTTGCGGACTTTTTCAGTCGTGCCGTCGGGCAGCTGCATGTCCTGCGCTCGCTTCACCAGGTCCTGATAGACGAGATCGGTGCCGGGGCATTCGACCTTGGCGGCGAAGGCCTGCAGGACCATCGTCACATAGACCGACCGCGGCTCGGCCTGGGCGGGGGCAGCAATCAGCATCAAGCCCGCGATCAACCAACCATAGCGCATTCCAATGTCCTCCCGTTTTTTGGGAGGCTAGCGTCAGGGGGCCCGCTGCGCAATGGGGGGTGGAAGATCGCGCGCGCCCGTGCGCGCCATCAGGCCGGGACGCTCACGCGGAATGCCGCCCCGTCATGCGACGGTGAATGCGGGATGGCGGTGCGCGACGAGCTAACCGGACCGTTGCCAGCTCGGAACGGGATCGAGCGGCGTGCGATAGACCTCGTTGTGATCGCGATCGGTGACGCGCACGGCGCAGCCCCTGTGCTGAAGACCGGGATTCACCTGCGACAACTCGTTGGCCAGTTGTTCGGCGCGATCGGAGGCGACCTCGAGGTCTTCGAGGATAATGCCGCCCTGGTTCTTGAACTCTTCATCAACCACGAGATCAAAGGAGTAGTAAGGCATCCGAGGTCCCCAAGTGTTCACCGGCAGGTCTTGAGTACTCAAGTCCGACGACAAGTCTCACGCAGGAGATGGTACCACTGAGTCGATCTTTCCCGAACGAAGTGTCCGCGCAATCTCTGTGCTTATGGCGCAAAAATCATGTGCAGTACGCGAGGTCGTTAAGATTTTATTAAGTATGGGCGCATCATGCTCACAGCATGGAATTGCAACAGAACCGGGCTCCGGGAACCGGCAGTTGCAAGAGAAGGCCGGCGGCATAAATCCCGACGGCCTTTTCTCTTTGCGAGCGCGGCACAAATCCTCGCTACCGTAGTGGCCCGGACTCAACGCCTCGCGACGACTCGGACAGCGTCACCTTTGCTTCGGCGTAAGCCAGCGCACGAGCGAGACGAGCGCGTAGGTCACAATCGCAAGCGGTGCAATCAGCACCAGCATACCGAACAGCGTCATGACGTTGGCGACGAAGTTGTCGGCGGCCTGCGGCCCTGCGACCGCGGAGATGATCCAGCCTGCTAGTCCGATCAGCGCGAACAGCCCGACGATCGCGAACAGAATGACCGGCGGCGTTGCCGCGAGCCATAGATTCGAAACGAAGCGTCTGATCGTCAGCATGGTTGTCAGCTCGAGGCGGATGACCGGTCGGTAAGCGAATCGGTCCTCCGTCTTGGTCTCGCCGTGCTGTCGAAGGGTTCACGAGCTGAGGCCAAAGCGCGATGTGATCAGGATGAATCGTCATCGCGCTTTAGGTTGTCGTTTGAGCATGATCTCCGCGCAAACGCGTTCCGTTTGTCGCGAGGAAAAACCGCTTCACCTTTTTCCGGATCCTGCGCTAGTGCACCGGCATC
This sequence comes from Bradyrhizobium sp. CCGUVB1N3, assembly GCF_024199925.1. Classification (NCBI taxonomy): domain Bacteria; kingdom Pseudomonadati; phylum Pseudomonadota; class Alphaproteobacteria; order Hyphomicrobiales; family Nitrobacteraceae; genus Bradyrhizobium; species Bradyrhizobium sp. CCGUVB1N3. Next base: position 988,022 of record NZ_JANADR010000001.1, read on the forward strand.
GGCGGGCGCACCACCGGTCCGTCGTCATCGGCGAGCTGCGAGGTGGAAGCAGGCGGTGGCGGCGGCGGAACGGCAGCGGCTTGCGGCGGAGGCGCGATCGGCGCCGGTGCGTAAGTCGGTGCATAGGTCGCGGCCACGGGCCTGGGTTTACGGACAGGCGGCGCCGGCGGCCGCGGTGGCAGAGCCGAAAGTTTTGCGCGCGGATCGGCAATCCTGGCCTCTGCCGGTTTCGGCGGTGCGGCTTTCGCGATCTCGCGTGCCATCTGCTCCTGGCTCGCTTTCAGCTCGGCGATGTTGGCCTTGAGCTGCGCGATCTGCTGCGTCATGGCGGCGAGATCGCGCGTCATCGACTGGAGCGACTGTGCCGCGTCGGGCGCCGCCGCCGGCGGATTCGTGTTGCTGTTGTCCTGTGCCTGAACCGGAGTTGCCGGTTGCTGCTCGGCGGGCTGATCGGGCGCAGTCGCTTGCTGCTCGGTAGCTGCGGACTGCTCCGTGGCCGGCGGCGTCGCCTGGGACGGCGAAGCCACCAGGGTCGGCATCCATGCAGCGATTATCGCTTTCGCCGAATCGCCATGTGTCTGCCAGGCGACGGTCGCGGCGGCACTGCCTCCGGCAAACAGCAGGGTGACGAACGCGCCGCTGAACCATCTGCCGACCGACGAGCGCTTGCGCGTGACGCGGAGATCGGCAGCCGCTGCGCGAACTGCGGTATCGACCGACGGCGCCGCAGCGGGAGCCTCCTTCACCAGATTGATCTTCAGATTGATCTTGGGCTCCGGACGCGTTGCGCTGTCAGGCACGAGCGTAGGCGCGGGCGCGGCCTTGTCCGGGCGCGAGGCGAGGACGATCTCGGGTGCGATATCGAGCGCGTCGTGCGGATCGTTATCCTTCGCCGTGTCCTTGACGATTTCATCGACGATTTGCTTGCTGTTCAGCGTCGCGAGCATCGAAGCTCCTTAAACCTTGGTCGTCCGCATTTGCGCGAGCCGATTGAAAGAGGTCACTCGGTCCTCCGCCCCCAGTGCGCACGAGTCCAGCCGGGTTTGACCAAAGCAAGGCGGAGGGAAGGAGAGTGTGGGGCCGCCCCCTTGCCGGACGTGCCGGCGGAACCCCTTGCTCCCGAATACTTGTCAGTTTTCCCGCCGTACTGCCATTTTTTCAGCACGATTTGGGCAGCTGATGTCGATGGTTGGGGGCGCAACCTGGGGCAGGCTGTGCAAAAATCCTCTATCGCAATATTGGTAGCCGCGTTGCTGCCACTTGGCGGTTGCATGCAGGCGACACTGTCGCCGTCCAACAATGCAAGCATGACGCCGCGCGACCGGCAGTTGCTGGCGCATACGCCTTACGCGCAGGCGAACGTGCCCGAGCAGTATCTCCGCCATATCGTCGACTATCCGCGCAGGGAGCAGCCGGGCACCATCCTGGTCGATACCGATGCGCGCTATCTCTACTACGTCATGCCGGATGGCAAGGCGATCCGCTACGGCGTGGCCGTCGGCGAGGAGGCAATGGCGTTCTCCGGCGTGGCGCGGGTTGGCAAGATGGCCGCTTGGCCGGACTGGATCCCGACGCCGGAGATCCAGGAACGGCTGGGGCCTTATCCTTCGCGCGTTCCCGGTGGCGCGGCCAATCCGCTCGGCGCGCGGGCGCTTTACCTGTACGCCGGAAACAAGGACACGCTCTACCGCATTCACGGCACCAACCAGCCGGAATATATCGGCCAGGCGATCTCGTCCGGCTGCATCCGGATGCGCAACGAGGATGTCATTGACCTCTATGACCGGGTGAAGATGGGTTCGACCGTGGTGGTGCTGCCACCTGGACGGACGGCGCAAACCGGCATGGGAGATGGCTTGCGCGGGTGAGGCCGCTGTTGTCCGGAGCGCCAGCCGCTTGCGGACAATTTTAGGTATTCTCTTGCGGCGTCCGTAATGCTTCGCGCCTAGCGTGCAGCGAGCAAGGGGTTGCTCGCATGTATCTCGTCAAGAATTCTCTGCGCGCGCTGTTCGCTGCGCTGATACCGCTCGCCATCGTGGAAGCCGTGCTGATGGCGTTCGCGATTGCCGGCGGACAGGTGACAGCTCCCGTCGGCGTGCCAGCACCGGATCAGATCGTCGTGTTCTATACCGGACGTATGGCCATGAATGCCGCGCTGCTGTTTGCCGGCCATTTCATGCTGCGGCAGTGGACGATCTCGAGCCGGCTCGCTTACGGGCTCATGGGCGGCATCATGGCGGCCGTGAGCTACGGCATCGCGATTCGCCACCACATCCAGCTTGCAGCGCCGGGCGACGACATGGTCGTGACGATTGGCCTCCTGCCGACGATTGCAGGAATGATCGGCGGATTTCTCTACGGCCAGTTTGCCGGCCTGATCCAGGTCGCGGGCGCAGCGCGCGTTGCGTCCGGTGAGGTCGCGTCAGGAGGGGCGGAACGGCCGGCTACCCCGCTCATGTTCGATGGTCCTGTCCAGGTCCGCACCTCGGTCGCAGGGATAGCGATCGCGGCAGTCATGCCGGCGGTGCTTGCAACGCTTCTGCCCTACACGCTGCTACCGTTGCTCATGAACGGCTTCGAGGACAAGAGCACCGCGCATATCTTCGCCGCTGTGATCCCCGCGCAGACCTTCCTGGTTATGCTGGTCGTCACGGTCATCCCGTCGACCATCTTCATGCTTTGCGTGCATCACATCGCGCGCGCGATGAGCCGGCGCCGCACGTGGGAATATGCTGCGATCGGCGCCGCGATGGCGTTCGCCTGCATGCTGCTGCTCGCGCTCGTGGTGCCGCTGCTCGCTGTTCTGCTGGTGCCGGCTGCGTTCTGTGGAGCCGTGATGGGCGCACTCTACCGGCGCTTCGCCGGCATCGAGCCCTTGCCGTTGCCTGAGGTCGTGATCGCGACCGATCCCAATACACTCGTCGGCGCCGATCATCCATCACGACATCAGCACAGTGTGATTCTCAGCAACTGATTGCCAAGGAGGGGACATAAGGGGCTTGCGGCGCTTGGCCGTTGCGGCGCTCTGGTTCACGATCAAGCCCGTCCTAGTGAAGCAGGAAATCAGGCGGCTCCAGGTGAGCGCGGACGCGCCGACCCGGCACTAACCAGCCGGAATATACCGGCCAGGCGATCTCGTCCGGCTGCATCCGGATGCGCAACGAGGATGTCATTGACCTCTATGACCGGGTGAAGATGGGTTCGACCGTGGTGGTGCTGCCACCTGGACGGACGGCGCAAACCGGCGTGGGAGATGGCTTGCGCGGGTAGGCGAGCAGCTGCGGAGGATGCGTCACCTCCGTGCGGCGCTTTGGAACCGCAAAAGGTGAACTGCCTCACAGCGGATTTGCTGCGTGTGCGCTATGCCTCCGGGGCTAGCTGCCATCGGAGGCACCATGCAGAAATTCTCTTATCAATTGAATGAGCACGACCGCCGCATTAGGCGAAAATGGCGATGGGCGAGTGTCGGCTTTTACGGCTCAATCCTCGCAGGAATGATCCTCTACGCGGCGCTGCATTGGAATCCGGAGGTGAACTACGCTTCCGTCGATTCCGTGCCGCATGCGAAGGTCGCAAGCAACGCGAGGCACTGAGCTTCGAGCGGCCCTGCTACTCGTCGGGCCGGGCGATCCGCCATTGCAGCGTCGTGGCGTTGCCATTGGTGTCGCCGGGCTCCTTGTCGGCGGGAGACGTATAGAGCGGGCGATAGCGGTAGGCCCACATCTTGCTGCCGTCATTGCGGGTGATCACGGTGAAGTCGCCGACCGCCTTGGCGTCGGTGGGCGCTGACAGCGGCGTCCAGCTCTGGGCGCATTTGCCGTCGCAGTTCGAAGTCTTGCCGCTGGTGTCACGCTCGTAATAGTACAGCGTCATACCCTTGAGATCGACGAGCTTTGGGCCTTGCTTGGTCAGGATCACGCGCGCCGGCGCGGTCGTGGCATCGGGCTTCGGCGGCGGCGGAGCATCCGAGCCGTGTCCGTTGGCGAGCGCCTGCCCGGAAAAGAGCAGCGCGGCTGCGGCCACCATGACGAACCTGAACATCCAAGGCCCCCGATCGCAAAATTAATCGCACGTTAAGCGCAGAATGAAGCGACGCTAGCAGCCGAAAGTTAGTTCCAGGTTTCGCCGCGCTGCGACAAATGTGGGCACTGGTTGCAATCGGCGAGGATTTGCGGGAACTCTATCGCACGCGACATCCAACTGGGGAGTTACGCCATGGCCTTTTCGCTCTACGACGCAACGGTTGCCAACTATCTCCAGATCTTGGGCGCGGTCGGCGGCTTCCTCGACAAGAGCCTTGTCCATTTCAAGGAGAAGGGCATTGATCCGGCCGAGGTCGTGGAGACGCGCCTCGCGCCGGACATGTGGCCGCTGCGCGCCCAGGTGGTCTCGGTCGCGCATCATTCGCGCGGCGCGCTCGCAGCGGCGAGGGATGGGGTCTTCGTCCCGCCCAGCATCAAGCCCGATCTCGACTACGCCGCGCTACAGGCGCTGGTGACCGAGGCGCGCAACGAGATCTCCGCTCTCACACCCGAGGCCGTCGATGCTCTGATCGGCCGCGATGTCACCTTCAAGGTCGGTGACCGCACGCTGCCGTTCACCGCGGAGGGTTTTCTAATGTCGTTCTCGCTCCCGAACTTCTTTTTCCATGCGACCACGACCTACGCCATCCTCCGCCACAAGGGCGCGCCGCTGGGAAAACGCGATTTCATGGGCCGGCTGACGCTGAAGACGTGAGCGCGATCACGTCGGCGCCTCGCGCAGCGGCGCGCGGCTGAGCTCGTTGCCGGCGGCGATCGCCTTGCGCAAGAGCCGCATCAATTCGTTGGCCTCCTTGTCGGTCAGGCCGCGCAGCATGCTCCGCTGCGCCGCCTCGACGGCCGGCGTGATGGCGCGCAGCGTCTTGCGTCCCTGGTCGGTGATCTCGAGCTCGCGCGCGCGGCGGTCGCGGCTGCTGGCGCGACGCTCTGTGAGGCCCTTCTGCACGAGGCGATCGATCACGCCGGTGATGGTCGTGCGGTCGTAGGCGATCAGGCCGGCGAGCGTCACCTGGTCGAGCCCGGGATTGGCCTTGATGGTCGCGAGCGCGGCGTATTGCACGGGCGTGAGATCGAAGCCCGCGTCCTCTACCTCGGCCAGGAACACCGCCACCGCAATCTGCTGAAATCGACGGGCCAGATGGCCGGGCATGTCGTTGTTGTCTTTCACCGGACGCTCCTTGGGTGGCGGGTGTTGACTAGTATACTGATCGTCAGTATACTGATCAATATTGAAGAAGGGCCTAACGCGGTCCGCAAGGCTTAAGATGCAAAACGGGGAGGAGCAGGTCTCATGCAGTTCCATCTCAACGGATTTTTGCCGGGCGACCCCGATATCGCCGACCCCGCAGAGCGCATTCAGGCTTCCGGCGCGACCGGCTCCGTTCCGGATGAGGTCGACGTTTTGATCGTCGGTTGCGGTCCGGCAGGCCTCACGCTCGCGGCGCAGCTGGCCGCGTTTCCCGACATCAAGACCTGCATCGTCGAGCAGAAGCCCGGCCGGCTTCTCGTCGGCCAGGCCGACGGCGTTGCTTGCCGCACCATGGAAATGTTCCACGCCTACGGCTTTGCCGAGCGCGTGCTGAAGGAGGCCTATTGGGTCAACGAGACGACGTTCTGGAAACCCGACGACAAGCACAATGCAAACATCGTCCGCAGCGGCCGGGTGCAGGACGTCGAGGACGGGCTCTCCGAGTTTCCGCATGTCATCCTGAACCAGGCGCGCGTGCATGACGGCTTTCTCGACGTCATGCGCAAGTCGCCGGCCAAGCTCGAGCCGCATTACGCGCGGCGTCTCATCGATCTCCACGTCGATCCCGCGGCGCGCTTCGAAGATCACGCGGTGACGGTGAGGCTGGAGCGGGTCGATCCCGGCCATCAGGGCGAGGTCGAGACCGTGAAGGCGCGCTATGTCGTCGGCTGCGATGGCGCGCGCTCCACTGTGCGCAAATCCATCGGCCGCGAGCTGCATGGCGATTCCGCCAACCACGCCTGGGGCGTGATGGACGTGCTCGCGGTGACCGACTTTCCCGACATCCGCTTCAAGGCACTGATCCAGTCGGCCAATGACGGCAGCATCATCGTCATCCCGCGGGAGGGCGGCTATCTCGTCCGCCTCTATGTCGAGCTGACGACGCTCGACATAGGCGAGCGTGTTGCGAGCCGCAACATCACCTCCGACGATTTGATCGCGAAGGCGCACCGCATTCTCAATCCCTACACGCTCGACGTAAAGGAGGTCGCCTGGTGGTCGGTCTACGAGATCGGTCAGCGCCTGACCGACAGGTTCGACGACGTGCCGGAGGCGGAGACCGTGACGCGGCTGCCGCGCATCTTCATCGCTGGTGACGCCTGCCATACCCACAGTCCGAAGGCGGGGCAGGGCATGAACGTCTCGATGCAGGACGCTTTCAATCTGGGCTGGAAACTCGCCTCCGTGCTGCGCAAGCAGTGCGCGCCGCACCTTCTGCATAGCTATTCGGCCGAACGCCAGGCGGTGGCGAAAGAGCTGATCGAGTTCGATCGCGAATGGGCAACGATCCTTGCCTCTGCCAAGGGCGACGGTAAGGCCGCGGATGCGGCAAAGACCCAGGACTATTTTGTCCGCCACGGGCGCTACACCGCAGGCACGGCAACGCATTATCGGCCGGGCCTCCTCACCGGCAACGCCGCACATCAGCATCTGGCGAGCGGTCTCGTGGTCGGCAAGCGCTTCCATTCCGCGCCGGTCATTCGTCTTGCCGATGCAAAACCCGTTCACCTCGGCCACGTCGCCAGGGCGGACGGACGCTGGCGCATCTTTGCCTTTGCCGGCGCGGGCAACCCCGCGACCGGCGACGGCGCAATTGCCGCGCTGTGCAATTTCCTGAGCCAGGGACGGGAGTCTCCGATGCGACGCTATACGCCCGGCGATGCGGATATCGACTCGGTCATCGATGTGCGCGCGGTGTTTCAGCACGATCATCGCGAGATCGCCATCGGTGCGATGCCGTCACTGCTTCTTCCAGCCAAGGGACGGTACGGACTTCGCGACTACGAAAAGATGTTCTGTCCCGATCTCAAGGGCGGTCACGATATCTTCGCGATGCGCGGGATCGATCGTAATGCGGGATGCATGGTCGTGGTGCGGCCGGACCAATATGTCGCGCATGTCCTGCCGCTCGATGCCCACGCAGAGCTGGCGGAGTTCTTCGATGGCTTCATGCTGCAGGTGAATTGAGCGTCGCGCGATGAATGGCGGATGAATATTGAACCCGTCCGCCAGCGGCCTTTTCATCTTTCGGCGAGTTCGACGCGACGGCGCGGAACGCTCGCTCCGCTCGAACGTTCCTGCTCGCATGAGGAGGATCACGCCATGAAGCTTAGACTTGTTTTTGCGGCAGCCATGCTGCTCGCACCGACCGCCGCGCTTGCGGCGCCCGGCATCGTCACAGCGTCCGTCGGATTGAGGGCGGGGCCAGGGCCCGGTTTTCCGATGGTCGATCGCATTCCCGGAGGTTCACGGGTCAACATCCACGGCTGCCTTGACGGCAGGGCCTGGTGCGACGTGAGCTGGTCGGATGACCGCGGCTGGGTGTCGTCGCAATATCTCGAATATCTCTACCGCAACCACTACGTCTATCTGCCCGACTATGTCGACGAGGTCGACGTTCCGGTGGTGCCGTTCGTGCTGAGCTCGTACTGGTCGAGCTACTATGCCGGCCGGCCCTGGTATCATCGCCGCGACTACTGGGCGAACTACTGGACATCGCATGAGCGCAATGCGACGCGGATGACGCTTGATCCGCGGGCCGCGCGCATCGGCCGTGCCGCGACGCGCGAAGGTGCAATCGCGGTCCGAGGCGGGACCCGCGCCGGCGAGGCCGCGCGTGTGACGCGCGAGCAATCGCAGGCTCGCGAGATCCGCGGTCGCCCGGCGGATGCACAGGCGCGGATGACACGCGACAATGCGGTGCGTGCGACGCATGAGAATGCGCGCGCCACTGCCCGTGAGAACACGCGCGCCGCAGCCCGCGCGCAACCGATGGCACGCCCGCAGCCGCAGATCGCGCGCGGCCACGAGGCGCCGCGCGTCTCGGCCGCACCCGCGGCACGTCCCGCGATGCCGCACGTCGCGCAGCCCAATATCAGCCACGGCGCGCCGATGAATGCGCATGCGCAGATGCCGGCTCCGCGCGCAGCAGCGCCCGCGACGCCGCATGTCGGCGGTGGTGGCGGTGCCGCACACATCAACGCCGCGCCGCATGGCGGCGGCGCGCCGGCCGGCGGGCCTCCGGGCCGCGAGCGGCACTAAGACGAGCGAAAGCCCGGCCAAGAGCCGGGCTCTTCTTTTCCGGCCCGCACAATTTGAGGCAATTTCGCAGAGGTAGATTTTATCGAACGTAACAACTTAACCGGATGATTCGCGCGTCCACTCGGGGCAAGGGGCTTACGGGAGGATGACGATGAGACAGCAAGGCCACTCGGAGACGCGCCGGCAAAATGTCGCGATGAAATCGATGTCGAAGGAGGCGAAGCAGCTCGCCCGCGTGATCGCAGGATATCGCGGCTCGCTTCTCGATCTCGACCAGCAGCGGACGCGGACGAAATTGTCCGACGCCGAAAAAGGAATCTTGGACGAGCGGCGCAATAATTTGCTTGTGACGATTGCAGCATTGGAAGACCGCCTCTCGGCGGTACAGGGATTGATCGACCTCGGCCGGCCGCACGTCATTCGCGTGCATTGACCGCCGCCCAGCGCGCCCTCCATCGATGACGTGACGGTTTCGCGTGCCGCGGCGGCGGTCGCGAGGCTGCACGATGCTCTGGACGGCACCAAATTGCCATGCTCCCGGCGAATTGCCGCCAAAGCCCGCTGGCACGTGAGAAGCGGGGTGCAGGGGACGTGCGATGGGGACGATCGTGGCTTACAAGATGGTCGCAGAACGCGACAATGAGACGTATAGGTTCGAGCGTGAGAGCCGGCTCGTGATCGTGGCGAAGGCGCGGGTGTGGGCGAGCGAAGGCTGGCAGGTCGTGATCACCGACCAGGATGGCAAGGCCTACGCGCCGGCCGAGTTCGAGGCGTTGCTGGCGGCCTGATCGGCTGCTTGACGGGGATAGGGGACGATTTTGACGTCATCTGATCGATTGGGGCGCGGGCTCATCGCGCCCCTGTTTGGCGTGGCCGCCGCAATCCTCCTGACGGCGACGATCGCCCGTGCGCAGAACCTCGACGAGGGCAAGCCGCCGCAAAAACTGTTTGCAGATGGCTGTGCGAGCTGCCACCGCAGTCCGCGCGGGCTTGCCAAGGGGCGCTTCAGCTTCACGCTCTACTGGTTCCTCAAGGACCATTACGCGAGCAGCGCGGATTCGGCGAAGGCGCTTGCCGCGTATCTGGAGAGCGTGGACAGCCCGCCTGCCGGAAAGCCACGCGCGGCGGCGAAATCGTCGAAGCCCGCCGGTGCACCCCGGTCGTCGCTGCGGCCGCCGGCGGCGGTGCCGCAGAGGTAAATGGCCCTACGCGGCTACCTGCTCAGCTCGTACGCACTTTCGAGGCTCGGGCTGCTTGCGGCTGTTTCGCAGGGCTCCGCGTCTCGCGCGTGGCCGTGTGCTTGGCCGATCTGCGCGCTGCCGCGAGCTTCCTTGCCGCAAGCTTCTTGTGCGGCCTCGCATCGGCTGCAGCCTGCTTGGACGGCGTGCCACCGCGGCGAGAGACGTATTCCTGACCATCGACCGGGCCGACATGCGGCGGATCGTGGTCGAGATAGGGCCGCCCGATGCCAAGCGCCTTGCCATTGGCATCGACCCACTTCCAGAGCAATTCGGTGGAGACCCAGCGTTGCGCGCGGTTCTCGCCCTTGACGCTCACGATGTCGGCGGCGAGCCCATGGCCGTAACCGCCGCGAGTGCTGCCGCCATGATACGACCGGTTGGAGGCGGCTTTCAGGCCACTCGCGATTGACTGGCGATAGTCGTCGCGGAAGGCGCTGGTGATGCCGGGCTCGAGACCCGCCGCCTGCGCGGCGTGAAGTGTGTGGAACAGCTTGAGCTTGAAGTTGCGGTCCATGCCGCCGATCACGTAATCCATCAGCGACATGCCGGCCTTGTCCGCGGCCTTCGGATCCTTCCAGGCGAAATCCTCGTCGACGAGCTTGGTGAAGCTCCGCATGACCGTCACCATCTTGCCCCGCCGCTTGATCGTGACGCTACGGCGGTCCTGCACCTTGATCGAGTCCTCCTTGGGCGTGCGCTGATAGAGCGCCCAGAGATAGCGGTCGATGCAGACGTCGACGACGAGGCATTCGTCGGCGGCTTCGAGCAGATCCGGCCCCTCGCGCGTGGTTGCTTTCGCGTCGGTCTCGGCGGGCCCTGGCGTGGTCGCGCTCGCGGCGGCGAGCGGCGGCGTCTCCGCAGGCAGCATGTCGGTCGGATCGGCGGAAGCGAGCTTGACGGCCGGCTCGTGCGTGTCCGTGGTGGTGACGGGTTCCGGCGTGCTTGAACTTGCGAGCTGCGGCGGAGTTTCCGCCGGCAGCATTTGCACTGGATCGGCCGATGCAAGCTTGACGACTGGCTCGGATACGGTCGCGGCCGGTGCCGTGTCGGTTGTCGTGCTTACCGCGGGCAGCGCGATCGTCGGTACGTCGATCACGGCGACGGGCTCGCTCATGGTCGTAGCACTTGGGACGTCGGCAAGTTCAGTGTGTGCGGCGAGAGGTGGCGCGGGGAGTTCCGCAGCGACATTGGCGCTGCTGTTCTCGATTGCCGCCGGGGCGACCGCGACGAGCCAGAATGCAAAGGAGCCCGCGACAACCGCCGCAGGGCACGACACCGCCACGATGAGAGAGCGCTGATCGTTCATCACCCCAGCCTCCAAAGGCTCCTGCCGGAACCCGATGCAACAGCCAAGCAAGCGACGCAGCAATTGTTCGGGTGAGGATATGGCGGCGCAATGGCGCAAAAGGCGAGTGCGGAGCTTTTCAACGCGAGTGTGGCCCGGCGGACACGCGCGGGTTCCATGCGGTTTCCCGCAGAGTCTTGGTCGACCGTCGCTAAGCGCCGATGTTTCAGACAAAAGGCCGCCGAGCGGCGGCCTTCAAAGTCACAAGCGCAGAGCCAATCAAAGTAGGTATCGCAAAGCCAGCCCCGGGTTTTCAAAATCCGCACGAGCTGAAACGTCCTGCCCGGTTGCGTGGACCTTAATGGAAAATTGTTGCACGCGTAAATGAAGAACTGTGATTTCGCTTAATGCAAACCCCTAACGCGCGATGCCGCGCTAACAGTCGTCATGGCCGGGACACGCCCGGCCATGACAATGTGCAAATTGTGCCAAGGCGCGCCTGCGTCGCGCGCGATTGCCGGCTCTACTTGCCAGGCGGCGTGTAGACGGCGGCGAGACGCGAGGCCTTTTCCGCGACAGCCTTGAACTCGCCCATCTTCCAGGCGCGCACCGTTTCGATCTTCGACACCGCGCCGCTTGCAGCAGCCGCCATGCCGATCGCGATGGCATCGGAGCCGTCGGGCATATCGGTGACGAGAACGGCATCATGCGCGCCGGTGGTCATGAACGCGCCAAGCAGCTTGCCGCCAGCCTTCTCGACCAGCTTGTTGACGACCTCGGAACGATCAGACGGCTTCTCGACGAGTCCCTTCACGCCTGCATTCGAATAGGAGACGTAGGTGATGAACAATGGCATCGTTCCCTCCGTTGGGGTGATGAGCGCACAATCAGCTTTTTGAAAAAGATGCCCGCAAGGGCGAGGCTCAGGCCTGCCGACGGCATGCAAGCTGCCTGAAAACGAAGCGGACTTCGGCACGTCCGGTATGGCAGCGGGGAGGGACTATAGTCGCTTTTTCCCGCGCCACAATGCATTCACCTCGCACAGGGGCGCGGTTGAGCCCTTGCGAAAGGTATCATCTTCGTGGAGCAATTGATGAGTATCGCTGTCGCTCCACCTATCTCCAGTCAAATCGCGCACATGCTCGTTATCTCCATTCAAAGCCAGGTCGTTCACGGCCATGTCGGCAATTCGGCCGCCGTCTATCCCATGCAGGCGGAGGGCGTGAATGTCGCGGCGGTGCCGACGACATTGCTCTCGAACCATCCGCGCTATCCAACGCTGCGCGGCCGCGTGCTGGATGCGGAGCTCGTGGCCGATCTCCTGCTCGGCGTCGAGGAGCGGGGTCTTGTCGAGCGGGGAAGCGTCCTTCTCACCGGCTATCTTGGCTCGCCTGCAAACGCAGACGTCATCGCCGATTTCGTCGAGCGCGCGCTGCGACGAAATCCAAAGCTTGTCTATCTCTGCGATCCCGTGATCGGCGACGACGGCAAGGTCTACGTTGCCGACGGCATTTTGGATGTGATCCGCAAGCGGCTCGTGCCGGCCGCGACCTTCATCGCGCCGAACCAGTTCGAGCTGGAACTGCTGTCCGGTATTGCGGTGAATGATGCCTCCAGCCTGCTGGCCGCGAGCGCTGCCATCGCGGCGCAGGGCCCGCGAGGCGTCATCGCCACCGGCTGCACGCTCGACGACACCCAAGCAGGGCAGGTGGAAACGATCCTCTGCCAGCACGAAAAACTATCGCGCTTTGCGACAGCACGGCTGCCGATCCGGCCGTGCGGAACGGGGGATCTGCTGTCGGGGCTCGTGGCGGCGGGGCTTGCGAAGGGAGCGACGGTCGAGAGGGCGGTTCGGCTGGCGGTCGATCATGTGTTTGCGGTGCTCGCGCACACGCATCAAGCCGGATCGGAGGAGATGTGCCTCGTTTCGCCAACAGGTTGAGCGGCTGCTAGTCTTGTTATCTATAGGTGTCAAGCGGGACGCCCCAGAAATGCGGCAAACTTCAGGCCGTCAAGAACACATACAGTTAGAAGGTCGGTTGTCCCCGTAATACATTGCGAGTGTTGGGGTTGTTCGGGGCGCGTATCGGGAGAACCTACCCATGGCAAGTGTAGAACAATTGCGAAGAAAGGACTCGGTAAACCTGGTTCAACTTGAGGCGGACATTGCGACGGTTCGTCAGGGAAGTTCATTAGCTTCAATTGCATTGCCTGATTATGTCGAACACACCGAGGGCGTTACGCGCGTAGGCGCCCTCAGCGCAGAGGCGGTTATTCGCGACTATGAATCCGCCGCAAAAGAGATTGAGGCGATGGGGGCCGAGTTGATCGGCGCTGCGCAGAAATGCGAGGAACTGACGGCCCACGTGCACGATGCGATCGCGTATATGCGCGAAACGGCCGCGGGCTACCGTGAAGAAGGACGCAAGATCTTCAAGAGGATCGAAGAATGCGCCCTGTTCACCGAGGACGTCCGCAAGACATGCGAGCAGGTGAAGCGCAGAATGGAAGCCTCCGGCAGCGTTTCCTCCACGGAGGAGGAGCCCGCCGAGCAGGAGCAGGTATCCGAAAGCGCCTAGTTCCCCGGATCTGGTCCCCTTGATCCGGGGCTGAGAGACCGCTTTCGGGCGGTCTCTCTTTTTTTGCGAGAGCCTGGCGGTCTCGGGATACGGGACTATCGGCTAGTGCCGTGTTGCACGGACTTCCAGCGTGGTCTGAGTGATCCTGGCCACGAAGCCCTCAAGATTTACGACCCTCTGCGCGACCAATTGGCCGTGCAGGTCGGCAATTTTCTGGGCTTCTACGGCCAAGGTTTCACATGCCTGCTTCGCGAATTCGATCTGAAGCTCAAACACCTCCGCGGGTGAACGCGCGCTCGCAAGCCTCCCGACGAAGGACCATGCGTGTTCCAGCGACCTCCTGGTGTAGTCGCCATAGGCGTTTGCAATCGACTGAACGCTGACCGGGACGAGTTCCATCGAAGCGGTCGGCACGTTTGCTGCCTCAATGGCAGAAACTTCAGTCGACGGGAGTTGCAGATCGAGGTCGACGTCGGTCTCCGGCTCGGTCGCTTGGATGGTCTCCGGCGCAGGATCCGGCAACTGATCCGTTGCGGTCGGTTGTTGCTCGTCGGCCTTGGTCTGCCTCGTCTTTTTCTTCCGGTTACGCTGGCCGGATTTTCCGGTCGGCTTGGTGTGGTCGGCACTCAACATTACAAAATGACTCCCCAAATCGATGAAGCTGCAAGCCTCCGCCGTGTTTGCGCTGAAATCGCGATGGCGGCTTGTCGCCGGCGTGGCGGCGATGTGATCAGATTTGGCGGGATGAACGCCAGGCCGCAGCCATCCCCGTCCGAGCCGCCTGCGGAAACTGCATTGTTGCAATGCAGCAAGACGGGCTACCGCCTCGCAACATGGAGGCATAGCTCCGGATCTCAAGTTCTACCCAGGAGATTCGGTGTGAAGACAGTTTCGTTAACCCTCGCAGCCGCGGCCATGTCGGTCGCCGCTGTCACCGCCGCCTTCGCCGCGGAGTTGCCGAGCTATGAGGCCAATGGCTTCCCGGCCTCTTCCGTGCAGGTCCGCCTGCTCGGCGCCGCGCACCTGACGGAACAGGCGGCCGCAACCACCGCGCCGTCCCCGCACCAGGTGAGCGTGTTGGCGCCGCGCGCCAAGGTTAAGACCGCAACGACCGCGCCGGTCACGACCGGCACTGCACGTTGAGCGAGATCCGAAAGAGCAGGGTGGGCCCAGCCGTTTGGCCGATCCATCCTGCCGGCTCGTTCCGCGAACATGATACCAGCGCAGCCTTCGTCGCGCTTGTCGTCAATTGACAGACCCAAATTAACTCAATCGTAGATTGCAGCTTCTATCCGGTTGCGTGCAGGCGATACCCCGCACAACTGGAAAGGACATGAAATTGAAGCGCATTTTCAAAGAATTTATCGCTGACGAGTCCGGCGCGACCGCGATCGAGTATGGCTTGATCGCCGCCGGCATCGCGCTTGCCATCATCGAAGTCATTTACGCGCTCGGCACCAATCTGGTTGAAAAGCTCACCGCGCTTGCGACGGCGTTGAAGTAGCAAGAGCTGCCAAACTTCGTAGCCCGGATGGAGCGAAGCGCAATCCGGGCTACCGCTGGCGGTTCGCATCAGGATTGAGCTGATGTACCGTAAATCCGAAGTTTTGTAAACAGGAATCCAGCGGCCATAGGGCCGATCAGCCGAACAGCGCGGCGTAGATCACGTAGATCCAGCCCAGAATGCCGTGGATGATCGCCCACAGGATCGAATGGTTCTTGGTGTAGGAGATCGCGATGGCAAGCGCCGAGCCGAAGCCCACGCCGTATTTCGCGCCCTCGACCCGAACCCCGTAGTAGCGATTGCCGTTCATGGTGGTCCTCGCTTCCATCGATGCTGCCGGCGTTACGCCTTCCGCACGAACTCCGATTTCAAATTCATCGCGCCGATGCCGTCGATCTTGCAGGCGATGTTGTGCCCGTCGGTGGCGTCCTGGAGACGGATGTTCCTGACCTTGGTGCCGCCCTTGACGACCGATGACGATCCCTTGATCTTGAGATCCTTGATCACGATGACACTGTCGCCGTCGGCAAGCGCATTGCCGTTGGCGTCGCGCACGCCCGCCTCGATCGTGGCGTCCGCGGCCGCATCCGCAGTGGTGCTCCATTCATGGCCGCATTCCGGGCAGACCCAGAGATCGCGATCCTGATAGGCGTGCTCGGACCTGCAGGTGGGGCATTTCGTGGTGTCAGTCATCGTCATCCTCTTGAGCCCGTTCGGGCGAGGCGCACCGTAGGTTCGTATCCGGGTAAATCAAGTCGCTCCCCCCGGTCCGGCACGGAAATGTGCTGACATCGCGACGCAGCAATCACATGATACCGCTTGTGCCTTGCCGCTCCCGGCATACCTGATGAGGGACGGCGTTCTGCCCGGCATTCCCTGAGGTAACATCATCGCATGAGCGAAATCGAAACCCTGTTTGGTGTGTTGCGTCAGTCGGCCGACGAAGGCGTCGTCGACATGCTCGAACGCATGGTGCGGGAGGCGCCGGACCACGCCTTGAACCGCATGAACGCGCTGGACCTCGCCGCACATGCCGGCCTCGACGAGGAGCGCGTCGTCGCAGGCCTGCTGCACGCGGTGCAACTTGGCATGGCGGAGATGACGTGGAGCGTGATCTGCCCGAGCTGCGCCGGTGTGCTGTCCGCCAACAAGAGCCTGAAGACCCTCAACAGCCCGCAATATCATTGCGCCTTCTGCGCCGCGGGCTATGAGACCACGCTCGACAATCTGGTCGAGGTGACCTTCACGATCAGTCCGCGCGTGCGCAAGATCGCGGCCCACAATCCCGACGAATTGTCGCTGGCCGATTACTATCGCCAGATCTTCTGGAGCTCGGCCATCGATCTGCCGGGCGATCTGGAGACGCTGCTGCGCGAGGTGACGCTCGAGACCTTCGACCTGCCGCCGGGCGAGCGGGCCATCCTGTCCCTGCATGTGCCCGAGGGCACGCTGATCGTGTTCGATCCCGTGACGCACACCGCCCAGTTCCTCGATATCAAGGGCGAGGAGACCAGCGAGCGGCAAAACCTCGCGATGATCTTCAACAAGGCAGAGACGCCGGCCGAGGCTGTCACCTTGCGCCCCGGGCCGCTGCGGCTGGCTCTGGACAACCGCACCGATGGCCGCGTGCTGCCGGCGGTCTGGGTCGCGAACAAGGCGCTCGACGATCTCCTGACGCGGCGCAAGCCGGCGCTGACGGCAAAGCGCCTGCTCACCAACCAGACCTTTCGCGATCTCTACCGCACTGACACGCTCGCCATCGGCCAGCGGCTGAAGATCCTCAGCCTGACCTTCCTGTTCTCGGACCTGCGGGACTCCACCGGGCTCTACGAGCATGTCGGTGACCTCGTCGCCTTCGATCTCGTCAACGAGCATTTCCGCCTCATGCAGGAGATCATCGCCTCCGAACGCGGCGCCATCGTCAAGACCATCGGCGATGCCGTGATGGCGACCTTCGAGACGCCCGATCGTGCCATTGCCGCCGCCATCCGCATGCGCGAGGCGATGAGCGAGCTCGGCGCCGAGCGCCAGTATCAGGGCCTGCTGCTGAAGATGGGCATCCACGAGGGCTCGTGCCTGGCGGTCACGCTCAACGGCCAGCAGGATTATTTTGGCCAGACCGTCAACATCGCCTCGCGCGTCCAGGGCCTCGCCGCCTCACGCGCGATCGTGGTGACCGAGCCGGTGGTCGAGCATGCCGGCGCGCGGACGCTGCTGGAGGCGGGCGGACTAAGGCCAACGCGACGCAGCGTTGCGCTGAGCGGCATCGCGGACCGGGTGTCGGTGTACGAGATCCCCTGAAGCGGGGAGACAATCGCAAATGAAAAAGAACCGGATGAGCGGCCTCTTTGCGGCCCATCCTTCGAGACGCCCGCCGTTGGCGGGCTCCTCAGGATGAGGTCTAGTTTCGCGGCAAAATCCTAGACCCTCGTGGTGAGGAGCGCCGCTTGCGGCGCGTCTCGAACCATGAGGCCGAGCACGTTCACCAATCGATATGCGATAGCCCTGCCTGAAGCGGAGAGGGTCGGGTGGGGGGCAAAACAAAAAGCTCGAAAACAACCCCATGCAAAGTAGCCGACCACCCCTGTGACGCGTTTGCGGATTTTACGAATTCGCTTGACGCGTCGGGCAAATCACCGGCATTATTCCATCATCGCGGTTTTTGGCGACGCCCCGTCACCATAGTCCGGATTTCGCTTCCGCCTTCGCTCGTTGAGCTACGGCGGACAAGCCGCTTCATCCGGGCAATGCCACGCTCATCCGCATTCATCACCAAGGTGACCAGATGGATATGAAGACCGCGCTCGCGACGTCCTTGCTGATTGTCGGCTTCCTGGTCACCCTGTGGTTCTGGGCCCTCGTCGAGCAAATACCGGGAGTGCCCAGCCCCTTTAATGGGGGGCGGGAAGCCGGCCTCGGCATCGTGTTTTTCATTCCCCCCTTGCGCTGGCTGGCGTTGTCAGCCGCGTTCATGGTTCTGCTGATCGACGGAAGATTGCATGCGTGGGCGCCTTACGGCGTTCTGCGATTTCTGCTGCCGATGGTCGGACTCATCGTGCTGGAAATCTGCATGTTCGAGCTTCTCATCCGCAGCGTCGACAAATCCATTGCGGCTTTCCAATGGGTTTTTAGTTCTTTGATGATCCTGCTGCCTCTGACGGTGATCGTGGGAGGATATCTCGGCTCGCGCGCAATATTCGTCATCGGCATCGCCGGCTCGCTGGCTGCGGCGGTCTGGCCTATCCCGCCCAGTGTCGATTACATCGTGCACTACCCGGACAATGAGGCAGACACAAAGGTGATTCTGGCGCGCCTCGAGAAACATCCCGATTGGGTGAGACAGGTCGCACGCGAGCTCGATGTCAACGGCTCCCCGTCCTTGTACCCCGTCTATCTGCTGACCCTGAAGCCGGCAGCGCTGGATGAGGATGTGCAGGAGAAGTGCTGGAGGGCAGGGCTCTCGGCGTTTGCCGATGTGAGGCGGTTTCACGACAAGGGTGAAAACCAGATGCCCGGGGAGTTCAACCTGATCGCACCGATTTTCGCAGGCCTGGCCTCGATTCCCGGCCCCGTGCGGGACCGTCACCGCGCCGAGTTCGTCGCTATCAGGGATTTCGTCAATTTCTACAGGACCGAAACGCCCGACACGCGTCATCCTGAACTCCCGGACCTCAGCAAGGTGGACTGGGTACCGACGGGCAAGTGAGGCGAGGCGCAGGGTAGCCCGGATGGCGGGTGGTTCGTTGCCTATGTACGGCCGTTCAAAACGGACGTGATCCCTTTAATGGTTGATTTGCAGATCGCGCTGCTTGATGCGGCCGCCGCATCTTGAGCGGCCATTTTTTGCAATCATACTGGAGGCCGTCATGTCCGTTGCGCAGAAAGCCGTCATTGCCACGCAGTCGTCGCGTGGGTTCATTCTCAGGCATGTGGCGCTGTTCGCCGCGGCCGCGCTGTTCGTGTTCGTGCTGAGCCTGACATACGGGCTGGATCTCAGCCCGGGATTTTTCTGAGCGAAGTGCGTAGGGTGGGTTAGCGAAGCGTAACCCACCAATTTGTCTCAACGCGGAGGAACAGTTGGTGGGTTACGCCTTCGGCTAACCCACCCTACGAGGCTACAGGCTCACCAATACGGATCGTCGTAAGGATCGAGCCTGTATGGCGGCGGCATCCAGCGTTCTCGTGGCGGCCTCGACCGCCGAGGTACGGCTGCGGGAATGCGCTGACGCGCAGCCGTATCGTTCTCCTTCATCACGCTGCGCACGACGGGTTTCGCGGGTAAGGTCGTAAGCTGTGTCTGCAGCGCCTGGACCTGAGCAGCGATGCGTGCGTTGTCCTCGGCACCTTTCTCCTGCGCCGTCTTGAGCTGTTGAATGGCGTCGGCCTGCTCGCGAAGCGTCTGCTCGTTGCGGCTCTTCTGTTGCTCGAGCTTTTCGTTGATGCTCGCAAGTGCATCGGTGATGGTCTTGAGCGATTGTGTAAGCTCGGCGGATGCTGGGTCGGGCGATGTGGCGACGGGCGGCGGAGCGTTTTCCGCCTGCTTGGCCGCTTTCTTTTCCGCTTCCTTGGCGACCGGCGGTGCCGGCACGGACGTCGGCTCATCCGCAGCAGCGAGCTGGACTGCTGGCGGCGTCGGAGGACTGCGAACCTCGGACACCTCCGGGGACGGGCTCGCGCCCGGCGGGGCCCATCGCGCCATGATCGCCTTGGCCTCATCGCGATATTGCGAAGCGAACGCAGCACCGAGGATGCCTATCGCCAGCAACAGGCCAACGAAGGCTCGCAGCACGGGCTGGTTCTCTTTCAGGCCTTGATGGTAGACCTTGCTCTCTGGCGCCGGCGCCTTGTCCAAGGGAGAGTCCGAGGGAACGTTCAAGGGAACGTCCGAGGGCGCGGTTAAGGGAGCGCCGTGTTCCGCACCGGTCTTGACCTGCGGGGCCGGCGGGCTGTCGCTGCCACGTTCCAATCCGGAAACCAGTCGGTCCAGCCGCGCAAGTTCTTCATTGGCGCTTTTGATCCGTTCATGGGCTCGCGCCAGCTCGACATCGGCGGGCTGCGGGCCTTGCGGATCATCCGGCTTCGGATCATCCGGCTTCGGGTCGTGCGTCTCAGGCACCGATGCGCTCTCCACTCAGCCTTGCGTCAACGGAACGAGTGCGGCAGTCCGATCAAGAGGATAGTTCTCGCCGCCGTCCAAGACAACGCGGGCGCGAGGGAGAAATTAAGGCGGCCCTCGGCCGGGCTATGGATTGACTACACGGAGCTGTTCCCCGATCGGTTTACAGCCGCGCGTTGTCCCCTCGGCATCCCTGCGACGTGGTATGCTATGGCGGGAGGAATCGCCATGAGGCTCCTTACCGCGATACTCGCCTTGCTTCTTTTGAGTCCGGCCGCCGCCCAGGAGTGCCAGACATGCGCGATGGCCGACGCCTGCACGAAGGAGTACCTCAAGGCGACGTCGGAGGCCCAAAGGGCCACCAAGCAAGCCATCCGGGACTGGAAGCAGAATCTGGACAGAAAGGCCTCTGCGGAATTGTCCAGCAGGGGCATACTCGCATTACAGGACGCCATGGAGGCGCAGGTTCGCACGGAGCTGGAGCGCCTGAAGGAGTGCCTGGCGAAAATCAGATAGGGCGCAAAGGAGGATGCGATGAAATCGCTTTTGCTGCTCACGGCCAGCGGGCCGCTGCTTATTCTCACGTCGCACGAGTCCTTGCGCGACCAGGGGCTCCTCGATGTGCTCAGGCGGAAAGGTATCGGCAAGTTCGTCGCGTTCGAGGTTCCCTTGTCGCTCGCCAGAGAGCGTTATGGCGGGCATTTTCAGGCGGTCGAAAGCAATCTGCACGAGACAGACGATCTGAGGGTCCTCGACTTTAGCGGACAGCGGGTCTTCCAGCTCTTTCGTTTCGATGAGCTGGGTTCGCCGATCCTGATAGAACAGTCGTGATCCGGTTTTGCCTTGCGGCATCGATCGAGAGGAGCCTGCCATGACATCCTATACCGTCGGGTTGAAGCTCGGGATGCGCGCCAAGGCGCTCACGATCGACGCCGAGGACGCATTGGTCGCGGCGCTGAAGATCAAGATCGAGAACCCCGAGGCGCTCGTCACCTACGTTCGCAAGTCGAATCGACGTGGCGATCGCCGCCACCCGCACGAAACGCTGCGGGCTAAGAAAACCGTCTAGGCGATGCTGTGGCTGCAGGTCTGTAGGGTGGGCAAAGCGGAAGCGTGCCCACCTCTTTGGTCGCCATGGCGCAGAAGTGGTGGGCACGTCGCTTGCGCTCCTTTGCCCACCCTACAGGCTACGAGCTAATCGCCGTCATCCGCCGCAAGGCGCAGAAATTGCCGCTTCATCGCGTTGACCCTGGCGACGTAGGCCGCGACGAGGTGATCGCCGCAGCGCTCGCCGGCGATCATCTGAAAGTGACGGCGTGCGTAGGCCAGGGCGGGACCTGCGCCGCAGAGATGGATCAGCGCGGCGAGATCCTGTTTCTGCTGCGCGCTTGCCTTCACATCGCCCGCAAGCGCAAGAACCGCAGCCACGTTGCGGTCCAGATACACCGATGCCAGCTCGATGGCGTGGCTCGGGATCGCGCGGACATAGAGGCTGGCGAACCCGCAGCCGCTATCCGTGACCGCGTTGCCGCGGATACAGAACCTGATAGCCTCGGCGTAGGCCGGATTGGTCATCTGGTAGAGGCCGACGGCGCTGGAGGCGGGCTGGTAAAGCGCGAGGGGATTGAGGCTCAATCGCCAGCGCCAGTAGGTGCGCGCGACCGGATTGCCGGAACTCTCGACCTGCGCCAGCGCGGCCAGCAATTCGGGCGTGATCGTATCGGTGGAATGCTTGCGGAACAGCGGCCCGTATTGCCGCCACGTCTCGGCCGGCTCCTTGTCGAGGGAGTTGCCGACAAGGAAGAACAGCTCAGTCGGCTTGCGGATCACGTGATAGACGATGTTCGTCAGCGCCAAGACCGCAAGCAGCATTGCCGCGACAGCCGCGATACGAACCATCCGCGGTGCTCGCGCGAATGTCTTTCGCACCCACCGAGCGCCTCGCCGGACGCTGCGAAGGCGAGGGAGGAGGGGCTTGCTTTTTCTTGGCATGGATCTTGGGCATGGGTCTTGGGGAATAAGATGTCGATTTCGGGTCGCAAGCCGGTCTGGTGCGCGCGGCGGCCGAAGTCCGCCAGAGGCAATAGCGGTCATTCGAGCATGTCGGGAGCAAATTAGCTTGCGTTGCTTTGCGTCCTTTAGCACTCTGCGTGAAGGAGGCCGACGCATGAAGATAATGACCGTCGCGTGTGCTCTCGGAATGGCCCTGGGGCTGTGTACCCTTGGAACGTCTGGTGCTGAAGCCCGGGCGCGGAAGGCCCAAATCGTTCGTGAACCACAGCCGAGGCTTGTTGTCACGGCGCCCGTACTCAGGCCAACTCCGTGGGATTATTATATTGTTCCACGGTATCGTTATCGCCCTGAAGACGACCGGGTCGATCCAAACGCCCCGCCGCTGGTGTCGTCGTGGGTCCTCTATGAGGGCTGGCGGTGGCCGTACTGGTGGTGAACAACGATCACATTCCGGGGATGTGGTGATCGGCCATCGACCGATGCGAAGCTGAATAGCTCGCAGGATGGGTCGAGCCTTTGCGAAACCCATCATCGTCTTGGCCCGCGGTTGATGGGTTTCGCTTTCGCTCGACCCATTCTGCGGGCTGAATCTCATTCGAAGCCTTAGCAAGAAAATAGAACGTTAAGACTTGCCGATAGCTGATTTGCGCGATTCCGATTCGTTCTTTGAGAACGAAGCGGAGTCAGATGCAGAACGGATTTCCTGCATAGCTCGTAGGGTGGGTTAGCCGAAGGCGTAACCGACCACGTCTCTCAGCGCACGGAAGGCAAAGAGGTGGGTTACGATTCCGCCTGACGCTCGTTGACGCCTTGTCGGTTGCGCGGGTTCCTGCGTGCGGTGCGAGGTCCGTCGGTTAATACATTGGTCATTCCTTTGCAGTCATTTTCACGGCCTCATTCAACAGGGAGGCACCATGTCTGACGTCACCATTCCCGGCGGAAAAATTCGGTCGTTCGTCGAGCGGATCGAGAATCTCGATACCGAATTGCAGGAGTTGAACGAGCAGAAGAAGGAAGTGTTTTCGGAAGCCAAGGCCGAGGGTTTCGACGTGAAGATCCTCAAGGAGATCATCAAGCTGCGGAAGCAGGACGAGGACGAGCGTGACGAGCGAGAATCCCTGCTTGATCTCTACATGAGAGCGATGGAGTCGGCAGCGCCGGAACAGGCCGCCAAGGCAGCCTGATTCAATTCGAGCAAATCCAAACAACGGCACGTAGGATGGGTTGAGCCCTTGCGAAACCCATCCTCTTTGCAGCGGCAATTGATGGGTTTCGCTGCGCTCTACCCATCCTACGGGCTACTACGAGCTACCCATCCTACGAGCTTGCGAAGCCCATCATCTTCGTGGGGCGTGGTGGGTTACGCCTTCGGCCAACCCCACTCTATGAAGCGGGTGGTGCTTGCTCAGAAAATAGTGATGGCCCTGTGAGAAGGCGTTGCCAATCCTGCGGGTGCGTGCTGCGCGGCGACGGCCGGAAAGATTATTCTCGTCCCGCAGGGAACTTGAGCAGCAATCACTAGGCTTGCGCACAGTCGCGACATGAAACGCTCGCGTGAAGCAAGCGATCAATGTCGGGCCTCGCTTGCGCACGAGCCGCGCTTGCTGCCGGTCACGATCATGTTTTAATATGACGCGCGTCATGTCATTGACGATGCAGGAGGGATGCATAACTCCGGTTCTCCAAAAGCCACCAGGAGAATTTCCGTGAGGAAGCTGTCACTCATCATTGCGGCAACCGCTGCGATCTCGATCGCCCATATGACTGCGAGCTCCGCAGCCGAGTTGCCGATCTATGAAGCAAACGGACTGCCGATCTCGCCGGTTCAGGTCGGTGTGCTGGGCGCGGCCCAGGTCCAAGGGCAGGCTCAGGTCACGACCACTGCATTATCACCGCATCAACTGAGCGTCCTCACACCGCGGCCGCAGCGAACGGCGGCGTCGGACCGCAAAGGACCGGCAATCAATTGATGACCTTGTGCCTCAGTGCGGAGGTCGAGCGTCAGCGGAGTAGCGTTGACAGCGCACTTAATCGACCTCGCGTTCCCTAGCTCGTAGGGTGGGTTAGCCGAAGGCGTAACCCACCACTGTTTGCCCAAGCGGAAACGAAAGAGAGGTGGGTTACGCTTCGCTAACCTACCCTACGCGCTGCGGCTTGCAGATGACGCTTCGCTCGAGAGCGAAAGGGATAGGTGAGTTGAGCCAGTGTCGAAGGCGAGGAAGGAGGCTCTTGTTTTTTTTTGGCATGCGTCTTGCGGGAGCAGGTGGAGATGGGTTGAGCCCTTGCGAAACCCATCACCTGACCGAGTTTGATGGGTATCGCTTCACTCCACCCATCCTACGGGCTTCGAGATCGATTTGGTGCTTGATGACCGGTGCGGCCTAGGCCGAGCCACTTTCTGAATATCCGGCGCAGGCTTGGATCTTCATGACCGAGCTTTCCTATTTGGTTGGCGTAGCTCGGGGTGTCCTTTGAGTCTTTCCAGAAGACCTGCTTGTTTAGAAGATACTGAACCGCCCCGGGTTTGCCGGAGGCAATTTGGTTTAAGTTATGCCGCCATGGCGGGTTGTTCCAGCATGGCGTAGTAGCGTTGCTCGGCTTCGGCCGGCGGGATGTTGCCGATGGGCTCGAGGAGCCTTCGGTTGTTGAACCAGTCCACCCATTCCAGCGTCGCGAACTCGACGGACTCGAAGCTGCGCCATGGCCCGCGCCGATGGATCACCTCGGCCTTGTAGAGGCCGTTGATGGTTTCGGCGAGAGCGTTGTCATAGGAGTCCCCGACGCTGCCGACAGAAGGTTCGATACCAGCTTCAGCCAGACGCTCGGTGTATTTGATCGAGACGTATTGGCTGCCCCTGTCGCTGTGGTGCACGAGCCCGCCGCGATGGACCGGCCGGCGATCGTGCAGGGCCTGTTCCAGCGCATCGAGCACGAAGCCCGCATGCGCCGTGCGCGAGACCCGCCACCCCACGATCCTGCGGGCGTAGGCATCGATGACGAAGGCGACGTAGACGAAGCCGGTCCAGGTCGCGACATAGGTGAAGTCGGAGAGCCAAAGAACGTTCGGCCTTGGCGCCCTGAACTGGCGGTTGACGTGATCCAGCGGGCATGGCGCGGCCTTGTCGCTGATCGTGGTCTTGACGGGTTTGCCGCGGATGACTCCTTGCAAACCCATGTCCCGCATCAGTCGCGCCACCGTGCAGCGGGCAACATCGAAGCCTTCCCGCTCGAGCTGCCGCCAGACCTTGCGCACGCCATAGACCCGGAAGTTCTCATCGAACACCCGCCGAACCTCGATCTTCAGGGTAGCGTCCTGCCTGGCGCGCGCCGACAGCCTGGCAGGATCGCGCCGCCTGGCCACATGGGCGTGGTAGGTCGAAGGGGCGATCGGCAAGACCTTGCAGATCGGCTCGACCCCATGCGCCCCACGATGATCGTCGATGAAGGCGATCATGGCTTGGACCGGCGGTCGAGCTCCGCCATCGCAAAATACGCGCTCGCCTTGCGCAGGATCTCATTCGCCTGCCGAAGCTCACGGTTCTCCCGCTCCAGCGCCTTCAGCTTCTCGGCCATGTCGGTCGGAACGCCGGCCCGGTGTCCGCTATCGACTTCGTCCCTCTTGACCCAGTCGTGCAGCGTCTGCGGTGTGCAGCCGATCTTGGCCGCAATCGAGGTCACGGCCGCCCACCGCGACGGGTGCTCGCTCGCATGATCCAGAACCATCCGAACCGCACGAGCCCGGACCTCGGGTGAAAACTTGTTCGTCGTCTTGCTTGTCATGGCTCCATCCTCTCAGGAGTTGGAGCCTCCGGCAAACCCGTGGCGGTTCACATTGCGGAGTGCGGCAACGTCTACAAGGACATTGTCCACAATATCGAAATAACATCGTTCGCATCCACCGGAACGCTTAGCATTGCCCCTTACGTCGAGGGACTCACGTCCGACGAAGGCGAATACCTAGACGAGGCGCAGCGGTGTCTTACGGTCAACGCGCTCCGTGCCTGCGTCGTGCTCGGGTGGTGCGCGACCATCGCTCGCATTCACAAGAAGATCGAAGAAGTCGGCTTTGATAAATTCAGTCAGGCGACCGTCGAGATGGCTGGAAAGACTACTGGCCGGTTCAAATTCTTCACGAAAAAGCAGTCAATCCAATCAAGGTCCGAACTGCAAACCGTGTTCGATACCGACTTGTTGTGGGTGCTCGAATATCTTCAACTGATCGATAACAACCAGCATCAGCGCCTCCGTCACTGTTTCGAGTTTCGAAACAATTCAGCCCATCCAGGCCTCGCGCCGATCAGAGGGCCAAACCTCTACTCATTTTACTCCGACATTAGCGAAATCGTATTGAAGAACGAGAAGTTCGCGTTGGCGCCTTCTCACTAACCGGAAGGTCAAAAGGGCGGCCTTTCGGCCGCCCATCATGGATGCCCGGGTCAAGCCCGGGCCTAACGATCGTCGCGAACTACTGCGTTACGAACACCCCGTCGTGCTTCCGCACGTATCACACTTCATGCACGTGCCATTCCGCACCAGCGTGAAGTTGCCGCACTCGCTGCACATCTCGCCTTCGTAGCCTTTTGCCTTCGCTTCCGCGCGGCGCTCGGCCTTGGTTGGCACCACCGTCTGCGCGGTGCCGGCCTTGCTCCACTGGAGCTGCTCGAGCTTCTCGGTTGGCGAGAGGTCGTGGCTGGCTTCCTGCTTCAGGGCGACGGCGCCTTCGATCGTATCGCCGGCGCGGGCGCTTGCACCATGGAGCGCGGTGACCTTGCTGCCGCCGGCGGGGGCGCTGTCGTTGCCGGAGGAGATCGCGGCGGAGCCGCCGCGCATCACGACAAGGTTGTCCGTGCGGGAGCGGGTGAGGCCGCGCGAGACCAGCTTGGTCGCGTGGTGGGTCTCGTCCGGCTCCTTGCCTTCTTCGACGCCCTTGCCGAGCGCGTCGAAGTTCGACTCGGTCGGATCGACATGGGCGAGATCGAAGCGCGACATATAGCTCACCGCCAGCTCGCGGAAGACGTAGTCGAGGATCGAAGTCGCGTACTTGATGCTGTCGTTGCCCTGCACGGGGCCCGCCGGCTCGAAGCGGGTGAAGGTGAACGCGTCGACATATTCATCGAGCGGCACGCCATATTGCAGGCCGAGGGAGACCGCGATGGCGAAGTTGTTGATGAAGGAGCGAAGCGCCGCGCCTTCCTTGTGCATGTCGATGAAGATCTCGCCGAGACGGCCGTCGTCATACTCGCCGGTGCGCAAGTACACCTTGTGGCCGCCGACGACCGCCTTCTGGGTGTAGCCCTTGCGGCGATCCGGCATCTTCTCGCGCTCGCGCATCACGATGATGCGCTCGACGAGCTTCTCGACGATCTTCTCGGAGACCTGGGCGGCACGCGCGGCCATCGGCTTCTCGTAGATCTGCTCGACCACATCGTCCTCGTCCTCATCATCGCTGATGAGCTGCGAGTTGAGCGGCTGGGACAGCTTCGAGCCGTCGCGGTAGAGCGCGTTGGCCTTCAGCGCCAGCTTCCACGACAGCATGTAGGCGGACTTGCAGTCCTCCACCGTGGCGTCGTTCGGCATGTTGATGGTTTTCGAGATCGCGCCCGAGATGAAGGGCTGGCTCGCCGCCATCATGCGGATGTGGCTTTCGACCGACAGATAGCGCTTGCCGATCTTGCCGCAGGGGTTGGCGCAGTCGAACACCGCGTAATGTTCTGCCTTGAGGTGGGGAGCTCCCTCCACCGTCATCGCGCCGCAGATGTGGACGTTGGCCGCCTCGATCTCGCGCCTGGTGAAGCCGACGGCCTGGAGCAGGTCGAAGCCGGGGGCCGCGATCGCTTCCGCGCCGATGCCGAGCTGGTCGCGGATGAAGTCTTCGCCAAAAGTCCACTTGTTGAAGGCGAACTTGATGTCGAAGGCGGTCGGCAGGGCCTTTTCGACCTTGGCGATCGCTTCATCCGTAAAGCCCTTGGCCTTCAGCGTCGAGGCGTTGATGCCGGGAGCGTTGGAGAGCGAGCCGTGGCCGACGGCGTAGGCCTCGATCTCCGCGATGTCAGCTTCGCGATAGCCGAGCGCGCGCAGCGCCGCGGGGACCGCGCGGTTGATGATCTTGAAGTAGCCGCCGCCGGCGAGCTTCTTGAACTTCACCAGCGCGAAGTCGGGCTCGATGCCGGTGGTGTCGCAATCCATGACGAGGCCGATCGTGCCGGTCGGCGCGATCACCGTGGTCTGGGCGTTGCGATAGCCGTGCTGCTCGCCGAGCTCGAGTGCCGCATCCCAGGCTGCCTGCGCATGCGCGATCAGGTCTTGTTGCGGGCAGGAGGCATGGTCGAGCGGCACCGGGTTGACCGAGAGCGCCTCGTAGCCGGAGCTCTGGCCGTGCGCGGCACGGCGGTGGTTGCGGATCACGCGCAGCATGTGCGCGGCGTTCTTCTTGTAGCCGGGGAAGGTGCCGAGCTCGGCCGCCATCTCCGCCGAGGTCTTGTAGGTGATGCCGGTCATGACCGCGGTCAGCGCGCCGCAGAGCGCACGGCCTTCCTTGGAGTCGTACGACAGGCCCATGGTCATCAGCAGGCCGCCGATATTGGCGTAGCCGAGGCCGAGCGTGCGGAACTCGTAGGAGAGCTCGGCGATCGCGCGGGACGGGAACTGCGCCATCATCACGGAGATTTCGAGCACCAGGGTCCAGAGCCGGCAGAGATGCTCGTAGCCCTCGACGTCAAAGTGCTTGGTCGTCGTGTTGTAGAACGTCAGCAAATTGGCGGAGGCGAGGTTGCACGCCGTGTCGTCCAGGAACATGTATTCCGAGCACGGATTGGACGCGCGGATGTCGCCGGACGCTTTACACGTGTGCCAGTCGTTCATCGTGGTGTTGAAGTGCAGGCCCGGGTCGGCCGACGCCCAGGCGGCGTAGCCGATCTTCTCCCAGAGGTCGCGGGCGCGCAGCGTCTTCGTCACCTTCTTGTTGGTGCGGCCGATGAGGCTCCAGTCGCCGTCGGTCTCGACCGCGCGCAGGAAGTCGTCCTTCAGCGAGACCGAGTTGTTGGAGTTCTGGCCGGAGACGGTGAGGTAGGCTTCCGAATCCCAGTCGGTGTCGTAGGTGTCGAACTGGATGTCCTTGTAGCCCTGCTTGGCAAACTGGATCACCCGCTTGATGTAGTTGTCGGGCACGAGGCTCTTGCGGGCGAGCTTGATCTCGCGGCGCAGGGCAGGGTTCTTCTCGGGGTCGAAGCAGTCGTCGCCCGAGCCTTCGCAGTTGACGCAGGCCTTCAGCACCGCCTTCAGATGCTTCTGGTTGATCTTGGATCCTGTGACGAGGGCTGCGACCTTCTGCTCCTCCTTCACCTTCCAGTCGATATAGGTCTCGATGTCGGGGTGGTCGACGTCGACCACGACCATCTTGGCCGCGCGGCGCGTGGTGCCGCCGCTCTTGATGGCGCCCGCCGCGCGGTCGCCGATCTTGAGGAAGCTCATCAGGCCCGACGAGCGGCCGCCGCCGGAGAGCTTTTCGCCTTCGCCGCGCAGGCGCGAGAAGTTGGAGCCGGTGCCGGAGCCGTATTTGAACAGGCGCGCCTCGCGGACCCAGAGGTCCATGATGCCGCCTTCGTTGACGAGGTCGTCACCGACGCCCTGGATGAAGCAGGCGTGCGGCTGCGGATGCTCGTAGGCCGACTTGGACTTGGTCAGCTTGCCGGTGAAGGGGTCGACGTAATAGTGGCCCTGGCCGGGGCCGTCGATGCCATAGGCCCAGTGCAGGCCGGTGTTGAACCATTGCGGCGAGTTCGGCGCGACCATCTGCATGGCGAGCATGTAGCGGAGCTCGTCATAGAAGGCCTGGGCGTCCTCGTCGGAGGAGAAATACTTGCCCTTCCAGCCCCAATAGGTCCAGCAGCCGGCGAGGCGGTCGAACACCTGCTTGGCGCTGAGCTCGCTGACATAGCGCTCCTTCTCAGGCAGCGCGGCGAGGGCATCCGTGTCCGATACGGAACGCCACAGGAAGGAGGGAACGGATTCCTCCTCGACCCTCTTCAGGCGCGCGGCAACGCCGGCCTTGCGGAAATACTTCTGGGCCAGCACGTCGGAAGCGACCTGCGACCACTCGGTCGGCACTTCGACGTTATCCAGCTTGAACACGACCGAGCCGTCGGGATTGCGGATCTCCGACGTGGTCAGCCGGAACTCGATCCCGGCATAGGGTGACTGTCCTACCGTGGTGTGGCGCCGCTCAATTCTCATAGTTTGCCCCGTCCTTTTCTGACCGGACCCGCCTTCGTTCAGGCGTCCCGGGTAGTTGTTCTCACGCGACTCCTCCCAGCCGTTTCGGCTTCAAGGCTTCGCAGTTCAGCCGGTGGATCCGGCCCTGTTTCTCCCGACGGGCGAAACACCGATCATCCGCCGGCATGTCCACCCGCATCCGCCCCCAGGGGATGCGCGCGACATGCGTTCAACGCCACCACACTACGCTTGCTCCGGGCCTGTCTCGGCCCGTTGGAGCGCCCCCAAGAGTCGGCAAATCAAGGGCAGACAAGCCCTTCACCCGCTGCCTCCTTCGGCTGGCGGAGTGGTCATTTGCGAAGACCCTTTGGGGAGTGACCGGCGGGACGCAAACACACTCGCGCCGAACGGACCGAAAGCTAGGACTCTCCGTTGCGCACGTCAAGAACTAGTGCGAGTTCCTGAATCAAATACTAAATATGGTGGAAAGACGGGGATAACAGGGGGCCCAGCCGCGCCTGTTGTGGAGGCAAGTATCAGTGAGTCCTGAGAGATTCCCAACCGAAAAAATTTGCGTTTGGTGATGCCTGGCCGGCTTCGTCCCGCTGTTCACAGGGCGCGTTTATTTTTAGCCGGAGGCATTGCGTCAGCAGGACTCACGTAGTGCTACGGAAGGTACAGGCAGCCATGCCCGCTCAGGTGGTGGTCGAGCGCGCCAATTGGCGCCAAGGTGGGGCCGTTTCCGCCGGGTTACCACATGCATGATTCGACACGACGGGGGATGCGGACGCGCATCGCCCCGGCCGGCCTGATGTTCCTCGCCATCACCTCGGTGGGCTGGGGCTTCAACTGGCCGGTGACCAAGTTCCTGCTCTCCGAATTGCCGCCGCTGACGCTTCGCGGCGTCACCGGCGTGCTCGGCGCGCTCCTGCTCGCAGCCCTCGCCGTGATCCGCCGCGACAGCCTGAGGATCGCCCCCGGCATATGGCCGCGGCTTCTGGTCGCGGCGCTCCTCAACGTTACCGGCTGGATGGTGCTGATGGGGCTGGCGCTGCTCTGGCTGCCGGCGAGCGAGGCGGCGCTGATCGCCTACACGATGCCGGTCTGGGCCTCGCTCTTTGCCTGGCCGGTGTTAGGGGAGCGGCCGACGCTCCTGCGCACCATCGCACTGGTGATGGCCTTTGCCGGCCTCGCCTCGATCATGGGCGGCAACGGCGTCTCTGCGAGCGTGGAGAAGCTGCCGGGCATCATCATGGCGCTCGGCGGCTCGATCGGCTTTGCGGTCGGCACGGTGGTCTCCAAGAAGTATCCGATCCATCTGCCGCCGATCACGGCGGCGGCCTGGCAGATCGGTCTCGGCTGCCTGCCGATCGCGATCGTGGGCCTTGCGCTCGAGACGACGCATCTGTCGCAGGTGACACCGGTCGGCTGGGGCTTGCTGGTCTATTCGGTCATCGGCCAGTTCTGCATCGCCTATGTCAGCTGGTTCGCCGCGCTGTCGCGCCTGCCGGCCTCGGTCGCCGCGATCGGCACCATGGCCGTGCCCGTGATCGGCGTCGTGACCTCCGCGATCGCCCTGCGCGAGCCACTCGGAGTGGGGCAGATCGCCGCCCTGGTCTTCACCCTCGCCGGTGTCGTGCTGGCGACGCGTTGAGGCGGCGCGATATTTGTAGGATGGGTAGAGCGAAGCGAAACCCATCAAATTCTTCCTTCAGGACCATTCGCCGAACAGGAGGCCATCCTCGTCCTTCGAGTTGTTGCCTGCCCAATCCACCGGATAGATTCCAAGCCTGACGAAGCTATGGAACGAGGAAGGTCCCCAGTCCGACACCCGTCCGACCAATCCATGTTTGACCGGATTGATGTGGATGTAGTCGACGTGCCTGGCAAAATCTGCCTCGGTTCGGATGGTGTGCTCCCAACAGCGACGTTGCCACACGCCGCGCTCGCTCTTGGCGGCGCGGCTCGCCGAAACCCTCTCCACGCGCGCGAGGTTGCGAGAAAAAGTCGACTTGATCAGTCGCCACCGCGTCGCGAAATTCGCGTCACCCTCGGGCATCGTCCAGACCGTATGAAGGTGGTCGGGCAGCACAACGACGGCATCGATCGTAAATGGTGTCGCTGGCGCGTCTCACGGAATGCCGTGCGCAACAACTCGATATGGGTCGTCAACAACGAGAGCCGCCGATCCGCCAGATTGACGGTGAAGAAGAAGCTCCCGCCGGGAATAAAGTTGCGGCGATACGAGGTCATTCCCGGAGGATAGCACAACTTTTGGGCGATGGGTTTCGCTTCGCTCTACCCATCCTACGATTCTAGCTGGCGACGCGCTAAGTCTTCTTACCCAGCGCAAGGCGGATCATCTCGGCGAGCTGGTTGCGGCGGTAGGGCTTGGTCAGCAGCAGCACGCCTTCGTCGAGCTTGCCCTGGTGGACGATGGCGTTGTCGGTGTAGCCGGAGGTGTAGAGCACCTTGACGCCCGGCCGGCGTTTTTCGACTTCCAGCGCAAGCACACGTCCGCTCATGCCGCCGGGGATGACGACGTCGGTGAAGAGGAGATCGAACGGCTCGCCGCGGTCGACGAGCGCCAGCGCCGTGCGGCTGTCGGCGGCGGAGATGGTCTTGTAGCCGAGGCTTTGCAGCTGCGCGGTGACGAAATTGCGCACGAGATTGTCGTCCTCCACGATCAGGATGGTCTCAACACCGCCGGTCGCCGGAACAGCCGCGCTGGGCGCCGTCTCGCTCGCGCCTTCGCCCGGCGGCAGATAAAGCTTGATGGTCGTGCCGTGGCCGGCCTCGCTGTAGATCTTGATGTGGCCGCCAGACTGCTTGACGAAGCCGTAGACCATGGAGAGCCCAAGCCCCGAACCCTTGCCGACCTCCTTGGTGGTGAAGAACGGCTCAAACGCCTTTTCCTGCACGTCTAGCGGCATGCCGCTGCCGGTGTCGCTGACCGCGAGCATCACATAGGCGCCGGGCGCGACGTCGGGGTTCGCCTGCGCGTAGGCCTCGTCCAGCGTCACCCGACGCGTCTCGAGCAACAGCTTTCCGCCATCGGGCATGGCGTCGCGGGCGTTGATCGCCATGTTGAGCACGGCGTTGGTCAGCCGCGACGGATCGATATGCGAGGTCATCGGCCCCTGTTCGAGCACGGTCTCGATCTGGATCTGCTCGCCGAGGGCGGGACGCAGGAGCTTTGCGCTTTCTGATATCGCCGCGTTGACGTCGACGTCGCGCGGCTCCAGCGGCTGCTTGCGGGCAAAGGCGAGCAGGTGCTGGATCAGCTCGGCGCAGCGCTGCGCGGCATCGTCGATCAGCCGCGCCACGCGCTGCAGCTCGGGTTGCTCCTTGAGGCTGCCGACCAGCGTCTCGGTATTGCCCGAGATCACCGTCAGCATGTTGTTGAAGTCGTGCGCGACGCCGCCGGTCAATTTTCCGATGGCGTCCAACTTCTGCGACTGGTGCAGCTGCCGCTCGGTCTCGCGCGAGATGGTCGCATCGTGATAGACCAGCACCGCGCCGGAGATCACGCCTTGCGCACTGCGCATCGGCCGCCCGCTGATGACGAGATGGCGGACGAGATTGCCGCTGTGCGGGTGGACGATCATCTCCATCTCTTCGAACTCGTCGCCGCGCAACACGCGCGCGGACGGCAGCTCCTCAGGCGGCAGCGGCGTCACGCCGTCGCCGTGGAACACGTCCGACATCGCGCGCAGGCTCGTCAGGTTCATCCCGGCGCGATGCAGCAGGATGCGCTCTGCGGCGGGATTGGACAGAAGGACGTTGCAGTCCTTGTCGATGACGAGCACGGCTTCGGCCATGCTGTGGAAGGTGCTTTGCAGCACGTTCACCGAGATGCGGAGCTCGTCATGCGCGGTGACGAGGTGCTCGGTTCGCTCGGCGACAGCCGCCTCCAGCGCCTCGTTGGCAGCCCTGGTCTCATGCAGCGTGCTTTGCAGGGCGACACTGCTGCGCCGGGTCTCGCGCAACAGCAGCGCGACCAGCAGCAGGATCAGCACCGCGCCGGCGACGTCGATGCCGAGGAGGACGATGCCGGTGCGGCGCGACTCCACCGCGCGGGCGGCAAGCTGCCGCTCTTCCTCCGCGGTCAGCCGGTCGAGATTTGCCGTCACCGCCTCCATCAAGCCGCGGCCTTCCGCCTTGCTCTGGAGCGCGGAGATGCCGTCCCCGTCGTTCGCGGCGCGCAGCCGCATCGCTTCGGCCGCAAAATCGAGCCGGCGCAGAATCAACGGTTCGGTGCCCTCCAGCAGCGCGACCTGATCGGGATTGTCGCGGAGCGCGCGCTTGAGATCCGCGAGCGCAGGCGCGATGGCCCCGCGCGTCGCCAGGAACTCGTCGTTGAAGGCCGGGTTGCGATAGAGCTCATAGCCGCGCGCCGCGCTTTCGGCGCGACGGACGAGCAGGCGCAGGTTCGAGATCTTCTTCAGCGTCCCGACGGTGTGATCGGCCCATGACGTGTCAAACCGCGACTTGACGTCGAGTCCGATCGAGGCGGCAGTGATGATCAGGAGGATCGCAAGTCCGGCACCGAGAATGACGCGCTGCGAAGCAATCAAGGGGATTTGTTGTCCTTCACCGGCGCCACCTCGTCGAGGCATTCCTTGATTGCAGTCAGCAGCGTGTCGGGCGTGAACGGCTTGCGCAGGCAGCGCGTCGCGCCGAGCTCGAGCGCCATGCGGAGAAAATCGGGCGAGGGCGATGCGGACGAGGCAAAGGCGTAGCCGGACATCGCGATCAGCGGGATCGTCGGAGCACGCTCATGGAAGATGCGGATCGACTCGAAGCCGCGCATATGGGGCATGAAGATATCGACCAGCATCGCGTCGAAGCGCTGCTGCTCCAGCGCAGCCAGCCCGGTCTCGCCGCCGTCAGTCAACGTGACGTCGAAGCCCTGGCGTTGGAGGAGGACCTCGATGGTCGCGCCGACCATCGGATCGTCATCAACCACGAGAATACGCGGCATGACTCTGCCTAACCAATCGAAGTCCCCATAGTCCTTGCTGATATAGGCGAATCGTGGATCGGGTCAAATTTGGATTGGATCAGGACAGATATGCACGGTGGGGTGAATAAAACGCGTGATGTATGGCGTTCGTGTGAAAGCCCGCGCGGCGCGCAACGCCGAAAAGGCACCGCGTGAAAGCGGCGCCTTTTCGATCAAATTGGAGCAATGCAACTAACCGGCTCTAGGGGCAGGGATGTCGCAGACCGTCATAGCCGAGATAGGTGCCTGACGCGGGGTCGTAGGACCTGTAGCGCTGGGCACAATAGGCTGCGGAATCGCCGCCGGTGTCGGGCACGACGGCAACGGCCGGACCTTGGTCATAGTAGTCATCGTTGTAGTAGTAGTCGTCGTTGTAGTAGGGGCCGCCGTAGGCGTATGAGCCGAAAGCGCCAATCGCCGCACCCGCAGCCACGCCCGGCCAGAAGCCGCCACCGCGATGGCGCCAGCCGCCACCATGCCAGTTGCCGCCGTTCCAGTTGCCGGACGGCGTGCCGGCTGCCACACGGCCGGCTCCGCTGAAGGCCGGCGCAGAGACGCCGGGACGAACCGCGCCGGAGGCTGCGAAATTCCCCCCGCCACCGCGGATCGCGGCACCGCCGCCAAATCCGCCACCACCCATTCTGGCTCCGCCACCGCCACCGCCGCCTCCAATGGCGGCGTGTCCGCCACCCCCACCTCCGACGGCCTGAGCGCGGGATTGGGCAAAGCTGGCGGCCGGTGTCACCAGCGGGAGAACCAGTGCCAGCGCCGCCGTGGCGGTCAAAACTCTGAGATTGTTCATTTTCGGCTCCTTTTCCCGAAATCAAACTGCTCAAGCAGGCAGTGGTTCCGAGGCGCCCGCGAGGTTTGCGTGGGAAGCGCAGGATTCCAGCCCACGTCTGTACCCGGCATGAACGGATCGCGTCCGCTTTGCGACGGATCAGCGCATCTCCGGATGTCCCGTCCGCAGTTCGGCAACTGGACAAGTCCGCTTCCGGATGGCATCAGGACCCCACGAAGCAGGGCCCTTGCCGCATGAAACAATTCTTCCTCAAGCTCTTCACCTGGTGGAACGGCCAGACCTTTGGCACCCAGCTCTGGACCCGGCGGTTCGGCGAACTGGTCGGCGAGGACGAGCAGGGCAACCGCTACTACCGCACGCGCGGCGGGGTGATCGATCCGACACTCGGTTTCGAGCGGCGCTGGGTGATCTATAACGGCTATGCCGAAGCGAGCCGGGTACCGCCGGACTGGCATGGCTGGCTGCATCACGTGGTCGACGTGCCGCCGACCGAGCTCAACTACAAGCCGCGCGAGTGGGAAAAGCCGCATCAGCCGAACCTGACCGGCACGCCCAAGGCCTATCGGCCCTCCGGCTCGACGCTTGCGAGCGGCAAGCGCCCGAAGGCGACCGGCGACTATCAGCCCTGGACACCTGGTTAGACCGGGAAATTCCGCAGATCATTGGCGCTGGATGCATTCGCATCCAGCTATCGCCGCTGTGAACAACGGGAACAGCGGGGACGCTGCATGCGCGGCCGTTGCGCTTCCGCGAGCGATGCGGCTTAATGAACCCATCTTACGGAGATGGGAGACCATCGCGTACGGTTCGGGTCACAGTTCGCGACTGTCCCGAAATGCAGCGGCTGCCGAACAGGACTCGATCGGGAGATAGGCCCCCGATCTGGAAGCTCCGAAATCGCCCGTTGGAATGTGCAGCTGTCGTAAGACAGGAAAGGCCGCCCGGGAAACCTGGCGGCCTTTTTCTGTTGTCGGTCTCGTGCCCCGGACGCAGTGCAGCGCGCCAGGGTTGCACTGCTGAGCGGGGGCCCAATCTCCTGCTCAGTCGCCCGATGGGTCCCGGCTCTGCGGCGCAGCGTTGCACGCTGCACCGCGTCCGGGACACGATAGGTGCGTCCTCACATCACCCTTGCCGCCGCGCGCCTCGCGGCCTCGAGCCGGCGCGCCTGCGAGGGCGCGGTGCGTTCCTTCATCAGCGCGAGCACCTCGGCAGGCGCGGTCTCCGGCGAGCCCGCGTTGAACGGCGGCGCCGGATTGTATTCGAGACGGAGCTGGATCGCTTCGGCCATGGTGCGGTCGACCAGGATCGAGACCAGCGTCAGCGCAAAATCGATTCCGGCGGTGACGCCGCCGCCTGTGATGCGGTTGCGGTCGATGCAGACGCGCGTCCGTGTCGGCGTCGCACCGAACAGCGCCAGCACCTCCATCGCGCTCCAATGGGTGGCGGCGCGGTAGCCTTTCAACAGGCCGGCTGCCCCCAGCACCAGCGATCCCGTGCACACCGAGGTGACGTACTTGGCGCCGTCGGCCTGCTTGCGCAGAAAGTCCAGCACCTCCTCGTCATTGACGAGCGCATCGGTGCCGAAGCCGCCGGGCACGCAGATCACGTCGAGCTGCGGGCATTCGGCGAAGGTCGTGGTCGGCGTCAGCGTCAGCACGGAATCGCTCGGGACGGGCTCGATCCGCTTCCAGATCAGGTGCACCTCGGCGCCGGGCACGGACGAAAACACCTGCACGGGACCGGTGAGGTCGAGCTGGGTGACGCGCGGAAAAACCAGACATCCGATTCTGAGCGGTGACGACATGAGAGCCTCCAGACAATCAGCTTGACGGGCGGACGATGCCATGATGCTCTTCTGTCAGAAATGGCGTAATTCCCTCTTTTTCGGACATTGCGCGGGGTTTGGCCCATGATCGGCGTCCTGATCTTTCCCGACTTCCAGTTGCTCGACGCGGCGGGCCCGATCTCGGTGTTCGAGATTGCCTCGCGCTACGCGAAGAAGGTCCCCGTCATCCGCGTGCTGGCGCTGAACGCCGGGCCCGTGCGCAGCTCGTCCGGCGTCGAAATCATGGCTCGCGATTTCAAGTCGGCGCATGCAGTCACGACGCTGATCATCGCCGGCGGCGAGGGCGTGGCGGGCGCAGCGCGCTGCACGGCAACGCTTGCCTTCGTGCAACGGCTGGCCAGGCGCGGCGTGCGCGTCGCGAGCGTCTGCTCCGGTGCCTATGTGCTCGCGGAGGCAGGGCTGCTGGACGGCAAGCGCGCGACCACGCATTGGGGCCGCACGCCCGATTTCGTGGCGCGCTATCCCAAGGTGAAGCTCGAGCCCGACCAGATCTTCACCCGCGACGGCGACGTCTGGACGTCGGCCGGCATCACCGCCGGCATCGACCTTGCCCTGGCGATGGTGACGGAGGATCACGGCGAGGCGATCGCGCAGGACACCGCGCGCCAGCTCGTGCTGTACCATCGTCGCAGCGGTGGACAGTCGCAATTCTCCTCGCTCCTGGAATTGAAGGCGCCGAACGGGCGCTTCGGACCGCTGCTCGCCTGGGCGCGCGAGAACCTCGATACGCCGCTCACGGTCGAGGACCTCGCCGAGCGCGCCAATATGAGCGCGCGGCATTTTGCGCGCGCCTTTGCCGCGGAGACCGGCTCGACGCCGTCAAAGGCGATCGAGCGTCTGCGTGTCGAGGTGGCGCGCGAGCGCGTGCAGTCGTCCAGCGAGGCGATCGAGCTCGTGGCGCAGTCGACCGGCTTTCGCGATCCTGAAAGGATGCGCCGCGCCTTCATCCGCGCCTTCGGCCAGCCGCCGCAATCGCTGCGGCGGGCGGCGCGGGCGGGCTAGCGTCCGCCGTGGCTCAACGTATGGAGGCGTACCCCACCATGCCGCGGGTAACAACAGTGGTGGGTTACGCTTCGCTAATCCCACTGCGTCAAAGACCCTCATGGTGAGGAGCGCGGAGCGCGTCTCCGGACGATGCTGCGCATCGCCGGGCGAACCATGAAGGCCCGGATCTCACCCGCGGCCATCCTTCGAGACGCGCGTTCCGCGCTCCTCAGGATGAGGAGAGGAGTGCTCGTGACGCAGTCGTACTAGCCCACGTTTGCGCATAAGGCGTCCGCAATGTCGTCCATCCGCTCGAAGGTGTGATCGGGTGCAAGCGCCCGCAACGCCGCGGGCGCTGCATAGCCCCAGCATACCGCGCCGCAGGCAATCCCCACCGCGCGCGCCGCCTCGATATCGCGGACCTCGTCGCCGATCGCGATCACCTGTGCCGGCTGCACGCCGGCGCGGCGGATGACGCGGCGGAATTTGGCGGGCTTGCCGAACAGCGAAGCGGAGCAGTCGAAATGCGCGAACAGGCTCGCTGCCGCGCCGAGCTTCTCGCGCGCATTGGCTTCGCTGTCGGACGTCACCAGCGCGAGCTGCACGCCGCTTGCGGCAAGCGTCTGCAGCATGGCCTCGACGCCGGAGAACAGGGAAATCTCCGCCGCGGCCTCCGCCTTCAGCCGCCGCGCATGCCGCGCGATCGCCGGCAGCTTCCACAAGGGCACCTCGAGCCGCCTCAAAATCTCGCGCGTCGAGGCATGCCGCAGCCCCTCGACCTCCTCGTCGGCCACGCGGCGAAAGCTGAAGCGGTCGGCGACGTCGTTGATCGTGCGCAGAAACCACGGAAAGCTGTCGGCCAGCGTGCCGTCGAGATCGAAGATGACGAGGGAGTAGGGCATAAAGCGATTGGAAGCGCGAGATATCTAGCTACGTCAGCTTGACGACAATGCGTCAGCCGGTGAAGCCGAATGGAAGTCCTTTCGGTATTTCAGGCGCGCATTCCGAAAATTACGCCGCGAGACCCAATGGACTCGTCCGAATCCATCAGCGACTCCGACCTGCGAAAAGTCATCTTTGAGAAAGCAATCACTGGTGTAAGGAAAGATGAAGTTTGCTTGGTCTCCAACTTCGAGACGAGTAGACGCTGGCGTAGTGGCCCAATGCCCATAGTCAGGATAAAGCATCGCGCGGCCTCGGTCTCGATCGAGCAAGGTTCGCTTTAGCCAATTCTTCCGAACGAAAGTGAGCCCAATTCGGTTGGGTATCGGACCAATGTTCAGCGCCTCCACTGAGACAAACGGTCCATCAGATGGATGACCTGCTTGAATGATCCTCTTTACACCTATCGCGACCTTGAATTTTGGCCTTCTGATTGCGTCGCGATAGACAGTCCAGCCAAGCGTCAGCGAGGATATCGCTAAAGCCAAGATGCTAGTAATTGTTGGAACAGCGCTTTGAAGGTCGGAACTCACTCCGCCGCCTCGCTCGTGCTCCGCCGCTTCGGCTTGCCCGCCTTCTTCAGCACCGGCTCCAGGAACTTGCCGGTGTAGCTCCTTGGCGCCTTGACGATGTCTTCCGGCGGGCCCCAGGCGACGATTTCGCCGCCGCCGTCGCCGCCTTCGGGGCCGAGGTCGATGACCCAGTCTGCGGTCTTGATGACTTCGAGATTGTGCTCGATGACGACGACCGTGTTGCCCTGCGCGACCAGCTCGTGCAGCACTTCCAGAAGCTTCTTCACGTCGTGGAAGTGCAGGCCGGTGGTGGGCTCATCCAGGATGTAGAGCGTGCGGCCGGTGGCGCGCTTTGACAGCTCCTTGGCGAGCTTGACGCGCTGGGCTTCGCCGCCGGACAGCGTGGTGGCCTGCTGGCCGACATGGATGTAGTCGAGGCCGACGCGGTGCAGGGTGTTGAAGGTTTCGCGGACGCGCGGAACGGCCTTGAAGAACTCGGCGGCTTCCTCGACGGTCATGTCGAGCACATCGGCGATGCTCTTGCCCTTGAACAGAACTTCGAGCGTCTCGCGGTTGTAGCGCTTGCCCTTGCAGACGTCGCAGGTGACGTAGACGTCGGGCAGGAAGTGCATCTCGATCTTGATGACGCCGTCGCCCTGGCAGGCCTCGCAGCGGCCACCCTTGACGTTGAAGGAGAAGCGGCCGGGCTCGTAGCCGCGCGCCTTCGCTTCAGGCAGGCCCGCAAACCATTCGCGGATCGGCGTGAAGGCGCCGGTGTAGGTCGCAGGATTCGAGCGCGGGGTGCGGCCGATCGGCGACTGGTCGATGTCGATGATCTTGTCGATGTGCTCGAGGCCCTCGATGCGGTCGTGCGGAGCTGCGCCTTCGCTGGCGCCGTTCAGCTTGCGGGCGATGGCGCGGTAGAGCGTGTCGATCAGCAGCGTCGACTTGCCGCCGCCGGAGACGCCGGTGACGCAGGTGAACAGGCCGAGCGGGATCTCCGCCGTGACGTTCTTGAGGTTATTGCCGCGCGCGTTCACCACCTTGATTGTGCGGCGATGGTTCGGCGGACGCCGGTCCGGCACCTCGACCTCGAGCTCGCCGGTGAGATATTTGCCAGTGAGCGATTTCGGGTTGCGCATGATCTCGGCGGGCGTGCCTTCGGCCACGATGTGGCCGCCATGCATGCCGGCGCCAGGACCGATGTCGAGCACGTAATCGGCAAGGCGAATGGCGTCCTCGTCATGCTCGACCACGACGACGGTGTTGCCGAGGTCGCGCAGGCGCTTCAGCGTGTCGAGCAGGCGCGCATTGTCGCGCTGGTGCAGGCCGATCGAAGGCTCGTCCAGCACGTAGAGCACGCCTGTCAGGCCCGAGCCGATCTGCGAGGCAAGGCGGATGCGCTGGCTCTCGCCGCCGGACAGGGTGCCGGAGGAGCGCGACAGGGTGAGATAGTTGAGGCCGACGTCGAGCAGGAAGGTGAGGCGCTCGCGGATCTCCTTGAGGATGCGTCCCGCGATCTCGTTCTGCTGCTTGTTCAGCGTATCAGGCACACCTTCGAACCATTCGCCGGCGCGCCGCACCGAGAGCTCGGAGATCTCCCCGATATGCTTGTCGCCGACCTTGACGCAGAGCGCCTCCGGCTTCAGCCGGAAGCCGGTACAGGCGCCGCAGGGCACGTCGTGGAAATACTTCGCCAGCTCCTCGCGCGCCCACTCGCTCTCGGTCTCGCGATAGCGGCGGTTGATGTTGGTGATCACGCCTTCGAACGGCTTCTTGGTGTCGTAGGAGCGGACGCCGTCCTCGTAGGAGAACTTGATCTCGTCCTCGCCGGAGCCGTAGAGGATCGCGTTCTGCGTCTTTTTCGGTAGATCCTTCCATTTGGCGGTCGGCGTGAACTTGTAGTGCTTGCCGAGCGCAACCAGCGTCTGGATGTAATAAGGGGACGACGACTTGGCCCAGGGCGCGATCGCGCCCTTGCCGATGGCGAGCTCCTTGTCGGGGATGACGAGATCCTCGTCGACATGCTGCTCGACGCCGAGGCCGCCGCAGGCGGGACACGCGCCATAGGGATTGTTGAAAGAAAAGAGTCTGGGCTCGATCTCGGGGATGGTGAAGCCGGAGACCGGGCAGGCGAACTTTTCCGAGAACAGGATGCGCTCGGGCCCGCTCTTGTCGTGGATCTTTGCGGTCTTCTTTTTCTCTTCGGCCGGAGCGGCTGCCGCCGGCGCATCGGCGAACTCGACGACGGCAAGGCCCTCGGCGAGCTTCAGCGCGGTCTCGAAGCTCTCGGCGAGGCGCTGGCCGATATCGGCGCGCACGACGATGCGGTCGACCACGACGTCGATGTCGTGCGGGAATTTCTTGTCGAGCGTCGGCGCCTCAGCGAGCTCATAGAAGGTGCCGTCGATCTTGACGCGCTGAAAGCCCTTCTTGAGCCATTCGGCGAGCTCCTTCCTGTACTCGCCCTTGCGGCCGCGGACGACCGGAGCGAGCAGATAGAGGCGGGTGCCCTCGGGCAGCGTCAGCACGCGGTCGACCATCTGCGAGACGGTCTGGCTCTCGATCGGCAGGCCCGTGGCGGGCGAATAGGGCACGCCGACGCGCGCCCACAACAGGCGCATGTAGTCGTAGATCTCGGTGACGGTGCCGACGGTCGAGCGCGGGTTCTTCGAGGTCGTCTTCTGCTCGATCGAGATCGCCGGCGACAGGCCGTCGATCTGGTCGACGTCCGGCTTCTGCATCATCTCCAGGAACTGGCGGGCGTAGGCCGAAAGCGACTCGACGTAGCGGCGCTGGCCTTCGGCGTAGATGGTGTCGAAGGCGAGCGAGGATTTTCCGGAGCCGGAGAGGCCGGTGAACACCACGAGCTTGTCGCGGGGAATCTCGACGTCGATGTTCTTGAGGTTGTGCTCGCGCGCGCCACGGATGGTGATTGCGCGCAGGTGTGATCCCACGTTCTGTTGTTGGCGCTTCGCCTTGATCACTTCGTCCATCCCAGTAGTCCCCAAGGAGATTCCCACGCTGCGCGGCCGCGCCGGCGTTCAGGCGCGCCTCGCCCGGAACCGGGGATGGACGCCGTTGGGTAGGCTGCGAACGTAGGAAGAACGAGCGAGGATTTCCAGTGCGAGTTGCGAATCGTCAACGGATTGTTGGCGTGCTGGCGGCACTTGGCAGTAGCCCAGCAGTGCTGCCGCCTCTGGACCAAACAAAAAGGCCGGCGCGAGGCCGGCCTTCAGTCGAAAATTGATGGTCTGCCGAAGCTCAGTACTTCGCGACCACTGGGCCGCCGAAGTGATAGTTCACGCCGACCTGGACGCTGTGGAGGTTCAGCGTGCCGGACGAAACGGTGCCGGCGAAGTAGTTCTCGCTGCCGAGGCTACGATAGAGGTACTCGCCCTTCACCGACCACTGCGGAGCGAAGAAGGCTTCGACGCCCGCGCCGACCGTCCAGCCCGTGTGGAACTGGCTGTCCGAAGCGGTCACGCCGAGGACGTC
This sequence comes from Bradyrhizobium sp. CCGUVB1N3, assembly GCF_024199925.1. Taxonomy (NCBI): domain Bacteria; kingdom Pseudomonadati; phylum Pseudomonadota; class Alphaproteobacteria; order Hyphomicrobiales; family Nitrobacteraceae; genus Bradyrhizobium; species Bradyrhizobium sp. CCGUVB1N3. The sequence continues at coordinate 1,031,891 of NZ_JANADR010000001.1, forward strand.
GGTGGTCAGCTTGTTGTTGATCCAGGCAAAGCCGCCGGTGCCGTAGAGCAGGACCTGGTCGAACGCCACGCCGACGCGACCGCGCACTGTCCCCAGCGAATTGATCCGGCTGGTCACAGCGAGCACGCCGGGGGTGCCGGCCGTGGCGTTGACGTCAGCCCAGCCGCCATCGGCCTCGAGACCGAACACGATGTTGCTGGCCTGCCAGTTGTAGCCAACGGTGCCGCCGGCGAAACCGCCCTTCATCTTCGGGTCAGTGGAGGTGTTTTCCCAAGCGTAGCCGCCGAAACCACCGAGGTAGAAGCCGGTCCAGTTATAGACCGCCGCTGCGGCCACCGGGGCCTTGGTGTAGGGGCGGGCCGCCAGATCGGCGGCCATGGCCGGGGCGAACGCGCTGAGTGCGAACAAGCTGGCCGAAGCCAACAAAACCTTCTTCATCTTCTTTAATCCCAGTCCCAGTTTCTGTTTTTGCCTTCCGTGCGCAGGAAGGACATCGGACGCACAGGTCCAACTGATGCCGTGCTTACACCAGTGAAGCCGCAAGTTGTGTGCCCGAGATACCACACCACAGGGAAAAAGCGTGAGGATGGCTGACCTATTCACGCCGGCTGGATCCACGCAGCAAAAAGGCCGGCGCAAGGCCGGCCTTTTCGACAGGAAGAGTTTTGGCGAAGATCAGTACTTCGCGATCAGCGGGCCGCCCCAGCGATAGTTCAGGCGGACAAGGCCCATATCGACGTTCTGGCTGATTCGGTCGGCGCCGAATGTCAGGCCGCCGGGCGTCGTGAAGCCAATGGTGCGGTTGCCCAGGAAGATGTGGTCGTACTCGACACCAACCGACCAGTTCGGCGCAAAGCCGAATTCCAGGCCGGCCCCCACCGTGCCACCCCAACGGGTTTCGCTGGCCGAACCGAGCAGGGTGCCGGCACCGACGATGCCGGGCGCGACAAAAACGTCGTACTTGTCGCCGACGACCGCGCCGCCGCCCTTCACGTAGAAGAGCACGTTGTTCCAGGCGTAGCCGACCTGGCCGGTGATCAGGCCGAAGGCATCGATGCGCGAGCGGTTGCGGTCCGTCGGGAAGGCGAGGCTGACGTTATCTCCCCTGAAATCGGCCCAGTTGCCCTGGCCTTCGACGCCGAACACCCACTGGCCGGACTGCCAGCGATAGCCGATCTGGCCGCCGATCGTGCCGCCGGTCGCATTGTGGCAGCCTTCACCCACAAGACTGCCCACAACACCAGTCACCGCGCCGGTGCTGTCCAGGAAGTCCCAGCATTTGTGGGTCGAGCCACCGCCGCCGTTGATGCCGATGTAGAAGCCGCTCCAATCGTAGATTGCGGCGACCATCGGGGGCGGGGCCTTCACGTATGGACGCGCTGCCATATCTGCCGCGCTCGCCGGAGCCGACAGGCTCAACGCAACCGCACCAACTGCACCCACCAAAATCTTCTTCATTATTCAGTCCCTCCGGCTGTGCCGCTTCTTTCTTTAGTCCCCGAAGCGGTCAATCAGGCGCGACGCCCAATGAATTGATGTTGCGCCGAGCCTAGTCTGATTTGGGGGTAGAGTCCGTCTCCAAAAGGCAACAGTCGCGAGTGAAGTGAGCGGTTCCTAAGTTAATGAATGTTAAGCGGTATTCCCGTCCGCGGGAACCCGAAAAAGTTCCATGCGGTTCCGATGATTTCCTGGACATGCAACCCCATGTTGCGGGCGTATCCCGTCACCGCCCTGTGGAACAAAGCTGGAACACTGCCGCGCCCGGTGCTATATGTGGGGATAACCTGCGGGACCGCGGGCTCGGTAACGTGCGCGAGCGTATAGGGTCCCTCAGCAGGCGGCAGCGAGCGGTTTTGGCACGGCTCCGGCTTTTTCGAACAATTTGGCAGTTTGGAGTGGAGAGCGGCAATGGCGGGAAGCGTCAACAAGGTCATTCTGGTCGGAAATCTCGGCAAGGATCCGGAGATCCGCCGCACCCAGGACGGGCGGCCGATTGCCAATCTGAGTGTTGCGACGTCGGAGACCTGGCGGGACAAGGCGACCGGCGAGCGCAAGGAAAAGACCGAGTGGCATCGCGTCGTGATCTTCAATGAAGGGCTCTGCAAGGTCGCCGAACAGTACCTGAAGAAGGGCGCCAAGATTTACGTCGAGGGTGCGCTCCAGACTCGCAAATGGACCGACCAGAGCGGTGTCGAAAAGTACTCGACCGAGGTCGTGCTTCAGGGCTTCAACTCAACCCTCACCATGCTCGACGGCCGCGGTGGCGGGGGAGGCGGCAGCTTCGGCGAGGAGCCGGGCGGCGATTTCGGCTCCAGCAGCCCGGTGAGCAGCGCGCCGCGCCGCGCGGTCGCCACGGGCGGTGGCCGCAACAGCGACATGGACGACGACATCCCGTTCTGACGTCGCGCCGCTTCGCGCGGAACGACAGCATTTCCGATCAACCGACTGGCGGAGCTCGCATCTTGCGCGTTCGCCTCATGTTGGGTCTCAAGGGATTGGACGCCCGGCGATGTGAATGGTATTAAGTTAATGTTAATGCTACTTACATCGCTTGCGCCTGATACTCGGGCGCCATCATTGGGACGCGTCAGCCATGACCCTCGCGCCGCTGCTCGACGCAGCTCCAGCCATCCCGCTCCACGCCTTTGCGGCGATGACTGCCTTCGTGCTCGGCGTCGTCCAGTTCGCGGCCCCCAAGGGCACGCTGCCGCACCAGACCGTCGGCTGGATCTGGGTGGCGCTGATGGCCCTCGTGGCTGCGTCGTCGTTCTGGATCCACCAGATCCGGCTGGTGGGGCCGTTCGGTCCGATTCATCTGCTCTCGATCTTCACGCTCGTGATGTTGCCGCTCGCGGTGTGGCGGGCGCACACCCATCGCATCGCCGCTCACCGGTGGTCGATGATCTTCCTGTTCACCGGCGCGCTGGTGATCGCGGGGCTGTTCACGCTGCTGCCGGGACGCATCATGCATCACGTGATTTTCGGCTCGTAGGGCGGGGTTCCATCCGGCCTGTTCCCGCCGCCCGGAAAGGGTCTTCGCAGGGCCCGTAAGTTATTGGAAAAATGAGCGGAAAAAGCGCTTCCCATGGGCTTGCCAGGGTGGTTATCAGACCCTCGATGCGCTATATGATTCCCAGATAAAAACTCACCGGATTCCCCCTTGGCCGACGACGACAACAAGAAGCCCGGCGACGAGCCGGAGCGCTCGGATATTCGCCCCGTCTCCATCTTCGAGGAGATGAAGAAGTCGTATCTCGACTACGCCATGAGCGTGATCGTGGCGCGTGCTCTACCCGATGCCCGCGACGGTCTGAAGCCGGTGCATCGCCGCATCCTGTACTCGATGAACGAGCAGGGGCACACGCCGGACAAGAAGTACGTCAAATCCGCCCGCGTGGTCGGCGACGTCATCGGTAAGTATCACCCGCACGGCGACCAGTCGATCTATGACGCCATGGTCCGCATGGCGCAGGACTTCTCGATGCGCGTGCCGCTTATCGACGGCCAGGGCAATTTCGGCTCGGTCGACGGCGATCCTCCGGCCGCCTATCGTTATACCGAAGCACGCCTGACCAAAGCGGCGCTGGCTCTGCTGGCCGACATCGACAAAGATACCGTCGATTTCCAGCCGAACTACGACAACAACGAGACTGAGCCGTCGGTTCTTCCGGCCAAGTTCCCGAACCTTCTCGTCAACGGCGCCGGCGGCATCGCCGTCGGCATGGCGACCAACATCCCGCCGCACAATCTCGGCGAGGTCATCGACGCCTGCGTCGCGTTGATCGACAATCCCGCGCTGACCATCGACGAACTCATCAACATCGTGCCGGGGCCGGATTTTCCGACCGGCGGCGTGATCCTCGGGCGCCAGGGTATCCGCAGCGCCTACCACCTTGGCCGCGGCTCGATCGTGATGCGCGGCAAGGTCGAATTCGAGACCATCCGCAAGGATCGCGAGGCGATCATTGTCACCGAGATTCCATATCAGGTGAACAAGGCGACGATGGTCGAGCGCATCGCCGAGCTGGTCAAGGAAAAGAAGATCGAAGGCATCGGCGACCTGCGCGATGAATCGGACCGCGATGGCTACCGCGTCGTCATCGAATTGAAGCGGGACGCCGTGCCGGATGTGGTGCTGAACCAGCTGTACAGATTCACGCCGCTGCAGACGAGCTTCGGCGTCAACATGGTGGCGCTCGACAGCGGCCGTCCACGGATCATGCATCTGAAGGACCTGCTGGCCATCTTCGTCGACTTCCGTGAGCGGGTCGTCACGCGCCGCACCAAGTACCTGCTCGCCAAGGCGCGCGATCGCGCCCATATCCTGGTCGGTCTGGCGATTGCGGTCGCCAATATCGACGAGATGATCCGCGTCATCCGGACCTCGCCCGACCCGACCACCGCGCGCGACACCCTGATGTCGCGCGACTGGCCGGCCCGGGACGTCGAGGACATGCTGACGCTGATCGACGATCCGCGCCACCGCATCAGCGAGGACGGCACGATCCGGCTGTCGATGGAACAGGCGAGGGCCATTCTCGACCTGCGCCTTCAGCGCCTCACCGCGCTTGGTCGTGACGAAATCCGCGACGAGCTCGACAAGTTAGCCGGCGAGATCGCCGATTATCTCGACATCCTGCGCTCGCGCGAGCGCGTGCTGGGGATCATCAAGGCCGAGCTCGCCGAGGTAAAGGCTGAGTTCGCCACGCCGCGCCGGACCGTGATCATGGAGCAGGAAGGCGAGGTCGAGGACGAAGACCTGATCCAGCGCGAGGACATGGTCGTCACGGTCTCCCATGCCGGCTACGTCAAGCGCGTGCCGCTGTCGGCCTATCGGGCCCAGCGCCGCGGCGGCAAGGGCCGCGCCGGCATGCAGACCCGCGACGAGGATTTTGTGTCGCGCCTGTTCGTGGCCTCCACGCACACACCGGTGCTGTTCTTCTCGTCGCGCGGCCAGGTCTACAAGGAGAAGGTCTGGCGCCTGCCGATGGCCGCGCCGAACGCGCGCGGCAAGGCGCTGATCAACATCCTGCCGCTCGAGCAGGGCGAGCGCATCACCACCATCATGCCGCTGCCAGAGGATGAATCCACCTGGGGCCAGCTCGACGTGATGTTCGCCACTACCGGCGGCAATGTCCGGCGCAACAAGCTCTCCGACTTCGTCGACGTGCGCCGCTCCGGCATCATCGCAATGAAGCTCGACGACGATGAATCGATCGTCGACGTGCAGATCTGCACCGAGCGCGATGACGTGCTGCTGACCGCTGCCGGCGGCCAGTGCATCCGCTTCCCCGTCACCGACGTGCGCGTGTTCACGGGGCGCACCTCGATGGGCGTGCGCGGCATCGCGCTGGCGAAGGCCGACAAGGTCATTTCGCTCGCGATCCTGCGCCACGTCGAGACGACTTCGGACGAGCGCTCGGCGTACTTGAAGATGCGCCGCGCGGTCGTCGGTGAAGGTGCGACTGATGAAGCTGCAGCGGACGCCGAGGCCGAGGAGACCTCCGGCAGCTTCCAGCTCCCGCAGGAGCGCTATGTCGAGATGTCGGCGGCCGAGCAGGTGGTGCTCACCGTGTCCGTCAACGGCTATGGCAAGCGGACCTCGTCCTACGAGTACCGCACCACGGGCCGCGGCGGCAAAGGCATCGTCGCCATGAGCGTCAACAACCGCAACGGCAATCTGGTGGCGTCCTTCCCCGTGGAGGAGGCCGACCAGATCATGCTCGTCACCGACAAGGGCCAGCTCATTCGCTGCCCGGTCGAGGGCATCCGCATCGCCGGCCGCTCCACGCAGGGCGTGATCGTGTTCGACACCGCCGAGGACGAGCACGTCGTCTCGGTCGAGCACATCACGGAAGAGGCGGAGAACGGCAACGGGGCGAATGGCGAATAGCGAGTGGCGAATAGGGTGCGCTGCTCTATTCGCTATTCGCCACTCACCATTCGCTAGATCTCGAGCTCCGTGCCGAACTCCACGACCTGTCCCGTCGGCACGCCGAAGAACGCGGCGGAACGTTCGGCGTTACGTTGCAGGAACGCGAACAGCGACTCGCGCCAGACCCACATGCCCGGAATGTCCTCGCTCGGGATGATCGTCTCGCGGCCGACGTAATAGGTGATGTCGGAGAGGTCGATGCCGGGCAGCTTGCCCTGCCGGCAGGCGAGCTTCAGCCCCTCATAGATGGTCGGGTTCTGCATGAAGCCGTAATGAAGGACGACGCGCGTGATCGCCGGGATGATCTCGATCACCTCGGCGCGCTCCTCGTCGGGGACGTGCGGCACTTCCTCGATCAGCACGGTTACGAGCAGCAGGCGTTCATGCAGGACGCGGTTGTGCTTGACGAATTGCGTCAGCGCCAGCGGCACGCCTTTCGGCGCCGAGGCCAGATAGACGGCGGTGCCGGGAAGCCTGGCGCGGCACTTGTTGACGGCGGTCTCGATCAGATCCTCCTCGGGCTGGCGGAGCTTCGCGCGGGCGCGCTCGACGAGCTTGACGCCGCTACGCCAGGTCAACATGAGGAAGGCGACGAAGCCCGCGAGCAGCAGCGGAAACCAGCCGCCTTCGAACAGCTTGATCGAATTGGCCGCGAAGAAGATCGTATCGATCGCGAAGAAGAAGCCGTTGACCGCGACCACGATCCAGGGCGAGTAGCCCCACTGGATCGCGACCAGCGCGGCGAGCAGCGTTGTGATCGCCATCAAGAGCGACACCGCGATGCCATAGGCGCCGGCAAGCGCGTCCGACGTGCCGAAGGCGAGCACCGCGCCGAGCGTTGCGGCGGCGAGCAGCCAGTTCACAAGCGGCACATAGATCTGGCCGATCGCATCGCTCTGGGTGTGACGGATCTGCATCCGCGGCAGGAAGCCGAGCTGGATCGATTGCTGGGTCAGCGAGAACACGCCCGAGATGATCGCCTGCGAGGCGATCACGGTCGCAACCGCCGAGAAGGCGACCAGCGGGTAATGCAGGACATCCGGGCAGAGCTGGAAGAACGGATTCTCGATCATCGTGGGGTCGGTGATCAGGAGCGCCGCCTGGCCGAAATAGTTGAGCACCAAGGCCGGCAGGCAAATGGCGAACCAGGCCAGCCGGATCGGCAAGCGTCCGAAATGCCCCATGTCGGCATACATCGCCTCGCCGCCGGTCACCGCCAGGAAGGCCGCGCCGAGAATCGCAAAGGAGACGTGGAAATCCTGGTGGATCAGGAATTCGAAGGCATAGAGCGGGCTCAGCGCGGCAAGCACCGCCGGCGCCTTGACGATGCCGTGGATGCCGAGCGCGGCAAGCACGCCGAACCAGGCCAGCATGACCGGACCGAAGATCCGGCCGATGAAGCCGGTGCCCTGCTTCTGCATCATGAAGAGGCCGATCAGGATGGCGATCGTGACGGGCACCACGACGGGCGCGAGCGACGGCGCATCGACTTTCAGGCCTTCGATGGCGCTCAGGACCGAGATCGCCGGCGTGATCGCTCCGTCGCCATAGAGCAGGGCGGCGCCGACGAGGCCGACCACGAGGAGATGCGCGCGCCAGGTGCCCGGCTGGGCGTGACGAGCATGCAGCAGTGCCAGCAACGCCACGATTCCGCCTTCGCCGCGGTTATCGGCGCGCAGGATCAGCAGCGCGTATTTCAGCGAGATGATCAGGAGCAGCGCCCACAGGATCAGGGACGCAACGCCGAGCACGGCATCCTGGGTCACCGTCCCGCCATGCGCGGCCGCCTTGGCGGCTTCCTTCAGGGCATAAAGAGGGCTGGTTCCGATATCGCCATAGACGACCCCGAGGGCGCCCATGGTCATGGCAAGCGGCAACGGATTGGGATGGTGGCCGGTAGCGACAGCAGGCGTACTGGACAATGGCAACCCCCTGATGGCGACGCGCCCGCCGGGCTATCCGGGGGGCGCGGTCCTCCGCTCAGTCTGCGACGAGACGTCGCAAAATTCCATGGGGTTTGTGTGACGCCGGATTAGGCAGCGTGCCCTACGGCGTCCGGTCGGCGGTCACAAGGCGCGCCTCACGCACGTCCGCCTTGCTGCCGGCGCGGCGCAGGCAGGAGGCTTCGAAGTTCGGCCAGGCCTGCTGCGAGCAATCCTTACCGATGACGCGGATATCCAGCCGGTCAGCCTTGGCAAGGGGCTGCGGCACGCTGGCTTCGACGGTCGGAGCAAAGCCGGGCAGGACGGTGAGGGCGGCAGCAACACACGCAGCGATAGTGATAGCCGAAAGAGCCTTGAACATAGACGGTCCCCTGTGATGTGGCCGCTGCGCCTTGAGTGCGGCCCGTCATTTCGTTGGGTGGATTACTAACCATGGCCAGTTTCCGGACATCTTCGCCGATGCGGAAAATGGTTTCGTTCGCTATCCGTTTTGTTTCGTCGCTACCCGCAGGACGAAACAGTTCAGGGAATTCCGACAGGTTCTCGCGGGAAAAACGGACAGGGAACCTCGCCGGCTTGCCGGGCAAGGCGGGGCGCGGTAGGAGGAGGCCATGCCGCGTATCGCCTTTTATCCGGGTTCCTTCGATCCCATCACCAACGGCCATCTGGACGTGGTCCGGCATGCCGTTCCCCTGTGCGACCGGCTGGTCGTGGCGCTTGGCGTGCACCCCGGCAAGAAGCCGCTGTTCTCGACCGAGGAGCGGCTGAAGATGCTCCACGACGTCTGCGAACCGATCGCCGCACAGGCCGGCTGCATTTTCGAGGCCACGACCTTCGACGACCTGACTGTGACCGCGGCGCGCAAGCATGGCGCGACCATCATGATCAGGGGCCTTCGCGATGGCACCGACCTCGACTACGAAATGCAGCTCGCCGGCATGAACGAGGCCATGGCGCCCGAGGTGCATACCGTCTTCCTGCCGGCCTCACCCATGGTCCGCCCGATCACCGCCACACTGGTGCGCCAGATCGCCGGCATGGGCGGGGATGTCTCGGCATTCGTGCCGCCTCTCGTCGCAAGCCTGCTCAAGGCAAAATTCGCCGGCTAACGGCGCGCGTTTCATCTCATCTGATCCGGAGTTTTCATGATCCGTCGTCTCGCAATCCTTGCCACGATCTTTGCCGCGCTGATCGGCATTGCCCCTGCGGTCGCCCAGACCTTGCCGGCGGGCCTCGACAAGGCCAACGCACTCGTCATCGACACCACCAAGGGCCGCATCGTCATCAAGCTGCGCACGGATCTGGCGCCCCAGCATGCCGAGCGGCTGAAGCAGCTCGCGCGCGAGGGCTTCTACAACAACGTGCCGTTTCACCGCGTGATGGACGGCTTCATGGCGCAGACCGGCGACGGCCAGAACGGCAACGGCACCGGCGGCTCGAAATATCCGAACCTGAAGCAGGAATTCTCCAAGGTGCATTTCGCCCGTGGCATCGTCGGCATGGCCCGCCGCGGCGACAGCGTCGACACCGCCAATTCGCAGTTCTTCATCATGTTCGCGGACGGCGGCAGCCTCGACGGCCAGTACACCGTGATCGGCGAGGTCGTGCAGGGCATGGACGTCGTCGACAAGCTGAAGAAGGCCCCGCCCGGCTCCGGCAGCGGCACCGTCACCGATCCCGACAAGATGGTGAAGGTGCAGGTCGCCTCCGACATCAAATAGGAGAGGCGATGGCGCGCCGCGGCGAAAAGCTCCTCGTAGCTGCCGCGGTGCTCCTGCTTGGCATCACGAGCGCGGCGGCGCAGGACGAGCAGGTCAACACCATCCGCGATATCTTCGTGCGGTTGGGCCGTTGCTGGCAACCGCCGCCGCCCTCGAAGGCCCGCCCCATCGACATCACCGTCGTCGTGAGCTTTAACCGCGCCGGAGAGATTTTGGGCCATCCGAGGATCACCTACGAGTCCAAGGATGCCTCAGAGAATGACCGGCTCCAGTACCGGGTCGCCGTGATGGAGGCATTGCAACGCTGTACGCCGATGCCATTTACCGAAACGATGGCCGGCGCCGCTGCGGGGCGTCCATTCGCGGTCCAGTTCCACGGCCGGAAGACTTCACCCCCAACCCAAGAGAGAAAAGCATGAGCGTCACCGAAAACACCCTGATCCTCGAAACCACGCAGGGCCCCGTCACCATCGAGATGCGGCCCGACCTCGCGCCCGGCCACGTCGCGCGCATCAAGGAGCTGGTCCGCGAGGGCTTCTACGACGGTATCGTGTTCCATCGTGTGATCGACGGCTTCATGGCGCAGACAGGCTGCCCGCACGGCACCGGCACCGGCGGCTCCGGCAAGAAGCTGAAGGCCGAGTTCAACAAGGAGCCGCATGTGCGCGGCACCGCCTCGATGGCCCGCGCCGCCAACCCCGATTCCGGCGACAGCCAGTTCTTCATCTGCTTCGACGACGCGCGCTTCCTCGACAACCAGTACACCGTGTGGGGCAAGGTCACCGCGGGCATGGAGAATGTCGACAAGATCAAGCGCGGCGAGCCGGTGATGAATCCCGACAAGATCGTCAAGGCGCACATGGCGGCGGACAAGGAGTGACCGCTCGACCCTCATGGTGAGGAGGCCCGTAGCGCCGTCTCGAACCATGAAGGCCAAGCTGCAGCAGCGGGGCCTTCATCCTTCGAGACGCGCGTCCCGCGCTCCTCAGGATGAGGGGTGACGGCGTAGCGCTGAGCCGACCATGCGCACCGATCTCTTCGACTTTGACCTGCCCGCCGAGCGCATCGCACTGCGCCCGGCGCATCCGCGCGACTCCGCGAAGATGCTGGTCGTGGAAGGCGGCGGGCTGCGCGATCACCTCATCTCCGATCTGCCGCAATGGCTGAAGCCGGGCGACCAGCTCGTCGTCAATGACACCAAGGTGATCGCAGCGCAGCTCAAGGGCCGACGGATCGGGCGCGAGACCGAGCCGAAGATCGAGGCGACCTTGATCAAGCGGCTCGACGGCTCGCGCTGGCAGGCGCTGGTGAAGCCTGCGAAAAAGCTCACTGCCGGTGACCGCATCCGTTTCGGCAACGAAGGCAAGGTCTGCCTGCTCGGCCATCTCGATGCCGAGGTCGAGGCCAAGGGCAGCGAAGGCGAGGTGACGCTGTCGTTCTCGTTCCACGGGCCGACGCTCGACCAGGCAATCGCCGACCTCGGCAGCCCGCCGCTGCCGCCCTACATCGCCTCGAAGCGCACGCCGGACGAGCAGGACCTAGCCGACTACCAGACCATGTTCGCAGCCAATGAGGGGGCCGTCGCAGCGCCCACCGCCGGCCTGCATTTCACGCCGGCGCTGGAGCAGGCGTTGCGCGCGCGCGGCGTCGGCATCGTCAGAGTCACGCTGCACGTCGGCGCCGGAACGTTTCTGCCGGTAAAGGTGGACGACACCGAAGGCCACAAGATGCACGCCGAATGGGGAACGATCTCGGCCGAGACGGCGGATGTGCTGAACACGGCGCGCAAGAACGGCGGCCGCATCGTTGCGGTCGGCACCACGTCATTGCGTCTCCTGGAGAGTGCAGCCGACGAGGACGGCACGATCCAACCGTTCGCGGCCGACACGGCGATTTTCATTACCCCCGGCTATAGATTCCGCGCGGTCGACATTTTGCTCACCAATTTCCACCTGCCGCGCTCGACCCTGTTCATGCTGGTGTCGGCGTTCTCGGGGCTCGAGACGATAAAGCAGGCCTACGCGCATGCGATTGCCGAAGGCTATCGCTTCTATTCGTATGGCGATGCGTGCCTGCTGTTTCGGGCGCGGGAGTGATCCAAAGCGCAGCTCTATCTCCGTCACCCTGAGGTGCTCGCCTCTTCGGCGAGCCTCGAAGGGCGACGGCCCGACTGCTGCATCTCGGCCGTCCATCCTTCGAGGCTCACCCAACGGTGCGTTGCACCGCTGGGCTCGCGCCTCAGGATGACGGGGCAGCAGTACGAAGGCTTACGCCATCACCCGCTGCGGCAACAGCTCGGCGATCTGCACGGCGTTGAGTGCTGCGCCCTTCAGAAGCTGATCCGCTGCCACGAACATCGAGATTGAATGCCCGCTCGGGTCGCTGAGGTCCTTGCGGATGCGGCCGACGAGAACGTCGTCCTGGCCCGAGGCGTCGATCGGCATCGGGAAGTAGTTCTTGGCGCGATCGTCGACGACCTTCACCCCGGGTGCCTGCGCCATGATGGCGCGGACCTGGTCCTCGCTGATCGGCTTCTCGCATTCGAAGGTGATGGCCTCGCAATGGGCGCGCAACACCGGCACGCGCACGCAGGTGACGCCGACGGCGATTGTCTCGTCCTCGAAGATCTTGCGGGTCTCCTTGATGACCTTGGTCTCTTCGTCGTTGTAGCCGGTCTCGGGATCGACAGCGGTGTTGTGGTTGAAGAGATTGAAGGCGTAGGGGTGCGGCATCACCTTAGGGGTATAGACATGCCCGTTGAGATTGGCGCGGGTGGATTCGACGAGCTCCTCCATCGCGGCAGCACCGGCGCCGCTGGCGGCCTGGTAGGTCGAAATGATCACGCGCTTGATGCGGTTCTTCTGGTGGATCGGCCACAGCGGCACCAGCGCGGTGATCGCCGCGCAGTTCGGGTTCGCAATGATGCCCTTGTGGTCGCGGATACGGCTCGCGTTGATCTCGGGGATCACCAGCGGCACGTTCGGGTCCATGCGGAAGGCGGAGGAGTTGTCGACGACGACGGCGCCGGACTTCACCGCGATCGGCGCGTACTTCTTCGAGATGCTGCCGCCGGCGGAGAACAGCGCGATGTCGACGCCGTCGAAGGAACGCTCGTTGAGTTCCTCGATGACGACCGGCTGGCCGCGGAACGACACCGTCTTGCCGGCGGAGCGGGCGCTGGCCAGCGCCTTCAGCTTGCCGACGCGGAAACCACGCTTGTCCATGGTGGCGATGAATTCGGCGCCCACCGCACCGGTGACGCCGACAATCGCGACGACGGGATCGTTACTCACATTCTCCTCCATTGTTGCAGGCAATAAAAAAGCCCCGGACCACGAGGGCGGGGCTTCGGTTGAGCTGATGCGTAAAGTCGACGACTACGCGCGCACGCCTCCCCGGGCCCCGAAGGCCGTGGTGGTTTTCGTCGTGCGTTTCGTCGCGGTCATCATGGCGGCGACTTATGCGGGAGAGTTTTGCCGCCGTCAACGGCTTTTCAGGCAGATCCGGCTGTAACGGAGCAGGCGCCTCGTATTACCGCCGGCTTGCGGCGCCGGGCGGCTCGAGGATGACCTCCTTGAGGTCGTTGCCGCTCATGACGACGATCGCGAAGTTCAGCCGGCCGCCCTCGCGGACCATGCCGCCGCTGATCGCCTTGCCTGAGGCGGCGTGCTCGGCCACTCGCACCGCATCGGCCAGTCGGTGCTGGATGGTCTTGAGGGTGGCGAGGTTGCTGCGGTCATCGGCACCGAACTCGTCGAGCGGTGAGGCTGCGGCGCCGCCGACGATCTTGCCGGTTGTGGCGTCGATCGCGTGTTGCCAGACGCGGTCGTTGTGCAAGGTTTTCACCCGGTAGACCGGCGAGGCAGCGGCGCCGTCGAAACTGACGTCGGCAGTCGTCGAGCCTGCATGCTGTGCCTCGGCGATCGCCATTGCCTGCCTCAGCGAAATCGCCGAGCCGCGGAACAGCGCGAGCTCGCGGTCGACCGCGCGCTGGTCCAGGACGGCGCTGTCATCGGCCTCGCTCCGGAGCGAGGCCGACGCGTCGGTCGACGCCACGATCGCGTAGACCGGCGCGGGGAGCAGGACCGCCCACAGGGTGAGCACGAGCAGTGGTTTCCAGCGTTTCGGAGCGCGCATCGGTGCCGTCATCGTCTTCACCCCGTGCGGAGGTGCAGGAAAGGGCGCGGCCGACCGGGGGCAACTGGCCGGCCGCGGAGCGTCGCAACAGCATAGGATGTTGCAGCGATCAAAGTCTTAAGAACGGTGCGGGCCTGCCAGGGGCTAGGAAGGCATCAACCCGTACCTTGCTTATAAACAAAACCATACCGTATCGTTTTATTATGGGCAAGACGGAACTCGCCATCCGGCGGAGATAACCGGTCACGAATCTGTCAGCGGGACGGGCGGCGCCGAACCGCGCCTTTGGACGCGGCCTGGACACGGCCCGGAGGGCCGAGCGCACCGGCCAAGAACAGCCGGATCGCCGAGCGCATGCGCTTTTCGGCCGTCTTCATCTCAAGCGGTGTGCCGAACGTCGCCATCCGGTGGGTATGGCCGACGACCACGTCGAGAAAGACCTCGGCCGCGATGCCGGTATCCTCGAGGTCCATCGCTCCTTGCGCGACCAGATGATCGAAGAACCGCGCCGTCGTGGCGACGGCCTTCATCCAGCCTTCCTCCTTGCCGAGCTTGGCGATGTCGGGGAAGTTGATGGCCTGTGACGTCATCATCCGGCTGAAGGCGACGGCGTCGGGACCGCAGGTGAACATCAGCATCTCGCGCCCGACCTCGACCAGGCGCTGCTCGACTGAAATGTCCGAGGGGCGCGTGAGCTGCACCTCGGCGGCCTCGGCAAGCGGCGCCAGCCAGCGCGCGATCTCGCGCCTCAGGACCTCGGCAAACAATCCGCGCTTGTCGCCATAGCGCGCGTACACGGTGGGCTTGCTGACCCGGGCCGCTTCCGCCACCGCATCGAGCGAGGTCGCGTCATAGCCGCGATCGAGGAACAGGCGGGTGGCGACCTCGATCAGCCGCTGGTCGCGCTCGATGGCGGCGCTCTTGGTCGGCCGGCCGCCGCGCGATTTCGGAACCTCCCGTTTCGCCGCTCTCGTCTTGGTCGCAGTCAATCCCATGCCCAATGATTCCTGCGCGGTCGTGATCGTCGTCATCGCTCTATAACGCGCAGCGAGAGGGGCGTCATCGCGAATCTGCCCGAATCGGCCGCATCATCAACCGTCTCGGCATCGCGCCGTTCCGCTGGCGCCCATGCAAGGCTCTAGGGAAGCGTGGCGCTCCAGGCGTGGCCACCGGCCGCCTTCTCGTACCCATACTGATAGAGCGCGCGCATATAGGCCGTGTCGAATCCTTGCGAGGGCGGCGGCGGATAATCGCGCTCGATATAGGACAGGTGAAAGCCGAGGTGGTTGCGGCGCGCGAAATCGTAGGTCGAGAAGATCACCGAGCGTGTCTGCGACTGCGTGATCGAGGATAGGCTGCGCGAGGCAACCTCGATCGTGCCGTTGGGCACGAGCTCGAAGGTACGCTCGATCTTCTTGTTGACGAGGATGTAGATGTTCACCCGGCTGTTGCCGGGCAGGCGCCCGTGGAACAGCAGGTCTTCCGGGAGCGTCAGGACCGGCGCGGTGACGCCGCCGTCGACATGCATCTCCTGAAAGCGTCGGCCCTGGCCTTCGGCCTCGATCAGGATCGGCGGAAACACCAGCGGAATGCTGGCGGAGGCCGCCATCACGTCGCGAAACAGCTTGAGCGCCTCGGGCGTGCCGAGCGCGGCGATCTTGCCCATGTCCCAGACGGCGGTGCGCTGGGTGTCGAGATCGGTGGTCACGACGAGCAGCTTGCGGCCCTTGGCATGCTCGCGCGCGACCTGCGCCAAGATCTCCGGCCCGACATAGCGGGCGACGAGCTCGCGCAGCCGCGTGTTGCCGAACAGGCCGGATCCGAACAGCACGCGCATGATGCTGGGATCGCTCAGCAGGCTCTCCGCGATGCCGCTGGTGTAGAGCTCCCTGAGCGTGTCGTCATATTGCGGTCCGAGGTACGCGAACGGCGCAATGAGCCCACCGGTGCTGACGCCCGAGACGACCGAGAAAACGGGGCGCGTGCCGGCCGCGCTCCAGCCGTTCAGCACGCCGACGCCATAGGCGCCGTCGGCGCCGCCGCCGGACAGCGCCAGGTAGGTCGTGGTCGCTGCGGTGTCGTCCTTGCCGGCGCGGAATTTGCCGACGGGCTCGTCGGTGTAGCGGCGCAGGCCGTCGATATCGAGCACGCGCGAACTGCTCGCATCGGCCGCCGTGTAGGGCGTTCGCGGCAGGGTCGTGCACCCGGCCAGCGCCAGGCCGCAGAGCAGGGCGGCCTGGCGGAGCAGGCGCATGCCCGTTCTGCCGATCCCGCCGTTGAACAGGATCGATCCGGTCAGGAATGAAGGGGGAGGCATTCGCCGTCAGTCACCACACACGCACGCGCCGCCGGCGTCGTCGCCCGCGGCATTTCCCATCCTGCCCCTGACGCTAAAACTATACGGTATCGTTTTATTTAACAAGTGGAAGGCTGGGGCTGCCGCAGGGCGCTATTGTGTCGGACCTGGGGCATGGCCCTGCGCACTGGGCGGTTGATTGGCTCCCGCCGGCACGCAATAAGCAGCGCCATGAATCTTCCCGATCATGGTCTTCCCAATCATTTCGAACTGCTCGCAACCGATGGCACTGCGCGCACCGGCCGCCTGACCACGCCCCATGGCGTGGTGCGCACGCCTGCCTTCATGCCGGTCGGCACCGCAGGCGCCATGAAGGGCATGCATTGGCGCGAGGTGCGCGAGGCCGGTGCCGACATCGTGCTCGGCAACACCTATCATCTGATGCTGCGGCCGGGCGCGGAACGCATCGCAGCGCTCGGCGGCCTGCAGAAGTTCACCGGCTGGAACGGCCCGATGCTGACCGATTCCGGCGGCTTCCAGGTGATGTCGCTGTCGGATTTGCGCAAGGTCAGCGAGAAGGCGGTCACCTTCCGCTCGCATATCGACGGTGCCAAGGTCGAATTGTCGCCCGAGCGTTCGATCGAGGTGCAGCGCTATCTCGGCTCCGATATCGCCATGCAGATGGACGAGTGCGTGCGGCTGCCGGCCGAGCGCGACGACATCGAGCGCGCGATGCGGTTGTCGCTGCGCTGGGCGGAACGGAGCAAGCGCGCCTTCGAGAGCGCGCCCGAAGGCTACATGCTGTTCGGCATCGTGCAGGGCGGCGACGTTCCGTCGCTGCGGCATGCGAGCGCGGAAGGCCTGGTCGAGATCGGCTTTCACGGCTACGCGATCGGCGGGCTCGCGGTCGGCGAGCCGCAGGATGTGATGCTGGCGATGATCGACGAGACCGCGCCGGCGTTACCGTCCGAACGGCCGCGTTATTTGATGGGCGTCGGCACGCCGGATGATCTTCTCGAAGCCGTGAAACGCGGCATCGACATGTTCGATTGCGTGATGCCGACGCGTAATGGCCGCCACGGCGTCGCCTTCACGCGCTTCGGTCAGGTGAACCTGCGCAACGCACGCCACGCCGACGATCCGCGGCCGCTCGATGAAGAGAGTTCGTGGCCATCCGCGCGCAACTACGCGCGCGCCTATCTCCACCATCTCGTCAAGTCAGGCGAGACGCTCGGCGCAATGCTGCTGTCGGATATCAATATCGCCTATTACCAGTCCCTGATGCAGGGCATCAGGGACGCAATCGCAAACGGCAAATTCGAAGAATTCTATCAGCGTACGCGCGAAGAGTGGGCGAGGGGCGACATCGCCCCACGCTAGCCGTCAATTGCACGTGTACGGTTTGACCGAATGCTTGGTCACGAAGCCATAGCCACAGGTGTCGCAAGTCCAGAGATAGCTGATCACGTGGTCTGAGACATAGGCGGAGGCTTCGGCGGCGACCATGGAGTCGGCGCAGACGGGACAGGTGGGCAACTCGCTGCAACGTGGATCGCGGCTACGCGCGACGGTCGTCAGGACTTCAGCAAGTGCTGACATCGTGGGACCTCCCTGCTGTTGGACGTAAGTCTAACATAAGCAGAGTTCGTTGACGAGGTCGCAACACAAATGCGTTGGTTTTCTGATATTTAATCTTTGAGCGATTTTGCGATGCAGCGATTTTTTGCGGTGCATCTCTTTGTTGCTTGCGTGTCGTCACAAGCTGTCTCTAACTGAACAAGATCGCTGACAAAGCGAACATTGTTGTCATAGGGAGTTCATCATGGACGCTTCGTCCACCACGGGTGCAGTGCACTCAGCCGGCCGCGGCCGGGTTTATGACTCGATCGTCGACGCTTTCGGCGACACGCCGATCGTGCGGCTGCGCCGGTTGCCGGGCCTGCAAGGGGTGAATGCGACCATTCTCGCCAAACTTGAATATTTCAATCCGGCCGCGAGCGTGAAGGATCGCATCGGCGCGGCCATGATCATCGCCATGGAGAAGGCGGGCCACATCAAGCCGGATACGGTGCTGATCGAGCCGACCTCCGGCAATACCGGCATCGCGCTCGCCTTCGTCGCCGCCTCGCGCGGCTATCGCTTGAAGCTCGTGATGCCGGAATCGATGTCGATCGAGCGGCGCAAGATGCTGGCCTTCCTCGGCGCCGAGATCGTGCTGACGCCGGCGGCACAGGGCATGAAGGGCGCGATCGCAACCGCTGAGGAGCTGCTCAAGACGACGCCGAACTCGGTGATGCCGCAGCAGTTCAAGAACCTCGCCAATCCCGAGGTGCATCGCCGCACCACCGCGGAGGAGATCTGGAACGACACCGGCGGCAATATCGATTTCTTCGTCGCCGGCGTCGGCACCGGCGGCACCATCACGGGCGTCGGCCAGGTGCTGAAGCCCCGCAAGCCGTCGTTGCGGGTCGTGGCGGTCGAGCCGGAGGAGAGCCCGGTGCTGTCAGGCGGTCAGCACACCCCGCACAAGATCCAGGGCATCGGCGCCGGCTTCATTCCCGACATTCTCGATCGCTCGGTGATCGACGAGATCGTGAAGGTCAACTCGACGACCGCGATCGAAACCTCGCGTGCGCTGGCGCGGCATGAGGGCATCCCGGGCGGCATCTCCTCGGGCGCGGCGATCGCTGCAGCGCTCCAGATCGGCAAGCGGCCGGAAGCTGCGGGAAAAACCATCCTGGCGGTGGTGCCGTCGTTCTCCGAGCGCTATCTTTCGACCGCTCTGTTTGAGGGAATCTAGCACATGGCGGATCAACCGAGGCGGCCGCGGACCCTGGGCGATGCGAGGACGGAGGCCGAAGCCGCGTTCAAGAAGGTGACCGCCAAGGTTGCTGTGGCGCCGCCGAAGCCGAACGTGGCGCCGGGCATCAAGGAGCAGGTCACGCTGCGCATCGACCAGGACGTGCTGGAGCATTTCCAGGAAGGCGGCCCCGGCTGGCAGGACCGCATCAACGAGGCGCTGCGCAAGGCGGCGGGGAAGTAGCATTTCTGAGCTACGTCAGCTTTAGCCCCTCATCCTGATAAGCACGGAACGCGCGTCTCGAAGGATGAAGGCCAAGGTGCAAGAGCGCGGGCCTGCATGGTTCTCCCGGCGATGCGAAGCATCGTCCGGATTCGGCGCTGACGCGCCTCCTCACCATGAGGCGAGAAAAGGAAAAGAGGGGGAGAAAAGAAAAAGCCCGGCGAGAGCCGGGCTTTCTTGTTGTCGCTGCTCGGGAGCTGCGGCTTGGCGCCTTACCGCCGCAACATGCCGCCCACCACGCCGCCCATGACACCGCCGATGAAGGCGGCGCCGGCGGCATCGCCGCTGCCGCTGCGCTGGACGGGCGCGGGCGCGCTGGCGGTGTTGCTGGGGGCGCGACGGGGAGGCTGCTGACCGGAGCTGCCGCTATTGGCGGTCGGCGCCGCTGTCGCGACGATCTCGGAGAGCAGGGCCTTGTGCTGGAGCTTGTTGAGATAGCCCGAGACCGGATAACTGCGCGCGGCCTGCCAGCGCTTGATCACGCTGCGGGTCTCGTCGGTGAACACACCGGTCAGCTTGGTGTCGAAGCCGAGTCCGGTGAGGCGGTGCTGCACGTCGCGGCGCGAGCCCTTGTCGAGCCCGATTTGGTCCTCGGTGAGCTGGGTGGCTTCGTCCGTGAAGGTCGCGGGATCGACGCCGGCATTGAGGGTACGCGTCGTCGTCGACGGACCGGTCTTGATTGCCGCAATGCGCGCCAGCGCCAGCGCCTTGAACTGGCCGTTCGGATAGGCGGAGAGATAGGCGTTGAGCTCTTCCGGCTTGTTGGATTCCTTCACCGAGCGCCAGTATTCGAGCTCGACATTGGCCGCATCGGTATTGCCGCTCGCGGCCGCCGGGGCTGCGCCCGTCGCGGTCGGTGCCGCGTTGGCCACCTGCTGGCCCTGCTGTGACGGATTGAGATAGACGGCGCCGATCAGGTTGGTGTGGCCCCAGGGAAGCTGACCCTTGTGGGTCTCCTCGTTGACCTGGGCGCGCACCGACGTCATCGCCTGCTGGATCTCGACGCCGGGTTTGGTGATGTTGTCGATCAGCGCGCGGGTGAACGGGCTGTTGTTGCCTTCCTGGCCGTCGAGCGCCGTTTGTCCCGGGCCGGTCGCGAACGCGATCAGCGTGCCTTCGCCCGACTTCATCTCGGCGAGGCCGGTCTGGACGTTGACGCTGCGGGTCGCCGAGTTGGACTTGATCTTGGCGGCAAAGGGATTGTCGCGGCAGGCATCGAGGAACACCAGCTTGACCTTGGCATCGCCCATGGTCTGGTCGAGCGTCAGGTCGATATTGATGGCGGCCCCTAGCTTGACGTCCATCTCCGACTTGATGTCGGCATCGACCGGCAGGAGGTAATTGGTGCCGCCGACGGCAATGCCATGGCCGGCGTAGTAGAACACCGCGACGTCAGAGCCCTGCGCCTTGCGGCCGAAGTCCAGCAGCTTCTCCGTCATCTGGTCGCGGCTGAGGTTGGAGCCTTCGATCACCTCGAAACCGACGTTGCGCAGCGTCGCCGCCATTGCCTTGGCGTCGATCGGCGGATTCGGCAATTGCGCGACGTTCTTGTAGGCGCCGTTGCCGACCACGAAGGCGACTCGACGGTCGGCCTTCGCGGCGCTGACCGACAACGCCATGCACATCAGCGAAACGAGAATGGTGAGATAGCGCATCTGAATTCCCCAACAGAATCGAATTCGAAGCAGCAAAAGCGGGTCCAAACTTACACGAAAACGCCGCGCGTCGGCACCCACAGTGCCCAACCCTTGCCGATAACCGAGTATGTCCCCAGAGGCCGCCCCTTCAGCGTGATCCAGATCACGCTTTGCTACTCCGATTGGTCGCGAGCCCTATGGAATTGGTTCACTGCGCGGGCGGAAACCTGCGCCGTCGGCTTCAAGTTCAGAAGATTGCCCAGCAGGATCAGCAGGGCGCCGACTACCGTCCATGCGTCGAGCCGCTCTGAATACAACAACCAGCCGGCGGTCGCCGTCAGTGGAACCCGCAGGAAATCCATCGGCACGACGATGGTGGCATCGGCGTAGCGCATCGCGCTGGCGAGACAGTAATGCGCAAATGTGCCGCATATGGCGACCACCATCACCCAGCCCCAGACATAGGTCGGCGGCCAGGCCCAGACATAGAGCGCCGGAAAGAAGCCCGCGACCGCCTGCACGACGATCATCCAGAACAGGATCGCCAGCGCGCTCTCGGTGTGCGCCAGCGACTTCACCAGCACCATCGACACGCCGAAACCCATGGCGGCGCCGAGCGCGATCAACTGGCCGGGATTGATCTCGCCCATCGCGGGCCGGACGATGATGATCACGCCGACGAGGCCAAGCACGATTGCGGCAATCTTCCACGGCGTCATGCGCTCGGACAGGAAGCCTGCAGCCAGGATCGCGGTCCAGATCGGCATGGTGAACTCGATCGCCACCACCTGGCCGATCGGGATCAGCGTCAGCGCGAAGAACCAGCCGAGCTGCGAGACGTAGTGGATCAGGTTACGCACGATGTGCTGGGGCAGGCGAACGGTCTTGAGCGTCGCAAAGCCGCCGGCGCGATAGATGATCGGATAGAGCAGGACGAAACCGATCAGCGAGCGCACTTCCATCAATTGGAAGACGTTCATCTGCCGTGCGGCTTCGCGGCCGGCGACCGCCATGACCAGCGTCAGTGACAGCCAGCCGGCCATCCACAGCGCAGCCATCGGTTTGGACGGGGTGATGCTCATCGGGGCAGGAGAGGGGACGTGAGAGGGCAGGCCGGTATCGGCGACCGGGCGCGCGTTTGCAACGACCAAATCCGCGGATGCAGCGATGCGCGGCGGCGCGGGAGGGTGCCATGTCCAGATGTCATTCCGGAGCGATGCAGGGCCAATGCGGTGCTATCGGGTAGCGGGTGTCCCGAGCTAGGTACCTGAGGAATCGGTTGGTGAGACGGCCGAGGCCGCAGCCTGCGCGGCGACTGCAAGCTGGGACATGACACGCCCCGCAACACGCGATGCCTCCTCGCCAAGAGCCTCAGCCAACCGGACCCGGGCGCGCTCCCAGGCGGCCATGGACTCGTCCATCAGCCGGCGGCCCCCGTCGGTAAGCACCAGGCGTTTGCCGGCTCGGCCCCGCCCCCCATGGTTGCGCACGAGACCCCTCCGCTCGAGGCTCTTTACGCTGCGGCTGAGAGTGGTGGCATCGACCCCGGCGCGCGCCGCCAGCTCAGCAAGCGTTGGCTCGTGGCTGCCGCCAATCCCCACCAGAAGGCTGAACTGCTCTGCCGTGATCCCCAAGGGCCGAAAGCAGGCATTGTAGTAGCGCGTGAGCGCCCGCGCCGTGACTCGGGCCTGGAAGGCCGGGCACTCGGTTTCGACGCGGCGATAGAGATCAGAAGCCTCTGTCATTTGCAGGTCTCGACAAGATCCGACTCATATAATACTGTATATGCAGTATTGTTAGGGAGCCCGCCATGACGGCCTATGTCCACGTCAATCTGCGTATAATGGATCCGGCCAGGCAAGCCGCACTGGCGCCGCGCTTTCAGGCGGCGCTACAGGCAGCAGGAGGCCGCATCCTCCACTTCGGGCCGGTGGCCCAGATGCTGGAAGGGGACGTGGCGCCATTGCCCATGGCCGGCATCTTCGAATTCGCGACTCTCGCCGACGCGCTGGCGTTTTATCAGTCACCGGGGTACGCGCCGATCAAGGTTGAGCGCGACGCGGCGCAGGAAGCACGCGTGTTTGTCGTCGACGCGGGCTGAGGGGTTTCAAGACCGCGATCGTCCGGCTACGGACGGGTCCCGCTCCGTTTGCGATCTTCGCAGCAGAGGGCTGCCTATGAAGCCGCTGCCTTGCCATTGTCAAAATCCGGGGCGCGGGCTCGGGGTAGCCGCGGCGTGACAAGGGCGCCGCCGGATTCAAGCTGGCCGTTGGCCGTTGCGTCTAGCCCAAGCTCAAGGCAGACCTCGCGGTTATGTTCGCCTTGAAAGGCTGGAAGGCCGACGGGCGCCAATTAGGCGCTCGAAAGGCACAGGGTGATCCGGTGGGTTGCGGATCACTTGCAGATCGAATCCAACACTTGACCGCCGTCGTGCCCAGCCCATCGATCGGCCGTGGCCAGCACGATCCGGGCGCGCCAGACATGCTTCTGGGGGCTGTTGCGGTCATCGACGATCGCCTGCAAGCGCTTGCGATCGGTCGAACTCAGATGGACGGCGACGCCAGTACGCATCCCGCAGACTCGCACGCCGCAAGGCATGGGAATCCCGACAAGGACTCTTACGTCGGCATCAATCCACTAGCGCGACATCGAGATGTTGGCGCCGCGGAACTGGCTGTCGGCCCGCATCGTGACCGTCTGCTTGCTGCCACTCGTGTGCAACCCGATGCTGGCATTGAAGCCAGCGGTCTGGGCGACGACCTCGAAGTTTGCGCCGCCGCCGCGGCCCGAAATCACGCCGCTGATGTTGCGGCTGGCCTCGGTCCAGCTGCCGGTGATGGCATTGCCTTCCGCGCGGACATTGGCGGAGAGGTTGAACTTGTAGGCGTCGCTGGCGCAGGTCAGCGACATTTCCATTGCGGGACCTGCGGGCGCGTATTTGGCGCGGCAACGGATGCGTTCGGTCGATCCGTCGTCGAGGGTGACGGTGCCGCCGCCACTCCAGCTGCCGGCGAGGACGGCGAACGGACCGGACTGCGCCTTGCTTTCCGAATTTGCGACTGACGCCGCAAACAAAACGGCGGCCGCAACGAGCAGCCGCCGGTTCATGACCCGAGCCTCGGTTGGCTTATTGGCGCGATGCTTCCCACCGCCCGCTGCACGGTATGCCTCCTGATGCTCCATTCCACTTTCCCGATCCGGCGTTGCCGCTGAGTTGACCGTTGGCATATGCACCATTGATCGAAACTTTCACAAGACCCTCGCGGCCGATGGTGCCGGAAACGTTAGCGCCGGGCGCCGTGATCCGGCCATCGGAAACCGTCAGCATGGAGCTTGCGGTCGGCTCGCAGGAGCCGCTCTTGGTCATGATGGTGACCTGCCAGTTGCCGTCATAGGGGTTTTGGGCGAACGCGGGTGCTGCGAGCGAGCCGGTGGCAATCGCGGCGGTAAAAATCAACGCAATGCGATCAAAACGCATGAATTTCTGTCCCTGCCTATGTCTGAGATGCTGACGCTTATTGGGGGGAAATGTGACAGAAATTTGCTGCATCGCCAAAGCGAAAATTGTTCCTGTGGAAACAATGGTTTATTTGCCCATTCTCAGCCTGTTTTGGGCGTCGAATCGGCCGGATTCGCAACGTTAAGGATGAATCGTCGGCGGGCGCCTAAGACAGGCTCGGCGCGGCGGTCGCGAACTGCTCGTCCTGCGTCTTGGCCGGCAGCGTCTTGTGGACCTTGATGTAGTCGATGACTTCCGCAAGCAGCTTCAGGCCAAGTGGGGCCAGCGCCCGCTCCCACAGCTCGCGCGCCGTCTCGCCCTTCTTGACGAAGCACCAGTCCTGGGCGGCGATCGCGCCGGCATCCATGCGGTCGGCAAGGTGGTAGATCGTGCCGCCGGCTATCGGGTCGCCCTCCTTGATGGTCCACTCCACGGCGGCCTTGCCGCGGTGACGCGGCAGCAGCGACGGGTGGTAGCCGACACCGCCAAGCCTCGAGGCGGCGAGCGCCTCCCTGGAGACGCGGGCGTGGCTGTGTGCGGTGATGATCAGGTCGGTGTTCGCAGCGATCTCGGATGCCGCCACCAGCTTTGGATTGGCCTGGACCACCGCCTCGATACCGGCCGACCGGGCGGTCGCGGCGAGGCGGTCCTCGCCGTCGGCGACCACGACCCGCGCGATGTCCACGCTGTGCTCCCGGAGCATATTCAGGGTGATCACGCCGAAATGGCGGGAGCCGATCAAGGTGATGCGCATGGGGTCTCGGTCCGTCTCGGGAGCTGGGTCACCCCCGGATAACACGCCATAAGGCCCTGTCACCCCCCGCGAGCCCTTTGCGCCGGTTATCAACAATGCGCGGGACGCAAGCCTGTCGAACCGGCTGTCCGTTCGTCGCGTCCAACGGGCATGCAACGCAAACGGGGGAACGCCGTGTCGAAATGGCCGAGATTGATGCTGATGAGCGGAATTACGTCGGCCGCGCTCATCTATGAAATCACCAGCGCGACCGAGGCGCCGAGCCGGGCGCTGGCCGTGCTGCAATATGTGCTGCTGGCCGGCGGCCTCATCGGCCTGGTCGGCTCGTTCCTGATGCACGCCCAGGAAAAATGACAGCCGCCGGCGCTTCGGCGCGCTACGCCTATCGGCCCTATTACCGGTACTCCGCCTATCGCAAGCTGCCGCGGACTTATTTTTGCGGCGGGGTGGAATGATCCGGGGATTCCAGGTTCCTGTGTACGGTTTCGGGCAGAACGAATCGCCAGCCTACTCTTAGGGTCGCCTGCCCGGGGCTGGCAGACGTTTCATCCCGAATCCGTTTTCGAACCCGGCCGGCCGCTGGCGATATTGCCAGCGGCCTTTTCATGTCCGCGTCATCGCGATGTCGCGCACTGTGCCGATCGTTCTGAGCGCGACGTCGCCCAAAAGGGCGCCGGACCAGCAGCGCAGTAACGGGTTCTCAACCGGCCTCGCGTATCGACGAATCTGTCGCGGATTTGTATTGCGTACCGCGACACAAGAGTTGGCCCGCCGGCGTGCAAAGCTGGCGCGGCCCTTTCCTTCCTGGAATCACCGGATGCCGAGTGCGATTGAGCAGATCGTCGACACCTATGTCAGGCTGAAGAACCGCCGTGGCCTGGACGCACTGATGATGCACCGCCAGCGGCTGGCGATCGACCTGAAGAGTCGCTCCGGCTACGATTTCAGCCTGCCCATCGGTCAGGTCGACGAGGAGATCGCGATCATCGAGGCCGGACTGAGCAAGTTGAAGTCGCCCAATCCCGCCGTGGCCTAATGCGCAGCACCGCTTAGTCCGCCGCTTAGTCTAGTCCGCCTTGCCACCGTCGATCACCGTGAACAGCGGCCGCGCCTTGGTCGGCTCGATCAGGAGTTCTTCGACCATCGCGCTGGCAGCTTCAACGTATTTCCGGGTCGGCTTGTCCAGCGGCCGCAGCGCTTCATCGTCGAGCGCAACCTTCGCTGCTTCGACAAGCTTGCGCATGCGCGCCGCATGATCGTCGCCAGCCGTCAGCGTCGCCCGCGCCAGCGAGCGCAGCACGAATAGCTCCCCCTCGAGCCTGAGTAGTCGGTCGTTGAGCTTGGCGAGGACGGCGTTGAGATCCGGCATGGCGGCCTACGGCGGAGGGGCAAACGGCACCCGATCTAACCGCTCAGGGGTGAACGGACTGCAAACGGCGCAGCGCGAATTGGCGTCACCGTCACAGGCCGGGTGGCATCCGGATCAAGAGGCTGATTGCGACGACCAGCAGGCAGAGGCTGCTCGACAGGACGAACAGGAAGAAGTCGTCCATCGAGAATTCACCGCAGCGCTCGCGTCGGTCGGGATCATTCGACATCCACTGGCCCCTTGCAAGGCTTCTGAGATCTGCCCGCCGTCCCAACGGGCCGCGTGGAGATTTCGTTCCGCGGGAACAGGTCCGCTACGCGGCAGAGACCTTCAGGGCCCGTCGCTGCGGTCGTGGTCGCTGTCGTCTTGGCCGCTGTCCTCAAGCAGATTGAGCGCGGTGTCGACCTGCTCGATGAGGCGTTCGATTTGATCGCGCTCGTGCGGGCCGGGATCTTCCTTGAGCCGCTCCAGCAGCGACTGCTTGCGCGCGAGTAGGTTTGCCATGGTGCTCATTGCAACCTGACAAGCCGCTCAGTCGAGCAAGGTTCCCCGTCATGCGTTGCAGGAAGACCAGATGGTATGCCGGGTCCGGGGCCCGGCGCGTCGCGTTAATCAGTGCGTACCGCCAGCTGCGCCACGGACTGGCGCGTGGGGCCATCAACGCGAGGCGCATCGAGGCATGTCGCGCGAATTTTGGCGATGGCGATGTTCGCGCCTATCAGCGCACGCCGGCCCACCGCCGGCCGAACACCGGCGGTTTCGCGTTGATCGGCTCCCAGCCGAAGAAATGATGATTGCCGGACCAGGTATGGACCACCGCGTTGCAGACGCTGCACTTGAAACTGCCGGTGTGCCTGGCCTCGTGCTCCTCTCTGGTCGCGGTGTAGTTCATGCCGCAGCTCGGGCAGGAGAATTCTTCGATCGTCCAGACAGTATTGGCCATGGCAACGCAACGTGTTTGATGTGACCGGTCCAGTGTAGGTTTTGAGCGCTTGCGCTCGGGTAAATCGATTGGCGCAAATCCGGTTAACGGCGGTTAGGCAAATCCGGCCGCCGAGTTGCGCTTGTGCAGCAACGCCGCAGCCGGGCCGTCTTGACGCCCGGTCCGTGGCTGGCAATAACGCAGGGCCCCGCGCGCCAATCGCGGCGGTCGCCGGAAGTCGCGTTGATATCGCAAGGAAAGCTGCGCCCGTGAAAACCCTCCGCCAGTTCCTGACGGGAGAGGACATCGTCCAGCTTCTGATCCGGCTCGGTCTGCTCGCGCTGCTGATCATCTGGACCTTCTTCATCATCCGGCCCTTCGTGCCGATCCTGACGTGGAGCGCCGTGCTGGCGGTGGCGTTCTATCCGGCCTTCAGCTGGCTCGCCAAGTTGCTTGGCGGCCGTCCCAGGACGGCCGCGATCATCCTGACCTTGATGACGCTCGGCATCGTCATCGGGCCGGCAACCTGGTTGGGGCTGAGTGCGGTCGAGGGGGCGAGGGAGCTCGCGCGCCAGCTCGGCACCGGCGACCTCGCGCTTCAGTCGGCGCCGGAGCAGATCAAATCCTGGCCGATCATCGGCCCGCAACTCTACGAGCTCTGGGAGCAGGCCTACAACAACATCCGCGCCGTGCTGCGCGAGGTGGCGCCGTATCTCCAGCCGCTGGCGGGACCGCTGCTGTCGCTCGCCGGCGACGCCAGCGTCGGGACGCTGCAGTTCCTCGTCTCGGTCTTCGTCGCCGGCTTCCTGTTTCCCCACGGGCCGCGGCTCGTCGCCGCCGGCCGTGGCTTTTTGTTTCGCATCGTGCCCGAGCAGAGCGAGCATTTCCTCGAGCTCGCGGGCGCAACCATCCGCGCCGTGTCGCAAGGGGTGATCGGCGTCGCGATCGTTCAGGCGTTGCTCGCCGGTGTCGGCTTCAAGCTCGCCAGCGTGCCGAGCGCCGGCCTGCTCGCGTTCATCGTGCTGCTGCTGTCGATCGTGCAGATCGGCGCCTTCCTCGTGCTCCTGCCCGTGATCATCTGGATCTGGACCGCAAAGGACGTCACCACGGCGCTGCTGCTGACCGTGTTCCTCGTTCTCGTCGGCTTCATCGACACCATGTTGAAGCCGCTGGTGATGGGGCGCGGACTCAATACGCCGACCATCGTGATCTTCGTCGGCGTGATCGGCGGCACGCTCGCTCACGGCATCGTCGGCCTGTTCATCGGGCCGATCGTGCTGTCGGTGGCGTGGGAGTTGGCGATGGCGTGGATCAGGACGGATCGCGCGGATATTGCGGCTGAAGGCTGACGAAGCCAAAAACGACCCGCCTCCGAGTCCGTGGGAAGAACGGAGGGAAACGTACCAAAAAAAATCCCCCGACGGACTTTAAACCATGGGTCCGGAGGCGCGGCCACACATGGATGGATGCGGCCTATCTCAGCCAGACGTACCCGTGGTCTTGTGCGCGCTGCCTTGCTGGAAGTGCTCAACGCCAGCGCCACCGATTTCGACCCAGGCATGTTTCGACTGCTCGAACACCGATCTGACGGGAGCCGTGTAACCTGCGTCCGCGATCGCTCCGATGGCAACGCCAATGAACGCGGGAAGATTGCTGGACTTCCAATAGACCGTTGAGCCGCAGTCCGGGCAGAAATAGCTCTGGACCTTCCCGCCGCTTGCGGCAGCGCGCGTGAACTCCTTCGGCCTTCCTGAAACGGTGACGGTCGCGGCGGGATAGAACGCACCCACACCGAACGGCGCACCGGTTCGCCGCTGGCAATCGATGCAGTGGCAGGCAACGATGAGCTTGGATAGTCCGGGAAGCGACAGCGTCACGGCGCCGCAACCGCATCGGGCAGTGGTCATCGGGGTCTCCTATGCTTTGTTGAGTTGCGAGGCCGAGCGCCGGCGCCGATCGCACAGGAGTGCAACCGGCAGCGTGTGGCGACGCATGCCCGGCGGCTGAAGCGGCAGACGACCAGACCCGCCGTTCACGCTGGCGGGCCCACACCTCGATAGCACGCCGAGCCGGGAGGTATCTCTTTCAACGACTACGGTACGCCCGAGGCTGCTGCACACTCTGCTGCTGGAATAGAAGGCGCCGGTTTTCCTTACATATCACGTTCGACCGGCCGGACGCGGACGCCAGGCATTGCTCTCTCGTCTCATAGGAGCAGTCGCCGGAATAGCCGAGTTCCCCACCATAGACGCACCAAGGGTAGTCATATGGGACGGGAGAAGCGGAGCCGGCGACTGCGGCGGTCCCGGCTGCCAGCAAGGCGAATATGACGAGCATCGAGCGTATGATCATATTTCCTGTCCTGATACATGAGGTTAGGGCGCGAACAGTCCTGCCAGCATGAACCGGCTGGGCAGTCAAAGCGGCGCAAGAATCTGGCGGTGCAAGAATCTGCCAGATGATCAACGGCACCACGATCACCAGCGTAGTGTAGACGGTCCCGCGGCCGATCCAGTTCATCCGACGAGCCCGCACTTCCTGCCGGCTGGCATCTCGGTTCGACATCTGGGGGCCAACTCGTGCGGTTCAAGGCACGTTGATGCCGATCCGGGCGGACATCGTCGGCCCGCCTTTCCCGGCAACCAGATGCGGCGTGGTTCGAAGTTGAGGATCTGGGCTTGCCCGCATTCAGGACCCGCGGAGCAGCATTCTGGCGCAGCAGGTGTTCATTCCGTGCCTGGGTGGAAAGCAGGATGGGCCAGGCTCTCGACGGCCGACTTTTCCTCGCTCAGGCGCTGTTCTAGAAATTGGCGCTCAATATCCGACAGATTGGTTTTAAGCAGGCGTCGATATCGGCCGATATTCCTGTCGTGGGCGCGCAGACGGGCGAGTCTCTCGTCGGTCATGGGGCCTCCCGTATGAATAAAAGAAATCGAGCACTGTCCAAATTCGCGTCCGCAAGTATCCAACAAATGGAGCGACCCCACCTTGCAGGAAGCTTGGTAGGGTCGCGTGCTCTCCGGGCGGGGGCTGGGGGCTGGAAGCCCGGCGGGCAATTTCCAATCTACGCCCGCAAGCGGAGTGGGAACGATTGCTCAAGAGAGGCACCCCGTTGGAGTACCCCGGCCGCCTCAGTTGGCTACCGTGCGTCGTGGGTGGAAGGGCGCATGTCATGGAACTGTCCGGGCTGTCGCCGGTTGAATGATCGGTCTCACGCGCACATAAGGGAGTGCGTGTCATGCGCCTTCAGACCTTCAGGGACGACCGCCACTCCAGACACTTCGACCTGATCGGGGGAAAACGACACCCCTGGTCGGTTGACCTGGTCACAGTAACGGCTGCCGGTATCCTAGCGATAGGCTTCGCGTGTGCCCTCTTGGCCCTATGGGGACACTAAAGCCCGATGAGATTAGGATGAATCGTCATCGCGCTTTAGGGTGTTGTTTGAGCATGATCTTTTCGGAAAACCGCTCCGCACTTTGCGCTAACGCGGCCCTTCGGGTCCGGATCATGCTTTAGCGAGCATCGGGAAGCTGCACCCGCGTCTCAATTGCGGCGAGCTACCGGCCATCGTGGCTGGTGGACTGAGCGCGTTCTGCGAAGCGAGTTTGGCAGAAGCAGACGCAAGCTATTGATTTTGTTGGTGAGCGCGCTGGGGCTCGAACCCAGGACCCCGTGATTAAAAGTCACGTGCTCTACCGGCTGAGCTACGCGCTCCCATGGCCGCTTGATGGCTTCGTTGGTCGATTTGCCATCGTCTTCGGACATTCGAGAAGCATGTCTTGCCGCAACGTAACGCGCGTCGCGGGGAAAACCGGTAAGGCGATTTCCGGATCATGCTTTCGGCTCGCGCTGTGTAGGGGGAGCGGCCGCTGAGGTCAATAGCATGCGCGGTTGCCGGAGATCGCGGCAGGGGCGGGGATTCGTGCAGCGTTTCCGTCAGTTAGAGCGGAATTTTCAACCTGCCGGCTGCCCATCATCCCCGCCGAAGAACGAGCCCGTCCACGGCGGAGTCGCGACCGGCGCTCCAGCCGACCGCGGACCGTGCTCAGTTCGCCTCGCGACGGACCTCGCTTGCCACCGGCTGCGAGGAACCGGCGGGGCTCGGCAGTGCGACCGGGCGCAGGCCAATCAGCTCGGCGGCGCGCACGGCGCTGTCGCGCCAGAACTGGAAGGAGTTGATGCGGCTGAGCTCCAGGATGGCGATCGCGACCGCCGCCAGGAACGGCAGGCTTTGCAGCACCAGGACGCCGGCGAAGATGTAGATCTCGGTGATCTGCCGGAAGCTGTTGGAGGCGACCAGAACGCCGGCGCCGATCAGCAGCAGCGCGCCGATCACGGCCTCCCAGAACGCCTGGAACTCGATCGACATCCGCGACAGGCCGCCCTTGGAGGTGCGTGCGAAGGCGATGTGCTCGGTGATCAGGCCTTGCGCGACCGCGCGCGACACCGTCCACTGCACGCTCATCGCCGCGATCATGGCGCCCAGCATCTGGCCGGGCTTCACCGCGACACGCAGACGGTACATCGACAGGAAGTGCGCGAGCGAGACGACGAAGGCGGCGATGATCGGCAGCGTCAGGATCTTGTCGGGGATCGCGATGTCGGCGAAGGCGACGATCGGCACCCAGACGAGGTTGAGAAGGGCGACGACGACGCCGAGGCTTTCCGCGCCGAGCCAGTTCAGCCAGCCCAGCCCATATTCGCGCTTCTGGTCCTGCGTCAGCCGGCTCGCTCCGGGCAGGAAACGCCGCCAGTGCTTTTTCACGATCTGCAAGCCGCCATAGGCCCAGCGGTGACGCTGCTTCTTGAAGGCCTCGTAGGTGTCGGGCAACAGGCCCTGGCCGTAGCGGTGGCGGGTGTAGTGCGTGGTCCAGCCGAGCTCCTGGATCGCAAGGCCGAGGTCACTGTCCTCGCAGATCGTGTCGCTCGACCAGCCGCCGGCCATGTCCATCGCGGCGCGGCGGATCAGGCACATCGTGCCGTGCACGATGACGGCGTTGAACTCGTTGCGCTGGACCATGCCGATGTCGAAGAAGCCGGCGTATTCGCCGTTCATGATGTAGTGCATGATCGACAAATCTTCGTCGCGGTGATCCTGCGGCGCCTGCACGAGGCCGACGCGCGGATCGGCGAAGGCCGGCACCAGATCCTTCAGCCAGTCGGGATCGACGACATAGTCGGCATCGAGGATGCCAATGATCTCGGCATCCGCCGCGGTGCGGTCCATGGCGATGCGCAGCGCACCGGCCTTGAAGCCCTGCACCTTCTCGGCGTTGATGAACTTGAAGCGTTCGCCGAGCGCACGGCAGTGATCCTGGATCGGCTGCCAGAAGGCGGGGTCGGGCGTGTTGTTGATGATGACCACGCACTCGTAGTTCGGGTAGTTCAGCCGCGCGAGAGCATCAAGCGTCTGCTTGAGCATGTCGACTGGTTCGTAATAGGCGGGGATGTGGATCGAGACCTTTGGGAAATAGTTCTCGGGCACACCTTCGACAGGCTTGCCCTTGGCGAGCAGCCGGCGCGGCGGCCGACCGAAGGCGACCGCGGCGATCTCCTCGATCCGCGCCATCGCGATGAGGACGAGCGGAACGAGGAGGATCATGCCGAGCGTCAGCGCGAAGGCCGAGCCGAACAGGAAGTAGTGTCCGTTCCAATAGGCGAACACGATGGCGGCCCAGGCGCCAACGCCGTTGGCGGTGACCGAGAGCAGGAAAGCCTGTGGCGCGGTCGGTTGCGACAGGCGCATGATCGGCAGCGACAGAAGGATGCCAACCAGGAGCGCGATCGTCATCAGCTTCCAGTAGTCGGGATTCTCAACCGGCCCGGTCCAGGCGAATTTCGGCTCGCGGCTGGCGTTGAGGATGCCCCAGTAGGGACCGACGCCGCCTTCGAAGAATTTCCAGGGCTGATCGATCGCCTCGACGATGTTGTAATCCATGCCCATGGCTTCGGCGCGGCTGACGAAGTTGCGCAGCGTCAGC
Source organism: Bradyrhizobium sp. CCGUVB1N3 (assembly GCF_024199925.1). NCBI lineage: Bacteria > Pseudomonadati > Pseudomonadota > Alphaproteobacteria > Hyphomicrobiales > Nitrobacteraceae > Bradyrhizobium > Bradyrhizobium sp. CCGUVB1N3. The sequence continues at coordinate 1,065,170 of NZ_JANADR010000001.1, forward strand.
GCCTGCTGGAACGGGCCCGGGTCGGCATTGCGCAAATTGTAGCCCGCGCTCGGCCAGCCGAACTCGGCGATCACGATGCGCTTGCCGGGGAAAAGGTTGCGCAACAGGTTGTAGCGGTCGACGGCCTGATCCACCGCCTGGTCCGAGCGGAAGTTTTCCCAATAGGGCAGCACGTGGGCGGCGATGAAATCGACGCTGGAGGCGAGGTCCGGATTGTCGCGCCAGATGTTCCAGATCTCGCCCGTGGTGACGGGTACACGAACCGCGCTCTTGACCTTCTTGATCTTGTCGATGAGGTCCTCGACCTTCTGCTCACCGCGGAAGATCACCTCGTTGCCGACGACGATGCCGATCACGTTGCTGTTCTTGCGGGCGAGGTCGATGGCGGCCTTGATCTCCCGCTCGTTGCGATCCTCGTCCTTGTCGATCCACGCGCCGACCGTGACCTTGAGGCCGAACTCGGCGGCGATCGGCGGCACCAGCTCGTTACCTTCCGTCGCGGAGTAGGACCTGATGGCGCGCGTGAGGGTGGAGAGCTTTTTCATATCGGCTCGGATCTTCTCCGAGTCGACGGTGGGATCGACGACGTGTCCCGGTTCGAACGGCGTGTACGACAGGCTGGGCAACAGGCCCTTGAAGTCTGGCGCGGGCTCCCTGTCGCGCAGGACTCCCCACAGCCCGGCGTGAAGCGCGGACACGAGCAACAGAACGGCAACGATGGCACGCATCGCGGCTAAACCAATCGGGGCTGAGATGGCAGGGAAGCGGATCCGACCCCGAGATCCGACCGAGTCCGCGGCAAATGGAACATACCTCTGCCACGCCTTTTCACAACTGTCATGACGCCGTGTCGTTTAGCGGCATGGCCTTTTAAGGGCACCGACGATTTGAAAAGCACGAGCAGTGCCAATCGCCGGTATCGCCCATCGTTCCTGAACGGCGCGTGAAGTGATCGCGGCTATTTTGGGGGCGCGGCAGGCGAGGGGCTCGCGGCCGGCGCAGGGCTTGCCGCCGGCTGCGGCGAGGTGCCGGTCGTCGGCACCGGCGGCTGGGACACCGCGGCGGCCGCCTGCTGGGGCTGTGCCGCCGGATTGATCCAGCAGGCGTGCACACGGCTGTCCAGGGTCTCGGCGACCTTGGGATCGATCTGGCCGCCAAAGCGAGTCAGGCAGCGGAACGCCGCCTGAATGTGGCCGCCGGGGCAGCCGAAGCGGTCGTAGAGATCGAGATGGCGGAAGGCGGTATCGAGATCATCCCGCCACATCAGCCGCACCACGCGGCGGCCGAGCCAGACGCATTCGGGGTTTCCGGCCGGGCCGTTGATGGCCTGCGCAGCCTCGGCGAACTCGTCGGTCCGGCGCTGGTTCTGGCTGGCGTCCTTGGCGGCATCGGCAGGCGCGTTTGCGGCCGGCTTGCCCTGATCCTGGGCGGCGGGACCGCCGCTCTGGGCGAACGCGCTTGACAGGCCGAGCACAACGACAAGGGAGGGGACGGCAACATGCCGCAGGACCGCATTCGTCAACTCAAGCACCCGTCGCCGCATAAATTCCCCGATCTCTCTGGCCGCCTGCGCGAGAACGCCACGGACGCGCGGTGTGATGCCGTCCAAATGGGTCTCCAATGCGGCGGAAAAGTCCCATTGAATCCCATGACTGGTATTTCGAATTTTGTCCAGCAAAGTCACCATGCTATGCGCCGGTCGAAGAGCCGCAGGCGATAAGGGGCGGAATGGCAGGTGCAATTGCCGCCTGGCTGTACTGGCCCCCCTTGGCAGATGGCCCGCAAGCAGGTAATCGACGGACCCTTCGCGGAGGACGGAACCGATTACTGTTCGTACGCCACTGGCGCTATTGCTCATATCGTTGGGTGCGATTGCTGCCGTGTGGTGGTGGCTGGCCACGCCGATCACGCTCGCGCGCGCCCCCATCGATCCCAGTTCCAAGCTGCAATGCGTCTCCTACGCGCCGTTCCGCGGCGGCCAGACGCCGCTCGATCCCTCGACCCATATCGAGGCCGACCAGCTCGAGCAGGATCTGCGGCAGCTCAAGGAGATCACCGACTGCGTCCGCACCTATTCGATCGAGAACGGGCTCGATCAGGTGCCCGCGATCGCCACCAAGGTCGGCGGGCTGAAGGTGATCCAGGGCATCTGGCTCGGTAGCAACCGCTCCAAGAACTTCTCCCAGGTCTCGACCGCGGTCCGTCTGAGCAAGGATTTCCCCGACACCATCACCTCGCTCGTGGTCGGCAATGAGGTGCTGCTGCGCGGCGAGATGACCACGGCCGATCTCGTGGCCGTCATCCGTTTGGTCAAGGCGCAGGTTGCCGTTCCCGTGACCTACGCCGACGTCTGGGAATTCTGGCTGAAGAATCGCGAGGTCTACGATGCCGTCGACTTCGTCACGATCCACATCCTTCCCTATTGGGAGGATTTTCCGATCCGCGCCAAGTTCGCCGCCGCCCATGTCGAGCAGATCCGCCAACGCATGGCGGTCGCCTTTCCGGGCAAGGAAATCCTGATCGGCGAGACCGGCTGGCCGAGCGAAGGGCGGATGCGCGAAGGCGCGCTGCCCTCGCGTACCAACCAGGCGCGCGTGGTGTCGGAAATCCTGACCCTCGCCAAGGCGCAGGGCTTTCGCGTCAACCTGATCGAGGCCTATGACCAGCCCTGGAAGCGCCAGATCGAAGGCACCGTAGGCGGCTATTGGGGCTTCATCGATTCCGTCCGCCGCCAGCTCAAATATCCGCCGGGCGAGCCGATCAGCAATTTCCCGTACTGGAAATGGTACATGAGCGCCGGCATGGCCGTCAGTGTGCTGGTGTTCGCAGTCGCGGGCCTGACACTGCGCCGGCGGCCCTGGACGCCGCGCTTCTCGGCATGGCTCGGCGTCGGCATCTCGGCGACATCAGCCGGCATGCTGTTCGGCATCGCTTTCGACAAGATGTACTACGAGAGCTACGGCTTGGGCGGCTGGCTGCAATGGGGTGCGCTGCTTGCCGCCGGCGTGCTGTCGCCGATCTTCTGCGCACAGGCGCTGGTGTCGGGACGCGGACTGCCGACCTTCCTCGATATCCTGGGTCCCCGCGAGGAGCGCAAATGGTCGAAGCTCACGGCGGCGCTTGGGCTAACGCTCGCGGTGACCGCCGTGATCGCAGCCGAGACCGCGCTCGGCTTCGCGTTCGATCCGCGCTACCGCGATTTTCCTTTCGCCTCGTTGACCATGGCGGTGGTGCCGTTTGCGCTTCTGATGCTGAACCGCCCGCAGACCGGCGTACGTCCGATCGCGGAATCGGTTTTTGCCGGCCTCCTGGCGCTGTCGGCGACCTACGTGCTGATCAACGAGGGGCGCGACAATTGGCAGTCGCTGTGGACCTGCGCGATGTATCTGCTGTTCGCGCTTACGCTGTGGCGGGCGCGGGCCGCGCAAAGCCCAGAATAAGCAGCCCGATCGCGAGCCCCGACAACACGATGTTGTAGAGCACGATGCCGAGGCCTGCGGCGATCACGCCCAGCGTCAGCAGCACGATCGAGGGCCGCATCAGGTTCAGCGTCGCAATCACCAGCGCGACGATGCCGAACACCGAGTTCTTGAACAGCACGGTCGCGGTTGCGCGCGCCTTGCACATCACGGTCTGCAGGCCGGCGTCGCAGGCGAGCGAGACTTGCGAGAATTCGAGGGCGAAATAGCGCAAATAGAGCGCGTAGCCGACGGTGACGAAGCCGACCACGAGCAGGAACTGCACCTGGTAGGGCGTGAGGCGGAACGGTTTCTTCTTCATGGGGCCAATATGGTCGGGAAGGCGGATGTGGGCAACAGGGTCCGCGCAGGCTCTGTGAGTTTGTCTCAGAGTCTCGCGATAACGGACTGATCTGACTTCAGTTTTTGTTTCGACTGAAGAATGAGGATATGGTCGAGGCGGCCGTCGTCTCCTGCTTGGGCGCAGGCGCGGCCGCTGCCGGCGGGGGTGGAGGCGGCTCCTCGCGCTTGGTGCGCTTCGAAGAGTAGCTCCGCCGGTGCTGCGGCTTCTCCGGCTTGGCTGTGGTCGGCGGCGTCTCGGCCTGGGGAGAGGCCTGCTGCGGCGCAGCCTCTTGGCCGCGCATCGACAGCCGCTGGCCGTCGAACACGGTCGTCTCGCAGGCCCTTTCGTTCTCGGTGAGGCCGGCGCAGATCTTGGCAGCGGCGGCCGCATTCACCAGCGGACCGGCGCCGAGGCGGAGCTGCATGCCGGTGCCTGTCTTGCTTTCCTTGATCATGATGATCGGCCGGAGGTTGACGATCTCCGGGTTGGACTTGATCAAGCCCTGCCACAGCGCGCGCAGGCCACCGATCGAGTTGGCGCTGCCGAGATCCACTGCGAACCGGGTCTGCTGCACTGATATCGCCGGCGCTGGCTGCTCGCTCTCGGCGGCCTCGGGCTCGGCAGCGGGAGACGCCGTCGCGACCTCGGTCGGCGACGCCGCGTCTGCCTTTGGCTGCTCGGCTTTTTCCGGCTTCTCCGTCTTGTCGGCTTTGTCAGCCTTCTCCGATTTGTCTGCCGTTTCCGGCTGGACCAGCCTGGCTGCGGCGGGATCGGGCGGCGCCATAAGCGATTTGGACGCAACCAGCGGCATGGTTGGCAGCCCGGCAGGCGGTATCGAGGATTGCGGAACGAGCGATGCCGCAGCAGCGGTCTGGGGCAGCGGAGCCGCCTGCTGCTTGATCTGTTCCTTGAACTGATCCTTGCTCTGTTCCTTGCTTTGTTCCTTGTTCAGTTCCCTGGCCGGCTCTTTGGCGGCGTCCACGCGGGGCTTGTCGCCGGCAGCGGGCGTCGAGGCGACCGGCGCGACGTTTGGGGCAGCGGGCGAAGGTGAGGGCGTCGGCTGCGCGGCGGCCGCCGCCGTCTCCTGCGGCTTGGCTGCAGGCGTCGGCGACGACGCTGCATTCTGCTTTGCGATCGTGCCGGTGACGGAATCGAGCCCTTGCTCCAAAACCGTGACGCGCGAATAGAGCCGGTCGCGATCGGTGTTGAGCGTCTCGATCGCGGACGCCAGTCTGCGGGCTTCGCTCTGGCTTTCCCTTGTCAGCATCTGGAGCCGGTCGGCCTGGCGCGTGAGATCGGCGGCTGCGACCTGGTCGCGCCGCCACCCGAGTTGCGCCTGACTGGCCATGACGGCGATCACCACGGCGCCGACGGCCCCTGCGCCCCACGAGCCGAGCCGCCACATCATACGGCGATCGAATTCGTTCTCCTCAGCCAGGAGTCCGGCGAGAAGACCGCCGGATTCCTTGGTCTCGAAGACGCCGGCCAGTGGGTCGGAATCTTTTGCCATGATTGTTAAGTGCCCAGCCCTGTCGAGCTTCCCCGAATCAATCACGGAACATTAACAGGAAAAGCGGGATGCACTTGAATTCTGGGCGTTTGCGGGGGTAGCAAAACGCCTCTATGACGACGCGTAAAGCAGCTCGCGCCGATCAGAAGCGATTCGGCCGACATTGGAATCACCGGGGATCTCGATGACCGCCCGCTCCAGCCTCACCATCGTACTCGCTGCCGGCGAAGGCACGCGCATGCGATCGAGCCTGCCAAAAGTGCTGCATCCGGTGGCGGGGCAGTCGCTGCTCGCTCATGTGCTCGCGGCCGCGCCGCAGGGAACTGGCACGTCGCTTGCGGTGGTGATTGGGCCCGACCATGCGGCCGTTGCAGATGAAGCGCGGCGCATCCGACCCGACACGCTCACCTTCGTGCAGGCCGAGAGGCTCGGCACCGCGCATGCGGTGCTGGCGGCGCGCGAGGCGATCGCGCGCGGTGCGGATGATCTTCTGATCGCGTTCGGCGACACGCCGCTGATCTCGGCCGGGACCTTCGAGCGGCTGCGTGCGCCGCTCGCGAGCGGCGCGGCGCTTGCCGCGCTCGGCTTTCGTGCCGCCGATCCGACTGGCTACGGCCGGTTCATTGTCGACGGCGATCGTCTGGTCGCGATCCGCGAGCATGCGGATGCGAGCACTGACGAGCGCAAGATCACGTTGTGCAATGCCGGCGTGATGGCGCTGGACGGGCGCCGCGCGCTGGCAATCCTCGACAAGATCGGCAAGGCGAACTCCAAGGGCGAATATTATCTGACGGACGCGGTCGGGATCGTCCGCCAACAGGGATGGGAGGCCATGGTGGTCGAGACCAGCGAAGACGAGGTGCGCGGCATCAACACCAAGGCGCAGCTTGCGGACGCAGAGGGCGTGATGCAGGCGCGGCTGCGAAGAGCCGCGATGGACGCCGGCGTCACGCTGATCGCGCCGGAAACCGTCTATCTCGCCGCCGACACGACGTTCGGCAAGGACGTGACGATCGAGCCCTTCGTGGTGATCGGTCCCGGCGTGTCGATTGCTGACGGAACGGTGATCCACTCCTTCTCGCACATCGTCGAGACTTCGCTCGGCAAGAACGTCTCAATCGGTCCCTATGCGCGCCTGCGACCCGGCACCTCGCTCGGCGACGGCGCCCGCATCGGCAATTTCGTGGAGACCAAAGCCGCAACGCTGGAAGCCGGCGTCAAGGTCAACCATCTCTCCTATATCGGGGACGCGACCGTCGGCGCCAATTCCAACATCGGCGCCGGCACCATCACCTGCAACTACGACGGCTTCAAGAAGCACAAGACGCTGATCGGGAAGGGCGCCTTCGTCGGCACCAACTCCTCGCTGGTCGCCCCCGTCAAAATCGGCGACGGCGCCTATATCGGCTCGGGCTCCGTCATTACCAAGGACGTGCCTGACGATGCGATGGCGCTGGAACGCAACCAGCAGACCATCCGCGAAGGCGGCGCTGCGCGGTATCGCGAGATGAAGACGGGGAAGAAGAAATCCGAAGGCTGAGCCGCGCCTATTCGTCCTCGGAGAATTCCGAGAAGATGGCGCGTGTCAGGCGCCAGCCGCGCGGTTTGGCGCGCTTCGCGGGCTCGCCGGCCTGGTGCTTGACGAATACGGGTTTGCTCTCCTTGCCACGTTGGGGCGGCGGCCAATGCGCCAGGTGCGTGCCAGTGGTCTCGCTGGCATGCACATACATCGATGACAGACCTTTGCGATCGGACGAGCGCTTCATGGCCTTGATCTCCGGGCAAGGAATCGTTGGCCAAATCTGTTGACAGCCGGTTAATACGCGCGGTTAAAGGCCAGCCAATTGGCCGCACGTTAGGGCTACCGCCATTTGGTGCTGTCGTAATCCGCAATAATTATTGAGTATCTGGTTCGTTACGAGTTTCGATAAAAACCGATCGCGTCGTTTTGACGATTTTTCGACGATTTGGGGGATATTGATCCGCATGTGCGGGATTGTCGGCATTCTCGGGCGCGAACCGGTTGCAGAGCAATTGGTGGATTCGCTCAAGCGGCTTGAATATCGCGGCTACGACTCCGCGGGTGTTGCCACGCTCGAAGGCGACCACCTGGAGCGCCGCCGCGCCGAAGGCAAGCTGAAGAACCTCGAGGCGCGGCTGCGCGACCAGCCGCTCAAGGGGACGACCGGCATCGGTCACACCCGCTGGGCCACCCACGGCAAGCCGACCGAACATAACGCCCATCCGCACGCCACCGAGCGCGTCGCGGTGGTCCATAACGGCATCATCGAGAATTTCCGCGAGCTGCGCGAGGAACTCGAAGCGAAGGGCACGGTATTCCGTACCGAGACCGACACCGAGATCGTGCTGCACCTGGTCGACGATCTGCTCGGGCGTGGCAACAAGCCGGTCGAGGCGGTGAAGCTCGCGTTGGGCCGGCTGCGCGGCGCGTTCGCGCTCGGCTTCATCTTCGCAGGCGAGGGCGATCTGATGATCGGCGCCCGCAACGGTCCGCCGCTCGCGGTGGGCTATGGCGATGGCGAGATGTTCCTGGGCTCGGACGCGATCGCGCTCGGGCCGTTCACCGATACGATCAGCTATCTCGAGGACGGCGACTGGGTCGTGCTGACCCGGAGCAGCGTTGCGGTCTTCGACAAGGACGGCCGCGCCGTCCAGCGCGACAAGATCAAGCATGCGGCCTCGACCTCGCTGGTCGACAAGGCCAACTACCGCCACTTCATGGCGAAGGAAATCCACGAGCAACCCGAGGTCATCGGCCACACGCTGGCCCGCTATGTCGACATGGCATCCGAGCGGGTGTCGCTGCCGGTGAAGCTGCCGTTCGAATTCCGCGACATCCAGCGCGTCACGATCACGGCCTGCGGCACGGCGAGCTACGCCGGCTATGTCGCAAAATACTGGTTCGAGCGTATGGCGCGCCTGCCGGTCGAGGTCGACGTCGCCTCCGAGTTCCGCTACCGCGAGTCTCCCTTGCGCAAGGGCGATCTGGCGATCTTCATTTCGCAATCGGGCGAGACCGCCGATACGCTCGCCGCGCTCCGCTATGCCAAGGCCGAAGGCGTGCACACGCTCGCCGTCGTCAACGTGCCGACCTCGACGATCGCGCGCGAGAGCGAGACGGTGCTCCAGACGCTAGCCGGTCCCGAGATCGGCGTCGCATCCACAAAAGCCTTCACTTGCCAGCTCATGGTGCTCGCCTCGCTCGCGGTCGCGGCCGGCAAGGCGCGCGGCGAATTGTCCGAGGAGGACGAGACCCGGCTCGTGCACGGCCTGGTCGAGATCCCGCGCCTGATGGCAGACGCGCTCACCACCGAATTGCAGATCGAGAAGCTCGCGCACAGGATCGCCAAGTCGCGCGACGTGCTCTATCTCGGCCGCGGCACCAGCTTCCCGCTCGCGCTCGAGGGCGCTCTGAAGCTGAAGGAGATCTCCTACATCCACGCCGAGGGTTATGCCGCCGGCGAGCTCAAGCACGGGCCGATCGCGCTCATCGACGAAACCATGCCGGTCGTCGTCATTGCGCCCCACGATCGCGTGTTCGAGAAGACCGTCTCCAACATGCAGGAAGTCGCCGCCCGCGGCGGCAACATCATTCTGATGACGGACGCCAAGGGCGCGGCCGAGGCGACGGTCGATTCGCTCGTCACCATCGTCATGCCCGACATGCCAGCAGCCTTCACGCCGATGGTGTATGCCGTCCCCGTGCAACTTTTGGCCTACCACACGGCGGTGGTGATGGGCACCGACGTCGACCAGCCGCGCAATCTCGCCAAGTCGGTGACCGTCGAATAGGCAGGGATGGGGACAGGACGAAAGCGGGTGCGGTCGCCTTGCACCTTCAAAAATCTGCTAGAAGACCCTAGCTAGAGTGCTGCGACCGACTTGGAACCCGAATGACCGCCCGTGACGACGCGTCCCCGCCTGTGCCTGCCGAAGACCTGCCGCCGGAGCCGCATACCGGCCTGATGGGCCGATTCCGCAACTATTTCCTCACCGGGCTCGTCGTTACGGGACCGATCGCGATCACCCTCTATCTGGTCTGGTGGTTCGTCACCTGGGTCGACGGCGTGGTGCGGCCGTTCGTGCCGCTGGCCTATCGGCCGGAAACCTATCTTCCGTACGGTGTTCCCGGCTGGGGACTGATTGTCGCATTTTTCACGCTGACGCTGGTCGGCTTCCTCGCGGCCAATTTGATCGGCCGGACCCTGGTCGATGTCGGCGAGACCTTCCTGGGCCGGATCCCGGCCGTGCGCGCCATCTACCGCGGCCTGAAGCAGGTGTTCGAGACGCTGTTCTCGGGCAAGGGGTCGAGCTTCCGGAAAGTGGGTCTCGTTGAGTTTCCCTCGCCGGGCATGTGGTCGATTGTGCTGATCTCGCAATCGCCGAGCGAGGACATCGCCCGCAGTCTGCCGGGTCAGGAGGAGCATGTCTCGGTGTTCCTGCCGTGCTCGCCGAACCCGACCACCGGCTTCTTCTTCTATGTGCCCAAGAGCAAGATCATCGAGGTCGAGCTGAGCGCGGAGGACGCCGCGACGCTGATCATGTCGGCGGGCGTGGTACAGCCGGGATCGAGCCCCGATCCGAAGAAGATCGCCGCGCTTGCGGGCGTGGCGAACGCCGCCCGCATTGCCAATGCCGCCGCCGTGCGCCCCGAGCCCGTCAAGGTGGATTGAGCGTCAGTCATTCCCCCGCGGGATGGCCGGCATTCGCTTTGCGGTTCCCTCACTCTGCTATCATTCGAGATGACGAAGCGCAGATCGCGTTCGCATTTGAACTGGAGTGAGCCATGTCCCCAACCATCGCGATCCTCGCGCCCGGCGCCATGGGCAGCGCGGTCGCACGCCGCCTCAGTGAAAACGGCGCGTGCGTGCTGACCTCACTGAAGGGTCGTAGCGAGCAAACCGCAAAGCGGGCGGCGGAGGCAGGCATGATCGCCGCCGAAGATACCGACATCGCGGGCTGCGACATCATCCTGTCGATCGTGCCGCCGGGTGAGGCCGTGGCGCTCGCCGAACGGCTGGCCGCAATCATCGTGAAGCGGGAGAAGAAGCCGCTCGTCGTCGACTGCAATGCCGTCAACGTCGATACCGTGCTCAGAATCGAGGGGATCGTCGGCTCGGCGCAGGCGCCGTTCGTCGATGCCGGCATCATCGGCTTTCCGCCGCAGCCGGGTGGCAAGGGGCCGGCGTTCTACGTTTCCGGCGAGCACGCGAAGGATCTGGCCGTGCTGAGGCAGCTTGGTCTCGACCTGCGGATCGTCGAGGGACCGGTCGGCGCTGCCTCCGCGCTGAAGATGTCCTACGCCGGAATCGTCAAGGGTCTTGCGGGCATCGGTTCGGCCATGGTCGCTGCCGCCACGAAAGCGGGCGCGGCCGATGCGCTCCGCGACGAGCTTGCGCTGAGCCAGCCCGCGATCCTGGCGCGACTCGAGGTCGCGCTGCCGGACATGATCCCGAAGGCCTATCGCTGGGTCGCCGAGATGCGGGAGATTTCCGGATTCCTGGGGCCAGCACATCCGGCCAGCCAGATCTATGAGGGCTTTGCGCGCTGGTTTGAGCATCTCGCCGAGGATGCCAAGGGCGAGGGCGCAGATGCGGGGCTTTTGAAGGCATTCGCGGAAAGAACGGCAAAGAAGCAGGGGTGAGGCGGGCTCGCAAGTCCGGCGACGGCCGCTGCGTTGCTGATTAGAAGGGGCGTCGGAACGCCCCAGGCGATCACGGCCGAAGAGTTGCGGCTGGAGTGCATGTTCCCCGCCAACGATTGGACCGAAGCCGAGCACGGAAGGTTCATGCTCGCGCATTCGGGCCGCGCGGGGATTGCGTTGGCCGATGGGCTAGCGTGAGTCAGCCCATTTGCGCCAATGGGTCGGCTGAATGTCGGCGTGCATTTTGCCCCGACCGTCGACCAAGTTGGATCCGTCCGTGTGACAAGGGAAAGGAAGCGCATGGACTATACCATCAAAGTCCAGCGCGCAGATTTCCAGATCTCGGTCGGATGGAGCTGTTGAAGTGGGCTGCCATTCGGCGGACACGAACTGCATGATGTACCTCCAGCAGTGATGCACGGATAGTTCCGATGTGTGCTCGGTCAGCGATCATCAGATGAGTTTCGCCTCTCCGAAGCAGCACATGCCTTTGCCTCCTTGACCTGCGATGCCCGACTTATACCACGGGTGGTCCATCTTGAATGTGAGCCAGCCCGCAACAAGGGAGACTCGAATGATGTTCCGCAACGCCGCCCCATAATACCTCCGGGCGAACGAACACCGCTTGCAAGTGGGTCCGGCTCGGTCTTTCGGAGGTTCACGAATTGGCCGTGAGGCCGAATGTCGCGAATGGCTGCCGGCCTTTTGCGGCGCTGTGGCCAAGACCTTCAACGCGTCATGCGCGAGTTTGACCTGCGCGTCTATCAAAGATGCTTGGAGCGCAGAAGGGTCGCTTCGGGTAATGGACTACTGGATCAATCCCTGCAGGACGGACATCATCGTGTCAGCCCGCACCGATCAGCGGGATCGCTTCGTCGCGTTCGTAGAGATACAGCAGGCAGCGCAGTGCATCGCCGCGCTCACCCTGTAGTCTTGGATTGTCCTTCATGATGCGAAGCGCTTCGTCGCGGGCCTGCGTGATGAGCTGGCTGTGGACCTCGGAGCGCGCGATGCGGTAGCCGGGCAGGCCGCTCTGGCGCACCCCCAGCACATCGCCTTCGCCGCGTAGCTTCAGATCTTCCTCCGCGATCCTGAAACCGTCCGTGGTCTCGCGGATCACCTTCAGCCGCGCTTTCGACATTTCGCCGAGCGGCTCGCTGTAGAGCAGGAGGCAGGTGGAGGCTTCCGAGCCGCGTCCGATACGGCCGCGCAACTGGTGCAGTTGGGCAAGGCCAAAACGTTCCGCGTTCTCGATCACCATGATGGTGGCAGCCGGCACGTCGACGCCGACCTCGACGACGGTGGTGGCGACCAGAAGTCCGATCTCGTTGGCGGCGAACTGCGCCATCACGCGGTCCTTCTCCGTGCCCTTCATCTGGCCGTGGACGAGGCCGACCCGATCGCCAAAACGCTTCTGCAGGCTCTCGAAGCGCTTGGTTGCATTGGTCAGATGCTCGGTGCCCTCGGCCTCGGATTCCTCGACCAGCGGGCAGATCCAGTAGACCAGCGTGCCGGATTGCAGCGCGCGGGCAACGCCGTCCATGACCTCCGAAAGCCGGCTGATCGGCACCGCGCGGGTGTCGATCGGCTGGCGGCCCGCCGGCTTCTCCCGCAGCTCGCTGACATCCATGTCACCGAAATAGGTCAAGACCAGCGTGCGCGGGATCGGCGTGGCACTCAGCACAAGCACGTCGACCGCTTCGCCTTTCGAGGTCAGCGCCAGCCGCTCGCGCACGCCAAAGCGATGCTGCTCGTCGACCACCGCAAGCGCGAGCGCCCTGAAGATCACGTCGTCCTGGATCAGCGCGTGGGTTCCGACCAGAAGGTCGATCTCGCCTTCGGCAAGCCGCGCGAGGATATCACGCCGCTCCTTGCCTTTTTCGCGCCCGGTGAGGATCGCAACCCGCAGGCCGGCGCGCTCGGCGAGCGGCGCGATGGTCTTGATGTGCTGGCGCGCCAGAATTTCTGTCGGTGCCATCAGCGCGGCCTGCTTGCCGACTTCGGCGACGGCGGCGGCAGCTAACAGCGCCACCACGGTCTTGCCGGAGCCGACGTCGCCCTGAAGCAGGCGCAGCATGCGCACGGGCTGTTGCAGATCGTCGGCGATCGCGGCCGCGGCGCTGCGCTGGGACGGCGTCAGTGCGTAGGGCAGGGCGTCGATGATCTTGTTGCGCAAATGACCGTCGCCGGCGTTGCGCACGCCGGCTGGCCGGCGCAGCTGTGCGCGGATCAGCGCCAGCGCAAGCTGGCCGGCGAGCAGCTCGTCGAAGGCAAGCCGCGACCAGAACGGCTGGTCGGGCAGGACGTCCGTGAGCTCAACTGGCTGATGGACGCGGGTGAGGGCTTCCGCGATTGGCGGGAAGTGGCAGCGGCGGATGACCTCCGGGCTGATCCATTCCGGCAAGGCCGGCAGCTTTTGCAGAGCCTGCGCGATCGCGCGGCGAAGCGAACCGAGCGCCAGACCTTCGGTGAGCGGATAAACGGGATCTATTCCCGAGAGCCTAGCGATGGCCTCCTCGTCCAGCACGCGGTCGGGATGCACGATCTGCGGAATGCCGTCGTACATCTGGAGCGTGCCGGAGACGTAGCGCTTCTCGCCGACCGGCAGCAGCTTTTCGACATAGCCGGGCTTGGCGCGGAAGAAGGTCAGCACGACGTCGCCGGTGTCGTCGCTGGCGTAGACGAGATAAGGAGCGCGCGCATTGCGCGGTGGCGGCGGGCGATGGCGATCGATCGTCACCTCAAGCATCACCACAGTTCCGGGCACGGCGTCGCGGATTTTTGGCCGCGCCCGGCGGTCGATGACCTGACTCGGCAGATGGAGCAGGAGATCGACCAGCCGCGGCGTCTCATCGCGGCTGAGCAGATAGCGCAACAGCTTGTCCTGCTTCGGCCCGACGCCGGGCAGGCTGGTCACGGGAGCAAACAGCGGATTGAGCAGGCTGGGGCGCATGAGGCGAATCTAGGATCGTTTCAACCCGTCTTGCCCGGCTTTATGCCGGGCATCCACGGCTTTTTTCATCGGGCGAGCGGCCCGGGTCATGATGATTTGAGAACCGTGAGCCGCGGCAACAAAGGGCTGGCATCGGTCGCCTCAGTCGCTATATCACCCCCGCCCGGCACGTCCGGGCTTTTGGCGTTGGACTGGATATCACGGACATGACGGGAACGACACGATCGAGCGGTGGCCTGGACGAGCGCCGCAAGCGGCTTCTGTTCCGCTGCTGGCACCGCGGCACGCGCGAGATGGACCTTATCCTCGGCCGCTTTGCGGACGCCGAGATCGGCAATCTGTCCGAGGGCGAGCTCGCCGAGCTCGAGGGCCTGCTCGAGGTCAACGATCCCGATCTCTATGCCGCGATCACCGGCGACAAGGTGCTGCCGGCTGATGTCGCAGGCACCCTGTTTGCCCGCATCAAGGCGTTTCCGATCGCGGATGGAAACGCATGAAACAGCCGTTGAAATCGCCGGCCGAATCGCTGGCGCCCGGCCGTGCGCTGACGCTTGCCAATGTCGCCGAGGGCGCCGAGGGGCTCGTCGTCTCCGATCTCGCGCGCGCGATCGCGGCGCGACCCAAGAAGGCCGCCGTCAGCCTGGCGGTGATCTGCCGCGACGGTCCGCGCATGCAGCAGCTCGAGCGTGCGCTGCAATTCTTCGCGCCGGATCTGCCGGTGCTCCAGTTCCCGGCCTGGGACTGTCAGCCCTATGACCGCGTCTCGCCACATGGCGGCATCCTGGCCCAGCGCCTGACCACGCTTGCCCGGCTCGCCTCGCTCACCGGCAGTGACAAGCCGCTGATCGTGCTGACCACGGTGAACGCCATCGTGCAGCGCGTGCCCTCGCGCGACCTGGTGGCGGCGCAGGCGCTCTCGCTCGCGCCGGGCAATGTCGTGCCGATGGACACCATCGTCGCCTGGCTCGAGCATAACGGCTATAGCCGCTCCTCGACCGTACGCGAGCCCGGCGAATATGCCGTGCGCGGCGGCATCCTCGATCTGTTCCCCGCGGGCCTCGACCAGCCCGTCCGTTTCGACTTCTTCGGCGACAGCCTGGAATCGATCCGCTCCTTCGATGCCGAGACCCAGCGCACGATGCTCGACATGCGCTCGCTCGACCTGGTGCCGATCTCGGAATTCCAGCTCGTCACCGAAACCATCCGCCGCTTCCGCATGGGCTATGTCGCCGAGTTCGGTGCGCCCGAGCGCGACGATGCGCTCTACGAGGCCGTCAGCGAAGGCCGTCGCCATCCCGGCATGGAGCATTGGCTGCCGCTGTTCCAGGAGCGGATGGACACGCTGTTCGACTATCTGCAAGGCGCGGCCGTCGCGATCGAGCCGCAAGCCGAGGACGCGATCCGCGAACGCTTCAAGCAGATTCTCGATTACTACGAGGCGCGCCGCGATGCGCTGGAGCATCGGGCCGGCGGCGCCGTCTACAAGCCACTGCCGCCCGACCGGCTGTATCTGACCGAAGAGGAATGGGCGAAGCGCGAGGGCGCGATCCCGCTGGTGCGGCTGACGCAGTTCTCGGTACCCGCCGACGGCACCAGTGTCATCGACGCCGGCGCGCGCAAGGGCCGCGACTTTGCGCCCGAGCGCAACGACACCACCGTCAACGTGTTCGAGACCGTGGTGGCGCACGTGATGGCCTTGCAAGCCCAGCGCAAAAAAGTCGTCGTTGCGCTCTGGACCGAAGGCTCGCGCGACCGCATGACCTCGATGCTGCGCGACCACAAGCTGACGCATACGACCAGCGTCAATAGCTGGCGCACCGTGCAGGCGACCCCGCGCAACGAGACCATGCTCGCCGTGCTCGGCCTCGAAAGCGGGTTCGAGACCGACGAGATCGCCATCATCAGCGAGCAGGACATCTTGGGCGATCGCCTGGTGCGGCCGCGCAAGGCGAGCCGCAAGCTCGACAATTTCATCTCGGAAGTGACGAGCCTTAGCGCCGGCGACATCGTCGTCCACGTCGATCACGGTATCGGCCGCTTCGTCGGCTTGCAGACGCTGGAGGTCGGCGGTGCGCCGCACGATTGTCTCGAGCTGCATTATGCCGCCGAGACAAAGCTGTTCCTGCCGGTCGAGAACATCGAGCTGCTCTCGCGCTACGGCTCCGACCAGACCACGGTCGAGCTCGACCGCCTCGGTGGAAGCGGCTGGCAGACCCGCAAGGCCAAGCTGAAGAACCGCATCCGCGAGATCGCGGGCGAACTGATCAAGATCGCCGCGGAGCGCCAGCTCCACGAAGCGCCAAAGCTGCCGGTGCAGCCCGGCCTCTACGACGAATTCTGCGCGCGCTTCCCCTATGACGAAACCGAGGACCAGCTCGGGGCGATCGAGTCCACGCTCAAGGATCTCGAGCGCGGCCGTCCGATGGACCGCCTGATCTGCGGCGACGTCGGCTTCGGCAAGACGGAAGTCGCCTTGCGCGCCGCCTTTGCGGTCGCACTCGAAGGCAAGCAGGTCGCGGTTGTCGTGCCGACCACGCTGCTCGCCCGCCAGCACAACAAGACCTTCACCGAGCGTTTCCGCGGCTTCCCCGTGCAGGTGGCTCAGGCCTCGCGCCTGATCCCGACCAAGCAGCTCAACCAGGTCAAGAAGGGCATCACCGACGGCTCGGTCGACATCGTCGTCGGCACCCACGCGCTGCTCGGCAAGGCGATCAAGTTCCGCGACCTTGGGCTGCTCATCGTCGACGAGGAGCAGCACTTTGGCGTCAGCCACAAGGAGCGGCTGAAAGCACTCCGCTCCGAGGTGCACGTGCTGACGCTATCGGCGACGCCGATCCCGCGCACGCTCCAACTCGCCCTCACTGGCGTGCGCGAGCTCTCGATCATCGCCTCGCCCCCGGTCGACCGCCTCGCGGTGCGCACCTTCGTCGCCCCGCACGATCCGCTCATGATCCGCGAGGCGCTCTTGCGCGAGCGCTATCGCGGCGGACAGGCGTTCTACGTGGTGCCCCGGATCGACGACCTCGCCGAGGTCAAGGACTTCCTCGACAAGAACGTGCCCGAGATGAAGGTCGCGGTCGCGCACGGGCAGATGCCGCCCGCAGTGATCGAGGACATCATGACGGCGTTCTATGACGGCAAGTTCGACATCCTGCTCTCGACCACGATCGTCGAGTCCGGCCTCGACATTCCCAACGCCAACACGCTGATCGTGCATCGCGCCGACATGTTCGGCCTTGCCCAGCTCTACCAGCTCCGCGGCCGCGTCGGCCGCTCGAAGCTGCGTGCCTATGCGCTGTTCACGCTGCCGGCGCAGCAGAAGATCACGGCGCAGGCCGAGCGCCGGCTCACCGTGCTGCAATCGCTGGAGACGCTTGGCGCAGGCTTCCAGCTCGCCTCGCACGACCTCGACATCCGCGGTGCCGGCAACCTGCTCGGCGAGGAGCAGTCCGGCCACATCAAGGAGGTCGGCTTCGAGCTCTATCAATCGATGCTGGAAGAGGCGATCGTCAACCTCAAGGCAGGCGTCTCCGAGCCCGCGGCCGACCGCTGGTCGCCCTCGATCACGATCGGCATGCCCGTGCTCATTCCGGAAGATTACGTCGGCGACCTCTCGGTGCGGCTGTCGCTCTACCGGCGGCTTGCCGATCTCGACACCGAGGAGGAGATCGAGAACTTTGCCGCCGAGACGCGCGACCGTTTTGGCGTGTTGCCCGACGAAGTGCGCTATCTCTTCAAGATCGCGGCGATCAAGGCCTATTGCCGTCGCGCCAATATCGAGAAGGTCGATGCCGGCCCGAAGGGCGCGGTGATCGTTTTCCGCGACAACTCCTTTGCCCATCCGGACCGCCTGGTGTCGTTCATTCGCAGCCACGGCGAGGCCGCGAAGGTGCGGCCCGATATGAAGGTGGTGTTCTTCCAGGACTGGGAGACGCCGGAAGAACGCCTCGCGGGCACGACCGAGATCCTGCGCCAGCTCGCGCAGCTCGCCACGAGCAAGAAGGCGGCGTAGGCATTCTCGTGTCCCGGACGCGGCGCAGCGTGAAACGGTGCGCCGCTGAGCCGGGATCGATAGGCGCGAGGCTCTGACCTCGGCCTCAAGTTTAGTGATGTGCGAGATCGATAGGCCGATTCACGACCATGCGTTCCAGCACCTTGATCCCGCTAGCGATCTGCTGATCGAAGTCCTTTACTGAATAGTCCTCGCCTTGGCCTTTGTTGGATGAATAGATCCGAATCCAGGCAGTCAGGCCGTCACGGCAGGCCTTGAGCAAACAGCCTCCTGAGAAATCGCAATTGAGCGGGTAGTATCGACTTTTCAATCGTTCGCCCTGGTCAAGAAACTTGACGAAGGTGCTCGTTGGAGGATTTCGGTGGTCGTCCTGCCTGGTCCAACCGTATTGGTCTGCCGGTAGACCCATAGCGACTTCACGATAACGCGCCCACTGGGGCAGCCATGCTTCGCAGTTCGTGTCCAAGCCACTGACGACGCCCACGCCAATGACGCCTTTCATGACTTCTTCGCCCAAGATTTCGCGCGGGCGCGTTGGTGAAGCACGGACGGAACTCCAATCTGACGACCGCAGCCTTGG
This sequence comes from Bradyrhizobium sp. CCGUVB1N3, assembly GCF_024199925.1. Lineage (NCBI taxonomy): Bacteria > Pseudomonadati > Pseudomonadota > Alphaproteobacteria > Hyphomicrobiales > Nitrobacteraceae > Bradyrhizobium > Bradyrhizobium sp. CCGUVB1N3. Next base: position 1,083,691 of record NZ_JANADR010000001.1, read on the forward strand.
GGCATAGCGATTGGGGTCGCCAACCAGATCAGTGAGAGTAAATTCGAATGGGCTTTTTCCGGGCGGCGTCGATACGTCGAACGTGGTCATTCTCCTTGTCGGCTCTTCCTCCGGGAGAGCGATGAGCACGTCCTTCACTTGGACCAGATATCGGCCATCCGGCAGTCGCGGAATCTCTTCGCCCAGCGCAGGTCCAATCAGATTCATTGGCATGAGAAAGATGAGGAGTGCGACTCTGTGAACGAACTGCACACTGCCCTCGGATGATCTCAGCGAGATGATGGTTGCTTTCGGATTGAGGTGATCGCTACGACGCCGCGCGCGGAGCTTCGGCCGACAAGCGTGCCAGCAGCGATCTCGCGGTATCCGACGGCGACAGCGAATCTACGCTGACGACGGGCTCTGAGCGCGGCTCGCGCTTGCCGTTGGAGGTATGGCGCATCACGGCGGAGAGGCGGCGGGCGATCATGTGGGCGGTCCGGAAATCGGTCTCCGCGAACACCACGATGACGGAGCCATCCTTCTGCGCGGCGCCGAAATCCATCTGCCGCATCAGCCGGCTCAGGATCCGCGCGGCATCCAACTGCGCGCGTGGATTGCGGGCATCGAAAGCAAAGCGCGCCACCGACAGGCCGCCGCCGCGGGCGAGCGTCTGCTCGACCGCTTTGGAAAAATCGCGGGCAAAGGCTTCCGGCGTGAGCAGGCCGCTGCGCGGATCGAGCCAGCCGCCGGCGTCGATCGAGCGTAGCGTGCGGCTGAACTGCGCCTCCATCGCGTGCTGACGGATCAGCGGCAGCGCGTTGGCGGCAATCTGCGCCGGATCGCCGGAAATGAGCTCGAGATTGGGCAGGTCGTAAACCTGGGTGAGCTGATGCGCGGTGACGACCACGGGCATGTTGCGGAAGCGGGTATCTTCCGCGAGCACCGTGAGGAAAGCGTCGGCAACGCGGGCGGTAAAGCCTTCGGCAAGCACAACGCCGTCGATGTCGCGGGTGTTGAGATGCTTTGCGGCGGCTTCGATGGAGAGCGCTCCGATCACGCCCATGCGCTCGCCGAGTGCGACCGAGAGGGCCGGATAGGCGGAGCCGCGGCCGATCAGCAGGACGGTCGCGTCGCGCGCGGGGTCGGAATCGGGCAGCGAGACCTTTGTCTCCGGCAGGCGGCGCAGCACGGTCGCGTGCAGAGTGCGGACGCGCATCGCGGCGCGCAGCCGCGCGATGAGGCGGTCGGAATTGTTGCCGCGCAGCGTGAACGGCAGCGCGTTGTGGGGCAGGGCTGTCTGGGGATCGACGATGATCAGGGGCAGATAGAGCGTCTGGCCCGCGATCGCCTTTGCGACAGCGGCAAGATGCAGCTCATGTCCACTGGCAAGCGCAGCGACGACGGCGGCCGGCTGGATCTCTTCGACGGCGCGTGCCGCACCCGCCCAATCGCTATCGATGACGGGAAAAAGCCGGGCCTCGTCGAGCGCCGAAACGAAGGCCGGCCGCTGGGCATTGGACACAAAGAGGATCGGGCCCGCCTGGGACATATCAAGCTCTGATTACGCACGCGAATGCCGCGCAATCTAGTCGTGCCGTCTTAATGCCCGGTCAACGGACGCGATGAAAAGCGCTTCAACCGGGCCCGGTGCGGTCGCGAAAAGCCTCGACCATCAGGGGGTTAAGCCCGAGTTCGCTGAGCGCCTCGCGGGCCCTTGCGTTGTCCTGGGCGCGCCCGGCCAGACGGTGTCCGGAGAGCCGATCGGGCAGCGCCGTGAGCAACGCGCCCTGGCCGAGGCGGCGCGCCCATTCCTGCAAGTCGTTGGACAGGAAGCGGTAGCCGCCGACGGCCATGATGCCGGAGGGAGGCGCCGTGATGCAGATCGCTCCGCTCGGGCGATCGAGCCGCGCGGCGTAGCCGGTGTCGACATAGTCGCGCGGCGGTTGCGCCGTCAGGGTGTCGCCGACCGGTTGCGGCGGGGCGTAGGCCGCGATCGGCACCATCGGACCGCGCAGGCCGAGCGTGCCCTTCGGCGTCAGCAGGATCTCGCCCGCAACAGAGGAGCCGGACTGCTCCCGCGGGGCGCCATGCGGCCCCGGCATCACCGGCACCGGCATGCCGTCCTCGCCGCGCCGCGCCCCGAACAAGCCGGCTTCGCCGAACAAATAGACGTCCGTCAATGGCGCATGCGGTGCGATCCAGGCGTCGCTCGCCGCCACCTGTTCCGGCGCGCGCCACAGGCCGACGACGTTGCGCAAACCCGGCATCCGCGCCGCGAGATCGGCTTCCCCGAGCCGCAAGGCGAGCGGGGCGGGTGCGATCAACACCTCGCAGCCCTGCTCATTGACTTGCTGCTCCAGCACCTCGCTGTCGAAGGGGTGATGCAGCGCCAGCGTTCCGCCGGACAGTAGCCAGATCGCAAGCGAGGAGGCGAGGCCGGCAAACGACATCGGCGTGAATGCCGACACGATGGTCGCGCCCTGCGGAATGTCGGCTTCGAGCGACATCGCGAGCCCGGCCGCGATGATGCTGAAATGCGGCCGCGGCACTGGACGAAAGCCTTCCGCGGTGACGTCGAAGGAGATCATCGCCGCCTTACGGCCGTCCTGGATGACGCTGCGCGTCGTGCCGGGCGCGCGCGACAGAACATCGTCGAGCGAGGCCATGCCTTCCGGCAGATCGGTGCCGAAGCCGCAGACGTGACGGATGGAGAAGGCTTCTGCCGCGGCATGCATGGCGAGATCGGCGTAGATCACACCGTCGACCTTGCTCATGGTGACGATCGCACGCGCCGCGGTGCGGTTGAGCGCCGCGGTCAGCTCCGCGTGCCGCCACAAGAGCGGCAGCACGGCGACGACGAGGCCGGCGCGATGGGCCGCAAGCACCGTGAGCACGAACTCGACCGTGCTCGGCAGTTGCACGGCGATAACGGAGTTGGCCGGCAGGCCGGACTCGACGAAATGGGCCGACAGCGCCTCGATCGCCCGATCGGCTTCGGCATAGGTCAAGCGCCTGGGCAGATGCCCGGTGATGCGAATCTTGTTGAGGGGATCGTACAGCGCGGGCGCATGCGGCTGGCGGGCCAGCGTCCGCTGGAACAGCGTGTCGAGCGTCGGCGATACTGGCTGGTTCACGGCATCACGTCGCTGGTTAGTTGCCTTGTTGCTTGCTCTGGGCGTTCGCCTTCTGCCACCAAGTCTCCGGCAGATAACCGGACAACGCGGTGACCGATGGCCGTTCTATCCGATTCCAGCGCGCGATCCATTGCTCCGATACGTTAAAGAGGGGGATCGTGTAGAAGCCGGCGATCAGGGCGCGGTCCAGCGCCCTCACGGCGGAGACGAAATCCGTGTGATCACGAGCCTCCAGCAGGGCTGCGATCATCGCGTCGACGGCCGGGTCCTTTGCGCCCATGTAATTGCGGGTGCCGGGATTGTCGGCGGCGGCGCTGCCCCAGTAGAACGATTGCTCGTTGCCCGGCGAGAGCGACTGGTCCCAGCGGTTCTGGATCATGTCGAACTCGTAGCCGAGCCGGCGCTGGTCGAACTGAACCGGATCGACCGAACGCACGCTCGGCTCTATGCCGGCGCGCTTGAGGTCACGCGCGAAGGCGAGCGCAATGCGCTCCTGGTCGCGCGTCGTCACTAGGATCTCGAAGGTGAAAGGCGCTTTCGTTGCGCGGTTGCGCAGCACCGTGCCGTCGAGATCATAGCCAGCCTCCGATAGCAGCTTCAGCGCCGCGCGCAGCGTCGCGCGGTCGCGGCCCGAGCCGTCGGTCACCGGCAGGCGATAGCTGCCGTCCATGACGTCCGGCCGGATCTGCGCCGCGTAAGGCTTCAGCAGTTCCCGCTCGCGTGCATCGGCGGGGCGGCCATAGGCGGAGAGGTCCGAGCCCGCGAAGTAGCCGGCCACACGCGAATAGAGCCCGAAGAAGTAGCTGCGGTTGACCAGCTCGAAGTCGAACAGCAGCGTCAGCGCCTGGCGCACGCGGATGTCGGCAAACATCGGCCGGCGGGTGTTGAACACCAGAAATTCCGAGGGCTGCGGCACGCCCGGCTTGATGGTGTCGCGGATCACTTCGCCAGCCTTGACGGCGGGAAAGTCGTAGGCGTCGTGCCAGCGCAGCGGCTCGGTCTCGACGCGAAAATCATAGAGGCCGCGCTTGAAGGCTTCAAACTGGCCGTTGGCCTCACGATAATAATCGAGCCTGATCTCGTCGAAATTGTAGAGGCCGCGATTGACCGGCAGGTCGCGGCCCCAATAGTCGGGATTGCGGGTCAGAGTCACGCTGGTGCCGGGTTTGACCGCACCGACGCGGTAGGGGCCCGAGCCGACCGGGCCGGTCATCGTCGTCTCCTCGAAGGTCGCGACGTCGACGGCGTGCCTGGGCAGGATCGGCATCAGTCCGAGGATCAGCGGCAGTTCCCGGTCGTTGGCCCCAGCGAGATCGAAGCGGACGGTGAGGGGATCCGGCGCCTCCGCCTTGGCGACCTTGGCGTAATATTGCCGGTGGTTGGGCCGGCCATGGTCGCGCAGGAGCTGCCAGGAGAACAGCACGTCATCGGCCGCGACCTGCGTTCCGTCGGAGAACCGCGCTCTGGGATCGAGGTGGAATGTCACGTAAGTCCGGTCGTCGTCGGTTTCGACCGTCTTCGCGAGCAGGCCATACAGCGTGAAGGCCTCGTCATTGCCGCGTGCCAGCAGGCTTTCGATGACGTAGCTGCGGACGTGCTGGACCGCGATGCCCCTGACGATGAACGGATTGAGGCTGTCGAAGGTGCCGAGCACCGACCAAATCAGCCGGCCGCCCTTGGGCGCATCGGGGTTGACGTAGGGCATATGGGTGAAATCGGGCGGCAGCGCCGGCTTGCCATGCATGGCAATGGCGTAGCTTTCGGCTGCCTTGGCCGGAACGGACGTCAAGCCCGCAAATGCGAGAGCAAGCGCCACGCAGACCACGGCTGGCAGGCGCACGCTCTCAGACATGAACAACGGCGCGCGGATTGATTCGGGGACCGGTCACGCCCAAACCCTAGCATAGGCCTTCGTCTTAAGCCTCTCTGCCCACTTCAAACATGCTTGTCGGCATTGATCTTTTCGTCCGCCACGTTAAGAAGGCGGGCAATCGCGCAGGAGCGTCGAACTTGTCACGTTTCCGCCTCTATTGATGGGGAGACAGCCGCGCCAAGGCGGCTCAGTTTCGGTGCTTACGAGCGGTTCGGGCACTTCCCGTTCAGAAAGGGTTTTCCGCAATGAATTTCCGTATTTTGGCCGCGTCGGTCCGGCCGCGCGGGCGCCTTCTCGCCCTGTTGACGGTCTCGGCACTTGCTGTTCCGTTCGCCGCCCAGGCTCAGACCGCAACGCCTGCTCCGGCGGCGCCGAAGGCTGCGCCGAAAGCCGCGCCGAAGGCAGCTCCCAAGGCGCCTGGGTCCGCCGCACCGGCGCCGCAGGCCCAGGGCCAGGCACCCGCCGCCGGCGCCCCGCCGGCCGGCGCGCCGCCCGCCGACCAGCAACAGCAGCAGGTCCAGCTGATCTACGCGCCCTGGACAAAGTTCTGCCTAAAGGGCCAGGACGCCAACGCCAAGCAGGTCTGCTTCACCGGCAAGGACGGCCGCATCGAGTCCGGCCAGCCCGTGATCGCCGCCGTGATCATCGAGCCGGAAGGCGAGCCGAAGAAGATTCTTCGCGTCACGCTGCCGCTCGGCATGCAGCTCGTGCACGGCACCCGCATCATCGTCGACAACAATCCGCCGCTGCAGAGCCCCTACGTGATCTGCTTCGCCAACGGCTGCATGTCGGACTATGAAGCGACGCCCGACCTCATCAACAACCTGAAGAAGGGCCAGAACCTGGTGGTTCAGGCGATCAACGCCAATGGCGCGCCGCTGACGCTGCCGCTGCCGCTGGCCGGCGAGTTCGCCAAGGCCTATGACGGTCCGCCGACCGATCCCAAGGTGTTCGAAGAGAACCAGAAGAAGCTCCAGGAAGAGCTTCAGAAGAAGGCCGACGAGCAGCGCAAGAAGCTCGAGCAGAGCGGTCAGGCAGCGCCGGCGCCTTCGGCCCAGAAGTAATCGGGTCGACGCAGAACACGAAAAAGGCGCTCGATTGAGCGCCTTTTTTATTGGCTTGATTGGCCGAATTCGAAAGGGGTCAGTTGAGCGACGGATTACGCGGGCGATAGCCGCCCGATTTGTCCTTCACGAAGATCTCGGCAACCTGCGAATGCCGGATCGGCTCGCCGGAATCGTCGGGCAACAGGTTCTGCTCGGAGACATAGGCGACGTATTCGGATTCCGCGTTCTCCGCCAGCAGATGGTAGAACGGCTGATCCTTGTGGGGCCGGACCTCCTCGGGGATCGACAGCCACCATTCCTCGGTGTTGTTGAATTCCGGATCGATGTCGAAGATCACGCCCCGGAACGAGAAGATCCGGTGGCGCACGACCTGTCCGATCTGGAATTTGGCGGTCCGCGCTTTAATCATGCTTCGTCGATAGACCAGGATTGTGGCCGATGCTAGTGCCCTTCCTTGGAATTAACCCGCGAAGGGCGGGCGGACAGCTCCCATTGCCTCAGAAATCACTTCATTAATGGTCGATATCCTCAATCTGGCCCTACCTTATTTCGGCCTGATCTTCGTCGGTTTCGCCTGCGGCAAGGCCAAGTCCCTGCCGGAATCAGGCCTCGCCTGGATGAACTTCTTCCTGCTCTACGTGTCGTTGCCGGCGCTGCTCTTTGCGATCATGTCGAAGACGCCGTTCTCCGAGCTGAACAACCCGCCGTTTCTGGTTGCGACCACGCTGTCGACGATTGCAGCATTCAGTATTGCGCTCGTGGTCGGGAAGGTCCTTGGCCGGCTGTCGCTGCGCGAGGCGACGCTTGCGGGGCTCTCCGGCGGCTATGGCAATATCGGCTATATGGGCCCGGGGCTCGCACTCGCGGTGCTCGGACCGAAGGCTGCGGCGCCGACCGCGCTGATCTTCTGCTGCGACAGCATTTTCCTGTTCACGATCGTACCGCTCCTGATCGAGCTATCCGACCGCGATCATCCCTCGATCCTGCACGCCTTCGGCGTCGTGCTGAGGCAGATCCTGCTCAACCCGCTGATCATGTCGGCCTGCTTTGGCGCGGCTGTCGCGGCACTCCATATCGAGCTGCCGGTCGCGCTCGATCGCACCATCACCTTCCTGCAAAATGCCGCCGCGCCGACCGCGCTGTTCGTGCTCGGCGTCACCGTGGCGCTGCGGCCGTTCAATCGCGTGCCCTGGGAAGTGCCGGGCGTGATCGCGGTAAAGCTCCTCGTCCATCCGCTCGCATCATTCGCGCTGATGCTGGCGTTCGGCCCGTTCGCGCAGCCCTGGGCCGCGACCGCGGTGCTGATGGCTTCGCTGCCCCCGGCGCTGAACGTGTTCGTCATCGCGCGGCAGAATGACGCCTGGATCGAATCCGCCTCGGTTGCAGTGCTGCTCGGGACGTTTGCCTCGGTGGTCACGCTGACCAGCGTGATGTGGTTCATCCAGACCGGACGGCTGGCGTTTCCGTGAAGTACGGCTAGCACCGCCAAACTACCGTCGCCAAGTTATCGTCTCCAAGTTATCGTCGCCAAGTTATCGTCGCCAAGTCGGTGCGAGCCCCTCTCGCATAGCCAGGCGCCGCAACGGGCCGATGGCGCCGAGCAGGTGCATGCCGACGGCGCGGACCGGTTGCAGCGGCAGGAAATCGTTCAGCAACGAACGGTTCGCGATATCGATCATGAACGTGCGGCTCAGAATGTCCGGACGCCGGGCCCAGTCGTACCGCTTGAGCACCTCGTCCGCACCGGGATCGCGGCCAGCCGCGATCGCCTCTCCGGCGAGCCCAGCGATATCGGCGGCATCCCGCAGGCCCAGATTGAGGCCCTGCGCGCCAATCGGGGGAACCACATGGGCCGCTTCGCCCACGAGCGCGATGCGGTCGCGGGCAAAGGATTTCGGCCGCTCGATCGCCAGCGGAAACAGGTTGCGGCCCGGTTCCACGCGCATCTGCCCAAGGATGAAATGCGACTGCTTCTCGATCGCCGTCGAGAGTTCCTCGTCGCTCAGGGACCTGAACCGCTCGGCGTCCGCTGGCGAGGCCACCCATACGATGCTGCAACGATCGCCCGGCAGCGGCACGAGCACACAAGGGCCGTGCGGGGTGTGGAACTCGGTCGAGACGCCCCGATGCGGCCGGGAATGGCTGACGTTGAAGGTCAGCGCCGTCTGCTTCAGATCGCGCCGCGTGACGTCGATGCCGGCGGCCTCGCGGCACAGCGAATGCCGGCCGTCGGCGCCGACCACGAGGCGGGCTGTCAGATACTGCCCCGCGGCGGTGTGGATCGCGACGTCCTCGGCTTCGGTGAGGACGCTGTCGGCCTCGTCATCAAAGCGGACGAGATTGGCAAGCTCGGTGGCGCGCGCCTCCAGCGCCAGCATCAGCGAGCGGTTGTCGATGTTGTAGCCGAACGCGTCGAGGCCGATCTCATGGCAGGAGAAGCGCACCTCCGGCGCGCGGATGAGGCGGCCGGTATCGTCGACGAGCCGCATTGCCTCGAGCGGCGCGGCCTTGTCGCTGCAGCGCGACCAGACCCCGAGCCCGTCCAGGAATTCAACGGAGCCGCCGAGCAGCGCGGTGGTGCGGTTGTCGGAATAGGGCACGCGTCGCGCCACCAGCGCGGTGCGGGCGCCGGTCTCCGCCAGCGCGATGGCGGCAGTGACGCCCGCCGGTCCACCTCCGATCACGGCCACGTCAAAAGGTGCTGCTAGATCTGTCATGACCCCGGACATTTGACATGCCCGGCGGCAAATTCAAGTCGCTTGTTTCGCGAGAATTTGTCGCGAATTGCGCGGCCGGATGTCGCCGCGGCTTATGTGCAAATCGTTCTCATTCTGATAGCACTGCGCCAGCCATGGACACCCCGCAGGATTCTCTCAACCCCACGCCGGCCGCCCGCGCCGCAGCCTTCTCCGTGCATATCTTCACGGCGTTCGGCGGCGCGGTGGCGCTGCTGGCGATGCTGGAAGCCGTGCGCGAGCATTGGGCGGCGATGTTTCAATGGCTCGGCGTCGCCCTCATCATCGACGCGATCGACGGGCCCATCGCCCGCAGGCTGAACGTCAAGGACGTGCAGCCGAACTGGTCGGGCGACGTGCTCGACCTCGTGGTCGATTTCGTCACCTATGTGTTCGTGCCGGCCTATGCGATCGTGGCGAGCGGCCTGTTGCTGCCGGTCGCGGCGCCGCTGCTCGGGGTCGCCATCATCGTCACCAGCGCACTGTATTTCGCCGACTTGCGCATGAAGGCCGAGGACAATCACTTCCGCGGCTTTCCGGCACTGTGGAACGCTGCGGCGTTCTATCTGTTCCTGCTGCACTGGCCGCCGCTGTGGTCGACGCTGCTGGTTGCCGCGCTGGTCGTCCTGACCTTCGTTCCCTTCCACGTGCTGCATCCGGTCCGTGTCGTGCGCCTGCGCTGGCTTACCATGTCGCTGATCGTGATCTGGGCCGCGCTCGGCCTCTATGCGCTGGAGATGGATTTCCTCGTCGGCACCGCTGCTAAGGTTGCGCTGTGCGCGATCGCACTCTGGATTGTCGGCAGCGACGCCGTGATCAGGATGGCAAGATCCTTCGCATGATGCACCTCATCACCAGCCCGGAAGCCTGGGCCGCGCTTCTCACCCTGACCTCGCTCGAGATCGTGCTCGGCATCGACAACGTCATCTTCCTGTCGGTGATCGTCTCGCGTATCCCCGACAAGCAGGCGCATCGCGCCCGCCAGATCGGGCTCGCGCTGGCCCTGGTGTTCCGCATCATTCTGCTCAGCGTCCTGGTCTGGCTGATCGGTCTGACCCAGCCGGTAATCTCGCTCAGGGGGTACGATTTCTCCTGGCGCGACCTCATCCTGATCGGGGGCGGGCTGTTCCTGATCGCGAAAGCGACCCACGAGATCCATGCCGAGGTCGATGCGGATGACGAGGGGGGCGAGGACAATTCCGGCCGCAGCGCCTTCTTCTGGGTGATCGCCCAGATCGTCGTCATCGACCTCGTGTTCTCGCTGGATTCCATCATCACCGCGATTGGCATGGCGCAGGACCTCGAGATCATGATCGCGGCTGTCGTGATCGCCTGCCTCGTGATGTACATTTCCTCGGGACCGGTGGCGCGGTTCGTCGCCGAGCATCCCACCACCAAGATGCTGGCGCTGGCATTTCTGGTGCTGATCGGCGTTGCGCTGGTGGCCGACGGATTCAAGTTTCACATTCCGCGCGGCTACATCTACTTCGCAATTGCGTTCTCGGCGGCGGTCGAATTCTTCAACGTGCTGGCCAAGCGCAATCGCAGGAAGGCCGGCAAATAGCCGTGTTTGTCCGGCCCGCCTCCAGCGTCGAGTTGACAACGCAGGCCTGATGGCTTTCGCTTGCGCTCAACAAGACCGAGGAGGTCAGGTGATGACCAAAGCCGTCCGCGTGCACAAGGTCGGGGGTCCCGAAGCCCTGGTCTATGAGAGCGTGGAGGTGCCGGCGCCAGGGCCGGGCGAGGTACGTATCCGTCAGCACGCGGTGGGGTTGAACTTCATCGACGTCTATTTCCGCACCGGCCTCTACAAGGCGCCCGGACTTCCCTTCATCGCCGGCAACGAGGCGGCGGGCGAGGTGGTCTCCGTCGGACCCGGCGTGACGAATTTCCACCCCGGCGACCGCGTCGCCTACTACCACAATCTCGGTGCCTACACCGGCGAGCGCAACATCCCTTGGGAGCGGCTGGTCAAGCTGCCCGACCACATCACCTACGAGCAGGGCGCCGTGCTCATGCTGAAGGGGCTCACCGTCTGGTATCTCCTGCACAAGACCTTCAAGGTCGAGCCGCATCATCGCGTGCTGATTCACGCCGCCGCCGGCGGCATCGGCCTGCTCGCCTGCCAATGGGCGAGGGCGCTCGGGGCGCATGTGGTCGGCACCGTCGGCTCGCGCCAGAAGGCGGAGCTTGCCGAGGCCAATGGCTGCGACCACGTCATCCTCTACAACGAGGAGGATTTCGTCGCGCGCGTGAAGCAGATCAGCCGCAACGAGGGCTGCGACGTCGTCTATGACGGCGTCGGCAAGGCGACGTTCCCCGGCTCGCTGTCCTGCCTGAAGCCGCGCGGCATGTTCGTCTCCTTCGGCAATGCCTCGGGACCCGTGCCGCCGTTCGCGATCGCCGAGCTCAACAATCACGGCTCGCTGTTTGCGACCCGGCCGAAGCTCAACGACTATATCGGCAAGCGCTCGGAATTGCTGGAAGGCGCCGACACGCTGTTCGCCGCCGTGATCAGCGGCAAGCTGCACGTTCCGATCAACCACGCCTACGCGCTGAAGGACGCGGCGAAAGCGCATATCGATCTCGAGAGCCGCGCCACGACGGGCGCGTCGATCTTGAAGCCGTGAGAGGCGGCGTCATTCCGGGGCTCGCGCAGCGAGAACCCGGAATCTCGAGATTCCGGGTTCGGTCCTTGCGGACCGGCCCGGAATGACCACGCGAAACTACGCCACCCTCCGTGCCGCGCCGGCTTTGGTCAGGATCGCATCCAGGCAATCGATCATCTCGGCGATCTCCTCGCGCGTCACGTTGAGGGCCGGCATGAAGCGCAGCGTGTCGACCTGCGGCGCGTTGAGGAGGACGCCCTGTTCGAATGCCTGTGCGACGATCGCAGACGCGATCGGCAGTTTCAGGTCGAGTGCCAGGAGCAGGCCGCGGCCGCGCACCTCGCCGAGGCCGTACCGCGCCGACACCTTCTGCAACTCGCTTTCGAGCAGCAGACCGGTGTCGGCAACGGCCTTCAAAAATTCCGGCTTGCCGACCTCTTCGAATACCGCGAGCCCGGCGGCGCACATCACGGGATTGCCGTTGAACGTGCCGCCCTGATCGCCATGCTCGAAGCATGAGGCTTGCTCGGTCGCAAGCAGGGCGGCGAGCGGCACGCCGCCGCCAATGCCCTTGCCCAGCGTCATGATGTCGGGCGCAATCCCGGCATGTTCGTAGTGGAAGAGCTTTCCGGTCCGGCCCACGCCGGTCTGGATCTCGTCGAAGATCAGCAGGAGACCATGCGCCTTGGTGAGCGCGCGCAGCTCCTGCAGGAACTTGTCGGCCGCCGGCCACACGCCGGCTTCCCCCTGGATCGGTTCGAGCATCACGGCCACGGTGTTCGCGGTGATGAGCGCCTCGACGGAGGCGATGTCGTTCAGCGTCGCCTTCTTGAAGCCCGAGACTTTCGGCTCGAACAGCGGCTCGAAGGCCTTCTTGCCGGACGCCGACATGGTGGCGAGCGTGCGGCCATGGAAGCCACCTGCGAAGGTGATGATCTCGAACGCACCGCCTTTGTGCAGGCTGCCATATTTGCGCGCGAGCTTGATCGCGCCTTCATTGGCCTCCGCGCCGGAATTGGCGAAGAACACCTGATCGAAGCAACTGTTCTCGACCAGCGCTTGTGCGAGCTTCAGGCTGGGCTCGTTGTAGAAGGCGGGGCTCGGCGTCAGCAACCGCTTGGCCTGCGCTGCAAGCGCATCAGCGACCGACGGCGGCGAATGGCCGAGGCAGTTGACTGCCCATCCCTGCACGAAATCGAGATAGCGCTTGCGGCTATTGTCCCAGAGGTAGGAGCCCGCGCCGCGGACGAACACGGCCTTCGGCCGTGCGGTGATGTCCATCAGCGCATCATACGGATGGGTAGCGTTGGTCATGTCAGACTCCTCTTGGGGCAGGGACAGTTCAGGGAAAAGACGCGCGAAAAAGCGCGAAGGCCGCACTTTGCGGGTGCGGCCTTCTCGAAAACTCTGCTGATGTCAGTGCTTCAGCGGCGTCGTCGGACATGGCGCAACCCATCATCGTCGCGGGTGCGACGACGGAAAGCTGCGCGGCGGCGGGTCCGAGAAGAGATCATGGGGCGGGGCCATACAGCCGAAGGGCAGGGCTTGTCAAGCCGGTTCGCGGCGCAAGCAAGGCGTGGTGACTACTCGACGCCGTAATGCGCGAAGTCCTCGGCGATGTCGGCCTTGATCGCCTTCGCCGCCGCGATGTCGCGCTCCGCTGCATCGGCATCGCCCCTCTTGCGCCTGGCAACACCGCGGCCGTACAGCGCGCTTTCGAGCTGCGGCTTCGCCGCCAGCGCGGAGTCGTAGTCCGCGATGGCCGCATCGAGATTGCCGAGCTTCAGGTAGCAGAGCGCGCGGCTGTCGAGTGTGTAGGGATCGTTCGGGCGCATGCGCAACGACTGCTCGCAATCGGCCAGCGCCTCCTGCAACTGGCCGAGGATCGCGCGGGTCATGCAGCGGGCGTTGAACACGCCAGCATAGCTCGCATTGATCTTGATCGCGCGGTCGTAATCGGCGAGCGCAAGCGCATAGTCGTGCTGGTCGGAATACATGTTGGCGCGGGCATAGGCGTCGCGGTCGTTGCTCGGATTGAGCTCGAGCGATTTGCCGAAGTCGGCGAGCGCGCGCGTCCGGTCTCCGTTGTCGCGGAAGATGCGGGCGCGATTGCCATAGGCCGGCCCATAATTCGGATCGAGCTTGATCGCCATGTCGAGATCGGCGAGTGCGCGATCCGCGTTCTGATGCTCGCGATAGGCGTTGCCTCGGTTGTAGTAGGCGAGCGCAAATTTCGGGTCGAGCCTGACGGCTTGGTCGTAGTCGGCGAGCGCGTGCTCGTAGTCGTTCCTGGCGCTGTAGGAGTTGCCGCGGTTGTTGTAGTAGAGCGGATCATTCGGTCTGAGCCGGATGGCGCGCGTGTAGTCGACGATGGCCTGGTCGCGGTCGCCCAGATCATCGTAGGCGATGCCGCGATTGTACCAGGCGGCAGCGTCTTTCGGATTGAGATCGATGGCACGGTTGAGGTCGGCGACCGCGCGCTCCGGATCACCCTTGCGCCGGAAGGCCTCACCGCGATTGGAGAGCGCCAGCGCGTCCGACGGATCGGCTTTGAGGATCGTCGAGCAGCCTTCGATGCGCTGATCTTCCGTGATCCTGCCGGTGCCGAAGCACCGGGCACGCGCTTGCGTTGCGGACAAGGATTCGGCGGCAGATGGGAAGGGGACAAGAAGCGCGAAGAGCGCCAACGCACCTCCGACAACGCGAAGGCTGCGCCTGGCCGTGGCACGAGACCCGCTCACCCGACGCCCCAATGCACGAATTCCACGGCGATAGCGCGATCGCGGGGCACGGCCGGGGCGGGCTCCCAGGTCCCCGCGCAGACAGCCAGGAACGCCGGCGCCAGCATAATCAGGGCGGCAATGGCCCTCCGACCGGCCTTGAGATCGCCTCGCATCAATTGCGCCCGCTTCGAACCATTTTCACGCCCCCGTGTTTGTACCATCCAGGCGCCGTTTGGTTCGAACCGAGCCGGCGATCTGCGCGACCAAGAAGACATCTCCATTCCGCCAGGCGCGCCCCCTTGTCCGATCCCTCCTATCGCATCGACGTCGACAGCATCCGCCGAGCCTTTCCGCCCGGCACCGAAGCGCCGCCCCTGCTGCTCGATTTTGCAGGTTGGCTGAAGGGGCGTCCCTGGGGCAGCGTCGGTTGCTTCGATCTGCGTGGCCAGTTCGCCGATACCGCGCCGGTCTTCGATAGCAGCCCCTTGCGCGACAAGTTCGCCCTGTTCATGCGGCTGCCGGACGGCTCGGCCGTCGGCGCCTGGTATGGCGAGGGCTTGGACAGGGCCGATCCGCCCATCGTGGGACTCGGATCGGAAGGCGAATACGACATACTTGCACCGTCATTGCCAAGGCTGATCGCCAAGCTCGCGAGCCAGGAGTTCGAGCGTGCGTGGCATGATCTGGCGCCCAACGACGAGGTGGAATGCGAAACGGTCGAGCTTGCGCAATGGTTGGCGAGGCGACTTTCCGATGTCGGGCTGGCGCCAGTGGAAGAAGCGTCATCTGACCTGCCCGACTTTCGTGGCTTCGTCGACAGATGGAGCAGGGAGCGCGAGACCTATTGGGCGAATAATCCGATGATGGCCGAACTCGGTTGGCGTCTCGCCGCGCATCTGCCGAAAGCTAAAAATCCCTGGGACAAGACACGGTTCGAGGTCGCGATCGTCGGCGCGCAATATCAGGCGCGCGTCATGCGCTCCGGCCCGCAGTCGTTCAAGGAGGAGAAGGCGATCGAGCCGTTGCTGCGTGAGTTGCGCGACGACATGCGCCGCGCGCAGCCCGAGCTCGGGCTTTGGTACTCGATGGATTTTGGCCTCTACGCCGACGGCCGCGTCATGCCGCGCTTCGACTATGATGAGCGCCCGACGATCGACGACGTCCCGGCGGAGCTGTCAGAGGCGAAGGCTGACCTCGCCCGTGCGCCGCGGCCTGAGCGTTGGGTGCCGACCTGGCTGGCCGCTGGCTGATCTCGCCCCGCGCGGCTCGCTGGCCAGTAAGTCTTTGGTTAATGTTTTCTTGCTATTTACCGGTCCGCTTCGAATGGGGGGAGCGGATGGGATTTTTTGGGCGGCAGACAAGCCAGGATCGCGACGGCCAGATCTGGCAAGCAGTTTTCGAACGTTCGGTCGATGCGATCATGGTCCTGGCGGGACCCAAGATCATCGCCTGCAACGAGGCCGCGGTCAGATTTGGAGGCTATCGCAGCAAGGCCGACCTGCTGTCCCGGTCACCGGCCGATATGGCTCCCGAATTCCAGGCGGACGGCCGTCGCTCGTCGGAGTACGTCAAGGAGACGCTTGCGCGGGCGATGAAGGACGGCCACGCCCGCTTCGAATGGATCACGCGCCGCGCGGACGGTCAGATGGTCCCGGTGCAGGTCACGCTCGTTCCCGCGGAGATCGATGGCCAGCCCGTCGTCATCAGCTATCGGCGTGACTTATCGGAGCTGATTGCCGCGCGGGAAGAGAAGACGCGCGCCATCGCCAAACTTGCCGGCGAATTCGAGGAAACCATCGGCTCCATTGCCAATGCCGTGTCGTCGGCTGCCAAGAACGTCGAAATGACGGCGGGCTCGCTCAGCTCGACCGCCGAGAACGCTGCCCAACGCGTTTCAACCGTCGCAGCGGCCTCATCTGAGGCGTCGACCAATGTTCAGTCGGTGGCTGGTGCGACCGAAGAGCTGTCGAGCTCGGTTGCCGAGATCAATCGCCAGGTCACGACTTCATCGAGCATTGCGGCCGAAGCGGTGGAGGCGTCCGCACGCACCAATAATCTCGTGAAGAGCCTCTCGGAGGCTGCGGCCAAGATCGGAGCGGTCACCGAGATGATCAATGCGATTGCGAGCCAGACCAATCTTCTGGCCTTGAACGCTACGATCGAGGCGGCGCGAGCCGGTGATGCCGGTCGCGGTTTCGCGGTCGTCGCCGCGGAGGTCAAGAGCCTGTCCAGCCAGACCGCCAAGGCCACCGAAGAGATCAGCGCCCATATCAGCGCCATGCAACGGGCAACGGGCGATACCGTTGCAGCCATCCAGGGAATCGGCGGGACGATCGGACAGATCAGCGATATCGGCAAATCGATTGCCATCGCCGTCGAGCAGCAAGGTCAGGCAACGCAGGAGATTGCGCGCTCCGTGAGCCAGGCCGCGGCGGGTACCAGCGGGGTTACCGCAAACATCAATGCCGTCACGCGCACGATCGATGCCACGGGCACTGCTGCCAACGACATGCTCGGCGCTGCCGGTGAATTGTCACGACACGCAGTTGCGTTGCGCGACAAGGTGGCCGGTTTCCTGAAGGCCGTGCGCGCCGCGTAACACGTGGCGCTCGGTTGAAGATCAAAATCCCGCGACGCCGCCGTGCAGATCGTATGCGTCGGCACGCTCGATCTTGGCGGTGACGATCTCGCCAACGCGCAAGGGGCGGCGGCTCGACAGATAAACGGCGCCGTCGATCTCCGGCGCATCCGCCTTTGAGCGGCCCTTTGCGACGGTCGGGCCGACCTCGTCGATGATGACCTGCTGGCGGGTGCCGACCTTGCGCTTCAGCCTGCGCGCGGAAATCTTCTGCTGGCGCGCCATCAGCGCGTTGTAGCGCTCCTGCTTCACCTCATCCGGAACGGTGCCGGGCAGGGCGTTGGAGGTGGCGCCCGCGACCGGCTCGTATTTGAAGCAGCCGACGCGATCGATCTCGGCTTCATCAAGCCAGTCGAGCAGATAGGCGAAGTCGGCATCGGTCTCGCCGGGGAAGCCGACGATGAAGGTCGATCGCAAAGCCAGATCGGGACATTCCTCGCGCCAACGCTTGATCCGCGCCAGCGTCTTGTCCTGCGCCGCCGGCCGTTTCATCGCCTTGAGGACTTCGGGGCTCGCGTGCTGAAAGGGGATGTCGAGATAGGGCAGCACCTTGCCCTCGGCCATCAGCGCGATGACCTCGTCGACATGCGGGTAGGGGTAGACATATTGTAGGCGGACCCAGGCCCCGAGCTCCCCGAGCTCGCGCGCGAGATCGAGGAATCTGGCGCGGACCTGGCGGTCCTTCCAGGGGCTCTCGGCATATTTGACGTCGACGCCATAGGCCGAAGTGTCCTGCGAGATGACGAGCAGCTCCTTGACGCCGGCGCCGACCAGCCGCTCGGCCTCGCGCAGCACGTCATTGGCGGGACGCGACACCAGGTCGCCTCGCAGCTTCGGGATGATGCAGAAGGTGCAGCGGTTGTTGCAGCCTTCGGAGATCTTCAAATAGGCGTAATGGCGCGGCGTCAGCTTGATGCCCTGCGGCGGCACCAGGTCGAGATGCGGATTGTGCGCCGGCGGCAGCGCCCGGTGCACGGCATCGAGCACCGATTCATATTGCTGCGGCCCCGTAATCGAGAGCACGCCGGGATAGGCCTGCTCGATCTGCTCAGGCTCGGCACCCATGCAGCCGGTCACGATCACCTTACCGTTCTCGGCCATGGCCTCGCCGATCGCCGAGAGCGACTCCTGCTTGGCGCTGTCGAGGAAGCCACAGGTGTTAACGATGACGATATCGGCCCCGTCATGCTTGCGGGCGAGCTCGTAGCCCTCGGCGCGCAGCCGTGTGATGATGCGCTCGGAGTCCACCAATGCCTTGGGACAGCCGAGTGACGTGAATGAAATACGCGGCGCTCTTTCCATGTAATCGCCTGGAGCCTGCATCTGAATTGTTCGGATATGCGATCCAACTAATTGATCCGATGGAAAAATTCAACTGCTGTGCACGTTCCGGCGATGGTAAAATAAAACAAGACTCGGCAGAGGGGATGCTTGGGGGCTGAAAGTTCCTGACGGGCGGAAGGCTGTTCCGATCGAACTCACCGAAGCGATGGAAGAAGCGCTCTACTGGCCCTGCTGGTTGGACGCACCCATCGGCACAGAGCCGACATCTGCCAGCCAACGCGATGGGCCAGAGCCGCTCTTAAGGCTTGTGTCGAAATATCCGCGACTGCTGCTTCCTCAGTGCCAGGATGCTTGGGACTAATTCGCGGCGCCCTCGACAGCAAATGTGTGATAGGTGGCGTATTTCTCGCCAACGGCTCGAACTTGCACGTAGGCTGGATCGTTTCGCCAAGCCCGAAGCGCCTCCATGCTCGGATACATATAGATAACCACGCGTTTGGGTGGATTTCCGTCAACGGCAACGACCTGCGAACCGGTTGCCGCCGCGCCTGCAGCCGCAACCAACTTCCCGCCATGTGCTTTGATGATCTCCCTCGCCTTGGGGAGATATTCCTTGGCGTAACCATCGGGATCGGAGACGTCGATTTGGCCGATCAGATAGGCGGGCGGAGTAGCTTCGCTATGGAGTGCTTCGCTGCCAATCGCGCCTAATACGGCGCCTGTCAACATGACGAGACCGATCCTGCATCCGGAATTCATGTGTGGGCCTCCATTCATGTCTGGCCACCGCCGCGAGCAGTCACACCGGATTCTCCACAGCAGCTCAAAATGTGTCCAATACATAGATGCTCTGAAATATTATGCTCTAATGGTATAAGCGAGCATGAACCTTCGACAGGCCCTCACGTTCCTGACCGTGGCCGAGCTCGGCACCGTCTCAAAGGCTGCTTTGCGGTTGCGTGTTGCCCAGCCGGCGTTGTCCAGGCAAATCATCGGTCTCGAGCAAGAGCTAGGCTTGCGGCTGTTCGACCGGGTGGGACGCCGCCTTCTGTTGACCGGTGAGGGCGAGCAGTTGATTGCAGGCTGCCGCCTGCTGCTCAACAGCGTCAGTTCGCTGAAGGAGCAGGCCGAGCTCCTCCGTCAAGGAGACACAGGGGTTCTAAAGATAGCCGGGTCGCCGCAACACATCGAGAGCGTGCTGTCACGATTTCTCCACCTGTACGCCAAGCGATATCCCAGGGTTGATATAAGGATCAGGGAGGGGACTGGAAGCGAAATACTGACGATGCTCGAACGCGGTGAAATCCATCTCGGCCAAAACCTGCTGCACGCAGTCAGGCTGAACGAACAGCACTTCGGCAGCCTTCCGCTTGGATCTGTACAATTGCTGGCTGTCTGCCATCCCTCGATGCCACTTAGTCCCCATCGTACCATCGAGATAGCTGATCTCGCTGAGTTTCCGTTACTGCTGCTGGACACCGGATTCGGATTTCGCCGTGCGTTCGACGCAGCAAGCCGTATGGCGGGACTGAAACCGACCATCATGTTCGAGAGCCGAAATCCGCATACTTTGTTGGCGCTCGCTGAGGCAGGGCACGGCGTAGCGATCGTTCCTTCCCAACTTCAGTGCTGGCGTTACGAATTGAGGGTTATCGGTCTCACGCATAGACGCCGCGTGTTGCAGGAGCCCCTGACAATCTCATGGGATAAGCGGCGCCCGTTGCCTCGTTTCGCGACTGATTATTGTACAATGCTCGCCGCGCATATGCGCGAGACGTTTCCGATCACTCGCCCGACGGAGCCGGCCAGAGCAAAAAGCAGCGGCCGGTTCCGAGCCCAAGCGAAACGAAGCTGACCTTGGGCGCAGCCGTCTGATCCATACCTAAATCTGCCTGATTGACCGCTTGCAGCTAGTCCTAATTGCCCACAATTACAACCCTTTGCATGGGGCTCCGGCGTGCTATGGATGCGTCGCCGGGGGTGAGTTGAGCGATGAGCGCCGAACAGTCGCCTAAAATTGTGATTGTCGACGAAAGCCCGATCCGGGCCGCGATCCTCGAGGAGGGGTTGCGGGAGGCGGGCTTCACCCAGGTCGTGCATATCAGCGAAATGCAGAGCCTCTTGGCGCGCATCTATGCTGTCGACCCCGATATCATCCTGATCGATCTGGAAAACCCCAGCCGCGACGTCCTGGAACAGATGTTCCAGGTCAGCCGCGCCGTACGCCGGCCGATCGCGATGTTCGTCGACCAGAGCGATTCGGCCTCGATCCAGGCCTCCGTGGAGGCGGGGGTATCCGCTTACATCGTCGGCGGACTGAAGAAAGAGCGCATCAAGCCGATCCTCGACCTCTGCGTGTCCCGCTTCAACGCCTTCGCGAAACTCCAGGAGGAGCTGGAGCGCACCAAATCGCAGCTCGAGGACCGAAAGATCATCGAGCGTGCCAAGGGCATATTGATGCGGGTAAAGGGCCTGACCGAAGACGAGGCCTATGTGCTGATGCGCTCCACCGCGATGCGCGAGAAGAAGAAGATCGGCGAGATCGCCCAGTCGATCATCACCGCGTCGGAGATGCTGAAATGACCGGACCGCTCCGCATAGGGTTCATCCCGCTGGTCGATGCCGCCGCGCTGATCGTTGCCGTCGACAAGGGGTTTACCGCGGCCGAAGGGCTCGAGGTCGAGCTGGTGCGCGAGGTCTCCTGGTCCAACGTCCGCGACAAGCTCAATATCGGCCTGTTCGATGCTGCGCATCTGCTCGCGCCCGTCGCGATCGCGTCTTCGCTCGGGCTCGGCCACGTCAAGGTGCCGATCGCAGCCCCCTTCAACCTCGGCATCAACGGCAACGCCATCACTGTCTCGCCGCCGCTTCACGCCGCGCTGATGGAGGAGATCGACGGCGACCGCTTCGATCCGATGGCGACCGCCAAAGCGCTCTCGCGCGTCGTGGCGAAACGGCGCAAGGCGGGGGCTGAGCCGCTGACCTTCGGCATGACCTTTCCGTTCTCGACCCACAACTACCAGCTCCGGTTCTGGATGGCGGCGGCCGGCGTCGATCCCGACGAGGACGTGCGCCTCGTTGTGCTGCCGCCCCCCTACATGGTCGACAGCCTCGCCAACGGCCATGTCGATGCGTTCTGCGTCGGCGCGCCCTGGAATTCGGTCGCGGTCGATCTCGGCATCGGCCACATCCTGCATTTCGTCTCCGACATCCTGGTCCGGGCGGCGGAGAAGGTTTTGGCCGTGCGCCAGACCTGGGCCGAGAAGAACACGGACGTAGTGGCCGCGCTGGTGCGTGCAGCAGAGAAGGCTGCGGAGTTCGTCGAGCATCCGGACAACCGCGACGAGACCGCGCGCATCCTGGCGCAGCCGGACCGGATCGGCGTCGATCCCGAAGTGATTCAGCGCACCTTGGGTGGTCGCCTGAAGATCTCGCCCGACGGCACGCTGCGCGAGAGCGGCCGCTATCTTCTGGTCGGGCGCGAAGGGGCAGGGCGGCCGGAACCTGTCCAGGCCGCCTGGCTCTATGCGCAAATGGTGCGCTGGGGGCAGACGGCGCTCAGCGAGGCTGCGCTGAGGACCGCCATGGGCGTGTTCCGGCCCGATCTCTATGACGCCGCGGTGGGGCAAAGCGGGAGCGCCACGGACTCCGGCGGCGGCTCGTTCGGGGCCTTCGCCGGACCGGCTTTTGACCCCGAGGATCTGGCCGGCTATCTCGCCGCCTTCGAGGTCGCCCGCCGCGTCCGTTAGACTCTGCTCAAATACTAGCCATCGCGATTCGAAGCTTAAACTTTGGGCCATTGCTGCCCCAAGCGGCATGAATGCTGATCCATTTCATGCAGTGCACACAGTTATAACCAACTGATTTTACACGAATTCCAGATTTATGCTGCGTTGGCACACTCCTTGAATAGGAGAGAAACAAGCCGACCGGCGTGGAAGCTGGCGGCCCCAAGTCCATGATGGATTTCCGCAGCAACGAGGCTGATCGGATCGCCCCGGGTTCCGGCCAGGCCGCGTGCGCCTGTAATCGTGCCCCAGCGATCAACGTCGTTTCAACCCGTTGTGGCCGCCCCGCGCGGCGCTGGAGCTTCGATATGGATTACGCAAAACCCTCTGACGTTGTGGCCTCGATGGTCGATGCCAGCCTGAAGAAGCTGGCGCTCGGTCCGCGCGACCTCCTGATCCGCGGCGCGATTTCCGGCGCGCTCCTTGGTGCCGCCACCACGCTCGCTTTGACCGGCGCCGTGACGACGGGCCAGCCCCTCGTCGGCGCGCTGATCTTTCCAGTCAGCCTCGTGATGATCGTTCTGCTCGGGCTCGAGCTCGTCACCGGCAGCTTTGCCATCGTGCCACTCGCCCGTCTCGAGGGCAAGGCGACCTGGAACGCCGTGATCGCCAACTGGTCCTGGGTCTTCGTCGCCAACCTGCTCGGCAGCCTTGCCTTCGGCGTCTTGATCGCGATCTCGCTCACCAACATGGGCAAGGTCGAGGTCGCCGGCGTCGCCGCGCGCATCGTCGCGGTGGCCGAGGCCAAGACGATCGGCAATGCCGCGATCGGCACCGCCGGCATGGTCTCCGTCTTCGTCAAGGCAGTCCTCTGTAACTGGCTGGTGTGCCTCGGCGTCGTCATGGCAATGACCTCGACGTCGACGGTCGGCAAGATCACGGCGACCTGGCTGCCCATATTCCTGTTCTTCGCGCTCGGTTTCGAGCACGCGGTCGTCAACATGTTCGTCATCCCGACCGGCATGCTGCTTGGCGCCAAGGTCAGCCTCTCGGACTGGTGGCTGTGGAATCAGATTCCCGTGACACTCGGCAATCTCGTCGGTGGCTTCGTCTTCACCGGTCTTGCGCTTTACGCAACGTACAAGCCCGCGAAGCCGGCGACCGAAGTGGCGCAGGTCGCGGTTCAGCCAGCAGAGTAGGTCCGGTTACCCCATGAAACTTGAAACAGCACCCACGGCCGATTTCTCCGACGAGCAGAAGCGTTATCTCGAAGGCTTCATGTCCGGCCTCCAGGTCGGACGTGTCGGCCGCGCCTTTGTCGCTGGTGGCGCGCCTGCCGCCGCAGGCAGCGCGCCCTCGGAGCCGACGGGTCCCGATGCCGCCGCCATCAAGGCGCAGGACAAGCTCACTGCGGCGGGCAAGAAGCTCGCCGACCAGGAGAAGTTCAAGCGCGAGCTGCATCCCTTCGACGGCTATCAGCGACTGAAGGACCAGGCGCGCAACAACGCAAATCCGACGCCGGCGGACAATTTCCGCTGGCGCTATTACGGCATCTTCTGGGTCGCGCCGGCGCAGACCTCCTACATGGCGCGCCTGCGCATTCCAAACGGCATCCTGAAGCACTGGCAGATGTCGGGCCTTGCCGATCTGGCTGAAGCTTACGGCGGCGGCTACACCCATGTGACCACGCGCGCCAACTTCCAGATCCGCGAGATCGAGCCGAAGAACGCGGTCGCGCTGATCGAAGGCATCCAGGACATCGGACTGTGCTCGCGCGGCTCCGGCGCGGACAACATCCGCAACGTTACGGGTACGCCGACCGCCGGCATTGATCCTCAGGAGCTGCTCGACACGCGCGCTTATGCGCGCGAGTGGCACTACCACATCCTCAACGACCGCTCGCTCTACGGCCTGCCGCGCAAGTTCAACGTCGCCTTTGACGGTGCGGGCCGCGTCGCGGTGCTGGAAGAGACCAACGACATCGCGTTCTCCGCGGTGGAGGTGAAGGGCGGCTTTGGCGTCGATGCGGGCGTCTGGTTCCGGCTCGGCATTGGCGGTATCACCGGCCACAGGGATTTCGCAAAATATTCTGACATCGTCGTTCGTCCCGAGGACGCCGCCGCCGTTGCCGACGCCATCGTGCGCGTCTTCATCGAGCGTGGCGACCGCACCAACCGCACCAAGGCGCGGCTGAAATACGTGCTCGACAACATGGGACACGATCAGTTTCTCAAGCTCGTTGAGGAACGTCTCAAGAAGCCCTTCACACGCGTGCCGGCGGATGCGATGGCACCGCGCCCAAGCTTCGATCGCATGGCCCATATCGGCGTGCACAAGCAGAAGCAGGCCGGACTCAACTGGGTCGGCGTCGCGCTGCCGGTCGGCAAGCTCACCTGCGAGCAGATGCGCGGTATCGCGAAGATCGCGCAGGATCTCGGTGACGGCGACATCCGCCTGACCGTCTGGCAGAACTTTTTGATCTCGGGTGTCCACGACGAGAACGTCGCGGTGGTGACCGCGGCCGTCGAGAAGCTCGGCCTCGCCACGCAGGTCTCGCAAGTCCGCGCCGGCCTGATCGCCTGCACCGGCAACGCCGGCTGCAAGTTCGCGGCCTCCGACACCAAGCGCCACGCAACCGCGATCGGTGACTGGTGCGATGAACGCGTCAACCTCGACACGCCGCTCAACATCCACCTGACCGGCTGCCATCACTCCTGCGCGCAGCACTACATCTCCGACATCGGGCTGATCGCGGCCAAGGTGCCGGGCGCGACCGAAGAGGATCAGGTCGAAGGCTATCACGTCTTCACCGGCGGCGGCTTCGGCCCCGATGCCGATATCGGGCAGGAGGTCTATCACGACGTGAAGGCCGAGGACGCGCCCAAGCTCGTCGAGGGTCTCTTGAAGGCCTATCTCGCCAACCGCGCCTCGCCGGAAGAAACGTTCCTCACTTTCTCACGTCGCCATGATGGCGAAGCCCTGCGCAAACTGGCCGGAGCGGAAGCAACAGCATGACCCAGATGCCTGTCCCACCGAAACTCGAGATCATCCCGCCGAACGCGCCCTTCAGCGAGGGGCAGCGGCTATGGCTGAATGGATTTCTCGTGGGCATGTTCGGCCTCGACGGCTCGACGCCGCTGTCGCCCGCCGAAAACGGTGCGGTGCTCGCGCCGCAGGGCGATGGCGATGATGGCGAGGCGCCCTGGCACGATCCGGCGATGCCGATCGGCGATCGCATGAAGCTTGCGGAAGGGCGTCCGCTCCGCCGCCGCATGATGGCGGCGATGGCGCAGCAGGATTGCGGCCAGTGCGGATACAATTGCGCCGATTATTCCGACGCCATCGCCAAGAAGAGCGAGGCCCGCCTCAACCTCTGCGCTCCCGGCGGCAAGGACACCGCGCGGATGCTGAAGCAGCTCTATGAGGAGCTGGACAAGGCACCGGCGGCGAAGCCTGCCGAGGGTGCTGCGGCGTCGGCGGCCGCGCCGTCCGCTCCCGAAGTGAAGGCTGAGCTGGGGCGCGCCCGCGAAAATCCGGCTGAAGCCGTATTCTCGTCACGGCGCCTCCTCAACAAGCAAGGCTCCGAGAAGGAGACCTATCACATCGAGTTCGATCTCTCCGAGAGCAAGCTCGACTATGTCGTCGGCGATTCCTTCGGCGTGTTCGCGCGCAACGATCTCGGTCTCGTCGACCAGATCATCGCGCTGCTCGGCGCCTCCCACACCACGCAGGTCAACGGCAAGACGCTGCGCGAGGCGCTGGTCCAGGACGTCTCGCTGTCGCCGGCGCCGGACAAGCTGTTCGAGCTGCTGTCCTTCATCACCGGCGGCGCGCAGCGCGAGAAGGCGCGGGCGCTAGCGCAGGGCGAGGATCCCGATGGGGATGCTGCAACGCTCGACGTCATGGCGGCGCTGCAAAAATTCTCCGGCTGCCGACCGCATCCCGAAGCCTTCGTCGAGGCGCTCGAGCCGTTGCAGCCGCGGCTCTACTCGATCTCGTCCTCGCACAATGCGACGCCCGGAAAGCTGTCGCTGACGGTCGATTCCGTGCGCTACGTCATCGGCAAGCGCAAGCGCCTCGGCGTCGCCTCGACCTTCCTCGGCGAGCGCATCACCGAGGGCGAGAAGCTGAAGGTCTATGTGCAGAAGGCGCACGGCTTTGCGCTGCCGCAGGATCCGAAGACGCCGATCATCATGGTCGGTCCCGGCACCGGCGTTGCGCCGTTCCGCGCCTTCCTGCTCGACCGCAAGGCGACCGGCGCGCCGGGCAAGAACTGGCTGTTCTTCGGCCATCAGCGCAGCGACTGCGACTTCTTCTATCGCGACGAGCTCAACGCGCTGAAGACCTCGGGCCTTCTGACGCGCCTGTCGCTCGCCTGGTCGCGCGACGGCGAGAAGAAGTTTTACGTGCAGGACCGTATGCGCGAGCTCGGCCGCGAGGTGTGGACGTGGCTGGCCGAAGGCGCGCATCTCTACATCTGCGGCGATGCCAAGCGCATGGCCAAGGACGTCGAGCGTGCGTTGGTCGACATCGTCGCCCAGTTCGGCGCGCGATCGACGGACGAGGCCGTGAGCTTCGTGGCTGATCTCAAAAAGAAGGGCAGGTTCCAGGCGGACGTTTATTAGCGCACGGGAACCGGTTCCATTGGCGTAAAGGTTGAACGAATAAGATTCTCGGAACCTGCGGGTTCCGAGAATTTCCCTCTGCAACGGCGGTTCTGAAGAGAACCGCCGTCGCTATTTCAGCCACCATCTTGTCCGCCGCCGCAATTGATCCTTCATATCTCCGCAAATGGGGCGTTGGAGATCGACCATGCGCGAACTATCGGCAGAAGCCAGGCTGCACTTCTACGCGCGCTCGCTCTCCCGGCGGACCGGGGCGAGCGTCCACCATGTTGCGCTCTACAGCGCCTTTGCGGTCATCGCGGCCATCGTCTTCGGCACGCTGTCGGTGCACCCGTTCTGATCACGCGGCGCGCTTGAACGGCGCCACTGCAATCCTGGCATCCTTGAGCGCCTGACGCAGATTGCGCGCGATGTCGACGGCGCCTTGCGTGTCGCCGTGGATGCACACCGTATCCATCCGCATCTTGATGACCTTGCCGGTGACCGAGACCACGGCGCCGTCCTGCACCATGCGCACGACGCGATCCGCGATCGCCTTGGCATCGTGCAACACCGCGCCGGGCTTCTTGCGCGAGACCAAATTGCCGTCGTCCTCATAGGCGCGGTCGGCGAACACCTCATGCACCATCGGCAGGTTCGCGTCCTCGCCGGCCTTCACCAGCTTGGAGTTGGCGAGCACGACGAAGATCAGCGAGGGGTCGACGGCCTTGATGCCGGCGGCGATCGCTTTTGCAGTCGTGTCGTCCTCGCAGGCGACGTTGGAGAGCGCGCCATGCGCCTTCACATGCGTGACCTTGTGGCCGGCCGCGGTCGCGATCGCCTGGAGCGCGCCGATCTGGTAGGCGACGAGGTTCTCGATCTCGGAGGATTTCAGGCCGACGATCGGATGCCGGCCAAAGCCGTGCAGGTCGCGATACCCGGGATGCGCGCCGATCGAGACGCCGCGCGCCTTCGCGAGCTCAACCGTCCGCCGCATGATGTCGGGGTCGCCGGCATGGAAGCCGCAGGCGACGTTGACCGATGTCGCAAGCTCGAGCATTGCGGCGTCATTGCCCATCTCCCAGGCGCCAAAGCCTTCACCGAGGTCGCAGTTGAGATCGATCGTCGTCATGGATGTTCGCCTCTCGTTGTCACGACTAACCCTGCATGATCCTCATGGTGAGGAGCGCGGAACGCGCGTCTCGGACCATGAGGCCCCATCATGGCCTTCATCCTTCGAGACGCCCGCGTCCCGCGGGTTCCTCAGGATGAGGGGATAGAGTGTCTACGGCTCCGCCGGAGTTTGCCACGTTGCGGCATCGACGGCGTTCACCGCATGGCCTGCCACGTTAGCATCGTGCAAGGCCTCGATGTTGAGCTCCACCGTGTCGGCGGCGCGCAAGCGGTCGGGCAGGCCGCGCAGGAGCTGCGCGAATTTTCTCGCCTCGTCCTGCGCTTCCGCCATGCTGATCGCCGTGAAGCGGAACGCGGTGCCGGCCGACGTCTGGGCGAGGCGGCCGATATCGGCGGAGATGACGGTTGCGATCTTCGGATAGCCACCGCTGGTGCCGCGGTCCATCATCAGCACGATCGGCGCGCCGTTGCCGGGCACCTGGATGCTGCCGTTGACCGTGCCGTCCGAGACGATGTTGTGTCCGTGCAGATGCTTGATCACGGGGCCTTCGAGGCGATAGCCCATGCGGTCCGAGGTTGCCGAGATCTTCCAGTCGCTCGACAGGAACAGCGCCTTGTTGGCGTCATCGAACTCGTCGTCCTGCGGCCCCAGCACGACGCGGATCGGATCGCTCGGTGGCTTCGGCAAATCGATCCGCTGCTCAGGCCCGCTGCTGGCGGCCGCGACGCTGAACTCGTCGCCGGCCTGGAGCGGGCGCGGGTAGGGGCTGCCGAGCCCGGCGCGGGCGTTGACCGCGAGGCTGCCGAACACCGGTTCGCCCCGGATACCCCCTTCGATGGCGAGATAGCTGAACGCGCCGCCGCGGGCGAAGCCGAGCATCAACGTCTCGCCGTCCTTCAGCGTCACCGAGGTCTCGCTTGCCACCGGCTTGCCGGCGATGTCGGCATTGCGCGGCGCGCCTGCGAGCGCGACGCGCACCGCGCCGTCGCGCGCGGTGAAGGAAGCGCCGAACGGGCCGATCTCGACAACGGCCGCAAACAGCTCGTTGCCGACCAGGCAGTTGGCGGCAGCCAGCGCCAGCCGGTCCATCGCGCCGCTCGGTGTCAGGCCATAGCGCTGCGAGCCCGGCCGCCCGCCGTCCTGGACGGAGCTGGCCGGCCCGATGTTGGCGACAATGAGCCGGCTCATGACTCCGTCAGCTCCGCAATGATCTCGCCGGCTTCGGCGGCACCGTCCTGCTCCACAAAGGTCTTATAGTCGACGGCAAAAAACGTCACGCGATCACCGGGTTCGGTGAGGAAGGTGGGATTCCGGTGGAGCTGATAGGTGCGCACGGGGGTGCGCCCCAACAGGTGCCAGCCGCTGGGCCCGGCAAGGCATTGCACACCGGTCTGCACGCCGCCAATCGAGATCGTACCGGCGGGCGTCAGCAGCCGCGGATTCTGCCGCCGCGACATGTGCAAGGATTTTTCGAGGCCGCTGAGATAGGACCAGCCCGGGGTGAAGCCGACCATGGCGACGCGGTAGTCGCCGGCGACGTGGCGCGCGACGATGTCGTCGGGCGTTGTGTTCAGCGTCTTGGCGACATCCTCGAGATCGATGCCGTGCTCGCCGCCATAGGCCACGGGAATGCGCCAGCGCCGCGTCTTCGTGGTCGGTGGCGGCGGCTGGCTCGCGAGCGCCATGAGCTTGTGGCCGAGCGCCTCGAACCCGATCCGGCTCGGATCGTAATGCACCAGCAGCGAGCGATAGGTCGGCACCGCCTCGGTGACGCCCTCGATGCCGGCTGCGGTGAGCGCCCGGTCGAGCGCAAGCACGCGCTGGTTGGCGGAGTCGTCGATGGTGCGGCTGAACTCGACCGTGACGGCACTATCGCCACTGGGCAAAAGGCGGGGCGGGGCAAGAGTCGGAGCAAGCGTCGCGGCCATGAGCTGTCGAAATCGGCCTTCAGGGGAAATCGCGGGAGCCGCCTGTGGCTCCCGCGTGCCCCTTTGCTTCGCGTAAATGCGCCCCCAAGTCCAATAAATTAATTCAGCAGGAAACGATAAAGCCTTGTTATCGCATCGCATAACAGCGTTGCGCGGCTTCTCCTTGGGCCTTGACGGACGCCGCGCGCCTCGCAAGATGCGCGCTTCGTTTCCCGCCCATCCGGAGCTCGTTTTCGTCCATGTCGCTATCCCCCGAAGCCCGCAAGACCCTCGCCGGCATCACCACCGCCACCATCACCACGGTCCTCCTGAAGAAGGGCCTGCGCAATGTCTGGATGCGTGGCGCGCGTCCGCTGCGCCCGGGGTTGCCTCGGCTGGTCGGCCCGGCCTTCACGCTGCGCTTCGTGCCGGCGCGCGAGGATCTTGCGACACCGGAATCCTGGTCCTCGCCGATCTCGACCCGCACCGCGATCGAGGCGATGCCGGATGGCTGCATCGCCGTGGTCGACGCCATGGGCATCACCGATGCCGGCATTTTCGGCGACATCCTCTGCGCGTGCATGGTCAAGCGCGGCGTCACCGCACTCGTCACCGACGGCGTCGTACGTGACGTCGAGGGAGTGCTCGGCACCAACCTCCCGGTGTGGTGCGACGGCTATGCCGCGCCGCCGTCGGTCGCGGGCCTGACCTTCGTCGGCTGGGGCGAGCCGGTCGGCTGCGGCGGCGTTGCCGTGTTTCCGAACGACATCGTCGTCGCCGACCAGGACGGCTGCGTGCTGATCCCGCAGGCGATGCTCGACCACGTGCTCAACGAGGGTGTCGAGCAGGAGCGGATGGAAGCCTGGATCGTCAACGAGGTGAACAACGGCGCCGCGCTGCCGGGCCTCTATCCCATGAACGCCGAGACCAAGGCGCGCTACGCCGCGAGCAAGAAGTAACGAGAAACGAAGCGAGGTACCCTATGGAGATCCACGTCGCTGGCACGCGGCCGACCCGCCGCGCGCCCAAGGAGAACTTCACCGGCACGGTGTTGCAGGACCCAGTCATCATGGCGCCCGCGCCGGCGCGGCTGAACTGCTCTCGCGTGTCATTCGAGCCGGGCGCACGCACCAATTGGCATCACCATCCGCTTGGGCAGACCCTCTATGTGATCTCCGGCGTCGGCCGCGTCCAGGCCAAGGGTGGCCCGATCCGCGAGATCCGTCCGGGCGATACCGTCTGGATTCCGCCGGGGGAATTGCATTGGCACGGCGCTTCGCCCACCAACGGCATGACCCACATCGCCATGCAGGAAGCGCTCGACGGCGTCTATTCGACCTGGATGGAGCCGGTTACCGACGCGGAATATTCGGCGCCGGTGGGCTAACTCTCGCGTCCCGGATGCGACGCAGCGCACAAGCGCTGCGTTGCTGATCCGTGGCCCGGGATTTCCGCGGTATCGACGGGCAAGGTCCCGGCTCCGTGTTGCAGCGCTTCACGTCACGCCGCGAGCGTCACTTCGCGACGCGCGCCTCCTCCTTCCTGGTCACGTGCCAGATCACGACGTGGTAGTGCGGCGCGTTCACTCCAGGGTGACCGGGATTAAAATAGATGCTGACGTGGTCAACTGTTCCAGCGAAGCCCGGCGCCTCCAAAGACTTGTGATCGTCGATTTCCTTGGTGGGCACCATATACACGCTCGCCACCAGGCGATCCCTGCGATCAAAGCACAGGAAAGGCCCTAGCGGCAGACTGTCGGGTTTGACGAAGAGGATGCCAAGGCTAGGGAAGAACTTCGGGAAGTTCACGAGATCGCTGACGCGCTTGTATCCCTTCTTTTCGGCGATCCTCCGCTGATTTGGCTGTGAGGGAGCGACGTAGAGCCTCTTATGTGGTTTGCCGTCCGGGCGAGTAGGTGGTTTGCCGTCTGAGCGAGTTACCACCTTGGCTTTCCCGGCGTTGCCGGTTGATGGCACCGTGGTTGGAGCGAGCGTCTGCGGAGCCGGCAGCTCGAATGGAAAAAGTTGCGCGGCCGGCCGCTCCACGTCAGCGGTCAACGCGAGCAACACGACCAAGGCTGCGGTCACCAGTGAATTGCGCATCAAGACCTCCCAGTGCTTGGGTCATCGGCCCTGCTGGCGTTCTCGCCACCGCATGAAGTCCTGGAACAATTGCTCGCGGTCCGGCGGATTGCTGATCGGTTTTTGCTCGAGGAAACGACCGAACGCCTTGCGAAGCGCGGCTTCTCCGCCGGATTGCTGCTCGAGCCAGCGCTCCGCGGGTTGAAATCGCCGCCAACCGGGAAGCAGCGCCGCCAGGCTCACCTCTCGCCATTTGGGGTGATGGCCGTCGCCGAGAAACTCAGGAAACCGCGAGAACAATGTCTGCACGAACAGTTCCAGAAGCGGAAACCGTTCGTTGCGGGTCGGCCAGTTGTAAGCGAAAAGCGCGCATTTGATTGCGATGGTGTCGACGCTGTCAGAGTCCCCGATGATCTCTGGATAGTCTTCGTGGCGGAGAGTCGATGGCAGATAATCCTGCTGCAGCATCGCCTTCGAATATGGGATGGACAGAAAATGAAGGCCGTCGCCCTGTCCGTAGCGGGCCAGGAAGCTGACCGGCTTGCCCGACACCAGCAAGGCGGCGGAGATTTGCCCCTTCCGCATTCCCTCCAGTGCTGCGTCCAGAGCCAGGTTAGATTCGCTGACCTTCACCTCCAGATGGTTGAGCACCTCGCGACCCAGGACAGCGCCGGCACCGCCTTCTTCGCCGAGATTAACGCGCTTTCCCGCAAGATCCGACAGGCTCTGGATCTCGGGCCGCGCGAGGAGGTGGAACTCCTCGACAAACAGCGGGGTGATGTAGACAAGCTTGTTGCGGATATCGCCGAGCGTTCCTGACCCTCGGAGACGATCAGCCAGCAGGACTGGTGCGATCGCCATGTCGGCCCCGGCCAGGCTGAGTATGTCGATGATGTTGCGACTGCCGCCATTTCCCACCATCGGCAGCACTCGCAACGCGACCTCGCCGTGAGGGCCGGTCTCCTGGCCGCTGGCCAACGTGATCGCAATGTCCTGAGCAATTGCGAACTCGGTGCTCTGCGCAGCACCGGTTACAAATCCTGTCGTGTGCGGGTCGGATCTTGCGGCTTCCTTCCTTTGGACATTTTCCTTCCGCGGAGACACGTTCGCCACTTCGCTGGGAGAAATGGATGGCCGGGTTTGCGCGAGGGATGTCTGGACCTGTGCGCCGAGCCAGGTCGCTGCAATGAATGCGGTGAACAAACCGGCCCGCACAGCTCCGCAGACCCTCCTTGTTCAAACCTGTTCGGGGCGCCAGCGCCCGCTTGGCGCGGTCTTGTCCAGCCGGCAGATCTCACGAGGCCCATCCGTCGCGCGACCGGCTCGAATGGGTCTGCTTGGGCTTCCCAACGCACCGATCGGAGCGACGTTCCCTGGGATGTTTGCCTACGATCGGTGAACCGCGACTCGACGCGATGCCTAGAGTCTTTCCGCTGTCCACGTTCCCGTGCACATGGTGCCGCGCCAGGTGCCGGAGCCTGAGGTCCCGGCGAGGTGGCCAAAGCCCGTGGCGCGCTTGATGCCGCTGCTCAAGATGACACTGATGTTGCCGGCGTCTGCGACGCGGCCTGACGCACTCACCGCGGCGCTGCTGGATGCGACCTGACCGTTGCTGATGCCGATGGCGACGGTCGAACCGTTGCCGCAGGCGTTTGTCGACGATGCGATCCGCACATTCCAGGTGCCGTCGAAGCTGGCGGTCGCAGCGCTCGCCTGAGCCACCGGCAGGGCAATGACGAGGAAGATGGTCAAAACTCCTTTGCGAAAGTGATTCATGGCTCGCCCCTATGGGTTGTGGGTTGAACGTGCAGGGACCTTGCCACGGTGCACGGGCGCGCCGATGTGAGGGCTGTCACGCTGGTTCCGCGGTCGTGACCGCGCGCCATGGTGAGGACGAGATCTCCGCAAGAATCCAGGCGCATGTGATCGAGTCGACGCCCTAAAGCGCGATGAGATCAGGATGAATCGTCATCGCGCATCAGGTTGTTGTTTGCGCATGATCTCCGCGCAAACGCGTTCCGCGTTTGTCGCGAGGAAAACCGCTTCGCACTTTTCCGGATCATGCCCGGACGGGCGTGAGCTAATTCACGCGCGTCCAGGTCTGGCCGCCGCAGAACATGCCGCCGAAGGCGCAGCCCTGCACGCGCAGGCGATCGGTGCCGCGCATCGCAATGGTGGAATCGTAGGTCGATCCGGTGTTGGGATCGACGATCCGGCCGGTCCATTTCTGGCCTTGGGCCGGCTTCATGTTGATCAGGATCTGCTCGCCGTTCTGGTCCGACTTGGCATCGACCGAGTAGCCGCAGAGATTGTTGCCGCACTGCTCGATGCGGACCTTGCCTTCCTTCTCCTCGGTGAGCCAGACGCCGAGCGGCGAACTGAGGTCGCGCGCGGGTGCGGGAGCAGCTGCCGGAGCCGGAGCGGCCGCCGCCTGAACGGGAGGCCGCGCGGATGCCGGCGGAGGAGGCGGAGCCGGGGGCGCGGGCGGAGCAACCGCGACGGCAGCCGGCGGAGCAGGCGGCGGCGTCACCGCGGGAGTGGCGTCCTGCTGAGCCGGGGCGGGTGGTGGAGGCGGAGCCGGTGGAGGCGCGACAACGGTTGCGGCCGGCGCGTTGTTGGCGGTCGTGGTCGGCGGCGGCGCGGGCGGGGCAGCTGGCGCCGGAGGGGGCGCGGCCGCTGCGGGAGCGGCGGCTGTTGCTGCCGGAGCTGGCGCGGGTGGTGCTGCGGGTGTCTGCTCGGCCGCCGGAGGCGGCGCTACGGGAACCTGTGCAGGCGTGGGATTGGCTGGCGGTTGCGGATCGACCTTGGCCTGTTGGGGAGGCTGGGTCTCGGTCTTGGGCGCGTTCTTCGTATCCGTCTTGGCGTCGTTCTTGGCCTTCTTCGCTTTGCCCTGGCCGGTGTTGTCGTAGACCCCGGGAATCTGCACCGTGCCGCGGTCGGGGTCGATGCGGATGGTGCGGCCGCCATACTCGAAGGTGTATTGCGCTTGCGCGGCCGTGCTCGCCAAAAGAAATGCGGCCATCGCCAACAGCTTTTTCATTGCAATCTCCTGAGCAGGTGGTCCTCGTATCGACGCTTACGCCCCGGCCTCGTGGCGAAACGTGATCCAGATCACTTTCAAGCTATGAGTCGTGCTCCCTTCGATCTTGGTTCAATGCGCGCCAACTCGGCCGAAGGTTTGACCTGCGGACAGCCAAAATGCGGACAATTGCGACGTTTTAATCGAACCAGGCGCCATAGATTTTCTGGTAGCTGCCGTCCTCCATGGAGACGTGCAGCCACTGGTCGACAAAGGCTTTCAGCGCGACATCGCGCTGGAGCCAGTAGGCCTTCTCCGAGAAATCGAACGGCTTGTCCGGATGCACCGCGCAGAGCACGCCCTGATGCTGCTTCTGCTGGTAGCGCGTCTCGGAGGCGTCGGTCATCATCAGGTCGGCATTGCCCTTGGCGATCTCGTCGAAGATCGTGGTGTTGTCCGGGAAGACGTTGATGTCGGCGTCCTTGATGTGCGCCCGCGCGAAGCGCTCATTGGTGCCGCCGGGATTGACGATGACGCGCGTGCCCTTCTTGTCGATATCGGAGAGCGTCTGGTACTTGGCGACGTCGGCGCAACGCGCGATCGGCGTCTTGCCCTCGCGCATGATGGGCGTGGAGAACAGGCCCTTCTTCTGGCGGTCGAAGGTGATGGAGACGCCGCCCATCGCGATGTCGAACTGGTCGGCCTCAAAGTCCTTCATCAGCTTCGGCCAGGCGGTCGGGACGTACTCGACCTTGACGCCGAGCGCCTTGCCCAGCGCCTCGGCCATGTCGACGTCGAAGCCGCTGAACTTCTGCGTGGTCTTGTCGAGAGACGTGAAGGGCCGGTAGTCGCCGGTCATGCCGACGCGCAGCGTGCCACGCTTGATGATCTCGTCGAGGCGGGAAGGGGACGTTGTCTCCTGCGCATGGGCCGCAAAGCTCACCACCACCGCCGCGGCCAGAACCGCCAGTCGTCGAACGATCATCTCTTTCCCACCCTCGCACGAGCTGTCATGTTGCTCTCGGAACGCGGATTTAGACCAGATGTCCGCAAACTGCGAGAAGGAAATTTTGATGTGACGCTCTCCCTCC
The DNA here is from genome assembly GCF_024199925.1 of Bradyrhizobium sp. CCGUVB1N3. Classification (NCBI taxonomy): domain Bacteria; kingdom Pseudomonadati; phylum Pseudomonadota; class Alphaproteobacteria; order Hyphomicrobiales; family Nitrobacteraceae; genus Bradyrhizobium; species Bradyrhizobium sp. CCGUVB1N3. Next base: position 1,119,301 of record NZ_JANADR010000001.1, read on the forward strand.
ATGAGGTTTCGGTCGGCATGTTCGTGCCGTTCCTGCGCAACCTGTCCGGGCTGCTCGACAAGGCCGCTGCTCACGCCGAGGCGCGCAAGATCGATCCGGCGATCCTGCTGGGCATGCGGCTCTATCCGAACATGTATGATCTGGCGCAGCAGGTGGGTGAGGCGGTCCGCCATGCCGTGGTCGGATCCGCGCTGCTCGCCGGGCGCGAGCCGATCACGTTTGCCGACACGAAGCCTGATCTTGCCGAGCTACAGCGGCGCATTGCAGCCGCGATCGATTTCGTCGAGAGCCTGCCGCGTACCGAGATCGATGCCGCGGGCGAGAAGGACGTCGCCTTCCGCCTGAAAAGCGGCGCCGAGCTGCCGTTCACCGGACGCTCGCTGCTTTTGGGCTTCGCCGTCCCGCAATTCTTCTTCCACGTCACGACCGCCTACGACATCCTGCGGCACGCCGGCGTCGATCTCGTGAAGAAGGATTTTCTGGGCAGAAGGTGAGGCTTACGCCTCACCTTTCCGTACGATGTCGGCGACCGAGCTGCGGTTGGCGATCTCGTCGCGCAGGACCTCGAAACGCTGATGCGCTTCGCTCTCGCGTTCGTCGACGAACTGCACGGCGGCTTCACCCGACATCGGTCCGCTGACGACGGGCGTCGAATACGCGCCGATGGTCTCGTGGACGTAGTAGAGACCCTCGTCGCCACGCTGCACGGTCCATTTGAACCGCAGCGCCTCCATCGGCCCGGGGCCGAGCTTGCTGTAGCCGTCGGCGTCGGCCGGGTGCTCCGGCACGAGCGGCTGCTCATCGAGGACCAGATTCTCGTCGACGCTCGGGTGCTCGTCGACGCTCGCGAACTTCTCGGTCTCGGGTGGGGCCTCGGGGGATTCGAGAATGCTGGCGATCGTCGCCAGTGCGTGATCGGTCGGGTCGATGTCTGACAAGGGTCCATCCTCCAAGAGGACGCGCCGGCAATTCTGTCCCACGGCCGGTCGCGACCTGTCACCCTAGGTTGCCTTTGATTAAGGCCAGGTTTGGGCCCGATTGTGCCGAAATGGGACACCCGGTTGACCTTGGCGAGGCGGAGGAATTATTTCCGCCTCTCCGAAAACGGCAGCGGTCAGGCGAGAACGTCCTGGTTGATCACGTTCTGGCGGATCGGGTCGCCGTCGAGCACGCTCAAAATGTTGCGCGCGGTCTGCTCGCTCATGCGATCGACCGCCTCGACGGTGACGCCGGCCACATGCGGCGCCATGATCACGTTCGGAAGCCCGAACAGCGAGTGTCCGGCCGGCGGCGGCTCCTGCTCGAACACGTCGAGCCCGGCGCCGGCAAGCCGGCCCGAGGTGAGCGCGTCATGGAGTGCCTTCTCTTCGACGATACCGCCGCGCGCGGTGTTGATGAGATAGGCCGTCCGCTTCATCAGGCCGATCCGCGCCGGGTTGAACATGCCGACGGTTTCGGGGGTCTTCGGGCAGTGGATGCTGACGAAGTCGGCGCGGGGCAGCACTGCGTCGAGATCGGTGACCGGCTCGCAACCGGCGGCCTTGATGTCGGCCGCCGGCTTGTAGGGGTCGTACACCAGGACGTTCATTTCCATCGCGAGGCAGCGCTTGGCGGTGCGGCTGCCGATGCGGCCGAAGCCGATGACCACGACGGTCTTGCCGTAGAGATCGAACGGCAGGATGCCGAGCCGGTCGGCCCATTTGTTGTCCCTCACGCAGGCGTGCAGCTCCTGGGCGCGCTTGGCCAGCGTCAGCATCATGAACAGCGCGGCTTCCGCGACCGAGGGCGAGTTGGCGCTGCCTGCGACCATCAGCGGCACCTTGCGGCGGGAGAGGGCGGGCACGTCGACGGCGTCGTAGCCGACGCCGATCCGCGTCACCACCTGCATGTCCCCGGATGCCTCGAGCTCGGGCTCGCCGAACCGGGTCGCGCCGAGCGCCACGCCATGAACCGGCGCATGCGCCGTCAGCATCGCCTGGAAATCCGAAGCCGAGATCAGATTGGAGAACTCGACCAGTTCGATGTCGTCCCGCTGGGTGAGAAGGGCGCGTGCGCCCCGCGACAAAGTTTGCGTGACAAAAATCTTCTTCTTGTTGGTCGCCATCGTTCCCCGCCTGCTCGAAGCTCTTCTCGTCCGGCCATCACAGCACGAGGCCGGTCGCCTCGTTTAGCAGGTGCATGTTGTTGAGGTCCATCGCCAAACGCATAGGTGCCCCGTCCTTGGCGCCGGCATTGGGATTGACGCGGCCACAGACCGGCGTGCCGTCGAGGGTGAAGTAGACCAGCGTCTCCATGCCCATGGGCTCGGTGACGTCGAGCACGGTGTCGAACGTCTCCACCCCGGGCTCCAGATGCGCATGCGACTCGGTGAGGTGCTCCGGGCGGATGCCGAGCTGCAGCTTGTCGGTGCGCGGCAGCGCGTTGTAGCGCGAGGCGCGCGCAGGCGGCAGCCGGAAGGAGACGCGGTCGTTCAGGCGGATGTTGAGCTGGCCGCCGACGTCCTCCAGCCGGCACGGCACGAAGTTCATGGCGGGCGAGCCAATGAAGCCTGCGACGAAGCGCGTCGCCGGCTTGTGGTAGAACTCGTTCGGCGTGCCGATCTGCTCGATGCGGCCCTTGTTCATGACCACGACGCGGTCGGCCAGCGTCATCGCCTCGACCTGGTCGTGGGTGACGTAGACCGTGGTGGTCCGCACCTTCTGATGCACCTTCTTGATCTCGATCCGCATCTGCACGCGCAGCTTGGCATCGAGGTTGGACAACGGCTCGTCGAACAGGAAAACCTTCGGATTGCGCACGATGGCGCGCCCCATCGCGACGCGCTGGCGCTGGCCGCCGGAGAGCTGCTTCGGCTTGCGGTCGACCAGGTCGGTGATGTCGAGGAGCCGGGCGGCTTCCGTCACGCGCGCCTTGATCTCGGCCTTCGGATAGTGCTTCAGGCGCAGCCCGAACGACATGTTCTCGGCGACCGTCATGTGCGGATAGAGCGCGTAGTTCTGGAACACCATCGCGATATCGCGGTCCTTCGGCGGCACGTCGTTGACGACGTCGCCTCCGATCGTGATATCGCCGTCACTGATGTCCTCGAGCCCTGCGATCATGCGCAGCGTGGTCGACTTGCCGCAGCCCGACGGGCCCACCAGCACGATGAACTCGTGGTCGGCGATGTCGAGGTCGATGCCGCGCACCGCCTCGACGTCGTCGTAACGCTTGACCACCTTGCGCAAGGAAACGTCAGCCATGAATCGTCAACCTCTCGATTTCAACCCTTTGTCGCACCGGCCGTCAGGCCGGCAATGTAGTAGTCCATCAGGAAGGCGTAGATGATCAGCGGCGGTGCCGCACCGAGCAGCGCGCCGGTCATGATCTGCCCCCAGTTGAAGACGTCGCCCTTGATCAGCGTCGTGGTGATGCCGACCGGCAGCACGAACTGGTCCACGGATGTCGTGAACACCAGGGGATAGAGGAACTGCGCCCAGGACACCGTGAAAGCAAAGATGGTCGCTGCGATCAGCCCCGGCAGGGCAACCGGAATGAAAATCCGCGTCAGCGTCTGGAGCCAGGACGCGCCGTCAATGATGGCGGCCTCGTCAAGCTCTTTCGGGATCGAGGCGAAATAGCCGATCATGATCCAGGTGCAGAACGGCACCGTCAGCGTCGGATAGATGAACAGCAGCACATACCATCTGTTGAGCAGTGGAATGCCGGTCCACTCCTGAACGGTCGCGAAGACCTTGAAAAGCGGGATGAACAGCAGGCTGTCCGGGATCAGGTAGGTCAGGAAGACCCCGGTCGCCAGCGTCGCGGAGCCCCAGAACTTCATCCGCGCCAGCGCAAACGCGGCCGGAATGCTGATCAACATGGTCACGATCACCACCACGATCGAGACCATCGCCGAATTCCAGAAGAAACGCAGAAACTGGTTCGAGGTCAGGAGCTCGAGGTAATTCGACAGCGTTGGATGAAACACCCACCAGGGGTTGGTGGCGGCGGAGATTTCCGCGCTGGTCTTCAGCGAGGCGATCAGCATGTAGAGCGGCGGCGTCAGCGAGAAGATCGCGAACAGCACGAGGAAGAAGTAGGACCAGCGTAGCGCCCAGGCGCGGTCGCGGCTCATGCTGCCATAGTTCTTGACGTTGCGCCGGGGGCCGGCCTTGTCGATCGCGAGCGTGCTCATCAGGACTCGTTCCCGCGTTTGGAGACGTCGCGCAGGATAAAGATCGCGGCGACGGCGAGGATGGGGACCATGAACAGCGAGACGCTGGCACCGAGCGGAATGTCGCTGCTCTCGATTCCAACCCGGAACGCGTAGGTGGCAAAGATCTGGGTCTGGTCGAGCGGCCCGCCCGAGGTCAGGATGCGGACGATGTCGAAATTGGCGAAGGTGACGATCAGCGAGAACAGCGTCGTGATCGCGATGATGTTGCGCATCATCGGCAGCGTCACGTACCAGATCCGCTGCCACCAATTGGCGCCGTCGATCGCGGCGGCCTCGTAGAGCTGCTCCGGCACCGATTTCAGCGCTGCCAGATACATGATCATGAAGAACGGCGCGCCGTACCAGACGTTGACCAGGATGACGGAGAAGCGCGCCCACGCGGCATCGCCGAGCCAGGGAATCGGGCCGATGCCGAACAATGAGAGCGTGTAGTTGAACGCGCTGTAGGAGGGATCGAACAGCCAGAGCCAGGCCAGCGTGCTCATCGCCGGCGGGATCACCCACGGCACCAGTAGCATGCCGCGCCATTTGCGCTGGCCCTTGGCCGGAATGTTGTGCACGAAATGCGCGACGATGAAGCCGATCAGCGCCTTGAAGATCACCGCGGTGATCGCGAAGATGCAGGACTGCTTGACCACCATCCAGAACGTTTCGCGCTTGAACAGGAAGGTGAAGTTGCCGAAGCCGACAAACCTCTGCATCGACTTGTTCAGCGTCGCGAGGTGGACCGAGTACAGAGCAGGATAGAGCACGAGCAGTGCGATCAGGAGGATCAACGGCAGCGTCAGGAAGAATGCAACGGTCGATTTCCGCCTCAATGCATTGTGCAGACCCGTCCGTTTGCGTGCGCTCGCGGTGCCGGCAACGCGACCGTGCTCAACGACGACATCGGCCATGTCAGTTCCCTTGGGTCAAGCTTCCTTGCAGAATGTCCAGCGATGAAGCCGGCGCGCGCGTGTCGGCTTCATCAGATCACGTCCATCGAACGGCGGGTTGCCCTGGCGGCTCACGCGAGGATGCGTGAACCGCCGCGGCACACCCCGGCTCAACTTCGCATGAAGCCCTCGCACTCGCCCTCGGCCCAGGCGAGCGTGTTCTCGAGCTTCTCCCCTTGCGCAAAGCGCAGCGCCATCTTGGTCAGGGTTGCCTGCGCATAGATCTGCTGGGCGATCTTCGGTGGCGCAGGAGCGGCCGCGATCGACAGCGTCTGGTGATTGTAGGGATTGGGATAATGATAGAGCGTGCCCTTCGGCGGCCCTTCCTCGGCCCAGGTCTTCAGCGTCGTCATGTTGGCGTAGGCCGGCAGATCGTAGCCACCGCTCGCCGCGACGAATTTCTCGATTGAAGACGTCTGCGACAGATGGGTGAGCAGGCTCTTGGCAGCTTCCTTGTTCTTGGAGAAGTTCCAGAGGCCCCAGAAATAGGGCAGGAACGGTGCAAAGCGGCCCTTGGGACCCGCCGGGAAGCCGTGGGTCCAGCATTGCTCGGCGACCTGTGGCGCGTCGCGCTTGGCAACCGCCCAGGCGCTCGGCGGATTCATGATGAGGGCGCCGCGCCCCGAGATCAGCCATTTGTTGTTCGAGGCATCGTCCCAGGACGGTGCGTCCGGCGGCAGGAAGGCGATCAGCTTCTTGTAGTATTCGAGCGCCTGGCGAACCTGATCGGTCTTCGCCGTGATGTCGCCCTTGGAGTTGACGAGCTCGGCGCCGAATGACTGGAAGATGGCGCCGGCCGTATCGACGCTGTCGGTGGTCTCGCCAAGACCGATGCCGAACGCGAATCCCGCCTTCTGGCAGGCCTCCGCCGCCTTCAGGAAGGTGTCCATATTCCAATTGTCGGCCTTCGGCGGCGCGCCCACTGGGTACAGCTCCTGAACGTCGATGCCCGCGTGCTTCTTCATCAGATCGATGCGGGAGCAGGGCCCCTTGATCTGGCTTCCCGGAGTTGCAGGGACGGCAAGCCATTTGCCGGCGGCCTGGCCGAGATATTTGACGGTGCCGTTCACCTCGCCGTTCTGCTTGATCGCGGCCTCGACAACTTCATTCACCGGTTCGAGCTGCTCGGCATAAGCATGCGGCCACCAAGTGTACATCTGAAGAATGTCATGACCGGATTTGGCCTGCGCTTCGGCGGCAACGGTCAGCTCGATCTTCTTGTTGTTGCTGGTGATGTAGTCGATGGAAACCTCGACCTTTTCCTTCGCGGCCCACTCGTTGACGAGAGCCCTGGAGGTGTCGATGGCGCCGGGCACCCAGTGGTCCCAGAAGCCGATCGAGAGCTTGCCGGCGGCGTAGGCGCCGCGCACATAGGGCGCGGTGATCAGGGCTGCGGAGGACATGGCAGTTGCGGCCACAAATTGTCGCCGCGTGAACTTCTTGCGTGACATCTCGTTTCCTCGCTCTGGCATTTGTTGTTTTGCTTTTTGTTTTTTTGTTTTTCTTGCCGTCGCCTCGCGTGGCTAGTCACGCGAGCCGCGGAGAATTGGTAGCGCGATCAGATCAGAATTGATCGCGTCTGTCGAGAAATCCCACGCGCACGTTTCTTGAACTAACGTTGAGTCCAAGAGCGCGGCAGCTCCACGTCGCGCGCGCGTCGAAGTGTTGAACCTGGACGGCGCCTTTTGCGACGCACACTGTGGTCGGGATGGGCGAAGATCGTTCGAGCGCAATTACGCCGCAGTTCCGAATAAACCTGAACTAACCGGTTCGCAGGACAGACTTTTCGGATGTGGAGGGTCGCTCCTCGATCTGGACCGGCGACGTGAAAACGCTAGAGTTCCACCGGCAGACCTTTTGCGCGATTCCACCCACCGAGCAGCCAATCAGATCGACATGGAGACCAGAATGATCAACCCGACGCCGCCCGCGCGGCTTCGCCTGCGACGATGGTTCGCGCTCGGGTCAGTCGTTGCGTTGCTGCTGGGCGCCGCTTGCGTCGCCAATGCGCAGGGCCTGGTCAAAGGTGTTCAGGAGGGCGCGGCCGCCGGCAACAAGGCGGCAGGCCCGGTCGGTGGCGTGCTGGGCGGCGCGATTGGCGGCGTGGTCGGTGTCTTCACCGGCGTGCTCGGGGTCGGCAACAACAACCAGGCGCCGGCCAACAAGGATGCAAGCAAGGACGCGAAGCAGCCGGGGGCCGACAAGGGCGCTGACGCAAAGGGTGCCAAGGACGCGAACAAGGACGCCAAGAGTGGCAAGGCGAGCAAGACCGCCAAGGCCGCCAAGGACGCACCGAAGGACGCGACAAAGGACGTCACCGTTCTCACCCAGAACGGCGCGCCGCAACTCACCGCCGAGCAGATCGTTGCCAACAGCGATTCCTATATCGAGCGCATCAAGACCGAGCTGAACCTCACGCCCGACCAGGAGAAGCACTGGTACGGTTTCTCCAGCTCTATGCACTACCTCGGGCATAATGGCGCGGAGCGGCTCAACCTGCGGATTGCCCGCGCCAAGCGCGATCCGCCGGACGATATCATCGAGCAGATGCGCAACGAGGCGCAGTTCCTGATCGACCGCGCCGCCGACCAGCGCAACGTCGCCGATGCCGCCGAGCCGCTGTTCTCGAGCCTGGATGACAAGCAGAAAGAAGTCTTCATCCAGGAGATGGTCCGCCTCAGCCACGAGCGCGGCCTGGATTGATCGGCGTTCGAATAGGAATTGTCGCGCTCGATTGCCACGAACTCGTGAATCCCCGCAGCGAAGCAGTTATGATTAGCTGCACGCAATGGCTGCGGGGTTGAAATGACGACGGGCGCACTCTCCGTTTTCCTGGTCGAAGACGAGGCGTTGATCCGGATGATGATTGCCGACATGGTGGAGGAGCTTGGCCACCATGTTGTCGCTGAGGCCGACAATGTTCAGGACGCAAGCGCCTTCGCGATGACGGCGCAATACGATCTGGCCATTCTCGACATCAATCTCATGGGGCTTTACGTCGATCCCGTCGCAGACCTGATCGAGCGCCGCGGCAAGCCGTTTCTGTTCGCCACAGGTCACGGGCCGGAGCTGCTGCCGTCCCTGCTTCGGCGCAGGCCGATCCTGCGCAAGCCGATTTCGGTCGACCAACTCAAGGCGATGATCGACTCTCTTTTTCCCGGCTCGCCGGCCGCCTCGAAAAGCGGATCGGCCTGACGCGCGCTTGCGGGCGAATAGCCGGGCAACCTTGCCCTGGGGTAGGTGGAAGGCACTGCGCCCGGCTATCCTGCCGCAGCGGCGCGGCCCGCCCAATTCGTCACGGGAACTTGAAGAAAAGCGGACCGATTCACGCCCGACCTGTGGCCGAGCTGCGGTCTTGTCGGGAACCCGCGACGAGGGCCCGTGATTGGCCGTCACGCGACCCGCCATCCCATTGCATCGCACAATGAGATGACCCCGGGAAACCCGAGGATTGTGCAATTTGTTTAGGCAGTCCGGCTAGGCTTGAATCAAGGCAGACGGCGCATGGACGACAAACGAAAGTATCCCCGTATCGACATCGAAGAGCTGGCCTATGTCTCCGCGGGCGGCTCGGTGATGAGCTGCGTCGTGCGCAACATCTCGCCTGCCGGCGCGGCGATCGACGTCGACAATCCCGCCTTCGTTCCCCAGCGTTTTCGCCTCGTCATCGCGAAGGACTCCTCGGTCCACGATTGCCGGGTGATCTGGATCCAGAAGAACCGGATCGGGCTCGCCTTCGTTGGCCCGGAGGAGCCGGCGCGCCGCTCCTGAATTGCATGCGGGCCGAAAACGAAAAATGGCCGCCCGAGGGGCGGCCATTCGATCAATGCCTCGCGATGAAACTGGCTTAAAGAATGTCTTTAATCGTCGCTCGTTTCACATCAAGCCGGCGCCGAGGTCGATGCCGCTCGCCATCAGGCTGAACGAGGCAAGCAAACCAGCGCAGCAGAACAGCAGGATGGTCTTGAAGGAATTGTCGATCGAACGGATTTCGATGCCGGCCGGAGCCGAGGCCAGTGACAGCATGCTCATGTCAGTTCCCCCTGTGTTGATCCTGAATTGCATCAGGTAGGGGAAATCTCTAGCCCAGAAAGTTTGATACGGGATTGCCAGGCATCCTTAACGAAATCGCAATCGACACCCGACTCCGCGGCGGCGGGCCGGCAGGGTGGACGTCCCCGGAATCAGTCGCGGCCCGTTCCCAGCACCTTGGCGATGGTCCGCGCCGTCATCGCGGCCCGGTCGGAGGCACGCTGCACGGCTAGTCGATCCCTGGCCTTTTCCTCGATCAGGAGATCGATGAGCGCCAATCGCCTGTCCTCGTCCACCGCCTCGGTCAGCAACCGGTGATAGCGATGGTAGTCAAATCCTAGATCCTGCTTACGCATGCCACGCCCCCCGCACCGCACACACGCACCACGGGCGAATTGTTTCTCAAGCGACGGCAGCGGACAAGCTGGAACTCGCGTCCGGTGAGGTGAATCGATGCATTCAGCTGTGGATAGCGCCGCGCGGCTTGCGCGAGATCAGCAGCAGATCGCGCTTCCGCTGTGAGTGAGATCACAGCGCTCTCGCCCGCCGGGGCCTATAGCTGAGGGGCAGGGCATTGGAATACGAGAATGCAAGACGAGTTCGATTTCATTTCGATCATTGTCGCCGTCTGGGTGGCCGGCTATGTCGCCATCATGCTGGACTACCTCGCCCAGGCCGAGCTTGGCTGGTCGCTCGCGCAGTTGCGCGGATGGGCGTGTCTGACTGCTGTTCTGATCGCACTCGTGACGCTTGCAGGCACGCTCGGCCGCAAGCTCGGCGAGCTTGGCAGGCGTCGCTAGCAGACGACGGATCATTTGCTGGCGTCCGCCGCATCCATGCATTTCAACACGAAGGCGGCGCGGTCGCGCAGCAGGATCTTGGCCTGCTCCGCCTTGAGGCCGCAGGCGCGCTGCTTCAACTGCTCGGCGCGGCGATGCTCCGCCGCGTCGCGATACTCCGGCGCGACCGTCGCTGGATCGACCAGTCTTTGCGCAAAAGCGGGGGTCATCAAAACAAACGAAATCGCAATGATCCGGATCAGGTGATTCACAAAAGCCTCCCCAAGCCCACAAACCCGGTAATCCTAACACGGCCGGGACGGCTGGCTGTGAGGCGTTTCACGCTCGACGCCGCAATCGAGGGGCGAGGCTCACGCCGTGCTGTGATCGCAAAAGGCCTTCAGGCCTGCAAAGCTCGCGTCGGGCTTGACGATGATGGCGGTCGGAATGGGGTGCAGGTAGTCCCGGAAACGCCCCTTGGCTTCAAAACGCTCGCGGAACGCGGAGGCGGCCAGAAATTTCGGGAAACGCGGGACGATGCCGCCGGCGATGTAGACGCCGCCTCGGGCACCGAAGGTCACCGCCAGATTGCCGGCGACTGAGCCGAGGATGGCGCAAAACATCTCGAGGACCATGCGGCTCAGGTCGCAGCTGCCGTCGAGGGCGGCCGTGGTGATGGCCGCCGCATCGCGTTGTGGGGCCTTCACACCATCGACCTCGGCGACCGCCTCGTAGAGGTTTTGCAGCCCCGCACCGGACAGCGCGCCCAGTTCGATCTCAACATGGCCCATGCGCCGTCGCATCGCGGCGATGACACGCTCTTCGCGTTCCGTCTCCGCGGGCAAGGTCGCGTGACCCGCTTCAGTGATCACGGCCACCCGGGCACCGTGACGCTCAACGAGGCAGGAGACGCCAAAGCCCGTGCCGGGTCCGAGCACCAGCAGCGGCTCGCCGGCCGCGCCAGTCTGGGTATCGAGCCGGAACAGGTCGGCAGGTTGCAAGGCCGGCAGCGCCCAGGCCAGCACCTCGAAATCGTTGAGCACGTGAACGGCGTCGAGGCCAAAGCCCTCGCGGAGCTCCGTCCCATCGATGATCCAGGGACTGTTGGTCATGACGCAGCGGTTGTTCACGACGGGACCCGCGACGGCGAGCACGGCGGTGCCGACGCCTGCGCCCTTGGCCTGGCGGGCGAGGAAGTCGGCCATGGCGGCGCGGACGGTGGGGAAGTCGGCGACCCGCGCATAGGTGACCGGCCCGATCCGGCCGTCCTCCTCCATCAGCGCGAACCGCGAATTGGTGCCGCCGATGTCGGCGAGCAATGCGCAACCTCTTGTCGTCCGACTGGTCATGTCCTCGTGGCCGCCGCGTCCACCGTCATAGGTGATCGCGGGAACCTTTGTCTCCATTGCTTCGCGGTCAGATTCGCATACCACCGCGGCTTGATGATGTCGTCAACGTCGATGCGGGCGAACCGTTGCGCCGGCAGCAATCCGCCCGCGATAGGCGGTTGCGAAGCGCCGCCGGAAGATCGACATTGAGGCGAGACCGGGTGGAGACCAGCGATGAAGATATCCGACCGGGACGTCCTGCTCGTAATCGACGTCCAGAACGACTTTTGCACCGGCGGGGCTCTGGCCGTTCCGGGTGGCGAGAAGGTGGTGCCCGCCATCAATCGTATCGCCCAAAAATTCGCCAATGTCGTGCTGACACAGGACTGGCACCCCGCCGATCACATCTCCTTCGCCTCCAACCACCCCAACAAGCGGCCGTTCGAGGCCATCGATCTCGACTACGGTCCGCAGGTGCTGTGGCCGACCCATTGCGTGCAGGGCACCGCCGGCGCCGAATTCCATCGGGACCTCGACGTCCGCCGGCCAAGCCTCGTGGTCCGCAAGGGTTTTCGCCGCGGCATCGATTCCTATTCGGCGCTGTTCGAGAACGACCACAAGACCCCGACCGGGCTGCTCGGCTATTTGCGCGAGCGCGAGCTGAAGACGGTGTTCGTCGCGGGCCTGGCGCTGGATTTCTGCGTCCGCTTTTCGGCGGAGGATGCCCGCAAGACAGGCCTTGAGGTCGCGGTGATCGAGGATGCCTGCCGCGGCATCGATCTCGACGGCTCGGTTGCCGCCACCCATAACAGCTTTAGCAGGCTGTTGAAGAAGTCTTCGAGCGACGCGCGATAAATGGGATGTCGTCGCCATTAAGGAGGCAGATTTCACCTTCGAGTGAGCCGTCATCCCGCAGTTCGGCCTAGCCATCACCGTTGGCTGGCTCCATTTCGTCGTTTCCCTGCCAGCCGAACTGGACGGCATCGCCGTCACAGGCTCCATGAATGCAGCCCGTGAGGCAATCGAAGGCGAACTCGCCGCCGTCGTCATCGAACAGGATGTAGGCGCCCGCCACGGCCATGTCGTAGCCTGGTGTCTCGACGACCCGCCATCTACCTCGGATGCTCATGCCGGTGCCGCCAGAAGCTTGGGCAGCCGGATCAGATTATAGGCCGCAAGCGCCAGGACGAAGACGGCATCCACCCGGTCGCGGCCTCGCAGCTTGACCTTGGCCAGGCCAGCGGAACTCTTGATCCAGCCGAAGACTTCTTCGATGCGTTTGCGGCAGCGTTGGCTGATGTCATAGCCGTCGTGACGCGTGGTACGCGCGTCGACCGCCGTCTTGCGCCGCTTGCCGGTCTTACTCAGATGTCCATTGATCGCGATATGCGGAGTAACCGATCTATCTCTCAGGTCATGCACGAACTGCGTGACGTCGTAGGCTTTGTCCGCCCCCAGAGTGACCCGCTTCGCACACCCGCGCCTGTCGATCATGGCAAGCGCAATCTCTCGTTCGGCGGTGCCAGTAGCTTGGCTCACTCCACCTAAAACCGCCAAACCATTGCGGTTCTCCATCAGCGCATGGCCCATATAGCAGAGTTTGGCCGGCTGGCCGTCGCCCTTTTTATAGAGCCTGGCCTCAGGATCGGTCGTGCTCTCATGGGTCTCGTTGGATCGCTTCTCCTTGTGGAAGCTGCGCTCGGCATTGCGTCCCGGACCGTCCTGATCTTTGTCGCTGCCATCCTTCCTCCGGAAGCTCTTGATCGAAGCCCAGGCTTCAATGAGCGTGCCGTCCACCGAGAAGTGATCGCTCGACAAAAGACGCTTCACCTTCGGCTGCGCCAAAAGCGCGTTCAAGAACTTGGCCGCAATCTCACCTTCAAGCAGCCGGTCGCGGTTCTTCGAGAAGGTTGAATGGTCCCAAACCGCATCGTCCACCCCAAGCCCGACGAACCAGCGGAACAGAAGATCGAACTCCATCCGTTCCATCAGATGCCTTTCCGAGCGAACCCCATAGAACGCCTGTAGGAGCATCGCCCGAAGCAGTTTCTCCGGTGCGATCGAGGGCCGACCGAAGTCCGTGTAGAGCTTGCCAAACTCCCCAGAAAGATCGCCCAGCGCCGCATTTGCCAGATCCCTGATCGCCCGCAGCGGGTGGTCGACGCGAACCCGAGCCTCCAGGTCAACATAACTGAACAGCGAGCCAGACCGTTCGTCACTTCCCCGCATCGTGCCACCCCAGCAAAATCCTGATCCTAGGGAATCACGATCCAAAACGCTTCGCCAGAGACTTCTTCAACAGCCTGTTAGGGCGCTCGGCATTCCCGTCGTCAGCATCGAGGCGTTCTTCTAAAGATGGCGCAAGCGACCAAGAAACCGCCGACGCCTACAGGATCCGGGCCGGGCCCGGATGATCCGCTGCTGTGGCCGTTTGCAGCAGCTAAAGTCGCCATGGATGCCGCGTTCTGGTGGCTGGAGCGCAGCTCGCCCGAACCGCGCGAGACGGAGCTGCCCTGGACCACGCCCAGCAAGGTCGCGCTGGAGCTCGCGACCATGCGCCTGCGCGACTCTACGACAAAGCGCACCGGCCCTGCGGCGCTGGTCTGCGCGCCCTATGCCCTGCACCGCGCGCTGATCGCCGATTTTGCGCCCGGTCACAGCGTCGTGGAGTCTCTGCATAAGGGCGGGGTCGATCGGGTCTATCTCACGGACTGGCGCTCGGCGTCATCAGAGATGCGCTATCTCTCGATCGACAGCTATCTCGGCGACCTCAACGTTGCGATCGACGAGATTGGTGCGCCGGTCGACCTCATCGGCCTGTGTCAGGGCGGCTGGCTGTCGCTGCTCTACGCCGCGCGCTTCCCGGACAAGGTGCGCCGCCTGGTGCTGGTCGGCGCGCCCGTTGATCTCGCGATCGAGTCCGCATTGTCGCGGCTCGCGCGCAATGCGCCGGAGCTGGTCTACGACCAGCTCGTGGCGCGCGGCGGCGGCAATGTCAGCGGCGAGGAGATGCTGCGCTTCTGGTCGAGGTCGCTAAGTCCTGAAGATATCGCGGTCGCGTTGCAGAGGAGCCTGGCGGACGAGGGCGGTGCTGAGCTCCTCGAACGCTTCAACCGCTGGAACGAGGAGACGCTCAATCTGCCGGGCAGCTATTATCTCCAGATCGTCAACTGGATCTTCCGCGAGAACCGGATCGCGGCGGGAGACTTCGTCGCGCTCGGCAGACGAATCGATTTGAAGGATGTGAGAGCGCCCATCTTCCTGCTCGCCGGGCTCGACGACGAGGTCGTGCCGGCAACGCAGGCGCTGGCGACGGCTGATCTCGTGGGCACGCCCCCGGTGTTCATCGCGGCGGCATCGGAGCCGTCGGATCATCTCGGGCTGTTCATGGGCGCGCGGACCCATGCTCATGCCTGGCCGCGCATCACCGAATGGCTGCGTTCCGATCTCGGCGGCGGCGTTCTCGCGCGCAGGGCCTGAGCGGTATCACCGGACGGCGCCGGTCTTGATCCCGGTCAAAGCCGTCGGAGTGACATGGAGCCTAGAGTGTGACGTGGAGGCTCCATGAGGCTCAGCACGCTCTTGGCCGCTCTGGTGCTCGCGACTGCCTCGCTGTCGCAGGCGCTCGCGCAGGCCGACAACATGCGCGCCGACAAGGCGATGTCCGAGCTAATGGGCGCTCTTCAGCTCCAGCACATCAAATTGTGGTCCGCCGGTCGTCTCGGCAACTGGCCGCTTGCGACCTATGAGCTCAACCAGATCGAAGCCGGCCTCGGGCGTGTGGCGCAACCGGCGGGCCGCGCCGATCAAGCCGCCGCGGCCGTTCAGGCCTTGCGCAGTGCCGTCGATGCCAAGGACGCGACGGTGTTCACCAAGGCCTATGGTGATCTGACCAATGCCTGCAATGCCTGCCACCGCGCCGAGGGATATGGCTTCATCACGCTTCAGGTGCCGACGAGTTCGCCTTTCACGGATCAGCTCTTCGTCGACCAACTCGCCGAGGCGCGCTGGCTTGCGCGCTCGATCTGCGGCAACTGCCATGTGGTTTTCGACAAGCCGAACGATCGGCCGGAGTCGCGCATTCCGGCGCCGAGCTTCCCCGACCTCGCAAGCCGGCCGTCATTCTCCAGCGACGACCTCAGGCAGCTCCTCACCTCCGGTCATCGTTACCTCGGACCGAACCAGTCCATGCCGAACCCGCGGCTTGCCAGCCATCAGGTCGAGGCCATCGTCGCGTTGTTCGAGACGCAACGTGCCGAACGCGCCCGGTAGGGGCCGCCTCCACGCTATTCCGCCAAAGGAACGGCCGCGGCATCCACGGGGTGCGGCGGCCGGAAGTGGAGTAGGGAGGATGTTTAGCAGAGCGGTTATGCATGATTGGGAATTGCGTGCATTGATCCACGTCAATCGGCTAAGAATGGTTCGCAACTGAACGGAAGGTCCCGCGCGCCATGAGCTTTCACTCGATCTACGCCCACGGGTTTGCGCGCGTGGCCGCCTGCGTCACCACCTCGCATGTGGCCGATCCCGCCGCCAATGCGAAGGCGATCGTCGCGGCCGCGGGCGCCTGCCATCAGCAGTCGGTGGCGGTCGCCGTGTTCCCTGAACTGTGCCTGTCCGGCTATGCGATCGAAGATCTCGTCATGCAGGACCCGCTGCTCGATGCGGTCGAGCGGGGCCTTGAGGTGATCGTCGAGGCGTCGTCGGCCCTGATGACCGTGCTGATCGTCGGCGCGCCGCTGCGCCATGGCGCGCGCATCTACAATTGCGCGGTCGCTATCCATCGCGGCGGCATTCTGGGCGTCGTTCCCAAGACTTATCTGCCGACCTATCGCGAGTTCTACGAAGGCCGCCACTTTGCCTCCGGCGCCGGGATCGTGGGTGAGGAGATCGCGGTCGGCGGCGTGCGCGCGCCGTTCGGCGTCGATCTGCTGTTCGCGGCGGAGGACGTCACGGGCCTGACAATCGGTGTCGAGATCTGCGAGGACATGTGGATCCCGGTGACGCCAGCCTCAGAGCTGGCGCTTGCCGGTGCGAGCGTGCTGATCAACCTCTCCGGCAGTCCGATCACGATCGGCCGCGCGCGGTCGCGCGCGCTACTCTGCCAATCGACCTCCGCGCGCTGCCTCGCCGCCTATGTTTATGCGGCCGCGGGCGCCGGCGAGTCGACGACCGATCTGGCCTGGGACGGCCAGACCTCGATCCACGAGAACGGCGTGCTGCTGGCCGAGGGCGAGCGGTTTCGGCAGGGCGGACAGATCACGACCGCCGACGTCGATCTCGACCTGCTGCGGCAGGAGCGTTCGCTGATGGGAACGTTCGACGACAATCGTCGTCAGCGCGAGGCAAGCTTCCGCAAGATCACCTTTGCCTTGAAGCCACCGGTTGGCGATATCGGCTTCCTGCGCAAGGTCGAGCGCTTCCCCTTCGTGCCGAGCGACGAGCATCTGCTCGAGCAGGACTGCTATGAGGCCTACAACATCCAGGTCGCCGGTCTCGTGCAGCGGATGCGTGCGACGGGGACAAAACGCGTCGTGATCGGCGTGTCGGGCGGGCTCGATTCCACCCACGCCCTGATCGTCGCGGCCAAGGCGATCGACCTGCTCGGTCTGCCGCGCGAAAACATCCTCGCCTACACCATGCCGGGCTTTGCCACCGGCAGCGAGAGCAAGACCAACGCGCTCGCGCTGATGAAGGCGTTGCAGACGACCTGGCAGGAGCTCGACATCCGCACCACGGCGACGCAGATGCTGAAGGACATCGGTCATCCCTTCGGCAAGGGCGAGAAGGTCTACGACATCACCTTCGAGAACGTGCAGGCGGGGTTGCGCACGGACTATCTGTTCCGCCTCGCCAACCATCACGGCGGCATCGTCATCGGCACCGGCGACCTGTCGGAACTCGCGCTCGGCTGGTGCACCTATGGCGTCGGCGACCAGATGGCACATTACAACGTCAATGCAGGCGTGCCAAAAACGCTGATCCAGCATCTGATCCGCTGGGTGATAGCATCGAAGCAGTTCAGCGATGACGTCAACCATACGCTTGCGTCGATCCTCGCGGCCGAAATCTCGCCCGAGCTGGTGCCGGTCAAGCCGGGCGAGAAGCCGCAGAGCACGGAGGCCGCGATCGGGCCGTACGAGCTGCAGGATTTCAACCTGTTCTACACGCTGCGCTACGGGTTCCGCCCGTCCAAGATCGCCTTCCTGTCGCTGCATGCGTGGAAGGATGTTGCCGGGGGCGAGTGGCCGCCGGCGTTCCCGAGCGATCGGCGCAAGGCTTATGCGCTGGCCGACATCCGCCACTGGCTCGAAGTGTTCCTGCGGCGGTTCTTTGCCTTCAGCCAGTTCAAGCGTTCGGCGATGCCCAACGGTCCAAAGGTCTCGGCCGGCGGCTCGCTGTCGCCACGCGGCGACTGGCGTGCGCCATCCGACTCCAGCGCCGCTGCCTGGCTCGACGACCTCGAGCGCAACGTACCCAAGTGAGGAACACGAACGAAAAAAGAGGATAGGCTGATGGCGGCCGTGCCTTGGCCGGAAACGGCCAACGATCACACCGGGGTCGTCAACGGCCTCTATATGTTCGAGATCGAGATGCGCGACGGCAAGCGCGGCCAGGCCAAGGGCGTCGCCGTGCTCTGCGACGGCCGCATCATGGGCGGCGACAGCTATTTCTACTATACCGGCCACTACACCTTCCGGAACGGCAAGTGGCGCGGCGAGATGACGGTCAATCAGCACACCGAGGCGGTCGGCAAGTCGCTGGCGTTCGCCGGCAAGGAGGTCACCTGCGGTTTCTCCGGCGGCTATTCCGCCGGCGGCGCCGAGGTCGAAGGCATGGCGCTGGTCGGCAAGACCAGTGTGAGCTTCACGGCGCGGCTGACGCTGAAAGAGGCGATGTAGGCTTGGCGGCGTATCGTCGCACATGATCTCAGCCGCATGTGCTCTGAAGAGAGCACGAGGTCCGGAGTGCCTAGGAGTCCGGACCTCGTGACTTCATCCCCCGCCCCATGAGGCCCCCGCCCATGTGACGCGGCCAGGAAAATGAGATGTGCGTTGGCCGTCGGTCGCGCGGAAATACGCGAAATTGTCGGGCGTTGCTATCCGCGTCATTACGGACGTGAACTGCTGTCTCAGTGCGACGCACGCGTGTGCTTTGGCCGACGCGATGTCCACATCTACCTGAACGTCTGGAACCTGCCTTTCACCGGCATGTCACTGAACTGCGTTAGCGCTGCTCCCCGTCATCACGCGATGGCCAAGGGAGTTCCAGAACATGTCCGCTGTGCTGCCCGTACTGGGCGCTGCCCTGTCCATCAGATCGATCCCTGCGCACCGTGACTGGCTCCTCGAACGCCAGCGCGACCTCGAGATTCAGGATTTCTTCCGCGCCGATCTCCTCGACAGCGATTGGCGTACGACGGCGAGCGAGATCAGGCAGATGCTCGTGGGCCACACCGGCCGTCTCGGCATCCACGGCCCGTTCTGGGGTTTCACGATCGACAGCCATGATCCGATGATCCGCCAGGCCGTTACGAAGCGACTGCTCCAGGGCCTCGACGCCGCCGAGTTTCTCGGTGCGACGCAGATGGTGATCCATTCGCCGTTCACGACCTGGGATCACAACAATCTCGATCTTTATCCTGAAAGCCGCGGCAACCTGGTCGAGCGGGTGCGCGCGACGCTTGCCGAAGTGATCGCGCGCGCCGAGCAAAGCGGCTGCGAGATCGTGATCGAGAACATCGAGGACAAGGATCCCCGTGATCGCGTGCGCCTCGCGAAAGCGCTCGAAAGCCCAAGGGTGCGCGTCTCGCTCGATACCGGTCATGCCAACTACGCCCATGTCTCAACAGGCGCGCCGCCGGTCGATTATTACGTCGATGCGGCCGGCGACATGTTGGCGCATGTGCATCTCCAGGACACCGACGGTTTTGCCGACCGCCATTGGGCGCCGGGGGAAGGCAATATCCGCTGGCCCGCCGTGTTCCGTGCGCTGGGGCGCCTCAATTCCAATCCGCGGCTGATCCTCGAACTGCGCAATCACGATCACGTCCGCGCGGGAGCGGCCTATCTCAAGTCGCTCGGTCTCGCTGAATAGCCAATACCAACAAGGGCAGGGGTCATCGTCATGAGCAAGCTCACCCGTCGAACCATCCTGAAGTCCGGCGCAGGCGTTGCCGGCACGCTGCTTCTACCGCGGTTCTCGATCGCGCAAGGCGACAACCGTCCTTCGGTGACGATCGCGGTGCAGAAGGTGACGAACGCGAACGTGCTCGATGTGCTGCGCGAGCAGTCGAACGTCGGCGAGCGCGTGTTCTTCTCCTCGATCTGGGAAGGCCTGATCTCGAAGAACTGGCGCGGCAATCTCGAGGCCGTGCCGGGGCTTGCGACCGAATGGCGGCGCATCGACGACAAGACCGTCGAGGTGAAGCTTCGTCAGGGCGCGAAATTCCACAATGGCGACGAGCTTACGGCGGAGGACGTTGTCTTCACGTTCAGCCGCGAGCGCATGTTCGGCGAGACCGAGGCCAAGAGCCGCTCCACAATCCAGGCGTTCGAAAAGATCCCGACGCCGCGGCCCGGCAAGGAATTGCCACCGGACGTTCCGGCGGTCGCCCGTCGCATCTGGCCGGACCTCGTCCGCGTTGATGCCGTCGACAAGTATACCGTGCGCTTCTACAACGCGACCCCCGACGTCACGATCGAGGGCCGGCTACAGCGTTACGGTTCCGACATCATGAACCGGCGCGCCTGGGACGAGGCCGCGAGCTATCTCGACTGGGCGCGCAAGCCGATTACGACCGGACCCTACAAGGTCGTCGAGCTCAAGCCCGACGTATCGCTCACGCTGGAAGCACACGACGAATATTGGGGCGGCCGTCCGCCGCTCAAGCGCATCCGTTTCCTCGAGGTGCCTGAAGTCGCGAGCCGCATCAACGGACTTCTGTCGGGCGAATATCAGTTCGCCTGCGACATTCCGCCGGACCAGATCGCCGGCATCGAGAAGAACGCCGCGTTCGAGGTGCAGGGCGGCACCATCCTCAATCACCGCCTCACCGTGTTCGACAAGAACCACGCCCAGCTCGCCAATCCCCTGGTGCGTCGCGCCTTCACCCATGCGATCGACCGCCAGGCGATCGTCGACAGCCTGTGGGCCGGCCGCACCCGTGTGCCGAAGGGGCTGCAATGGGAGTTCTACGGCGACATGTTCATCGCCGACTGGAGCGTGCCGACCTACGATCCGAAGCTCGCGCAGGATCTGTTGAAGCAGGCAAACTACAAGGGCGATCCCATTCCCTATCGCCTGCTCAACAACTACTACACCAACCAGGTCGCGACTGCGCAGATCCTGGTCGAGATGTGGAAGTCGGCTGGCCTCAACGTGCAGATCGAGACCAAGGAAAACTGGTCGCAGATCATGGAGCGCGGGGATACGCGCGCGGTGCGCGACTGGTCGAACTCCGCGGCCTTCAACGATCCCGTATCCTCGATGGTCGCCCAGCACGGGCCGAATGGCCAGCAGCAGCAGATCGGCGAATGGACCAATGCGGAGCTGAACAAGCTCTCGGAGTTCCTGGAGACCTCGACCGATCGCGAGGCCCGCAAGAAGGCATTCCGTCGCATGCTGGAGATCGCCGAGCGCGAGGACCCCGCCTACACGGTGCTGCATCAGAACGCGACCTTCACCGCCAAGCCGAAGTCGATCAAATGGAGGGCGGCGCCGGCATTCGCGATGGACTTCCGCGCCGGCAATTTCGAGGCGTAAGCCGTGTCGCCGCTGGTCAGCATCGAGGCGTTGAGCGTCGCCTTCAACGGCGTGCCGGTACTGCACGGCGTTGATCTCTCCTTGCGGAAGGGCGAGGCCGTCGGCCTCGTCGGCGAATCCGGATCGGGCAAGTCTGTCACCTGGCTGGCCGCGCTCGGGCTATTGCCGCGCCACGCGCGCGTCTCGGGCTCGGTGCGGCTGGATGGGTGTGAGATCCTCGGCGCTCCCGCCGCGATACTCGATCAGATCAGGGGCGGGCGTGTCGCCATGATCTTTCAGGACCCGGCGAGCGCGCTCAATCCGGTGCTGACTATCCGCAAGCAGCTCTGTGAAGCCCTGGCGCTGCACCGCGATCTCTCGGGCGACGCGCTGAAGGCGGAAGCGCGGCGGCTGTTCGATCTCGTCGGCATTCCCGACGCGGCGCGGCGGCTCTCGGCCTATCCGCATGAATTCTCCGGCGGGCAGGTCCAGCGCATCATGATCGCGATGGCGCTGGCCGGAAATCCCGACTTGCTCGTCGCCGACGAGCCGACCACCGCGCTCGACGCAACTATCCAGGCGCAAATCCTGGAGCTGCTCTCCGCGGTGCGCCGCGAGATGGGCATGGCGATGGTGCTGATCAGCCACGACCTTGGCGTGGTCGCCGAAAACTGCGACCGCGTCGCCGTGATGTATGCGGGCCGCATTATCGAAGAGGCGCCGGCAGCGGCGCTGTTCGACGATCCCTGGCACCCCTATGCCCAGGGTCTGATCGGCGCGCTGCCGCCGCTGGACGGGCCGCGTCGCAGACTGACGGCGATTTCCGGGACCGTTCCCGACCCGTCAAAGATGCCGGCGGGCTGCGCATTTGCGCCGCGCTGCGCTTTGGCAGTCGAGCAGTGCGGCATCAGCACGCCCAGCCTCGCGCCGCTCGGCGATGCGCGCGCCGTGGCCTGCATCCGCGCCGAGGCCTCGCGTCGTGCGCTGCTTGGGATCGCCGCGGAATGAGCGCGCCGCTCGTCGAGGTCGCCGCGATCTCGCGCACCTACACGATGCGCACGGGGATGTTCGGCCGGAGCACTGCGGTTCGCGCGGTCGACGGCGTGTCGTTCTCCATCCGCAAGGGCGAGACCCTCGGCCTCGTCGGCGAGTCCGGCTCGGGCAAATCGACGACAGGGCGCGTCGTGCTCGGGCTCGAGGCGCCTGACCGCGGCGTAGTGCGGTTCGACGGCAAGCCCATGGCTGCGTTGGGGACATCGGAATGGCGCGCGCAGCGTGCGCGCACGCAGATGATCTTTCAGGATCCGCTGGGGGCGCTCGACCGCCGGCTGGCCGTTGCCGAGCAGATCCGCGAGCCACTGGATATCCATGGCCTCGGCACCAGAGCCGAGCGTGAGGCGCGCGTGCACGAGCTGTTGAGGTCCGTCGAGCTCAGCGCGCAACACGGCCGGCGCTATCCCGGCGCGCTGTCGGGCGGGCAGCGCCAGCGCATCGTGCTGGCGCGGGCACTCGCGACAAAGCCGGATTTCCTGGTCTGCGATGAGCCGGTCAGCGCGCTCGACGTCTCGATCCAGGCGCAGGTGGTGAACCTGCTCGCCGATCTCCAGGCACAGCTTGGATTGACCATGCTGTTCATCAGCCACGATCTGCGCGTCGTCAGGCAGATCAGCAATGTCGTCGCAGTGATGTATCTCGGCCGCATTGTCGAAACCGGGAGCGCCGACGATCTCTTCGCACGGCCGGAACACCCGTACACGCAGGCGCTGGTCTCGGCTTCGCCCGCGCCCGGCCGCCGCAGTGCGGGCCGTATCGTGCTGGCGGGCGATCCACCGAACCCGGCCGCGCGCCCTTCCGGCTGCGCATTCCATCCGCGCTGCCCGCGCGCGATTGCGCGCTGTGCGACCGAACTGCCGGCGCTGACGTCCGTTGCGAGCGACCGGCAGGTCGCCTGCCATCTCGTGACCGGGCCGCAGGCGCAGAGCCGGGACGCAGCGTGATGGGGCGTTATTTCGCCATTCGCATCGGACGCGCGCTGCTGACGATCATCCTCGTCGTCACCTTCGCCTTCGTCGTGCTGCGCCTCTCCGGCGATCCCTCGTTGATGATCCTGGGGCCGGAAGCACCACCGGAGGTCCTTGCCGCCTTCCGCAAGGCCTGGGGCCTCGATGACCCCATCTGGATACAGTACATCGACTATTTCGGCGCCATCGCCAAGGGCGAGCTCGGCCGCTCCATGCGCGACGGCCGGCCTGCAATCGAGCTCGTGCTGGAGCGGATTCCCGCAACACTCGCGCTGACACTGCCGGCCTTTGCCTTCAAGGTGGCGCTCGGCATTCCCGCAGGCATCTATGCCGCGCTGCATCGCGGCTCGGCGATCGATCGTGCGGTGATGATCACGGCGGTTGCAGGCTTCACCGTACCAAGCTTCGTGCTGGCGCTGCTGCTCGTGCTCGTGTTCGCCGTGCAGCTCGGCTGGTTGCCCTCGGGCGGGCAGGACAGCTGGCGCCATGCGATCCTTCCCATTGCAACGCTCAGTCTTGGCGGCGCCGCGGTGCTGGCGCGCTTCACCCGCAGCGCGATGCTGGAGGTGCTCGGCCAGCCCTATGTCCGCACCGCCTCCGCCAAGGGCGTGCCCTGGCACAAGGTCGTTATCTCGCATGCGCTGCCGAACGCGGCGATCCCGACCGTGACCGTCCTGGGCTTCATGGTGGGAACGCTGATCGCGGGCGCGGTCGTGGTCGAGAGCGTTTTCGCCTGGCCGGGCGTCGGGCGGCTGCTCGTCGTTGCCGTGGCCAACCGCGATCTGGCCGTCGTGCAATGCATCCTGCTGCTGGTCGCGCTGACCATGGTCGCGTCCAATCTGGTCGTCGACTTCCTGTACGGCTTCCTCGATCCGCGGCTCCGCATGAAGGGAGCCCAGGCATGACCGACGCGACGCTGAAGGACATCGCCATCCGTCGCCGCATCAGCCTTCCGGCCATTCCGGTGTCGGTCGGGCTCGCGATCACCTGGATCGTTGCGATGCTTTTGATCGCGGCGCTTGCCGAGAGAATCGCGCCCTACGGCTTCACGCAGCTCGACCTGCGCAACCGGCTGGCGGCGCCCGGCAATGTCGCGCACTGGCTCGGCACCGACGAGCTCGGCCGCGACGTGCTGTCGCGGCTCCTGGTCTCCATCCGGATCTCGCTCCTGATCGCTTTCGGCGCCACCGCGATCTCGGCCGTCGTCGGCACCACGCTCGGCTTCCTCGCCGCGCATTTCCGTGGGGCGACCGAGCAGCTCGTGCTGATGCTGTCCGACTTCCAGGCGAGCATGCCCTTCCTGATCATGGCGCTCGCGGTGCTCGCCTTCTTCGGCAATTCGCTGCCGCTCCTGATCGGCCTGATGGGTCTGTTCGGCTGGGAGCGCTACGCCCGCATCGCGCGGGGCCTGGCGATCTCGGCCAATGCGCAAGGTTATGCCGCCGCCGTCCGGCAGCTCGGCGCGACGCCGGCGCGAATCTATCTCAGGCATATCCTGCCCAACATCGCCTCGACCCTGATCGTCTCGACCACGCTGGTCTTTCCCGAGGTGATCCTGCTCGAATCCGGCCTGTCCTTCCTTGGCCTCGGCGTGCAGCCGCCGATGACCAGCCTGGGCAACATGGTCGGCTATGGCCGGGAGTACCTGACCCGGGCTCCCTGGATCATGCTGGCGCCGGCAACGACCATCGTCGTGACCACGCTCGCCGTCTCCATCATCGGGGACTGGCTGCGCGACCGGCTCGATCCCACCCTGCAATAGGCCGCGCCGGGAGCAGGGGAGGCCTGCGGAAGGCCCCATCCCGGCGGGTTGGGCCAAGTTCCCGTTGCGCAGCTCCAGCCCGTGCGCTATCCGGCCGGAAAGGCCTGAGGCGGCTTCCAAATTTCCCGCCCCGGCCGGCCCCAACCAGGACGGAAACCGCCATGCCAGCCTATCGCTCCCGCACCACCACTCACGGCCGCAACATGGCGGGCGCACGCGGCCTCTGGCGCGCGACAGGCATGAAGGATGCGGATTTCGGCAAGCCGATCATCGCGGTGGTCAACTCCTTCACCCAGTTCGTGCCCGGGCACGTCCACCTGAAGGATCTCGGCCAGCTCGTCGCGCGCGAGATCGAGCAGGCCGGCGGCGTCGCCAAGGAGTTCAACACCATCGCGGTCGACGACGGCATCGCCATGGGCCATGACGGCATGCTCTACAGCCTGCCGTCGCGCGAATTGATCGCCGACAGCGTCGAGTACATGGCCAACGCCCATTGTGCCGACGGCCTCGTCTGCATCTCCAACTGCGACAAGATCACGCCCGGCATGCTGATGGCGGCGCTGCGGCTCAACATTCCCGCGGTGTTCGTCTCGGGCGGCCCGATGGAGGCCGGCAAGGTCAAGCTGCACGGCAAGACGCATGCGGTCGACCTGATCGACGCGATGGTCGCGGCCGCCGACTCCAAGGTCAGCGATGACGACGTCAAGGTGATTGAGCGCTCGGCGTGCCCGACCTGCGGCTCCTGCTCGGGCATGTTCACGGCCAACTCGATGAATTGCCTGACCGAGGCGCTCGGTCTGGCTCTGCCCGGCAACGGCACGGTGGTCGCGACCCATGCCGACCGCAGGCGCCTGTTCGTCGAGGCCGGCCATACCATCGTCGACCTCGTTCGCCGTTACTACGAGCAGGACGATGCTAGCGTGCTGCCGCGCAACGTCGCCAACTTCAAGGCGTTCGAGAACGCGATGACGCTGGATATCGCGATGGGCGGCTCGACCAACACCGTTCTGCATCTGCTTGCGGCTGCCCATGAGGGGCAGGTCGAGTTCACCATGCGCGACATCGACCGGCTCTCACGGCGCGTGCCCGTGCTGTGCAAGGTCGCTCCTTCCGTTGCCGACGTTCACGTCGAGGACGTGCACCGCGCCGGTGGCATCATGGCCATTCTGGGCGAGCTCGACCGCGCCGGCCTGATCGACACCAAGGTCTCGACCGTGCACGCGCCGACCATGGCGGACGCGCTGGACCGCTGGGATGTCAAGCGCTCGAAGAGCGAGACGGTCCGCACCTTCTATCGCGCCTCGCCCGGCGGCATCCCCACGCAAGTCGCCTTCAGCCAGGAGCGCCGCTACGACGAGCTCGATCTCGACCGCGAGAAGGGCGTGGTGCGCAACCTCGAGCACGCCTTCAGCAAGGACGGCGGGCTTGCCGTGCTCTACGGCAACCTCGCGCAGGACGGCTGCATCGTGAAGACAGCCGGCGTCGACGCCTCGATCCTGAAATTCTCCGGGCCCGCGCGCGTGTTCGAGAGCCAGGACGCCGCGGTCGAGGGCATTCTGGGCGGCAAGGTCGTCGCCGGCGACGTCGTGGTCGTGCGCTATGAAGGACCGCGCGGCGGGCCGGGCATGCAGGAGATGCTCTATCCGACCAGCTACCTGAAGTCGGTCGGCCTCGGCAAAGCCTGCGCGCTCGTCACCGACGGCCGTTTCTCCGGCGGCTCCTCAGGGCTCTCGATCGGGCATCTGTCGCCGGAAGCCGCCGAAGGCGGCAATATCGGCCTCGTGCGCGACGGCGACCGCATCGCGATCGACATCCCGAACCGCAGCATCCAGCTCGAGGTCTCCGACGAGGAGCTGGCCAGGCGCCGTGCGGCGGAGGAGGCGAGGGGCGATGCGGCGTGGCAGCCGCACAATCGCAAGCGCAACGTCTCGACTGCGCTGCAAGCCTACGCCGCACTGACCACCAGCGCCGCGCGCGGCGCGGTGCGCGAGGTCAAGCGCCGCACGAACTGAGCGGCGCTATCGCACGCCGCGATCCGTGGGTCACGGCGTGCATGGTCAATGATGCGTTAGCGGCCGGTCAGAATTGTCCGGTCGCATTAAGGATGCCCCGACGAACTTTCAACGATGTGGATTTCGCAGCGTATACTGCTGCGTGCCGACCCATCGATCCAAGTCATTTCTCGCGTAACTGGGGCACCACCACCATGTCTCGTACCATTGCCGTCGTTTTCGCCAGCGCAACCGTCGCCATTGCCATGACGGGCACGGCGTCCGCCGGCTGCTACAATTGCTACACCCCGCCGCCGTGCACGACGTGCTACCAGCAACAATACGTGGCGCCGCAATATCGCACCGTCGATGAGACCGTGATGGTCTCGCCCGGCTCCGTCGTTGCCCATCGCACGCCCGCGCAGTATCGCACCGTGATGGTGCCGCAGACTGTCATGGTCGCGCCGCCCGGCGTTCAGTACGAGCGCATCCCGCCGCAATACGCGACGCGCCAGCGCGTCGAGATGGTTTCGCCCGGGTATTCCTATTACGCTCCGGTCGTCTCGCCCTGCGCGTCCTGCGGCGGCTACTGAACCAGACTCATAGCAAATAAAGAGCGCGGCGCCCCTGGCGCCGCGCTTTCGTTTGAAGCGAACGAGGCCCGGAGTTGGAGACCAGTCCAACCGGGCCTCGTAACCGGCGACGCCCTGGGCGGCGGCGCCGATGTCGGGAATTGATCGTGTCCGGCCACGTGATCTGGGCCGTTGGAAGCTTCGCAACCTAAGCGGCCAACCTGACAGCGACCTTACAGGCGGTTCCGGTGGGCGAGGGCACTTGCCAGCCGGACCACTCCAACTTCGCGTTGCCTTTGCGGACCGCCTGCGTTAAGCGACTGAAATTCCTGCAAGGGAAGGGTGGCCGAGTGGTTTAAGGCACCGGTCTTGAAAACCGGCGTGCCCGCAAGGGTACCGTGGGTTCGAATCCCACCCCTTCCGCCAGGGAAGACAATTAACGAATTGAATTAATTGAAGAAAATTTCATAGTTGGGCAGTAAGCCCCAGCAATAGCCCTAGCAGTCTTGTCGGTGGAAAGGGTTTAGGGACCTGTGAATCTCTGACCTCCAAAAATTGCGATCAGCACAGATTTGCAGCAGTTTGGCCGGGTTGCATCGCACGTGGGGTCACACGTAGCGATACTGCCATTCGGAATGAGCAGAGGAAAGAAATTGTCGAGTCCCCCAGTGTTCAGCTTGATCGGGAAGGAAACGGATGATGGTTGGAAGGTTATCGAGCCCGTCGGTTGGAAGCTCGATACCACCGGCAAGCCGGTCGCAGCAGGCGCCCCGGGATCAGGTGGCAATTTTTCCGCCGGCTATAGAGTGCAGAAAGACGGCCGGAAGGCCTTCTTAAAGGCGATCGATCTCAGCAGAGCAATGCTCGCGAAGGATGTTATTGCTGCGCTTAAAGTAATTGTCGACACCGCATCATTCGAGAAGTCTCTCTGCGCCATGTGCGGCGAGAAGCGCATGGATCGAGTTGTCCTTGCACTGTCATCGGGAGATTTCATCACGGGCGTGAACCTGCAAGATAGGGTGCCGTATATCATTTTCGAACTGGCTGACGGGGATGTTCGCCGGCGGGTTCGCCTTGTAGATTCAAAGCTTCGGCTGCAGTGGGTGTTCCGGGCAATCCAAAATTCCGCAGTTGGTCTCCGCCAGCTGCACAAGGCCAACGTTGCTCATCAAGACTTCAAGCCTTCGAACGTTCTCCAATTTGAGGCACAGAAGGCGTTTAAGGTCGGAGACGTAGGGCGCGCAGTGCTGGAAGGCGTTGCTGTCGCGCACGACAGCCTGCGGATCGCCGGCGACCCTGCATACGCGCCACCGGAATTACTGTATGGCCACCTGGATCCCGACTGGCGCACGCGGCGATACGGTTGCGACTTGTTCATGTTTGGGAGCCTGATTGTATTCTTCTTTATGGGGCAGGGGCTCACCCCACTCCTTATACGTAAAATTGAAGCTGCCTACCTGCCGAGAGCCCGTGGCGGAACCTGGGCGGGCACATATATGGAGGTTCTTCCCATCGTCCGAAGGGCCTTCGCGGACGTATTGGAAGAGCTAGCTGCATTGGTGCCAAACGATCGGGCAATTGGAAGGCTACGCTCGATGCAATTGGGAAATGGCTAGATCTCGAGCCCTTCAGCGTTAGACCTGCTGTGATGGGCTCTTTCGTTTCAGTCGCTCATCTAGGAGATGGCAAAGCCGGCGAAGCATTTTCTCGTAGAGGCCTCGTAGCGAACAAAGGGGATTCTACGCTACATAACAACCTGGCGGTTTCGTACGCAATACAGGGAAAACTGCAGGAGGCCTTTGACGAGCTCGCCATGGTGAAGTTTCGTCATGACACTTCCGAAGAAGTCGTGAACCTTGCTACGCGAGGTCTTATTCAGATGCGAGGCGGGTCTACTTCAGAGGGTGCCCGGCTCTATAATCAAGCGATCGAGTTGGCGCTGAAATTGCGAGACCCGGTGTTGTGGTGCCGGGCTGCCTCCTTCTTTTTATACGAATTCGCTCGGTTCGATAAGTCGGACCTAGATGAGACAGCCGGCTTAATCATGAAGGTTTACGATCGCTTGAGCCCGCCGATCAAGGCGTCAGCCGACGACATCCCCGCGCTCATCCAGCGAGCACGAGATGTTCCCAACGTCTCGGAGATGCTCGAAAAGCTGACCTCCTTTAGAAACGGCTTCCTTTCTTACCCTGTCGACAGCGAAACGTAGGACGGGCGCGTGGCGGGGACGGCCGAGGGGAACCGTCTTACGCCAGCACCGCCTTGACACATTCCGCGTTCGTCGTGAGCTGCACGTCCGCATCGGCGTGGCTCGTCGGGAAGGGGACAATCGTGAACAATGAGATCGATCAAGCTAAGGGGCGAATATGAAGATGCCGACAGTTGGCTGGGCCTTTTTCGGCCTCGCTGTCTTCGTGCTGATATCTTATGTCTTGAGCCTAGGGATATTTGTCGGCTCAACGACACGCTTCAATCCAAGAGATGGCGACGAGCGGAGCTACCATTCGTACCATTGCCAATACCTTTACCTGAGCGGCGTGCGCACCACGTTCGGTCATGGAACGGGTTCTACGCCTGAAGAGGCAACCGAAGTGGGCTTCTGTCCGACGTTCGGACCGAAGGATTGACGTCTGGAGTCACAGCAAAGACAGGGGAGGTGAGAAATGGTCGGCGGAATCGCGCGGGCAACCTTTGGACTAGATCTTCCTTCGGAACCAGAGCCACGTCTTCCTTCGGAACCGGAGCCACCTAGGCGTCCCGATACAAGACCATGGTACAAAAAGCTCGCTGAAACGATTGCTGCAATCCTAGCCGCACTTCTATTCGTGTCTGCTTTTCTTGCAGCCTACGCCGCTGTGGGCAGGCACGAAGAGTGGTACGTCCCGGAGCTATTGCGTCTCAAAGGCGAGCTGATGCTGAAGGGTACGCCACACCGATCCGTCTCGTCAGCGGAACAGTGCTTCTCCGACGCCCGCCAGCTGGCAAGACAGCAGGGCGCGCTCTTCTGGGAGTTGCGAAATGCCGTGAGCCTTGCGCGGCTCTGGGCGGCACAGGACAGGAAGGCCGAGGCGAGGCAAATCATTGCGCATGTATGCAAGACGCTCGGGGACAGCCCCCAGATTGCCGACGTTCGCGAGGCAAGAGCACTGCTGGATGGACTTGACGCCAAGGAGTGATCGGTCAACTCGTCGTGTTCGAGTTTTTCGCCAAACCTCGGCAAAGCCCCGCCCGACATGGAGCGGCTGCGTCGGCAAGCCAGACGTCCGCCTGAAGACCGGGGGGTGGGGGGAAGCCACGGCCGATCGGATATTCGAGAAGCAGATGTCGTCGCCAGCCAGACCACCCAAACATATCAGATCTTGCCAAGGTGATTCCGATTCCACACGCGGCTTACGATGCGACGGCCGGATGAGCAGGTGCAATGAAGCTGAAGATAGCGCCACGCGGCAGGTTAGGGCTCGCCCACAATCGGCCGTTATGCGCTTCAATAATCGACCAGCAGATCGACAGCCCAAGTCCTAGACCGCCCGATTTCGTGGTGTAGAAAGCTTCGAACAGGCGCTCAAGAGCCGCCGGCGTGAAGCCCGGCCCTGTATCTCGCACTTCGACGCAAACGCCATCGCGTTCGTTGCGGGTGCTGATAAGCAGTTCCCGATCCCCTTCGCCGACATCGCGCATTGCTTCGACGGCGTTGATGATCAAGTTGAGCACCACTTGCTGGAGTTGGACCCGATCCGCTCGAATGGCTGGCAAGTCCTCCGCGAGTTGCGTCCGCACCGAGACGCAGTTCTTCAAAACTTCGGGACGGGTCAGGGCTATGACCTCAAGCACCGTCTCGTTGATATCCAGGTCCTCCTTTCGCGGCGGCGTCTTCTTCATAAGAGCCCGGATACGATCCATAACGTCGCCCGCATGTTTGCTGGCGCTGACGATAAAACCGAGCGTTTGCCGGACCTCCTCCAAATCAGGCGGTTGAGCATCGAGCCAGTTCAAGCCCGCCTGTGCGTCGTTGACAACCGCGGCGATCGGCTGCTTGATTTCATGGGCAATCGAGGCCATGAGCTGCCCCATCGTCGCGACCCGGCTCGCGTGCGTCAGCTCCGCCTGCACTTCGCGATAGCGGCGCTCGCTGTCTCGTGCTTCGGCTTCCGCCCGCTTGCGTTCGGTAATGTCGTTGAAAAGGATTCCGACGTGTCTGCGCTTGGGGTCTTCGACCCGGAAGGCGAAAACGTCATACCAACGTCCGAGTTGTCTGGCCTCATTTTCAAAGCGCATCGGCTCGCCAGTCAGGGCGATCCTACCGTAAATCTCGAACCAATGCTCTTCGTGCTCTGGCGCGATTTCGCGCATCCGTCTGCCGGCGGCATTCTTGATTCCCGTCTGCCGTTCAAACGACGGGCTGATTTGCAAAAAACGATAGTCGACCGGCTTTTCGTTCTGGTCAAACAAGACTTCAATCGTGCAAAAACCCTCGTCAATCGATTCGAACAACGTGCGGTAATTCCGTTCCGACTCGCGCAATTCCGCCTCGGCGCGCTTGCGTTCGGTAAATTGACCGATCTGGCTGCCAATGGTGGCCAGCATATCGAACAGCTCCTGATCGGGCTGCCGGATCTCGCGGCTGAAAAACTCGATTACCCCCAAGGCTTCCCCCCCGATCAGGATAGGAAAGCCAACGGCCGCGTGTAGTCCTTCGCGTTCGGCGATGGGTCCGCGCGGAAGGTTTTCATCAGGAACGACGTCGGGAATATAAGCGGGCTTAAGGCTGGACCACACCCGGCCCGGCAATCCCACTCCCGGAACGAAAGTGGACTCCGAACCGACTCTTTCAAATTCCGGGACTTCTATCGACGCTCTATGCCAAAGCTCGACACAGCGCAGGACCTTGGCCTCCCGGTCCACGCGCCAGAGTGCGCCCACGTCCCATCCCAGACACTCGCCTATGGCCCGCAGTATTCTCTGAGCGACATCTTCGATCGTGGCTGCGTCTGCCAGAACCTGCGCTACGGTATGCTGCACGCGGAGGCGCTCCTCTGCGCGCTTGCGCTCGGTGATGTCCGTCAGGATGCCGTACCATTTTAGAATCTCGCCCTGTTCATCACGTAGCGGCACCGCCCGTGCGAGGAACCACCGGTATTCGCCCTTGACACTGCGATGCCGAGCTTCGCTTTCGAACGGCTCGCCACTTACCATCGAATGATGCCACCTGGCTGCGTGTTCGATCAGATCCTCGGGGTGAATCGCGGATTGCCAACCCGATCCCGAAGTCTCTTCCACGGACAGCCCTGAAAATTCCACCCACTGCCGGTTTACCCAAAGGTTGCTGCCGTCGAGATGGGCGGTGAAGGCTATCGCAGGTATCGCCTCAATGACATCCCGAAGCTCTTTTTCTCTCCGACGCAGCGCATCCTCGGCCCGTTGGCTCGCGGCTCGATTGCGTGCCTCGCCCAACGCACGGCTCACCGCGGGTACGAGCCGCGACATGCGGGTCTTCAGAACAAAATCGGTGGCCCCATCCTTAAGTGCTTCGATAGCTGCCTCTTCGCCAAGAGTGCCAGAAACAAAGATAAAAGGCAGATCGGGGCGCACACTCAGCGCTAGACTCAAAGCGGACAGTCCGTCGAACGACGGAAGTTCATAGTCCGAGAGGATCAGATCGAATTCGCCGTTCTCAAGAGACGCCAGGAAGTCAGCGCGACTTTGCACGCATGTTATTCGACAGATAAAATGATCGGCTTCCAAGAGCGCTTTTATAAGGCCCGCGTCGTTGGGATTATCCTCCAGCAAGAGGATTCCGATAGGCGAACTCATGACACCTTCTTCGCGCTGCCGGGGAGCGGTTTATTCATAGTCTTGCCGTCACCCCATTCCCGTGCCGGGGGCGGGCAGCTGTTGATTATAGCAGGTTTTAAGGTGACTGGAGGCCGGAGGATCCTTCGCCGGTACAGCTAATGGGCTAATTTCTTTTTGCAGGTAGCCAGGGCTGTAGGGTCCCACCTGCTTGAGTGCCGTTCTTGCAGGAGTTTTCTGACCGAGCGGGAGCAGAGCGCGCAAGGCACCAAGCAGCCGAGGCAATTGTAAACCTGCGCGGTCGAACACAGCTCGACATCAGCGGAGACGACAGCCTCTCTGATGTCATGATCGCTGATGACATTGCACGAGCAGATGATCATTCTGAGTGCACTTTCTGGCATTCGGTCATCGTGCAGGTGGTTCCAGTCGGCTGCCGACCCATCACTGCCCCGATCAGCAGACAAATAGCGGTCTGCGTCGCAGTCCAATGATGGGTCGTTTCAGCGTTTGACCTAGAAGATTTGCAGGAGACGATCAGTGATACCCCACATCGGCTCGAACCTTTCCGCGAAACACCCAATATGACCAGCTCGAATAGGTCAGGATTACGGGAATCAGGAACAGCGTTCCGACCAGAAGGAAGGCCTGAGTGCGCGGCGACGAGGCAGCCTCCCACAGCGTCAGCTGGTAGGGCACGATCATCGGAAACAGGCTGATCGCCATGCCAATGTAGGCCAGGACGAAGAGCGCGATCGCACCAAAAAATGGCGCCGCCTCGGCCTTACTGCCGAGAGACCGCCATGTCCCGAGCGCGATCACGCCGGACAGTACGGGCACCGGTGCGAACAGCGCGATGTTGGGCCAGCTAAACCAGCGCGCCGCCACCGCGGGGCTCATGATTGGTGTCCATACGCTCACGATGGCGATCGCGGTTACGACACCGATGAGGCAGATGCGGCCTTGGCGACGTGCGGCAGCCTGAATGTCACCCTCGGTTTTCAGAATGAGCCAGCCGGCGCCGAGAAGGCCGTAGCCGAACATCAAGGCGACGCCGGTCAGAACGGAGAACGGCGTGAGAAACGAAAGCGACGTTCCCGCGAATTGCCCGTCGCGAACCGGAAAACCCTGGACGAATGAGCCAAGCACGACGCCTTGCGCGAACGTGGCGACGGCCGATCCGTAGCAGAATGCGTGGTCCCAGAACGTCTTGTTTTCAGCGTCGCGAAACCGAAACTCGAATGCAACGCCGCGAAACACCAGTGCCAGCAGCATGATCAGAATGGGGAAATACACTGCCGGAATGATGATCGCGAAGGCGGCGGGGAACGCCGCGAGAAGGCCAAGGCCGCCAAGCACCAGCCAAGTCTCGTTACCATCCCAGATCGGGGCGATCGAATTCATGATGGTGTTACGGGAGCGCGTATCGGACGCCAAGCCATAGAGCATCCCCACGCCGAGATCGAAGCCATCGAGCAGCACGTAGAAGAATACAGCTACTGCCAGGATCAGCGTCCAGATCGGAACCAAATCGAGCACCTGGGTCATCACACGTTTCCTTTCACGACGTTGATTGCGGGGGCGAGAACCGGCGCCGCAGCTATGCCAGCCTCGATTGATGTAGCCGCTTCACTGCTCTCGAGCGGGCCCTTGCGAACGAGCCGAGCCAACAGGATGACCCCGCAGGGATAGATCAGCAGATAGACGGCCATGTAAGCCAGGAGCGACAGCGTAACGTCATGGCCTGTCAGAGACGGCGTCACCGAGGCTGCCGTGCGTAAGAGTCCATAGACTGTCCACGGCTGCCGGCCGACCTCGGTCACGAACCATCCGGCAACGACCGCGATAAAGCCAAGCGGAATCGCACACTGACATGCCAACAGGTACAGCCGTGTGTCATAGAGTTGCCCGCGCCACCGCAACCAGCCACCCAGAAGCACGAGCCCCAGCATCAGGCCCGCGCATCCGACCATCGCACGGAACGCAAAGAAGGGGATGGCGACCGGCGGACGTTGATCGGCGGGAAAATCCTTCAGACCCTTTACTTCGCCATGGAGGTCGTGCGTGAGGATCAGGCTTCCGAGCCAGGGAACTTCGATCGCGAACTTGTTTTGCTCGGCCTTGTCATCCGGAATTGCAAAGAGCGTCAGCGGCACACCCTTGCCGGTCTCCCAACGCGATTCAATCGCGGCCAGTTTTGCAGGCTGATATTTGCGGGTGTTGAGGCCATGCATGTCGCCGATCACCATCTGCAGCGGCACCAACACGGTCAGGGCCCACAGCGCCATCGACATCATGATGCGCGCTTCCTGCACGGATCGATTGCGCCGCAACAGGTATGCGCCCACGCCGAGGACGACGAAGCCAGTTGTCGTGAAGAACGCGACCGCCGTGTGCGCCAGCCGATAAGGAAAGGACGGATTGAAAATCGCCTGGATCCAGTCTGTCGGAATAAACTGGCCATTGATGATCTCATAGCCGGCCGGCGTCTGCATCCAACTGTTGGCGGACAGGATCCAGAACGTGGAAAACAGCGTCCCGATCGCCACCATGAGGGCCGCGAAGAAGTGCGCCCACGGCGGCACCAGCTTGCGGCCGAACAGCAGGACGCCGAGGAAGCCGGCTTCCAGGAAGAAAGCCGTGAGGCCCTCATATGCAAACAGCGGCGAGAGGACGTCGCCGGCTGCGGACGCGTAGCGGCTCCAGTTGGTGCCGAACTGGAATGGCATGATAAGGCCTGTCACGACGCCCATGCCGAATGCGATGGCGAAGATCTTGATCCAGAATGTCGAAATGCGGGCATAGACTTCGCGTCCGGTCGCAAGGCTCAAGCCCTCGACGACGGCGATGAAGGACGCAGCTCCGACGGTGAACGCCGGCAGCAGGATGTGCCAGGCGACGACCCAGGCGAACTGGATGCGCGATAACAGGACTGGATCGAAATGCATCGCTGAACCTCTTGTGTTGGTCATGTAGAGAGAGCAGCCGAAGGAGCTCTCAGAGCCGTCTGCAGCATGCAGGCTCTATGAAAAATAGACCGCACAGTTCAGATTCATCAGTAAACGCTGCCAAATACCGGCAAATCCTTCAAAAGCAGCGGCATCAACTCTGAGGCTCAAGCGTCGTCATTGTGACACGTCGCGCGCGCCGACGGCTGCTGCATTCGCGTTCGGGGTGCATTGCGTCATGTGCGTTGAGCGCATGCTCAACGGTCACTGAGTGCTTGCAATTCGGCCCTGCATTCCTCGCTGAAAGCCCGCAGCGGATTGACGGCGTGGCCGTTCATCATCTCTCGAAGTTCAGAGAAGGTCTTGTTGGGCGTGAAGTATGTGTCGATGATCAAATGAACGACGGCCTCCGCCTTCTCGATCACGGCGGAGCTCGATACCACACGCATCCGGTTGATCAGCGCGTAGATGCTCACCAGTGCCGAGACCTCCGCGCGATCATGGGCGAGCGCGTCCGCGTAGAGCTTCGATGCCTCAACGATAAATTGCTTGTACAGCTTTTGCCGCCGGGTCTTTTCCCCCGACAGTCGCTTGGCGCGATCCTGACGGTGCTGCGTGAGCCAGGCTGATGCGAAAGATGTCAGGCCGCCGATGGCCGACCCCGCCAAAGCAGCGAATGCAGGGAGATAGGGAGTATTCATGGCGCAAGCGACCACTCAACGGTCGGACCGGAGAGCGGCGTCCCTGGGTGGCTCGGGGATCAGGCGCGAGCTGCGCTGGCCGGTGAAATACGACCAGAGCCACTGACGCTGCACGCGCAGCCGGTTCTGCAGCTGGGGCAGGGCGAGGATGTGAACGAACGCCCACACAAGCCACGTCAAGGCCCCGCTTGTGCGCAGCCAACCTCGCTCCAGCACCGCGTAGTTCTTGCCGACGACGGCCATGTTGCCCTTGTCGAAATAGCGGAACGGGCGTTTGACTTCTCGCCCCTTCAACTCCTTCGCGATCAGCCGCCCGACGTAGCGTCCTTCCTGGATCGCGGCCTGCGCCACGCCGGGCACCGGGTGTTCGTTCTGCATGACCGACGCCGCATCGCCCACGACGAACACGCCGGGCGCGTCCACTACCTTTAGGAAGGGATCAACGAGCGCGCGCCCTGCGCGGTCGGTCTTGGTGCCGAGCATTTTTGGAATAGGCGATGCCGCAACGCCGGCAGTCCACAGCACGGTGGCGCTGGGGATCCGGCTTCCGCCGGCGACCACGCCCTCCGCGTCGACGGTTTCGACCTTCGCTCCGGTCAAGACCTTCACACCGAGCTTCGTGAGTCGTCGGGTCACCCTGCGCGACAGTGGCTCAGCAAAGGTCGGCAGAACCCGCTGCCCTGCGTCGAGCAGAATGATGCTGGCCTGCGCTGGGTCGATATGGCGAAAGTTTCCGCGCAGCGTAACCTTCACCATTTGCGCGAGGGATGCCGCGAGTTCCACGCCGGTGGGGCCTGCTCCGACCAGCACGAATGTCATCTGGCGCGCGCGTTCGCTTGCGTCCTCGGTCGCTGCGGCAACTTCGAACGCGCTCAGGATTTTGGCTCGGATCTTCTCTGCGTCGTTGAGGCTCTTGAGCGCCGGGGCAAATCGCGCGAACTCATCGTGCCCGAAGTAGCTCGGGCGCATGCCGGTCGCGACCACCAGATAGTCGTAGGCGATCTTGCGGACGCCCACGCCGGGGGCGGCGGCCTCGACCGTGCGGGACGCAATGTCGACGCCGGTGACCTCTGCCAGCAGCACGCTGAGGTTTCGCTGCTTGACCTCGAGCTGACGGATCGGCGCTGCGATCTCGGCCGGCGAGAGGACTGCCGTTGCCACCTGATAGAGCAGCGGCTGAAATATGTGGTGGTTACGGCGGTCGATTATTACGACATCAACATCGGCGCGCCGCAGCGCCCGTGTTGCGGCGATCCCGGCAAAGCCGCCCCCGACGACGACGACCCGCTTGCGCTCTTGGTGGGGAGCCTCAACAACGGCGGTTGCCTCGTCAGGCCGGATCTCATCCAACATCGCACTCATGGTTCACCTCGTTTGCGCTCTTTGTCATTGGCCGCTTCAGCAAGCGTCTGTCGGAAGCGACGCTCCCAAAGCTCGAGCCATCCGCCTTCGCTACGGCATGTCAGCGCACCAGAAGCCGATGATTCTGCAATGCGCGGGCTTGTTCGGTGCCGCGACTGCACTCAGAACAGTCGGCTTCATGGTGGCCAGAAACACTGCGAAGCACAGCGCTACGGTGACAAACGTGGCGAGACTCAAGACGTGTTTCATATCAGTCCACGCATTGCCGCTTGGCGCCGCGGTGACGCCTTTCAATTTCCAGCATTCACCACACCGGACCCGACGCGGCGCCCATCAATTGTTCCGAGCACGGACTATTCGGCCGCCACGTGCGTCGGGCTCTTCGTAAAATTGGGTGGACGTTTCTCGAGGAAGGCCGAGAGCCCTTCCTTGGCCTCTGGCCCGCTCACCCGCTCCATGAACTCCTGGCTTTCACTCTCGATCGCCGCTTTGAGCTGGCCTATCGAAGGCCGCTTGAGGAGCCGCTTGCTCGCCAACAACGCGCCGCTCGGTTTTGCCGCCAGCTTCTGCGCCGTTGCGGTGGCGGTCGCGAGCAGATCGCTGTCGGGCACAACGCGGGTCACGAGGCCCAGCTCAGCTGCCCGCGCGGCCGTGAAGGGCTCTCCCAGCAAGTACAATTCCGCCGCCCGGAGATGGCCCACGCGGGCCGGTATCGAGAAGCTCGATCCGAACTCCGGCACCAGCGCCAGGTTGATGAACGGCAGCTGGAATTTCGCACTTTCGACCGCGTAGACGAAATCGCAGTGCGTCAGCATCGTGGTTCCGCCGCCGATAGCCGCGCCTTGGACGGCTGCGACGATCGGCTTTTCGAACTTGACGAATGCGTCCATCAGAAGCCCTTGCGGAAATGCGCCCGGCCTGGGCGGATTCTTGAGGAAATCCACGACGTCGTTGCCAGCGCAGAACACGTTTCCGGTGCTGTGCCAGAGCACGACACGGATCGCGTCGTCCTTGTCAGCTTCGTTGAGGATGCCGGCCAGGCTCGTGTACATGCCCGACGTCATGGCGTTCTTCTGGGCCGGGCGATTGAGCTGGACCCGCAGGATCGCGTCGGTACGCTCGGTGATGATGTCGCTCATGGTTCGCTCCTCTGTTCGCTACTCTTCGTCGCCATGTTCTACGCGTGTTCGTTGACCTTCGGCACCGCGCCGCTCGTGCGCAGGTCCTCGATCCCTTTCGCGTCGAACCCCAGGTCGCGCAGGATCTCTTCAGTGTGTTCGCCGAGGTCGGGCCCACGCCGGGCCGGAACCTTGGCGACCCCGTGCACCTGAATCGGGCTGCTGATCGTCCTGCCGAGGTTGCCGCCGGCGCCTTCGAGCGGAACGACGATGTCGTTTGCCGTCAGCTGGGGATCGTTAATCACCTCTTGCGGCCCGCGCACGGCGCCGAACGTGACGTGCGCGCCGCTGAAAACCTCATACCAACGCGCCATCGGCTGCGCGGAGAAAACCTCGTCGAGGATGGCCGTGAGTTCCGGCATGTTCGCCATCAGCTTCGCCGGATCGGCGAATCGCTGATCGGTCAACAGATCCGGTCGGCCGATTGCCTTTGCCACAGCGGCCAACTTGTCGGGCGTGACGATAAGAACGAACCAGGTGCCGTCGGCTGCGCGATACACGTTGAGCGCCGCATTAGCCGGATGCATGCGATCATGCAGCCCAAAGAACTTTGCACCGGCCAGCGCAGCCTGGATCGAAACGCTCGCCGACCAGACACCCTCGGCGAGCAGCGAGGTCGTGACATACGCTCCCTTGCTGGTGCGCTCGCGGCGGTAAAGCGCGGTGACGATCGCCGAATAGATTCCGACACCTGTCGCGTTGTCGCCGCTGCCGGCCACCGGCCAGGTCGGCGGCGCGCCGGCATCGCGCGTCATCGACAGCAAACCACTACGCGCCCAGTATGCCGTGATGTCAAAGCCCGGCAGATTGGCATCCGGTCCCTTTTCGCCGAACCCCGTAAGGTCCGCGTAGATCAGGCGCGGATTCCAGCGCACCACATCGTCATATTCGAGCTTTAACTTCTTGCGCGCGGGATGTGGCGTATTGACGATGAATACATCGGCCCATTTGACAAGCTGCTCGAGGACTTGAGGGGCGCTGGGCGACTTCAGATCGAGCGTGATACTGCGCTTGTTGCGGTTGACGAGATGCCACTGATAGGGCTCATCTGCCGCCGGCTGCGGCGGGATCTTGTGCACATGTCTCCAAGGGTCACCACTCGGCGGTTCGACCTTAATGACGTCGGCGCCGAAGTCGGACAGGATCACGGCGGCGCCGGGCGCCGCGACGAAGCTCGAGAAGTCAACCACCTTCAGTCCGGAAAAAATGTTGTCGCTTGCCATTGGATCTCTCCTAAATCACCGTGCTTGCTTCACCGCCCCAGGAACTGGGGTGCGCGCTTTTCGAGGAAGGCGGACGTGCCCTCCTTCTTGTCTTCCGTCCCGGCGCACAGCCCGAAATAGGAGGCTTCCAGCGCAAAACCCTCGCTCTGGCTCGTGTCCAATCCCTTGTTCACCGCCTCAAGCGACTGCTTGATAGCGATGGGAGCGTTCGCAGCGATCATCTTCAGGATGGCTTCCGCACGCGAAATGAGATCGGCTGCAGGAACGACCTCGTTAATGAGCCCGATGCGATACGCCTCCTGTGCGCTGATGGTCTCGCCGGACAGAATGAGCTGAAGCGCACGGCCCTTTCCGACCAGACGCGGCAGTCGCTGCGTGCCGCCGCCGCCGGGAAGCAATCCCAGCTTGACCTCGGGCTGGCCGAACTTCGCATGTTCGACGGCGATGCGGATGGTGCACGCCATTGCCGTCTCGCAACCACCGCCCAGTGCAAAGCCGTTGATTGCCGCGATCACCGGCTTGCCGAGATTCTCGACGAGATCAAGCACCTCCTGCCCGTAGCGGCTGGACCGTTCGGCGTCGATCGCACTCGCATGCGCGAGCTCGCCTATATCGGCGCCGGCGATGAATGCCTTGTCGCCCGCGCCGGTCAGGATGACGCCGCGCACCGCCGCGTCGTCCCGCGCGTCCTCGAACGCACTTCGCAGGTCCTTCCATGTCGCCGTGTTCAGGGCGTTGAGCACTTTGGGCCGGTTGACGGTCACATAGGCGATCGCGCCGCGCTTCTCGTACTGGACGTTTGCGAGTGTCGTTGTTGTCGAGGACATGTTGATCTCTCTTTTTGTTGTGGCGAGCCGGCGCAAAGCGCGCTGGCCCACTTTTCGGTCTCAGATGAAGGCGCTGAACCCGGTGATCGCCTTGCCGACGATCAGGTTCTGCATCTGGTATGTGCCCTCGTAGGAATAGAGTGC
This sequence comes from Bradyrhizobium sp. CCGUVB1N3, assembly GCF_024199925.1. Classification (NCBI taxonomy): domain Bacteria; kingdom Pseudomonadati; phylum Pseudomonadota; class Alphaproteobacteria; order Hyphomicrobiales; family Nitrobacteraceae; genus Bradyrhizobium; species Bradyrhizobium sp. CCGUVB1N3. The sequence continues at coordinate 1,160,857 of NZ_JANADR010000001.1, forward strand.
TTCGGCATCAGCAAAGAAGCGCGCGACGTTGTAGTCGGCGATAATGCCGTTGCCGCCGAGCAGCTCTCGTGCCCAGGAGACCGTCTCACGCGCCTTGGCCGTCGTGAACGCCTTCGAAAGCGCCGCCTGCTGGTCCGTAAGCTTGCCTTCGTCGGCGAGCTGTGCTGTACGAACCACCATGCATTGGCAAGCAACGATGTTGGCGAGCATTTTCGCAAGGAGATCCTGAATCATCTGGAACGAGCCGATCGGCTTTCCGAACTGCAATCGCTCCTGAGCGTATTTGAGCGCGTGCTCGTAGGCGCCCATCTGGCATCCCGTCGCTTCCCATCCCACGTAGTACCGCGTCCCACGCAACACGCGCGCGGTGTCGCGGAACGAGTTGCCGCCCTGCAGGCGGTTCGACTCCGACACTCGAACGTCTTTGAGGGTAATCTGGCCGTTCTGGACGACTTTGAGCGCGATCTTGTTCTGCATCTTTTCGACGCTGAAGCCGGACGTCGTCTTGTTCTCGACGATGAAGCCCTTGACCTGGTTGTCGTCGACGTCGCGCGCCCAGATGATCGAGATATCGCACCAGGGTGCATTGCCGATCCACCGCTTCTGGCCGTTGAGGACCCAGGTGTCACCCTCGCGTTTTGCCGTCGTGGTGAGGCCGCCGCCTGTTCCTGAGCCGACCAACGGCTCAGTCAGGCCGAAGCAACCGATCTTTTCCAGGCGCGCCATCGGCGGCAGCCACTTTTGTTTCTGCTCCTCCGATCCATCGAGCGCGATCGAACCCATCGCCAGATGGCTGTGGACGCCGAAGAAAGTCGCGATTGAGACATCGACCCGCGCCATCTCTATTCCAACAAGGCCGACCAGCAATTGGCTCCCGCCGGCGCAGCCATAGCCCTCATAGCCGAGGCCGCCGATGCTCAGCTCCTTGAACGCGGGAAGCACTTCGAACGGGAAGGCGTCCTCGACCCAGTATTTGTTGATGATCGGCGCGACCTTGGACTCCATGAACGTGCGCACCTTCTGCAAAATCGCTCGATCGTTTCTATTCAAGGTCTCTGCGAAGTCATAGAAATCGCTGTTCGGCGTCGGAACCTGCTTCGGCGCTTTGGTAAGCATCTTGGGTCTCTCGTTGCTGCGGCTTGGGGAAAGAGGACGTCAGTTGGATGATCGATCTCGCCGGTTGGGCTTGGGCTTATGCGACCGGCTCGATCGATTTCGTCTGGTTCGACTTGGCGACCTTGTTGCGCAGCTCCAGCAGGCCGAGCAGGACTTCGTCGCGTTCGGCCTCCAGCGCCGAGATGGAGCGCGATCCGACCTCCGCGTGAACGCTGTCAATGAGCTTCTTTTGTACTTCCGGCCTCAGCACGGGTGAGCCGAGGGTCTTCCACCAGGCCGTCATTGGACCAGAGAACTGCTGGAAGAAGTGCTCGATGCCGCCCGCGCCGCCGCCGAGGTGATTGAGCAGCATGTTGCCCATGATTCCCCAGCGAAGGCCCGGCCCCCAGGAGAGGGCGGTGTCGACGTCGGCCGCGCTCACCACGCCCTCGGCGACAAGATAGTAGACTTCGCGCGCCAATGCGGACTGTAGGCGATTTGCGACGTGGCCGGGCATCTCCTTGTTGACGCGCACGGTCTTTTGCCCGATCGACGTGTAGAATTCCGCCGCGCGCTGGATTGTCGCTTCCGAGGTCTTTGCTCCGCCGACAATCTCGGTCAGCGGAATCAGGTGCGGCGGATTGAACGGATGACCGATGACACAGCGCTCGGGATGTGCGGCGGCGCCCTTCTGGATTTCGCTCATGGTGAGCCCCGACGAGCTCGATGCGATGATCACCTCGGGCGGCAGCAGCTCGTCGAGCTGCCCGTAGAGCTTTTGCTTGAAATCGATCCGCTCGGGCCCGTTCTCCTGGACGAGGTCGACGCCGGTAAGCGCCTCCGCGAGATCCGCGGTGAATTTGAGGTTCGACTGTGACGCTCCCGCCGACAGGCCCAAGCGCTTGAGCGCCGGCCAGGCCGTCTCCACGAACTTGCGGAGCGAGGCTTCTGCGTTCGGCGCGGGGTCGGTCGCGACAACCTGCAGTCCCTTGGCGAGAAATAGCGAGGCCCAGCTCGCGCCGATCACGCCAGTGCCGATGATGGCGATGCGGCGAATGGGTTTGGTGTTGCTCATGTCACGTTCTCCAATGGGTTCGTCAGATTTCGGCGTAGGCAATGCCGGTGAGGTTGCCCTGGGCGTACAGGAAGTTGCGCTCGTTCTTGCCATCGAGATCGGCGGAATAGACCGAGCCGGCGAAGTCGGTGACGAACATCCGGTTGCCGGGAACGTCGAGCGCGATGCCGATGCCCTCCATCAAGTGCGTGACCACGATTTCTGGGTCAGCCTTTGTGTCGATCGGTGCGCGATTGACGGTATTGCCGCGCGGCGGATCGCCGCGGTCGGTCCAGTAGAGGATGCGGTTCGTCAGATCGAGCTCAAGGTCGATCGGCTCGGGCAAACGATCGAACAACACCTCGATGTCGGAGCGGTTCGCCGGGGTCTCGCCCTTCGGGATGTCGATGCCGGCGCGGAAGATGCGGCCCAGTTCGCCATTATCGGGACCCTTTTGCGTCCAGTAGATGTGCCGCCGTTTGGGATCGACGGTGATTCCGACGCACCAGCGATTCTGATCCTTCCGATCGTCGTCGCCGCGGCCGGTCTCGACCAGCGTTTCGACCTGCGAGCCATCGAGGTTGGCGCGCATCACGCGCATGCCTTCACGGTCGCACCAGTAAAGCTTCTTTCCCTCCTTATCGAGGTGCATCTGCTTCGGCGTGTACGTACCGCCTTGCGGAATGATGACCTTGCGGTTTCCGCCATCGAGGTCGACTCGTTCGATCGAGCCATCGTTGAGAGGGGGAACACCCATGTTGGTCCAGTAGATATGGCCCGCCTCCACATCCACGGCGATGCCGTCGGGGAGACGCCCATTCGTGACGATGATCTTGCGGTCGGAACCGTCCGGATTCATCGAGTAAATGCGGTCCCCACTCAGCTCGAGAACGAATAGTCGGCCGGAGCGGGTCACCCCCGACGAGTTCTTCGATTTGGATGCTTCAAGTACCGTCATGAATTGTCCTTCGGTGTTGCAGTTGCCTTGTCTCGCTTAACTTGGCTGACCTCTATTTGACCCACGTGTGCCATCATCGCGAGTAAAGGCCGGCAAATCCCGCCAAATTGCTGCAAGGCAGCCTGCTCGTGAGTCAGTCGGCTTGACCGCTGTCTTTGTGCTCCAGACGGCACAACGCGCGGCATCGGGTGATGCCGCGCGTTGCGGAGATTGCGTACTCTTACTTCTTGTCGGGCAGGGCGTAGGCGATCAGAGCGTCGCCAGGCGGCGTCATCATGAAGTGATGGCCGCCGGCCATGATGGCAACGTACTCCTTGCCATCCTGCTCATAGACGATCGGCGTGGCCTGGCCGCCCGCGGGGAGCACGTCACTCCACACGATCTCGCCGGTCTTGATGTCGATCGCCTTGATCAGATCGTCGGTTGCCGCCGAGATAAAGATCAGGCCACCTGCCGTCACGACTGACCCGCCATTGTTTGGCGTGCCGATGAAGGTCGGCATGCCGAACGGACCGTTTCGACGAGCTGAACCGTACGGACGATCCCACAGAGTCTTGCCGGTGGCGAGATCGATCGCACGGATGCCGCCGTAAGGAGGCCGTGTGCACAGCACGCCGGTCGGCATCTGCCATCCCGCGTTGACGAGGATGCCGTAAGGCGTTCCCGTCTGCGCACCCGCACCTTCGGCGCTCGAGGCGCTTCCGGCCGCGCGGGGATCACCGGCAGGGAACAGGCCCATCGCGTCCGCGTCTTTGCGGGTCACGAGCGTGTCGTAGTTCGGCATATCGTTGTAGTTCGCGATGATCACCCCGCGGTGCGGGTCGACGGCAACGCTGCCCCAGTCCGATCCGCCGTTGTAGCCGGGATATTCAAGGTTGTGGCGGCCGAGCTCCGGCGGAGTGAACGGGCCTTCATAGCGAGCGCGCTTGAAGTTGATCCGGCAAATCATCTGATCGATGGGCGAGATGCCCCACATATCGTGCTCGACCAGATCGGCTTTGCGCAGCGTGTGGTAACGGGAGAACGGCTGCGTGGGAGAGCGCTGGCCGGGCTCCGCGCCGCCCTGCGGGACGGCCACTTCGTCGACCTGGTGCAGCGGCTTGCCGGTGGCGCGGTCGAGCACGAACATGTCGCCTTGCTTGGTCGGCAGCAAGACCGCCGGCACCTTGCCGTTCGCGGTGGGGAATTCGACCAGGGTCGGTTGAGAACCGAGATCGTAGTCCCACACGTCGTTATGCACGGTCTGGAACACCCAGCGCGGCTTGCCCGTGTTCACGTCCAGCGCGACGAGTGCGGAGCTGTACTTCTTCTCCTCATCCGAGCGCAGCGACGTGTAGTAGTCGCCCGCCGAGTTGCCCATCGGCAGGTAGACGAGGCCAAGCTTTTCGTCACCGACGCCTGTGGTCCACATGTTCGGCGTGCCCAGCGAGTAGGGCTTGCCGTCCGGCGGCAGTTTCGTGACCTCGGGCTGATTGATGTCCCAGGCAAAGCGGAGCTCGCCGGTCACCGCGTCGTACCCGCGGATGACGCCAGATGCAGCCCAACGGCGTTGACCATCGAGCACCTGATGCCCGGAGACGACGATCCCGTGCACGATGACCGGGGCCGAAGTGATAGCCGCTGTTCCCGGAATGACGGGTGTGATGGCGCCCGTAGCGCTATCCTTCTGCGCCAGTCCGACCTTGAGGTCGGCCGAGCCGTCCTTGCCGAAATCCTGGCATGGCTGACCCGTCTTTGCGTCCACCGCGATCAGGCGCATGTCGAGCGTTCCCTCGATGATGCGTACCGCGCAGGCCTGGCCGGCTGTAGCCTTGGGATTCTCATAGTACGCCACACCACGACAAGCCGCCGTGTAGGGCACCCAAGAGGTCGGGACCTCGGGATCGTGCATCCACAGCTTTTCGCCAGTCGCCGCATTCAGCGCGAACAACTTGTTCATCGGCGTGCAGCCGTAGATGGTGTTGCCGACCTTGAGCGGGGTCAGCTCCGATCCGTACTTCTTCGGAATGTCGCCGGTGTGAAAGGTCCAGACGCGCTTGAGGTCCTTGACGTTCGCGGGCGTAATCTGGGCGAGATCCGAATAGCGTTGCCCGCCCTGGCCGCCGCCATAGGCGTTCCACTCACCCTTCTTGGGCGCATACGCGGAATCTCCGAAGACGGCGTTTGTGTGCGCCTGAGGGAGTGGGTTCGGTGCCGCCTGCTGATTGAAGATCGGGATGAGGACGCCGAGTGCGGCAACGAAGAGTCCGGCGCCGATCGAGCCCAGCTTTCGGACATGCCGGCCGATCGTCTTGTCAATTGCGGGAGCAGCCAGAATGGCGAGGACGAGGAGGATGAAGGGGCCGACAAGACGCGGGATCAATTCCCAGCCCGACAGGCCGACCTCCCAAAAGCTCCAAACGGCCGTGAAGGCGAACGCGCCGACATAGGTGTAGATGCCAGCGATCTTTCCCCGGATCATGAGAAGGCCCGCAGCGACGAGCATGACGCCGGCCAGGACGTAATAGAGGCTGCCTCCCAGCGAGGCGAGGTAGGCGCCTCCGCCTGCGAGGATCAAACCGAGCAATGCGACGATCCCACCCAAGACCCGGGGCGTCAACGCGAGGTATTTCTGCAACTCTGATGCCCGGTGTCGAGTCGTTGCTGCCGGGGCTACATCTACTGTCGAAGACATTTCGTTCTCCTTTTTGATATCCAGATTTCAAGAACGACGAACCGAGCCGCTCCTGCCGCCGAGCGTTTGCACGCTCCGAGGGCTCGAGGCTCAGCTCGTTGATCGCCGGCCTTAGTTCAGCTCGGCGCGGGCGTAAGAATTGATTTCGAGACCGACGGCGATCTCGACGATCCGTGGAGTGGTCCACTTCGTCGGGGCTTCTTCCTGAACCGGCGAGGGAAGCTGGTTCGCTATCGAAGCTCTCAGTCCTGTGGCGGTGGGCATCTGGATCTCCTTTGTTTCACGCTTGAGTGCGTCGGTTTCCATTTGACCCGCATGCGCAGTCGGCGCGAGTGAAGCGCCGCAAATCGCGCCAAAATGTTGCTAGTGAGGACGGCGTATCGGCGTGCGTTGGGTCAGCAAGATCAACGGACGTTCGGGCTTTCTGTGCATCGATCGTTTCCATCCATGGTCCTGAGACCGGACTACGATCTGCATCGTTCGAATACATGGCGCAGGGAGATCGGCTGAACATGCGAACGACTTCGCGTGCACCAACGACCGAATATGCGTGGATGGCCATGTGACGGGTGTTCCGGCACGTTGCGCGTGCTCGGACCGAATCCCGCTCTCCCTCTCCTGGAGGGCCTGCAGCATCGAAGGTGGCTCAAGAGCCAGCTTGGCAGCCGGTGTTGATGTGCCTTCATTCAGCACGTCTCGATACGGATACATCGCCTGGAAAGCGTCCGGATCTCCAAAGGGCGGCTGAGCGAGAGCCGGGATTGTCGTCACGGCCGACATAAGTGCGGCTGTGGCGAGAGCTTTGAGTGAGGTCAAAATGTTGTCGCGTGTTATGGCCATTTGGATTCCATTCTTTCAGCCTGCCAGTACTGGCCTCCAGCTAGGCCGCATGAGCCGCCCTCGCGCGAGTAAAGGCCGGCAAATCGCGCTAAATTGCTACTAAGGGGAGGGCGGAACCGGGCACATTGGATCGGACAAGACGAACCGACAGCTGGCATTTCTCAGGCGATGCGGTACCATTTCTGCAGGCCCGAGAGAGGTTCGGGCGCATTGCGCACGTAAAGCCTGGTTGGCCGACCTCGATTCGAGCTACGGATGCCGGAGGCTGATGATGGTGCCGCATTCGCTGAACGTTGCGTACTCGGATGGTGGCTCTCAGGTCTTGTGGAGAGACAGCGAACGCGTCTTTCACCGCGGCTGGCGATTGGACGATGACGGCAAACAGCGCGCCGTCCTGCTCGTTGCTCCTGCCGCCGACCACCCATCTCGTTCAAGCCTCGATCGCCTGACGCATGAATATGAGCTGAAGGACGAACTCGACAGGGCGTGGGCGGTGCGGCCGCTGGACCTCGTCCGCGACGCCGGTCGGACGATGCTCGTGCTCGAAGATGAGGGCGGTGAGCCGGTCGACCGGCTGCTCGGCGTGCCGATGGAGGTTGGACGCTTCTTGCAAATCGCCATCGCGATTTCGTTGGCTACCGGCAAACTTCACCAGCGCGGGCTCGTTCACAAAGATATCAAGCCGACCAACATCCTGCTCAACAAGGCGACCGGTGAGGTGCGGTTGACCGGGTTCGGCATCGCCTCGCGGTTCGCGCGCGAACGCCAGTCGCCTCATCCTCCTGAGACGATCGCCGGCACACTCGCCTACATGGCGCCGGAGCAGACCGGACGGATGAATCGCTCAATCGATTCCCGCAGCGACCTCTACGCGCTCGGCGTCACCTTCTATCAGATGCTCACTGGCGCGTTGCCGTTTACCGCCGCCGACCCCATGGAATGGGTGCACTGCCATCTCGCCAGGCGGCCGGTGACGCCGGCCGAGCGGGTGAAGGAAATTCCCGCTGCTATTTCGGCGATCGTCATCAAGCTGCTCGCGAAGAGAGCCGAAGACCGCTATCAAACGGCGGGTGGCCTCGAAAGCGACCTTCGGAGCTGCCAGAACGAATGGGAAGCGCAGCGCCGGATCGACGACTTTCCACTCGGCGAACACGACATACCCGACCGGCTGTTGATACCCGAGAGACTGTATGGCCGGCAACGCGAGGTCGAGACCTTGCTCGCTGCCTTCGATCGGGTCGTCAAGGGTGGTGCCCCCGAACTGGTCCTGGTCTCCGGCTATTCCGGCATTGGCAAGTCCTCGGTTGTCAACGAGCTCCAGCCGGTGCTGGTGCCGCCGCGTGGCCTGTTCGCTTCCGGCAAATTCGATCAGCTCAAACGCGATATTCCCTACGCGACGCTGGCACAGGCGCTTCAGACCCTGATCCGGCCGCTGCTCGGCAAGAGCGATGCCGATCTCGCACCATGGCGCGACGCCTTGCAGGAGACGCTGGGATCTAACGCAGCACTGATGGTAAGTCTCGTTCCTGAGCTGAAGGCCCTCATCGGAGAGCCACCGCCGGTCGTTGAGCTTCCACCACGGGACGCACAACGGCGCTTTCAGATGGTGCTTCGACAGCTCGTCGGTGTGTTCGCTCGGCCGGAACATCCCCTCGCGCTGTTCCTCGACGACTTGCAATGGCTCGATGCGGCGACGCTCGACCTTTTGGAACATCTGTTGAGCCGGTCCGATCTCCGCAATCTCCTCCTCATCGGCGCATTCCGCGATAATGAGGTCACCGCAGCGCATCCGCTCATGCGCAAGCTGGAGGCGATCCGCGCAACCGGAAGAGTGCAGGACATCAAGCTGGCGCCCTTGACGACCACGGACCTCGGAAACCTTGTCGCGGACACGCTCCGGTGCGACGCGGAACAAGCCGATCCGCTTGCAAGCTTGGTGCAAGCGAAAACCGAGGGGAATCCGTTCTTCGTTATCCAGTTTCTTCACGCGCTTGCCGACGAGGGGCTCCTGGCCCTTGATCACGGGCGGGGGCGATGGTCCTGGGACCTCCAGCGCCTTCATGCGAAGGGGTACACCGACAATGTGGTTGACCTCATGGTTCAGAAGCTGGTTCGCCGTCCGGAAAGTACGCGGCAGGCTCTGAAGCAGCTCGCCTGTCTCGGCGCCGTCGCCGACACAACCACGCTGGCGATCGCGCTGGGGATCACGCAAGACCAGGTTCACGTGGCTCTCTGGGATGCGCTCTGTGAGGAATTGGTCGAGCGCCGGCGAGACTCCTACCGGTTCATCCATGACCGGGTGCAGGAAGCCGCATATTCCCTGATTCCCGAGGTGTCTCGCGCCGAAGCTCACCTTCGCATCGGCCGCCTCCTGCTGACGAGCACGGCGCCGGAGCAACGCGAGCAGGCGATCTTCGAAATCGTCAACCAGCTCAATCGCGGCGCGCCATTGATCTCCTCATCCGATGAGCGCGAGCAGCTGGCCCGACTGAATCTGATCGCGGGCAAGCGCGCCAAGTCGTCGACGGCCTATGGCGCGGCGCTGAAGTACATAGCTGCTGGTGCGGCGCAGCTGCCGGAGGACTCTTGGGAGCGCCGGCGTGAGCTCATGTTTGAATTGGAGCTTCACTGGGCCGAATGCGAATTCTTTACAGGCGAGCTGGCCGCGGCGGAGGATCGGCTGACGTTGCTGGCAGCCCGCGCCGCCAATACCCTCGAACGGGCGGCCGTCGCATGCCTGCGAATCGACGTGTGTACGACCCGCGGCCGGATGAGCGAAGCGGTCGCGGTTGGTCTGGACTATCTCCAACATGTGGGCGTGGCTTGGACGGCACATCCTGCGGACGAGCAGGTGCGCCACGAATATCAGCTGATCGGGTCAAAGCTCGGCGGCCGCGCGATCGAGGAGCTGGTTGACCTGCCGCTGATGACCGATCCCGCATCCCTCGCGTTTATCGATGTTCTGACCAAGCTCGGGCCACCGGCGGTGTTCACGGATGCGAACCTGCTGGCGTTGGTCAGCTGCCGGGCGGTTAGTCTCAGCCTCGAGCGCGGCAACAGCGATGGTTCGTCAAACGCCTATGTTCGGGTAGGCATGGTCGCCGGTCCGTTTTTCGGGGACTACAAGGCCGGATATCGGTTTGGCCGGGTCGGCTACGAACTGGTCGAGCGGCGCGATTTGAAGCACTTCCTGGCCAGGATTTTCATGAATTTCGGCAACCAGGTCACGCCATGGACAAGGCATGCCCGGAGTGGGCGCGATCTGCTGCATCGGGCGTTCGACGTTGCAAACAAGACGGGCGATCTCACCTACGCGGTGTACAGCCGCGCCCATCTGAACTCTAACATGCTCATGGTAGGCGATCCGCTTGACGAGGTTCAGCGCGAGGCCGAGCAGGGATTGGCGTTGGCGCAGCAGATGCAGTTCGGTCTGGTCATCGATGTCATCGCGACGCAGCTTGCGCTGGTCCGAATGTTGCGCGGGTCGACGCGCCGATTTGGCTCTTTCGACGACCAGCAATTCGATGAAGGCCGGATCGTAAGCCGTTTGTCCAGCAATCGGAACCTGGCATTTGCCGAGTGCTGGTACTGGATCCGCAAGCTCCAGGCGAGTTTCCTGGCCGGCGACTTTGCTGCAGCCGTCGACGCGTCGCTTAGGGCGCAACCGCTGCTCTGGACATCGCTGCCTGCCATGGAAGTCGCGGAATATCACTTTTACAGCGCGCTCGCGCGCGCTTCATCCTGTGACTCCGCATCAGCCGATCAGCGCCGACAGCATTTGGAGGTTCTGGCCGCGCATCACCAACAGCTCGGAATCTGGGCGGAGAACGGCCCGGAGAATTTCGAGAACCGCGCCGCCCTTGTCGGTGCTGAGATCGCCCGTTTGGAAGGGCGCGAGCTGGACGCCCAGCGTCTTTACGAGCGGGCGATCCGCTCGACCCAAGCAAACAGCTTTGTCCACAACGAAGCGCTCGCCTATGAGCTGGCTGCCCGCTTTTACGCAGCGCGCGGCTTCGAGGACATTGCGCATCTCTACCTGGGAAACGCACGGCGGGCTTATCTTCGATGGGGGGCCGACGGAAAGGTGCGGCAACTCGACCAGCTCCATCCACGGCTGAGGCAGGTCGAGCGTGCGCCTGCTCCAGCGGGCACGATCGAAACGCCGGTCGAGCATCTCGATCTCGCGACAATGATCGAAGTCTCGCAAGCGCTTTCTGGCGAGATGGTTCTCGAAAAACTCATCGACAGGCTCTTGCGAGCGGCTATCGAGCATGCCGGCGCAGAGCGAGGTCTCTTGATCGTTCCGCGAGGAGACGTACTGCAGATAGAAGCGCAAGCGTTCGCCAGAGGCGAGCATGTAACGGTGCATCTGCGGGATAGTCCCGATGCTGCAGCCAGCTTTCCGGAGTCACTCGTTCGATACGGAACGCGCACCCGCGAACGTCTGAGTCTCAATGATGCGTCGTCTCAGAATGCGTTTTCTGCCGATCCTTATATCGTTCGGAGCCTTCCCCGTTCCATTCTCTGTTTGCCATTGATTAGCCAGGACAAGCTCATCGGTGTTCTTTACCTGGAGAATAATCTGGCGCCGAACGTTTTCACGCCTGATCGCGTCAACTGCTGGAGGTGCTTGCGTCGCAAGCAGCAATATCGCTTGAAAATTCACGGCTTTACCGCGATCTCGCAGATCGGGAAGCGAAGATCAGGCGTTTGGTCGACGCCAACATTATCGGGATCTTCTTTGCCCGCAAAGGTCAGATTATTGAAGCCAATGACGCGTTTCTCCGCATGCTGGGATATGACCGTGTGGACCTGGCTGCGGGCCGTGTGCACTGGCCCGAGCTGAGTCCCCCGGAATGGCGCGAACGCGACTTGCTCACACGAACACTACTGGACTCAAGAGGGATCGTGCCGCCCTTCGAGAAGGAGTATTGTCGGAAGGACGGCAGCCGCGTTCCCGTGCTTATTGGCGCCACGTTGTTCGAGGAAGGAGGCGACGAGGGCGTCGCGTTCGTGCTCGATTTGACCGAGCTCAAGCAGGCGGAGGAGGCGCTGCGTGAAAGCGAGCGAAGTTTGCGCTCGGCAATTGACGGGATACCGGGGCTGGTTGCGGTCTTGGCCCCGAATGGTAAGGTCGAAGCTCTCAATCGCCAAATCGTCGAGTATTGTGGCCGGTCACCGGAAGAGCTGAAGAACTGGACCACAAACGGACCGGTACATCCTGATGACCTTAGCCGTCTCGTTGAACTTTTTACAAAATCAATCGCCGCCGGTGTTCCCTTTGAGACCGAAAACCGCTTGAGGCGGTTCGACGGCGAATATCGATGGTTTGACGTCCGCGGCGTCCCAATTCGCGATGGCTCCGGGCGCATTACTCGTTGGTATGTTCTCCTGACGGACGTCGAGGATCGCACACAGGCGTTGACGCGATTGCAGCAGATGCAATCGGATTTCGCCCACTTGAACCGCGTGAGCATGATGGGAGAATTGGCCGCCTCGCTGTCCCACGAAATCACGCAACCGATCGCCAGCGCGCGCAACAACGCCCGGGCGGCCCAGAATTTTCTGAAGATGCAGCCGCCGGAACTGGGCGAGGTCACGGAAGCACTCTCCTGTGTCGTTGGAGACGCAGACCGAGCCGGGGACATCATCGACCGTATCCGAGAGCAAATGAAGAAGGCGCCACCGCGAAAGCAGCGTTTCGACCTTAATGCGGCAATCAATGAGGTGATCGCATTGGCGCGAAGCGTGACCAACCAAAATGGTGTCTCCGTCCAGACCCGGCTTGCCGGCGGATTGTTTCCCGTTGAGGGGGATCGCGTTCAATTGCAGCAAGTCTTGCTGAACCTCCTCCTGAATGCGGCTGAAGCAATGGGTTCGGTCGAGGAGGGGGCAAGAGAGCTGGTGGTCAGCACCCAGCGAGACCAGGCAGGCGTCCTCGTGGCCGTTCGCGACTCTGGCCCAGGCATTGATCCAGCGCATCTCGACCGGATCTTCGACGCCTTCTACACCACGAAGTCCAGTGGAACGGGGATGGGGCTGTCGATCTGCCGCTCCATCATCCATGCTCATGGGGGCAAGCTGTGGGCGGGAGCGAACGAGCCTCGCGGCGCGGTATTTCAGTTCACATTGCCCGCTACCACAAGAGAGCTCACGCCTTCTCTTCAGGCGAGCCAGCGGACCTGAGAGCCGTACGAACACATCGCGTGAGACGCTCTTCATCTACCGGCCTGCGCGCGTAACACACGACCCCGGAAGGCTCTGTTGTCCGCAGCGTCCTGATCAAAGGCCGCGAATTGCGCGAAGCGCGCCTGCGGACATCCCGGCAGGCGCAAAGCTTGACGTAGTGCCGGTGTTCCACCCCTCCGTGCTGCCGTCGTGCGCAACGTCGTCTGTTGGGGCCGTTATTACAAATTTGCGGAGCTTTGGCGGCTTTAACTCACGCTTTCAGGTCCCGCGACGTAGCTATCGAGACGCCGCAACAACGCATTAAACGGAGGAGCGTCGTGCTCTCAGACAAGTCTAGACCCGTCATTCAGGCGACACTGCCAGCCGTCGGCGCGCACATCCAGGAAATCGCCCAGTGCTTTTATCGAAAGCTATTTTCCGCTCACCCGGAACTGCTGGACGGGACCTTCAACCGCGGCAACCAGGCAGACGGCACCCAGCAGCAAGCATTGGCTGGATCGGTGGCCGCGTTCGCCACGTCCCTGGTGAACACGCCTGATCAGCTGCCCGAGAGCCTTCTGTCCCGCATCGCGCACAAGCACACGTCGCTGGGCATCAAGCCGGAGCAGTACCAGGTCGTCCATGAGAACCTGATGCCGGCCATTGCGGAGGTGCTGGGTGACGCGGTGACACCGGACGTCGCGGCAGCGTGGGATGAGGTGTACTGGCTGATGGCCTACACCCTGACCCACGTGGAGCGCGGCCTCTACGGCGCGCGCGGCGTGCGACCGCAGACGGTATGGCGGCAATGGGAGGTCGAGAAGAAGATCCATGAGACCGATGACGTGGTGACGTTTGTCGTCAAGCGCATCGAGGACCACCTGGTGAAGCCGTCGCTTCCCGGCCAATATATATCGGTGCAGGTGCCGCTGCCGGACGGCACGCGGCAGCCGCGCCAGTATAGCCTGAGCCGGGCCGACCAAGGAGAGTCCCGCCAGTTTACGGTCAAAAGAGTGTACGGCGCAGCAGGAAAGCCCGACGGAGAGGCGTCGACGCTGTTGCACACCAGCGTCAGGGTTGGCGACGTGCTGAGCATCTCTGTCCCGTTCGGTCCACTGGTGCTCGATGACTACTCTGGGCGCCCGATGGTGTTCATCAGTGCGGGTATTGGAATTACTCCAATGGCCGGGATGCTCTCGCACCTTGCCACCGTTAGATCCCATTTGCCGATCATGCTGCTGCACGCCGATCACAACGAGAGCGCCTTTGCTCTCCGCAGCCAGATTCGCGACGACATCGTCGCACTGGCCAAAGCCTCCTTCTACGTCTGGTACGAGCAGGGCGCTGAAAGCCAATTGCCGGTGCAAGGGGTCTTCGCCGGCAGGATGGACCTGTCACAGGTCCGCCTGCCCGACGATGCGTTGTATCACCTGTGCGGGCCGGTTCCGTTCATGCATGGGATCCGCAGCGCCCTGATCGGGCTTGGTATTCCGCCCCGCGACATCCAGTACGAAATGTTCGGCCCGGACCTGTGGCAGGCAGATTAGGACCAGGCTCACGGTCCGGCTCTTGCGGCGCGAAAGGCAGTCTAATTCGTGCGCCACGAGCCCATCGTTCGGAGTGGTCAGGATGACCGACTTGCAGGGCGCTCTCGTTCAACGCGCTCTGTTACGTCGCGTGCTATCGCGACCGCGCCAAGTGCATCGTTTTTGGTGTCGCCTTTGACAATCGCAAAGGTCATCTCGACGTACAGCTTGCGTCCGCTCTTGTGCAGGGCGCGGGTGAGTGTCGGTCGGCCCTGAAGCTTCGTAGCACCCTTTGTCATCGCGGCGTCGTAGCCGGTCCAATGTGCAGCTCGCAGATGCTCGGGTATGATCAGTTCGACGCTTTGGCCGAGCGCCTCCTCGGCGGAATAGCCAAACAACGCGGTACAAGCAGGGTTCCAGCGAATGATGGCTCCCGAGTGGTTCGTACAGATGACGGCGTCAGCGACCTGATCGAGAATCCTCTCGGCCAACTTGGACTGCTCTTCCATGGATACACTCCTTGGATCGGACTCATGGGGCTCGCCAACCGCGAGCAGCCCAACGATGAGAATGGACCGTTCTTGCGACCTGCGGGCGGAGACGACGGAGCCTCGCAGAGCCGTGTTTCAGTTCGCCTTGTCAGTGCCGTAGCAAAGCTCACGAATCGTCTTCGTGCGACCCAGCGGACTTGAGAGCCTCGCGGACACACTGCGTGAGACGCTCTTCATCCACCGGCTTGCGCAGGTAACACGCGGCGCCGTTGTTCAGGGCGCGAGCCCGGTCATCGTCATTAGGAAACGCAGTCACGAGGATCGTCGGAATCGTGTGGCCCGTGTCGGTAAGGCGCCGGAAGAGTTCGAGGCCGGTCATGGCAGGCATATGGATGTCGGTGATCAGGCAGGCTGTTTCGGCGAGGCGCGGGGAGGCGAGAAAGTCGGCTGCAGACGAGAAAATGTCGACCGTATGGCCCAGCGATCTCATGAGCCTGCACATGGACTCACGGAAGAACCGATCATCATCGACGACTGAAACCAGTACCTTTTTCATCATGTCCCTATGTGGCCATTCGTAGGACCCCTTGTGCGGCCTGACAGTGCCGTAGCTCCGCGTGGGATTGCTTGACTTGCGTCAAGAATGCCACCAGTGCCGTGCTGGTGCCCCATAAACTTTGGCTTACCTCGACGACAATGCCGGAGCCAGCCAGCCATGGCTTCTGATCAGGACTTCGGCTGACGGACAGCGACGCCGGGATCACACCTCGGCGACCTTAGGATCCCGTCCGGCCGTCGTAAGCCTTCGTATCGTCGTCCTGCCACCCTGGGATGCCCGACGTCGACCTGCGCTCAATTGAGATGTTGGTGACGATTCCCCTAGTCTGCATGCGTTGGAAATGCGCAAAGACTGAGGGGAGAGAACAATGCCATACCGCCTAGAAAGCCAAGGCTCTGACAAGGCCGCGCGATGCGCAATCTGCGATGGCAAGTTTGGTCTCGTCCGGCATTATTCGTGGCGAACCCCGCTTTGCTCCAGCAAGTGCGTCGATCGCTTCAAAGCGCGCCGCCAAAATGACCGCAATTGGATGGGCTGGTTCCAAGTCGCTTTCGACCAGTCGCTCGAAAACCGCGCGAGGGCCTCATGACGCTCCAGATATCACAACGAGGCAAACAGTACTTGAAGACAGCGCAGACTTTGCTCCACACCGCCAAAACCATGACCGATCAAGCGATCGCGGATCAGCTAAGGGCCCTTGCCGAGGACTACGAGCGTCGAGCCGAGAAGGCTACGCGCGATGATGCGGCCAAGGTATTGGCCCGACCGGCTGTTAGTGCTGAATCTGAGTGGCTTACCTGAGCTGATGGGCAGCATCGCTCAACAGCGATCGGACCAACCGGAGATCGTCCAGCCAAGGTCGATCAGCGGGCCGGACGAGGGCGAGCTGTGTCGGTGGCGTAAACTTTGGTGTACCCCGCGCGGATCCTCCAGGAAAATGGGACTTTTCAGGTCCCGGGATTGGGACTAAAAATGCACGGTCCGGCCAAACCTGAAACCAAGACAAAGGCTGATTTTCGCGATCTCTTCCGAGTGGCAGCGATGTCTGACGCAACCTCCACCGTGTTGGTCATCGACGACGATCCGGACCTCCGCGCGTCCGTCGGGCGGCTGTTGCGATCGCTCGGGATCAATGTTCAGCTTTTTGCCTCTATTTCCGACTTCCTGAAGTCCGATCCACCCGACTGTCCCACATGTCTGGTGCTCGACATCAGATTGCCCGGTCAAAGCGGCCTCGATCTCCAGCGCGAGCTTGCGGCGGCAAACAGGGAGATTCCGATCATCTTCGTCACCGGGCACGGCGACATCCCAATGTCCGTGCAGGCCATGAAAGGGGGCGCCATCGAGTTCCTGACGAAGCCGTTCCGCGATCAGGATCTCCTCGACGCTATTCAGCTCGGCCTCTCGCGCGATCGTGCACGGCGGGAAAACGACAAGGACCTGGCCGCTCTCAGGGAGCGCTTCGGGTCATTGAGCCCCAGGGAGCGCGAAATCGTGATTCAGGTCGCTCGCGGCCGCCTGAGCAAACAGATTGCCCACGACATCGGCATCGCCGAAGCCACGGTGAAAGTGCATCGCAGCAGGGCGATGCAGAAGATGCAGGCCGGCTCCCTTCCTGAGCTTGGCCGGATGGCTGACAAGCTCAAGCTGGTGCCCGGCACGCCGCAGCGCACCTGAGCTGTACACCGTTGCGGCGCTAATCCCCGGCCGCATCAGTCGAGTGCCTCCGTCATTGCGCCCACCTTCCGCCGGCCGAACGCACCCGGCGCGATGCCCTGCAAATTTGGGATTAGGTAGCGCACCTGCGTAGGTCATTGCCCGCCACTCGCGTCCAATAGCTCGCCGCATCCAAAGCCATAAACTTCGTCACGAGGGCCTCCCTGGGAAACAGCCCGCGCAACGCGAAACAGGGCGCGCTGTTCAAGCTTCGGACAGGAGACAGCTTTGAAGTCAGTCGATCAGGAAATAGGCTGCACCCACGCGGGTCATCCAGCTGAGATCCATGGCATCGGATCGTGGATTACTCTTGTCGTCCTGTTTGCCCTGTTGGTCGCCACGATGGTGCTGGCCTACGTCGGGTCGAATCTCGCTGTAGGTATTGATATCCCCATGTCAGGCTACATGGCTTTCTGTCTTGGAGCTTTCTTCTCGCTCCTGGCGGGCGCGGGACTAACGGCGCTTGTATTCTACAGCAGCCCGCTTACGGCAAAGGCCTAGCCAACCGACGAACCAAGTCATAAAGCCTGGGCTTATAGCTGTTCGCCACCGGTCGGCGTTCGCTGCGCTTTGCACAATTGCGTCGGCAAAGTAGCTCCGTAGCTCGATAAGGCGCTCTCGCGCATACTAGCAGAGCCTTCAATTGGGCGATCTCCCAGAGAACCAACATAAAAGGCCGGCGGGCGCTACGCCGCCAACCTTCTCTTGCAACTTCCGGCTCGTGGGTCCGATGCCGCTGCGATTCCCGGCACTGCGTGCCGGAGCAAACGAAGAGCGGACTGCTGTGCACTTGGCGGTCTGCATTACCGAATCCGGGCACAGCCAATTATACGTCTGCCCGGCCTCGATCCTGCCAGAGCACCCATGATCCACGGCCCGAGCCCCTCCACGCAACATGTAAATCTAGGTTTAGGAAACGCAACCAAATCTGTCATTGCGCGCCACCAGTGTGGAATAGCTCGCGGTCCTCCAGATCGTCAGATTAGCGTCACTAGCATCTTTGCCGGGAACAGCCCTGCCAAGGCACGCGAGGTCACAATGCGATCGACTTTTGCTCTCGGACGTTTGGAGCAATTTCATCCCGAACCGGGGCTTGACGCCGGACGCGCCGTTCACAGCCCGGATGCGGTCAGACCATTCGTCCAGAAGCGAACCGGATCGGCAGGCGCCGCCCCAGCCGACATTTCCTTCGGACCGTTCCGTCTGCTTCCGACGCAGTTTCTTCTGCTGGAAGGTGACAAGCCCGTGTGCCTCGGAAGTCGTGCCCTGGAAATTCTGATAGCTCTGCTTGAACGCAGAGGTGAGTTGGTCAGCAAGCAGGACTTGATGACTCGGGTTTGGCCCAATGTCTTTGTCGAGCCTGCCAATCTCACGGTCCACATGTCCGCGCTGCGGCGCGCGCTGCGTGACGGGCAGAACGGCAATCGGTTCATCATCAACATCCCCGGGCGTGGCTATTCCTTCGTTGCCTCGGTCGATGCCCCGGGGCATCAGAGCTGAGCGCGAGTGGCGAACAATCGAAAAATCCGGTGAGGCATTACCGTGGTCGCGACAACTGCAGAGCAGCCGTTCACCATAGCGAAGATTCCTCTCAGCTCCTGGTCCTTCGCAATCCGCGTTTGGCTGGCTACAGTCCTGGCGTTATTCGTAAGCTTTTGGTTGCAGCTTGAATCGCCGACGACGGCCGCGCTCACCGTTGCAGTTCTCGCCGAACCAACCCGCGGCCAGGCGCTGGACAAGGCAGGTTTTCGACTGCTCGCCACCGTGGTGGGCGTTACAGCGTCAATCGCAATCACCGGCCTCTTCTCGCAGGCGAGGGATCTGATCCTCGTGGCGTTTGCGGTGTGGCTTGGAATTTGCGTCTTCGCGGCAAAGCTCTTGGACGGCTATCGAGCTTATGCGGCGGTGCTGGCCGGCTATACCGTCGCATTCATTGCGACACAGCAGATCGACAAACCGCAGCACGTGTTTGAATCCGGGATGGCGCGTGGCGCTGCGATCGCGGTGGGCATTCTTTCGATCGCGGTGGTGAATACGTTGATGTTTGCTCCGGACCGTCAAACGCGCGTGGCCGCGCAGCTGGCGGCGATTCGTCGTCGCGTTCGCGGGTATGCGAGCGCAGCCTTCCGCGGCGAACCAGGCAACGTGATGACATTCCTGGCGCTACTGCGAGAAATTGTGGCGCTCCGGCCGGAGATCGCAAGCATCGCTCCGGAGTCGAGCAGCGGCTCGGTCAGGAGCGCTGCGGCCCGCAGCACCGCGGTCTCGCTAATCGCCGAATTACAGGCTGCGCGGACCTTGAGTAGCGGTCTTGTCCGCGGCGGTGACGTTCGAACCGAAGTTTCGGCACGGAGCGAGTTTGTTCGACGGGACGAACAGGTTCGACAAGAACTGCTCGCCCTGAGATCCGTCAAGTGGCCGTTGCTATCGTGGCGAGCGCCCTTGTATCGCTCCTATCGAATTGCGGCCGAAAGCGGTCTCCGCGCCTCTCTATGGCTTGCAATCGCCTCGGCCTTCTACGTTTGGGCCGGGTGGCCAGCGGCGAGCGTTTCCCTGTCTTTCGTGGCGCTGATGATCGGATTAGGAGCCACAACTCCGAATCCGCGCGGCTTCACCGCGATCGCGCTTGTTGCTGCGCCGATCGCAATTGTCCTAACCGGCATACTCGAGTTCATCATCCTCGATGGCGCCGACGCCTTTCTTCTGCTGGCCATCGGTCTTGCTCCCTTTATGGTCGGTGCAGCACTCCTCATCACCTCCAAAAAACTTCTGTGGTCATCACTTGGTCGCACCATTCTACCCTACACCATCCTCATTCTGGCGCCGAGCAATCCGCAGAACTACAATCCGCAGGCCTTCCTTTTCACGTCTGCGTTTATTATCGCGGCAGCTGCGTTCCTGCTCGCGGCGCAAACACTTATTCCTCCCGTATCTGACGACAAACGCAGGATGCGGCTTCTGGCGGAGGCCCGCAGCGAGCTGCAGGAACCGTTCTTCCGCAATGGAGAAGCGCCGGAAGAAGCGACGTTCCGGGACGCTTCGCGGATAGGGCAGTTTCTCGCCGTTGGGGGAGCGCAGGACAGTCGCGCCCTCGCGGAAATGCTCTCTTGCTTCGACCAATCGGCAATGCTCCGGCTTTGTGATGCGAAGCTGATGCAAATCGCCGATGGGCCACTTGCGCCACTGGCAGACGAAACGCGCGCGGCGATCATCAAGCGAGATGCGGCCGCCTTGCGCGCTATTGCCCACCGAATTCGTTCGCAGGCTGCGCAGAACGATTCGATCCAGGTAGATGTCGCGGCATGCCTTGTCCTGACAAGCAACATCTTTGATCGGAGCCAAAATCTTGATTTGTCGGAGGCAATCTGATGGCACGCACCTTTGTAGAGTTCGTGGTCGGAGGCGTTCTGATGGCGCCACTTGTAACCTACCTGGTGATAGCTCTCGTCGTGATCACTATGCTTCGACCGGTTCTGCATGTCGTCGGTTTTGCGAAGATGTTCAGTCACAGCGCAATCGCAGAGTTGAGCCTCTATGTGACGGTTCTCGGCCTATTGATTCTTTTGTTCTAGCAGGCTGTTGAAGAAGTCTCTGGCGAAGCGTTTTGGATCGTGATTCCCTAGGATCAGGATTTTGCTGGGGTGGCACGATGCGGGGAAGTGACGAACGGTCTGGCTCGCTGTTCAGTTATGTTGACCTGGAGGCTCGGGTTCGCGTCGACCACCCGCTGCGGGCGATCAGGGATCTGGCAAATGCGGCGCTGGGCGATCTTTCTGGGGAGTTTGGCAAGCTCTACACGGACTTCGGTCGGCCCTCGATCGCACCGGAGAAACTGCTTCGGGCGATGCTCCTACAGGCGTTCTATGGGGTTCGCTCGGAAAGGCATCTGATGGAACGGATGGAGTTCGATCTTCTGTTCCGCTGGTTCGTCGGGCTTGGGGTGGACGATGCGGTTTGGGACCATTCAACCTTCTCGAAGAACCGCGACCGGCTGCTTGAAGGTGAGATTGCGGCCAAGTTCTTGAACGCGCTTTTGGCGCAGCCGAAGGTGAAGCGTCTTTTGTCGAGCGATCACTTCTCGGTGGACGGCACGCTCATTGAAGCCTGGGCTTCGATCAAGAGCTTCCGGAGGAAGGATGGCAGCGACAAAGATCAGGACGGTCCGGGACGCAATGCCGAGCGCAGCTTCCACAAGGAGAAGCGATCCAACGAGACCCATGAGAGCACGACCGATCCTGAGGCCAGGCTCTATAAAAAGGGCGACGGCCAGCCGGCCAAACTCTGCTATATGGGCCATGCGCTGATGGAGAACCGCAATGGTTTGGCGGTTTTAGGTGGAGTGAGCCAAGCTACTGGCACCGCCGAACGAGAGATTGCGCTTGCCATGATCGACAGGCGCGGGTGTGCGAAGCGGGTCACTCTGGGGGCGGACAAAGCCTACGACGTCACGCAGTTCGTGCATGACCTGAGAGATAGATCGGTTACTCCGCATATCGCGATCAATGGACATCTGAGTAAGACCGGCAAGCGGCGCAAGACGGCGGTCGACGCGCGTACCACGCGTCACGACGGCTATGACATCAGCCAACGCTGCCGCAAACGCATCGAAGAAGTCTTCGGCTGGATCAAGAGTTCCGCTGGCCTGGCCAAGGTCAAGCTGCGAGGCCGCGACCGGGTGGATGCCGTCTTCGTCCTGGCGCTTGCGGCCTATAATCTGATCCGGCTGCCCAAGCTTCTGGCGGCACCGGCATGAGCATCCGAGGTAGATGGCGGGTCGTCGAGACACCAGGCTACGACATGGCCGTGGCGGGCGCCTACATCCTGTTCGATGACGACGGCGGCGAGTTCGCCTTCGATTGCCTCACGGGCTGCATTCATGGAGCCTGTGACGGCGATGCCGTCCAGTTCGGCTGGCAGGGAAACGACGAAATGGAGCCAGCCAACGGTGATGGCTAGGCCGAACTGCGGGATGACGGCTCACTCGAAGGTGAAATCTGCCTCCTTAATGGCGACGACATCCCATTTATCGCGCGTCGCTCGAAGACTTCTTCAACAGCCTGCTAGAGGAGAGCGACATGGATGCGACCGTTTATGATGAGACTGTTCGAGAAGACGCGATGCAGACAATCGTTTCGCGTTCTTCGCTGGTTGACGCTGAGGAACCGGCTCGCCAGGCGAGCGAGTTCGACCAGATCGTCCTAAGGGTATCGGAAGGTCACCGGGAGGGCGAACAAATTGCCCCGGCTCCATCGAAATCAATCCCGCCGCGGCGAAATGATGGCTGGCGAACGGTGCGGCTTCTGTTGCGCAAGCTGGCGACAGCCGGAATAGCCGCCGTTGCGGTCGCGGCCGCTCTCGTGGCCTGGGACCAGTACAACGCCGGGCCGTGGACGCGCGATGCGCGAGTGCGAGTGCAAGTTGCAAGTGTGGCGCCGGACGTTTCCGCAAAAATCAAAGAGCTGCGAGTCACCGACAATCAATTCGTTCGCAAGGGTGACATCTTGTATGTCATCGATCCGTTCGATTTCGAAGTCGCGCTCCGTGCAAACAAAGCGGCCCTACAGCAAAAGGTGGCCGATTTGAACGTGAAGGAATTGCAGTCTGAGCGGCGAAGCCGCTTGTCTGATTTATCTGCGTCCGTTGAACAGAAGCAGGTCTATGAGGGAAATGCGCTTCAGGCAAAGGCCGCCGTCGATGCGGCTCAGGAGCAGGTGCGGCAGGCGGAGAACAATCTGCGGAACACCGAGGTGCGCAGTCCGGTGAATGGCATCGTCACCAATCTCATGCTCCGAAAGGGAGACTATGCGCATCAAGGTACGGCCAACGTTTCCATCATCGACACGGACAGCTATTGGGTGGACGGCTACTTCGAGGAAACGAAGCTGGCGCGGCTGTGCGTGGGTGACCGCGCCGAGGCAAAGCTGATGGGCTTTTCAGCGCCGATCATAGGCCACATCGCAACAGTGACGCGTGGCGTCAGCGTATCCAACGCAGCGGCTTCCACGCAAGGACTGCCCAACGTCGATCCTGTCTACACCTGGGTGCGTTTGGCGCAGCGGGTGCCAGTCCGGATTGCGATCGACAAGGTGCCGCCTGGTGTGCCGCTCGTGTCCGGCTTGACCGCAACTGTCACGATCCGGGATGGCAAGGACGGCGAGAGCGACACGCTCTTGCAAAGAGTTCGTACCGAGATCGAGACGAGCTTCGTCGGATTGATCGGCAGAGCGTCGGCGCGACCAGGCTGTATTCCCGGCTTTTCGTCTCCGTCGCCGTAGAACGCGGTTATCAGCCGGAAGTACAGGCTACCGCTGTCGACCAAGTGCGGCGGTCACTCGCCAAGAGGCGAGTGACCCCTCTGCCGCATTTGAAACCGTCGCTCTCCGTTTCTAAGCCAAGGTTTATGTACCGCAACCACGGCCGTACTCGGAGCGACTCGCGTGCAATAGAAGATCGCCTCGCAGAACTGTAATTCTCCTCGTAACAATTCGCTTTGCGGAGTTCGATCATGAGGAGAATACTCGTTCTCATCGCTTCTGCCGCGATCAACGCGTCCACGATTCCCGCAGTTGCGGCGGAATGTACGTCGATCAAGGACATCGACGCGTCTCGCTCGCGCTGGGAGACGGTGCGCAGCCGACC
The DNA here is from genome assembly GCF_024199925.1 of Bradyrhizobium sp. CCGUVB1N3. Classification (NCBI taxonomy): domain Bacteria; kingdom Pseudomonadati; phylum Pseudomonadota; class Alphaproteobacteria; order Hyphomicrobiales; family Nitrobacteraceae; genus Bradyrhizobium; species Bradyrhizobium sp. CCGUVB1N3. The sequence goes on from NZ_JANADR010000001.1 coordinate 1,184,577, forward strand.
AGCCAAGGCGGCCGACAAGGAGCGGACTTGTCGCGCCTATGCCGTTTCTTTCTACGAATCGGTGACGCTGCGGCAGGCTGCTGCAAAATGCACCGACGGCGAAAGAACTCTGGCAGCGCTTGATTCCGAGATCAACGCCTTCAACGACCTGTTGGCGACAAAATGCGGTGGGTGAGCGTGACGGCGTTCCGGCAATGAAGATCCACGAGGTGCGCAGATGATCCTCTTACCTCTCTTGGCAACCTGGATGTGGCTGCAGATCCTTACGGCGTCACCGCTTCCAGAAATCGCGTCGTCTCGTCGAGGACGTCAGCAGTAGTGATATCTGTTGCGGCTCGTTCGGTTTTGAAGGAGGTTGAACTTGATCCAGGTATATTTTCACTGCTCGAATACGAAGAAGGTCTTCGTTGATCGCCACGGTGCCGTATTGGACGACGTCACTGAGGCACGCGATCGCGCGACCCTTGTAGTCCAATCCCTCACCAACCAGCGCAGCCTCGAGGATTGGCGTGACTGGATCCTGCATGTCAGCGACGATCGGGGCGATGAGCTCTTCGTTGTGCCTTTTACATTCGTCCTCGGAAAACCCAATTGAGATCGCCATGGCAGTTCAGTCACTCTCCGAGATTACGCTGTATTGCTCGTTCTGCGGCAAGAGCCAGCACGAAGTCCGCAAACTGATCGCGGGTCCCACGGTCTTCATCTGCGACGAGTGCGTCGAGCTCTGCATGGACATCATCCGTGAGGAGAACAAGTCCTCGCTGGTGAAGTCGCGCGACGGTATTCCGACGCCGAAGGAAATCTGCAAGGTGCTGGACGACTACGTGATCGGCCAGAGCCATGCGAAGAAGGTTCTCTCGGTCGCGGTGCACAATCACTACAAGCGCCTCAACCACCAGACCAAGCACAACGACGTCGAGCTCGCGAAGTCGAACATCCTGCTGATCGGTCCGACCGGCTCGGGCAAGACGCTGCTCGCGCAGACGCTCGCCCGCATCCTGGACGTGCCCTTCACCATGGCCGACGCGACGACGCTGACCGAAGCCGGCTATGTCGGCGAGGACGTCGAGAACATCATCCTGAAGCTGCTCCAGGCCGCCGACTACAACGTCGAGCGCGCGCAGCGCGGCATCGTCTACATCGACGAGATCGACAAGATCAGCCGCAAGTCCGACAACCCGTCGATCACCCGCGACGTGTCGGGCGAGGGCGTGCAGCAAGCGCTGCTCAAGATCATGGAAGGCACGGTGGCTTCGGTCCCGCCGCAGGGCGGCCGCAAGCATCCGCAGCAGGAATTCCTGCAGGTGGACACCACCAACATCCTGTTCATCTGCGGCGGCGCCTTCTCGGGTCTCGAGAAGATCATCTCCGCGCGCGGCCGGTCGACCTCGATCGGCTTCGGTGCCTCGGTGATGGCGCCGGAAGACCGCCGCACCGGCGAGATCTTCCGCCATGTCGAGCCCGAGGATCTCCTGAAGTACGGCCTCATCCCTGAGTTCGTCGGCCGTCTGCCGGTGGTTGCGACGCTCGAGGATCTCGACGAGACCTCGCTGAAGAAGATCCTGACCGACCCGAAGAACGCGCTGGTCAAGCAGTACCAGCGCCTGTTCGAGATGGAGAACATCGAGCTGACCTTCGCCGACGAGGCGCTGGGCGCGGTCGCCCGCAAGGCGATCGAGCGCAAGACCGGCGCGCGCGGACTGCGCTCGATCCTCGAGGCGATCCTGCTCGAGACCATGTTCGATCTGCCGGGCCTGGAAGGTGTGGAAGAAGTCGTGATCTCCCGCGAGGTCGTGGAAGGCACGGCGCGTCCGCTCTACATCTACGCTGATCGCCCCGATCGCCCGATGGAAAGCGGCGCCGTGGCGTGCTGACCCGGCTGAGCCGAACGAAGGTTAGCTTTGAACATCCGATGGGGTTTTCTCGTGATCAAGATCATCGCCGTGCTCTGCAGTCTTTCTTCTCCAGTAAGTTGCCACGAGCAAACCGTCACCACTTCGGACTTCGCCGACGTCTCCATGCAGTCCTGTCTGATGGGCGCGCCGCAGCTCGCCGAGTGGATGAATCAGCATCCGACCGAACGCCTTGCGGTATGGCGCTGCGTGATCGGTCAAAAGGAGGGCAGGGGAGCTTAGGGAAATGTCGGCCAGTTCGCCCACCAGAGCGCTTGCGGCGTCTATTTTGCGAGATCGCCGCTTTTCTTGCGGGTGCGATAGCCGCACATTGACGCTCGTGCGCGACATGGAGGTCAGGCGCATATTCCGAGTTCGTTCTCGATAGTCGGAGTAGCCGATTTGTTGGAGCAGTCGGCTAAACCCTCATGCCTCACTAGGCCTTGAACCCAGGGAACTGCCGGGCGGACGGCTTGCCAGAGTCCGCTATGCCCCGATAGCGCCCACATCCTGCAGCACAGCCAAATGACGTGATGGGCCGGACGTTGCCAGGTCGGTCCCATCGATCTGCCATGAGCGCGTCGAACTTCGACTGAACGTGCAGGAGCTGGCGGCTCATCGGAATGCAGCACGAACCTCATCGATGGCCAGCTTTGGGTTCTGCAGGTGGAGAAAATGCCCCATGCCCGGAAGAAGGGTCAGCTCCGTGTGCACTCGTTCGGCGAACTCTACTCCCATCTCCTTGTTGATGTAGAGATCTTTCTCACCCCAAATGACCTTCACGGGTGTCTTGAGCCGGGCCAGTTGCGATTCGAAGTGATCCTGGTCTCGCGTAAAGTGCGAGTAGTAGTGGGAGAACGCGTCTGCCGATGTGATCGCTCCCTGGGTCCATCCTCGGAACATGTCGTCCTTGAACTCACGCGCAACTTCAAAATGCACTTCCTCGGGCAAACCTCTCGTGAAGGTGTTCTGCAGGATCTCGTCGCGATTGCTGTTCAGGTTGGCGCGGACCTGATCCATCGCAGGTCCCTCCTTCAAGCTTTGCAGGCTCGTGTACATGAATTGGGGCCTGTTGAACGGGGCGAAATCGCCCACGATGATCGTCCTTGCTATATCGGGTCTTTCCACGGCCAGCAGGAGCGCCGGCAGCGCGCCGATATCGGTTGCGTAGATCGTCAGCTTCGATGTGTCGATCCCTGCTTTGCCGATGTATCGATCCAGAATTCGAGCGTAGCCTTTGGGCGCATAGGGAAACCTGTCGACCGTTGGCCTCGATGAGAGGCCATAACCCGGCCAGTCGAAAGCGTGGATCTCGTAGTCATCGGCCAGAGCCTTGGCGACGTCTTTCCAGGCGTACAGGGTCTCCGGAAACCCATGCAGGAAGAGAACGGTCCCCTTTGGGGTCGAATTGCGCAGAACCATGCGCCTGAGTGTGATATCTTCGTCGATCTTGAAGAAATCGATCGCGTCGTCGTTCACCGGCTGTGACATGATGTCTACCCTCTCGACGTCGTTACCGCCTGGCTCAAGAGCCGACGATCTTCAGCGCGTTGTCAACGCTCAGGCGCGGTTCCGGCGCATTGACCCACTGGGCGAGAGCCGGAAGCCACTCCGCAGCCGGCGGCCGCTCATCGTCGACGCTATTGTAGACATCCGGCTAGCCAGTCATCGCGGCGACTGCGTCATCGACGTGAACGATTGCCATCATACAGTGGGACTGAACACCTAGCGCCCGCGCATGACGTCCAAGTAAGGCCCGTGCATATTTCAAGGTTTCGGCTGCATGCCCTGCAAAAAGCGAAGCGGGTTGAGCGGGCCAATGGGGATCAGTTCGAAGCTCATCATATGTGCTTTACCCAAAGGCAGCTTTTCGAGTATCTCGTGAGCGACGGCCGGATCGGCGACGTTGATGATGAATGCCACGCCCGGCCTTCCCTGTAGCGAGTACCACTGTTCGATCTTGCCATCGAGGTAGAGGTCGACAGTTTCCCGAACTTCCTCCGGGAGGACGGCAAACACCTGCGATTGTTCAAAACCAGGATTGATGGTCCCGATGGCGAGAATTTTGGTCGTCGGCGTCGTTTTCATAGCGGCTCCTTGTGCGTTTGCGGAACTGAAGCCGACAAGGCAGCCAATAAGTGCCAATGCCGCAGCAGAAACGAATTTCATGTCATTTCCCTTCTGTGTGTCGCTCAGGCGACCGGGTGATGGGCCAAAAACAGACAATCAGCTGATCATGACAGCTGAGCAGGGATCGCAAACTGAAAGAGAGCCCCGTGTGGCTGGCACGCGCTGACCCACAGGCGTCCACCATGGGATTCGACGATTGAACGACAGATTGTTAGTCCCATTCCCATGCCGTTGGGTTTTGTCGTGTAGAATGGTTCAAAGAGACGTGAGAGGGTCTCCGGGCTCAGCCCGGGGCCAGTATCTTGAACCCCAACGTACAGATCGTTCAATTCGATCTGACGGGTGGTTATTATCACCTGTCGCGCGCCCTCACTAACTGCGCTCATCGCTTGCAGGGCGTTGAGAATGAGGTTAAGGGCGACTTGCTGAAGTTGGACCCGATCACCGGCAATGATAGGCAGGCTCGCGAATTGGGTCTTCACTGAGACCCCGTTCTTCAGTGCTTCTCCTCGGGTGAGCTCAATCACTTCCTGCAGAGCCTCGTTCATATCTACCGGATCTGATCGGAGCGACGCCTTCTGCATGAGCGCGCGCATTCGACCGACGATGGCACCGACCCGGTCGGCGTCCTTGACGGCAGCGGCGAGCGCTTCTCTGACATCCTGCAAATCTGGAGGATTTCCATCCAGAAAATGCAGCGCCGCAATAATGTTGTTGCGCGCCGCCGCAATCGGCTGATTGACCTCATGTGTGATAGAGGCGCTGAGTTCCCCCATTGTTACGACGCGATTCGTGTGCGCTAGCTTTATCTGCAACTCGCGCAGCTCCCGCTCGCGGCGGGTGATCTCCAGGGCAATGGCGGCCTGCGCAGCGAAGTCCGTGACCAGCTCAATCTCGTTCTCCGTAAAGGGCTCTATGCGCAGCCGCGAAAGACTAAGTGTTCCAATCAGTTCGTCGTTTCTTAGCATCGGCACGATGAGGAGCGTCCCAACGCCACGCGATATGGCCTCGCGTTCAGCTTCTCCCAGAGAATTGCCTTCAAGATGCGTGATGAAGTCAGGGATGTGGACCGGCGATTTGCTTCCGAAAAGGCGACCTACAAAGCTGCCGTGTTCCAGAATTGGCCGCGGATGCATCTCTGACAATGCGGGGCTCAGTTTGGATGCAACGAGACGAAAGCCTATTTCCTCGGAAAGGCGGAAGGCGCCAAGCTCCGCTCGGCACAGATCTACTGCGCTGTCGATGATGGTGTCGAATATGGGCTGCAAGTCGTGGGGTGAACTGGCAATAGCGCGCAGCACTGCCGAGGTGGCCGCCCGTTGCCGAAGAACCTCGGCCAGCTCCTTTTGCTGCAAGTCTGAATTGCCGTGAGCAGCTGCGGGCGCTTTGCCGGTTTCGGGCTGGTTCATCGCCGCTACATCCCGATCTACGTTGCGGCCAGAGATGGTATCGCTCCAGGCTCCACTCGGATAGCTCCCGTGGGGGATCCAAGTCCGAAAAAATGCGTCGGAGGTCTACTCTCGGTCATTCGCAACTGAGGCGAGCCAGCATCGCCGCATTTGGTTGCGCGCTGATGAGTCCGCGCCTAGAGGGGCGGCTGGAGCTCCGCGAAGATTTTCTTCAGCCGCGGCGCCGCAAAGTCGATGAAAGCACGCACCTTGATCGGCAGAAACCGGTTGGCCGTGTACACGAGATTGACCGGCAGCGGTGCCGGCTGGAATTCGTCGAGCAGGGTCGTGAGGGCTCCGCGCTCGAGCGCTGTCTGGAAGTGATAGGCGAAAGCGGAGGTAATTCCGACGCCGGCGCATGCAGCGTCGCAGGCGGCCTCGGCGCTGCCGACCACCAGCCGCGCGCGCACGGGCACCGCGACCGCCGCTTCGTCTTTGAAGAATGTCCAGACATCGGGGGACATAAAGCCTGCATAGGTGATGCAGTCATGCCCGGCGAGATCGTCCGGCGTGCGCGGCGTTCCGTGCGCTGCTAGATAGGCGGGACTGGCGCAAACCATGCGACGCATCGTACCGAGGCGTACCGCCATCAGGCTGCTGTCGGGAAGCGCGCCGATGCGCAGCCCGAGGTCGATCTGCTCTTGAAACAGGCTCTGCACGCGATCGGCGAGGAGCAAACTGGCGTTGATATCCGGGTAGGCCTTCAGGAAATCCGCCAGGATCGGAATGAGGTAAGCGCGGCCAAGGCCGACCGGAGCAGTCAAGATCAGCTCTCCGGTTGGAGCAGAATATTCGCCGGAGGCGGCGCGCTCGGCCTCGGTTACATCAGCCAGAATCCGCTTGCACGCGGCAAAATAAGAGCTGCCGGCATCGGTCAGCACCAGCTTGCGGCTCGATCGGTTGAACAGCTTCGTCCGCAGGTGGGACTCGAGCTCGGAGACCTTGCGGCTGACCGTTGCCAATGGCGTTTTCAATTGCCGCGCCGCAGCCGACAGGCTGCCGGTTTCGACCACGGCCAGGAAGGTCGACATCGCGTCCAGGCGATCCATCGCTCCTCTTCCATATTTTGGAAGGATAGCTCTCGACTTTGCCAGATAGCGCCAAATTTCGGAAGGCCTTAGGTCTGGACGGCATAACGGAGAACGTCCATGAGCACCACCAACAAAGGCACCGCCCTTATCACCGGCGCATCGGCAGGCATCGGCGCCATCTACGCCGACCGTCTGGCCAAACGTGGCTACGACCTAATTCTGGTCGCCCGCGACAAGACCCGTCTCGCCGGCCTCGCGCAGCGCTTGAGAAGCTCGACGGGCCGCTCCGTCGACACCGTCGCAGCCGACCTCAACGACAAGACGGATCTCGCCGAGGTCGAGGCGATCCTGCGCGCGAATGCGGACATAACGCTGCTGGTCAACAATGCTGGCGTTGGGGCCACGGCGCCGCTGCTTAGCGCCGATATTGAGAAGATGGACGACATGATCCGCCTCAATGTCGGCGCGCTCACCCGGCTGACCTATGCGGCGGCCCCGGGCTTCGTCGCGCGCGGCAAGGGGACGATCATCAACATCTCGTCCATCGTGGCGATCTCGCCTGAAACGCTCAATGGCGTTTATGGTGGAAGCAAAGCGTTCGTGCTGGCTTTTTCTCTCTCGCTGCACCACGAGCTTGCCGACAAGGGCGTGCGTGTCCAGGCCGTGCTGCCCGGCGCGACCGCGACAGACTTCTGGGACATCGCCGGCGTGCCGGTCCACAAGCTGCCGGCCGCGATCGTGATGTCTGCCGATGACATGGTCGACGCCGCACTGTCCGGTCTCGACCAGGGCGAGGTCGTCACCATTCCGTCTCTCGCCGACAAGGCCGACTGGGACAAATACGACGCCGCGCGCCGCGCGATGTCCGGCAAGATCTCAAGCGCCGTCCCGGCTGCCCGATACAAGGTCAGCGCGAACACCTCCGCGTCGAAGGCTACCGTCACGTCGGCGCAGTGACCACCGTAACCAACGCAAGTAGAATCAAAGGAGATGCACCCATGAAACGTCTAGTGTTGTTTGCCGCCCTTGCGACCGTCATTGCGAACGGAATCGATGTTGCAGCTGCTGCCGAGCTTCCGACTTATGAATCGGCTGGCTTTCCGACCACCCGGCTCCAAGTTTCCGTTATCGGCTCGGCTAACGTTCAAGAGGCCGCTTCTGTCCCCACGCTGACGCTGGGTGGCATGCCCGCGTCTCCCCATCAGATCGAGGTCTTGACGCCGCGCAAGAAAATCCTCGCGAGCAAGCCACAAAGTGCGCAACAGCGGGCCGAAGCGGCACACTAGAGCTGGGCGGGTTCGTCCTGAACACGAGCTACTGATAGACGTTCTCGATGCACGGCAGCCTGGAACGCAGGCGTAGCTCCAACAAGGTCGCGGCCACGAGGTTGCCTTCTTAGGCAATCTCGGCCGACCTAGACGAAGGCCTGTTCTTCAACGTTCGGACTTCGTCACGCGCTTTTTACCTCTTTGTTACCGCCTGCGGGACTTCAACGCCGGAGCCAAGGACCCCAAGTTACGACAATGAATGATGAGCATAATTCAATCGGAGCTTACTATGGGTGAGGTCGTTCGATTTGTTTCAAAATCCGAGCGCGAGCGTATCCGTCTGATTCGAGAAGCGCGCGCGATATATGACAGCGTCTTCCCGCCGGGTGTTTCCGTCGACGAGCAGGGCGACAAGGCGCCGGCGGTTCATGCGATCAGTGGCGGAGATCTGCCATCGTGATCAAGATCATTGCCGTGCTCTGCAGTCTGTCCTCTCCGGCAAATTGCCACGAGCAGACCGTCACCACTTCGGATTTCTCTGACGTCTCGGTGCAGTCCTGCCTGATGGGCGCGCCGCAGCTTGCCGAATGGATGAAGCAGCATCCAGCCGAGCGCCTCGCGGCATGGCGCTGCGTGATCGGCAAACAGGCCGGCAGGGGAGCTTAGGGTGACAAGCGGATCACTTCTCCTGGCGAATGTGGTCGATGCGCCGGCGTACGCATTCGCCGCGATTTGCCGAGATTTGGACGGCTTTACTCGCACTGACGTTCCTTGTCGGATACCAATTTGCCTCGCGGAGACAGACAGCTTCGTAAGTGTTTGGCCTCGGCGCCCTGTCCCTTCGCCGTGGCTCCTCGCGGCCGGTCCTTTCCCTCCCGAGGACCGGCCGCCCCTTCGCCTAATCGGCGACCGCGCTGGATCGGATGGGCATGGCTGCTCTAAGGGTCGAGGAAGTCCCAATCGTTGAGCACAAAGACGACGAAGGTTTGCTCTATGATCTATGATCATTTCTTTTCCGCCGCGCTTGCTCGCCTGCACGAGGAACGGCGCTACCGCGTGTTTGCCGATCTCGAGCGCATCGCCGGGCGTTTCCCGCATGCGATATGGCATTCCCCGGACGGACCGCGCCCGGTCGTGATCTGGTGCTCGAACGACTACCTCGGCATGGGCCAGCACCCGAAGGTGATCGGCGCCATGGTGGAAACAGCTACCCGCATGGGTGCTGGCGCGGGCGGCACCCGCAACATTTCCGGCACCAACCATCCGCTGGTCGAATTGGAGCGCGAGCTCGCCGACCTGCACGGTAAGCAGGCGGCACTGGTCTTCACCTCGGGCTACGTCTCCAACGAGACCGGCATCGCGACCATCGCCAAGCTGCTGCCGAACTGCGTGATCCTGTCGGACGCCTGGAATCACAATTCGATGATCGAGGGCGTGCGACGCGCCGGCGTGGAAAAGAAGATCTGGCGCCACAATGACGTCGACCACCTCAACGAATTGCTGGCGGCCGAGGCTCCGCAGCGACCGAAGCTGATCGTATTCGAGGCGCTCTACTCGATGGACGGCGCCGTCGCGCCGGTGAGCCGCATCTGCGATCTCGCGGAGCGTTACGGCGCCATGACCTATATCGACGAGGTCCATTCGGCCGGCATGTACGGTCCGGCCGGCGCTGGCATCGCGGCGCGTGAAGGCGTCTTGCACCGCATCGACGTGGTCGAGGGCACCCTGGCAAAAGCCTTTGGCGGCCTCGGGGGCTATATCGCGGCGAACACCGATATCATCGATGCGGTGCGCTCTTACGCGCCGGGATTCATTTTCACCACCGCGCTGCCGCCGGCGGTCTGCGCCGCCGCTACCGCGGCTATCCGGCACCTCAGAACTTCGCAATGGGAGCGCAACCGCCATCAGGACCGCGCTGCGCGGGTCAAGGCCGTGCTCAACGCAGCAGGCTTGCCGGTGATGTCGACCGACACGCACATTGTGCCGCTGATGGTGGGTGATCCAGAGAGGTGCAAGGAAGCGAGCGATCTCCTGCTCGCCGAGCACGGCATCTATGTCCAGCCGATCAATTATCCGACTGTCCCGCGCGGCACTGAGCGGCTGCGTATCACGCCAACGCCCTATCACGATGACGCACTGATCGACGCGCTCGCTGAAGCGCTGGTCGATGTGTGGGGGCGTCTTGGATTGCCACTGCGACATCGCGTTCTCGCGGCGGAGTGACTTCGGGAAAACTCGCTTGAAATGTCAATGCGAAGCGCGTCTCTGGTCGGCCGCTCGGGACGGAATCTCCTCACGCAACAAGCTTCGGCATTTACCATTCGCTGAATCGCAAGCCCCGGTGTTGCGAATCCCCAACCGCCGATCCTGCGATATCGGCGCAGGCGACCGCGCGATCGTCTTTTTTTGCGTTTTGGAAGCCCTGGGCTCAGCGCCTCAATTTCGCTGCGCGGTCCAGTAGCCTGAACAACGCGCGTTTCCTGAATAGCCACTCCACGTGCCGCGGCCAGAGCTGCTCGAGAGTTTGCCTGAGCCGGAGGCGAATTTGTCCTGAACTGTCACCGACGCCCGAACTGCGCCGGAACGCGCCACGTAGCCTCTGAGCCTGACTAAATTCGGATGTGTCACTATTCCGTCGGTGATGTTGACGGTGAAATTATAGGTCGCATCACAAGCGCCTCTTTGCGTCACAAAAATGAGGTCCCAGGAACCGTCGTATGCAGAGCGAGCTTCCGCGACAGAGACGAAAGCGACAAAGCAGCCCACGGCCGCCACACAGGTGAGGAGCTTTTTCATTGTTTACTCCAAGTTGTCATCCCACACATGATGAAGTGGGGCTGGCGAGTTCAATGCGGCTCGCCGAGCACAAACGCGAAGCGGGCTATGAATAGCACAGCACCGGTTGCTCGCGTTGGCGTCTATTTGATATGCAGGCGCTGCTGGGGCGAGTAAAGCGCGTCAAACCGCACTAAATTGTTGCGAACCAGACGGCGGAGTCCCCGAAGGTCGGATCGAGTGAGCTCGATGGGCGCCGATGAGGTACGAGTATGGTGCGGTTTAGAGGATCGGGCGCGTGGCGCGACGTAAGGCGTGGTCAGCAGAACTGCTTCAGACGCCGTACGTCCCACGCGAGGTGAGGGCACCACAACGTGGAGAAGTTCGGCGCGCCACTTGATCAAGAAAAAGGCCGACGGGCACTACGCCGCCGACCTTGTCTTGCAACTGCCGGCTCGCGTCCGGTTCCGCTGCATTGCATTCCGACTTCCTATGTCGATTGTGATCCGTAGCATCCAGCGCCTGCTGAAGCCATTGCACCTGGGTAGGCGAAATCCCTACCGAATTAGGCTCGAGCTATTCCTTGGTTTAGGGCGAACCCACAAGAGCGATTGTTGCGGCTTCGGATGGCCGCCGCAGGGTAGGTGAGTTGGGCCGCATTGCATCGCGGTAGGTCCAAGTCGGGTCAAAGCGCTGGTTTGAAAGCCGGCCAAGGCTCGGGTGGGCAGACCCTAAACTTAGGTGTGCTCTTCATAGCCAATGTACCGTGTGCGATCGCCCTCTGTGCAATGGTTTGATTCTCCTCTCGCGACTACGCTCGGGGTGTTATTCGCCCGATCTATCGAGCCGCAATCGAGGAGTTCCAGCGATGAGAATCATGGATGCAACCGCATTGCCAGGTTTTGCCCGCAGGACGGCTGAGGCAGCCTCCGACTTCGCCAGCGTCGTTCGCAACTTGATTCTGGACGTGCGCGACAGTTACCGGCCCGAGCTGCACTACATGCGCGGCCCTGGCCCGAAATGGCGCGCCAAGCATCAGCCGTGGCTGGAATTCGATCCTCGAGCTGTACCGCCGACCAGACAGCACCAGCTGTCGCCCCTGTATGTACGCGGGCGCGATGTGGCCAGCCCTGCTCGATAGTCAGGCCGAGGTTGCGGAATCATGCCCGTCTCGAAGGCCGCATGCTCTGAGTGCGCCCGCACTGCCGACCTAACCTCAAGTCGCGCCAGTTGGGCCGAAATCCGAGGTTGGATGCTGCTCATTGGTGCCGCTCTTTGCGTCGCATTGGTAGCGATGCTGAGCGGTTCGGCGCACGCCGGCGGTGCCGTCGAAGAGCGCAAATTGCCGATGAAGTTCAGCTGGGTCGCTTGCCAGCCGAATTGCCGAGGCTGGATCAGCGCAGTCGGCATCGTGACCAACGATAGTCCAGGGGATTTCGATGAATTCGCGCGCGGCCGACAGCTCGGCGGTGTGACCATCGTGCTGGATTCCAGCGGCGGTTCGGTCAACGATTCGATCGCACTTGGACGGCGCTGGCGCAATCTCGGGGCGCTGACCACCGTCGGCGTCAGCGTTCAGACCAACACTGCTCAGGGCGACCCAGTCAACATGGCGCCCGGAGCCTATTGCGAATCGATGTGCGTGTTTCTGCTTCTGTCGGGCAAGACGCGTTACGTGCCGGAGACCGCCCATGTTCGTGTGCATCAGATATGGATGGGCGACCGCGCCAATGACGCCAGGGACGCCACCTACAGCGCAGATGATCTGACGATCGTGGAACGCGATATCGGACGTCTCGCGAAATACGCCTTCGACATGGGCGGCACAGGCGATCTGTTGTCGCTTTCGCTGAACGTGCCACCTTGGGAAGAGCTGCATGAGCTATCACGGGACGAATTGCGATTGACCAATCTCGTCAACATCGATGTGCTGGATCAGCCGGGCAGCCCTAACGCAGCGGTGGCCGAGCTCCAGCCCAAACCAGTGCAGGGGCGCTTCGTAAGCAGCGCGGTTGCGACCGTGACAAATCCAGAGACGATGAAATCAAACAAGTCGGCTCAAGCTATGGGGCGCACAGGTGGCGTGAGCGCGGAGGCCGCGCTTGGACGAGATGTTCGAGAATCTACGCGGCGTCCCGCGTCGCCTGCGCCTGTTTCTCGATCAGGGCATTGATCGCGGCGAGGTCGGTCTTCAGCCGGGCGAGGTCTGCGGATGAGCCGAAAACCTTACCCCAGCCGTTTTCGTAGCTGTCGATGTGCTCCAGGATGCGAGCGCGCTGTTGTTGCAGCGTGTCGTTGAGGTGCAGGACGTTGGCGATCTTTTCGCCGAGCGTGTCGAAGGCGTTGGACGCCGTGTTCTTGAGGCCCAGCCATGCCTGCGACCAGATGCTGGTCACCTCCGCCGTCTTCGCCAGCGAACCCTGGACCCCCGCCAAAAGGGCTCGCTGGGAGTCATAGAGGCGGTTCTGAGCAACCAGGCTGGCGATCTGCCGCTGCATGCCGGCGTCCAGGAAGCCGAGCCGATCGTTGAGTTGCTCGGCACCGCGGACGGGATCCGCGAAGGCGGTGGCGAGTTGCCGGGCCGCTTCGGTGTCAGTGACTCCGAAGGTCGTCGCGAAGTCCTTCCCGATCTGGACGATTGGGAGAAGGTTGTCGTTGGCGACCTTGCCGGTGGCGGCGAGGGCGGTCGCCAACTCCCGGGCGGACGACACAGATAGGCCAAAGGCGGAGCTGCCGGCGCCGCGTTGATGCCGGGGGCGGTGGCACCACTGGCGCGGCCGGCGCCGGACAACGCGATCTTGACCTTATCCTGCTCGGTCAAGAAGTGCTCCAGGGCCATCGAAGCGCCGCCGATGGCCACCGCGACGCCGCCAAAGGTCACTCGGCTCACGGTCGGGATGCTGGTGAGGTAGTTCGCCGACTGTCGCGAAAAGCCGCTCAGCGTCGCGCTCGAGCTCGCAAAAACATCGCCGATCTGGCTGCCTTGCTGGAGCAGCACCGTTCCGAGGCCTTGGCCGCCGGCGAGGCTGGCCACAACGTCTTGGGCCTGGCGACCGAGGTTGATAAGCTCGTATCGCTGGAGGCCAGCGGCGGCGGCCGCTTCCTGAGATGCGGATTTGACCTGCCGCAGCGTCGCGATCTGCTCGGCGAAAGCGGCCTTGGTCCGCTGGACCGCCGCGGCGCGCTCCGCTTCGGTGATGGCGCCGACTTGAAGCGCGCGGCTGATCTCGTCCAAGGTGGCCTTGTAGTCGCGACCGGCGGCGAAGACGGGATTGAATTTGGCCCGGAGCCGGTCCAACTCCGCCCCGTAAGCGGCAACGTCGGCAGCGCGCGCCGCGCTGACGTCGGGCCCACCGATGCCGAATTGAGTGCTGATCCCTTGCTGGAAAGTTTGAGCCCGCATCTGTGCCTGGAGGCGCTCTGCGTTCTCAGCCGCGGCCGCCATGCGCGCGTTCATGGCGTCGACCGCAGGCACGATCGAAACGAAGCCGCGCTCGGCAAGGGCCGCGGCGTCGGCAGTGAGGCCGAATTTTCGATATGCCGCGTCGAGCAACGTCTCCGCGCGGTCCAGGCCCATCCCTCGATCGACGGAATTGGCAATGCGTCGAACGATGGCCTCGAACTGGGCGCCGGCGCCATATCCCTCGAGGAGTGTCTTGCTGAGGCCTCCGACGCCCGGAATTGCCCTGGCCATAGCAGCATCAGCTTGCGCCAGCGCAGCGGCTCGCGCGCGATCGCCGGCAATCATGCGATTGTCGGCGTCGACCTTGGCAGCGGCCATCCGAGAATAGCCGCCGGCGTCACCATCAACGGTGACACGCAAGGATTTGAGCGCAACGCCTGCCACGACGCGGGCTCGTTACGCGAACTTCATGAGCTTGATAGCCTCGGAGTTCGCAACACCGCCGCCGACGCGACGATAGGCGTAATACAGGACCAGCGGCTTGGCGGTGAAGGGATCAAGCAACAGCTTGATGCCGATGCGATCCACGATAAGGTAGCCGAGCTTGAAGTTGCCAAACGCTATCGAGAAGGAGTTTGCAGCGATGTCCGGCATCGCGACGTCATCAATGGCCACGGGGTAACCCAACAACATATCGGGCATGCCCGAAGTAAGGCCTGGCCTGAGCAGGTAGTTGCCCATGCCATCCTTGAGCTTGTCCACCGCGGACAATGTGTTGGAATTCATCAGCAATGAACAGACGCACATCCTCAATGTGAGTGTGATTGGCGTACGGCTCTGCCATCGTCGTTTCGATCTGATTGACGGCGACCTCGTACGTCGCCCAGTCGACAATATCGAGCAATTCGCATAGCGCGTCGAGTTTTTGTCGGTCGGCCGCCTTCACCAATTTCTCCATCGCTTCCCAATCGTGCTGAAGGTGTGTCGGCAGCGGACGCTCAGGCAGAACCTGGAGCGATGCCACCGACGGGGCCGGACGGAAGCGGGGAGTTTTTGTATCAGTCATGATTGTCGTCCTTTTCAGTTTTCTACGGTTTGAGAAGCGGAATTTTGCGCTGTACCGGTCCTTCGTCACCTGGTTGGCGAGGGGGATCGAGCAATGAGGCAAAGTGCCAAGGATCTCGCCACCGGATCGAATCGAGGCCTGCGATGCTCGCGCGAACGCGGTCCAGGTCGATGTCGGGGCGCACTTTTCGTTCGTCCGCCGCAATCTGGAACGCCGCCTCTAACTTTGCCGCAGCGAACAAACGCGCCTCAGGCGGACGTCGCACGTCGCCCGCGATGGCCATAAGCTGGCGCAAGTCAGAGATATCAAAAACCTGATCGATCGCGGTCTTGACGACTTCGAGCCGTTCTGGCGATTGCGCGTCATGCAAGCCGACGCCGCGGTGCAGCCCGACGATGGGAATCTTGTCGCCCGTCATGACCGCCCGCCTTGCAGCAGCCTTAACGCTCGCCGCGTCAGAGCGTCGCCTTCCGGATTCTCTTGCCGTGCTGGTGGAGGGGTGCCCTCGAGCAGAGCTTTTGCGGCGCTCACTCGCGCCGTTGCCGGTGCGGTTGGGTCGCCTGCAATAGTCTTGAGCACCATCATCGGATCGACCGCCGCCACGTCGACATTGGTGAGCGCAGCCTGGCTGGCTTCCTGACGTGTCGGGCGACCCCGTCGGCGCTTTGCTGTCTTCTTCGTCCGCTTCGTCATTTTTACCTCAGTGATTTTCTGGGATTTTGCCACCGCGCGCGTGAGAGGTGCGAATGAGGCCCTACGCGGTTGGCGCCCCGAGGGGGGTCTAGCCTTTCCGACCCCCATCCCCCCGGTCAGAAGTCAAAGCCATCATCATCGGGCCATGGAGCATGGAAGCCGGCGTTGACCGCAGCTGCCCTACTGATTCTGAAGTCGCTCTCATTCAACCCGTGGAAGACGCCGGCCACCGCGCTGTCGATGCCGCGGATTGGCCGCTTGGGCTGCGGTTCATCCGTCCAGCATTCACCATTCAGCCAGGTTGCCGGGTGTTTGGTGAAGGTCGGGTCTTCACCGGCGCGCTCCGCGCCATACCGCATGACACCAGCCATGAGTTGATCGAACGTGGCGATTTTTTTGGCGAGCACCCGCTTGAATGCTTTGCGGGCTGCACCCTTGGCAACTCGACGAGGGTATTGACGCCACCATGCTTCGAAGAACTCATCGACCGAGGCAATCGTCGGCTTGGGATCGACGGCAGACAGGTCCAATGCAGAGGTGGGCAGATTGGATGCCTTCATCGCGCACCCCCCGAGAGTCTAGATAGTACCGGAGTATTCAACCCTAGGCCGGTAGGGGTGATTTGCCCCCCTGGCTCCGTACCCCCATTTTCCGCCCCTACAGGTTGGGGGGGGAAATACCCCTGGCTTTTTGCCTTCTTCTCCAGGAGTTGAGCCGCTGCGGCCTCCTTTGAGCGCTGGACAACCACTGGGTTCTTCTCCGCACGCGCCTCGGTCGCCACTTTCTTTGCGTGGTCCAGGTCGCGAATACGCTTCCAGTCGTTGGTTGGAGCGTCGTCGGTCCAGCGGTAGGTCAGGCGAATCTTGTTTGGAAAGCGCCATTCCGCCTTGCTCGGCCTACCGCGTTCGGTGATCTCCCAGAAGCCCAGCGCGCAGATCTCACGAAGCGCTGGCGCTATCGACTTCCTGTCGACGCCGTACTTCTCGAAGTCGGCATACGTTATTGGGAGCCTGCCATTTCCTGTGCCGCCGTGCTGCGCAAGCTCGATCTCGCCCCGATCCAGCAGCTTCCGGGCCGCCAATGACAAGGCCCTGTACGCTGGCGATCGCAACATCTCGATTGTTCGGGGTGCAAATTGCTCGCCGATGGCAGTGCGCCGGCGCCGACGCCTTCCTGCGGCGCTCATGCGGTCACCAGGAACTTGGAGAGCGCCGCCCTGATTGACGTCTCGAGGCACCTCAGCTCGCGCTCGATTAGGCTTGTGTCTATGCCCTTGCGCATCATCGCATCCCGTTGGATGCGAAGCTGATGCTGGATGTAGCGTTCGCCAGCCGTTTCATTGAGCTCGGCGACGACGACGGCTTGACGTTGGATGAACGCTTGGCGGCGGATGACGGGGAAGGGGAGGACGCTACCCATGCTGACCTCCCTGAGCGGCGGCCCTGTTACGCGCGGCCCAGCCTTCGGGATCGCGCTCCCAATCGAGAATGTCGGTGCGGCGATAGGCGATTTTGCGCGCCGACAGCTTTACGCGCTTTGGGAACAATCCCTCCTTTTCACGGCGCCATCTCGTCGAGTCGGACGTGTGCGTACGAGCTTCCACCTCCTCAGGGAGGAAGAACGGACTTTCTGAATTTTGCATAGACAGACCTCGCGCCTTAGATCGGTTGCAGTGACAGCCCCAAACCTCTCGGTTGGTCATGGGGCCTTCAGCGATCTCGTGGCGAGGATCAGTGATTAATAGATCGTCCCGAACGGACTCGGGGTCAACGGGATTATTTCGACGCCTGTTACGGTCATCACCGGCTATTTGTAGGCTACGCTGCGATATCCCTTATTTCCGCCGCGTTTTGCTGAGGCACGTAACTGCCGACATACTCGGCCCAAGCATCCATCAGGGCACGGCGCTTCTTGATGGCATCGCTGCGGCGGTATGCCCGTTCGGCCTCGTCGCCGACCAAATGAGAAAGCGCCGCCTCGGCGACCTCACGCGCGAAGTCCGTTTCGTCGCCGGCCCAATCCCGGAAGCTCGAGCGGAAGCCGTGAACCGTGAACTCTTCGTGCTTGGCTCGACGGAGAGCCATCGTCAGGCTCATGTCGCTCAGTGGGCGTCTCGGCTTTGCACCGGGGAAGGCGAACTCGGATTGCCGCTTGCCAGCGATGCGGGAAGCAATCTCGAGGATCTCGATCGCGCGGGCACAGAGCGGCACTCGATGTTCGCGCTGTTCCTTCATTCGTGCCGCTGGCACCGTCCAGACCAGGTCGACGCGATCGAGCTCCGTCCAAACCATCTCGCGTGACTCGGTTGATCGCGCCGCGGTCAAGATCGTGAATTCGAGAGCCAAATTGGACATCGTGACGTTCTGCCGCAGATAGTGCACGAACGCCGGCACCTGCGCATACGGCATCGCCGGGAAGTGGCCTCGGCTCAGCTTGGTCCGGGTTGGGAGGATCATGTCGAGATGACCACGCCAGCGTGCAGGGTTCTCGCCTTTACGGTGGCCCTGGACGCGTGCGGCATCGAGGACGCGCTCTATGCGCCCCCGGAGACGCGAAGCCGTCTCTGGCTTTTCCTGCCAGATTGGACGCAGGATCTGGAGGAGGTGGTCGGTGTCGACCCTGTCGACCCGCTTGTCTCGGATAGATTTGCAGTAGTCAAATTCTGACGGTTTGCCCTCCCGATCGATCCCCAGCAGGGTCATCACCCATTGGTCGGCGTGCTTCTGGCTTTTCCAGCTCGGCCGCATCGACTCGATGAGCGCCTCGGCGACCTCGCCGAAGGTGGGAACAGCCTCCTCGGTGCACCGAACCTCGAGCGGATCCTTGCCGTCGGCGAGGAGGGCGCGCGCGGCTGCCGCTTTGTCTCGGGCCTTCGCCAGCGGCACGTCCCGGGCCGCGCCCAGTCCCATCTCGACGGGCCGGCTGTTCTCGCCGCGATAGAGAAAGACCCACCGCTTGGCGCCGGACGTCGAGACGCTGAGGTACAAATTGCCGCCGTCGGCGTGCCGGCTAGGCGGCAGTTGCTTGGTCAAAATGTTCGCGGGGAGTCGGTTGAGTGTCTTTGCCACAGCCCTAGCACCAGCCCTATCAGCGACGTGCAATGTCGTGAATTGATGAGAGCCGATTTGAGTCTTGCCGACAAGAGTCCGGGCCGGAAAACCCTTTGTTTTGAAGGGTCTTGAAACGATCTGACGCGAAAAGAATTTCTAGATGCTAATCCCACCCCTTCCGCCAGTATCTTGTTCTCCTCTGTTCGCAGTCGTTCGAACTCCACAGCAAAATCAGTGAGTTGCACCGAAGATCTGTACTTCGCAGTTCGTCGGTGTTCTTCCTAATCGGGTCACTGACCGTAGTTTTTGCGTGTAGGTTCGGAGGACGGTTTTTCCTGGAGGGACAATGGCTGGAAGGCTCAAACCACTCGACGTAGAGCGTCAAACCAAGCCCGGCAAATACGCCGATGGCGATGGGCTCTACTTGATCGTCACCGGCTCACCGCTCCTCCGAACCGAAATAGCAAGACATTCAACTGTCTTCGGTTTTCGACAGACCGCCCGAGACCAGCGTGACTAGCTACGGTGACGAGCTACAAGTCTGCACGGCCGAACTTGGGACTACGCCGGCACGGCAGGGCCAGCGCACCAGATGACCGGAGCGAGGGGCAACAGCTCCAGCCGTGATCAAGAAGAAGAGAGATGTGAAGGACTTCACACGGCGGCCCCGAGCCTTGCACTAGGCAGGACTGAGACAGTCTCAACGGAGGTTCACATGAAGCTCCTGATGATCTCAGGCCTGACCACCATCGCGCTCTTCTTGGCCGCAACGAGCATTCCGCGAGCACATCCACCATCGGTGAGTCGCACATCGGTAGCAGAGATGCCCACGGTGCAAGAGATGCAAAAGGTGGCGCAACAAAGCAAACTACCAGTTGAAGATTTTGAAGATCGATCACTGGTGTTTCCAAGGGAAACACAGCGGTAGAGAGAATGCTGCCATCGTGTCGCGAACTAACTGTGGTTCGAGCATGCATCGGGCAGTTCGTGTGCCATCAAACAGCTCGATGTATCAGGCGGCTGGTCCGCCTGCGAGAGCAGCAATGTCTCAAGCGCCGTCTCAAGGACTCATGAAAATCGGGCTGATCTCAACAGGATCCCCGGGCAGAAGCACCGCACGGTGGAGGTCGATCTCAAGGACAGCCAATAGTAGCACTAGCACGGCGACGATGTAGACGAGCAGTGGCGACGCGGCCTGGTTGGCGGGATTTCGCGGCAGCAAAGCGCGAAAGTGCCACAACCACGAGATGAGCTGCCGATATGCTTTCGGGTGCAGTTGCATGTTCGGCCTCGATTGGTGAGGGCGCCCTTTGGCAAGCCTGCGATCACGTAGGTCGCCATTCAAGGCGCCGCTTGTCGCACCCTGGAACCGGACACGAGCTCCCTTCGTTGAGCTGAATCAAATGGGGTTGTTATTTCTCCGGGAGCCAAGGCTGCCGGTTGTTTCGCTGCAATCGTCTCCGACGACCCATGGATTGGACCTTGCGTCTCGCGACCGTGCTTCTGACGGCATCGCTGCTCCCGGCGCTGCAACCCGCGCAGGCCCAGTTGGCGGGACATGGCGGGCCTGTCCGGGCGATCGCCGTCTCGGCCGATGGCAAGACCGTTTTGTCGGGTAGCTTCGACACTGCAGCGATCCGATGGTCCCTGGCAACCGAGTCCGCCGAGCAGGTCCTTCGCTTCCATTCGGGTGCGGTGAACGCGGTTGCCTTCCTCGGAGATGGAAGAATGGCAACGGCTGGTGCGGACAGCCAGATTGCTATTTGGACGCCAGGCCGGCCACAGCCCGACCGGGTTTTCGAAGGTCATACCGGACCCATTGTCGGGCTCGCCGTTTCGCCCGATGCATCGAAGCTCGCATCAGCCTCGTGGGATCATACCGCGCGGCTTTGGTCGCTGTCGGATGGCACGTCGCGCGTGCTGGAGGGGCATTCGCAAAACGTCAACGGCGTTTCCTTTACGCCAGACGGACAATCGCTCGTGAGCGTCGGCTACGATCTTACGGCGCGGGTCTGGCATTTGGCGGATGGGACATCCGAGACTGCGACCTTGCCGGCGCCATTGAACGCAGTTGCGATCGCACCGGATGGCGATATCGTCACGGGCGCAGCGGACGGCAGGCTACGCATGATAACCTCAGATGGCAAGGAAAGCGGTGACGCTGCTGCTGGCGCCACGCCGATCGTGGCCCTGGCGATCTCGCATGACGGTGCCTTGATTGCCGCAGCCGGCATTGGCGGCACCGTAGCGATCGTCGATCGCAAGGCGCGCAGCGTGCTGCGCACGCTCGCCGGGCCCGGCATGCCGGTCTGGTCGGTTGCGTTCCTGCCCGATGGCGCGACGCTCCTGACCGGCGGTGCTGATGGCAAGATCAGGCGCTGGAACGCACTGACCGGCGCGGCGATCGGCTCGAACCTGCTGGGCACGCCGGCGGATCCACTCGCCGCCTATGCCGGCGATCATGGCGCCGAAATCTTCAGAGCCTGCATCGCCTGCCACACATTGTCGGAGACGGAGGTGCAGCGTGCCGGCCCGACGCTTGCCGGACTTTACGGTCGGAAGATCGCCTCGCTGCCGGGCTACCGCTTCTCCGACGCGCTCAAGAGGATGGACATCGTCTGGACGCCAGAGACCGTGTCAAAACTGTTCGAGATCGGGCCGAACGCCTACACGCCCGGCACGAAGATGCCGGAGCAGCACATCGGCTCGGCCGAAGACCGCCGGGCGCTCACGGATTTTCTGGCGCGTGCGACGTCGAAATAGCCCTGGAAATAGCCCCACTTGACTCTAATACCCCGGCCATTGCTCCACGGGAGATTGGGACTAATCCTTGTTCTCGCGTTGACGCAGATAGTCATCCGTCGTCCGTGGCGGCGCGCGTTCCGGTACGCCCTGGGACGGATCGAACTGCTGTTCACTCATCACGATGACGCGGCAGTCGGCGCACATCCGCAAGGCCTCGAGCCTCTTGTCGCCGGCGGGATACATCCAATGCCGGCCCTCGAGCTTTGCCGCAATCCGGTCGATCGTGCTCTTCACGCCGAAGGGGGTGCCGCAGCGGATGCACAGCGCGGGCTCTTCCTC
The DNA here is from genome assembly GCF_024199925.1 of Bradyrhizobium sp. CCGUVB1N3. Classification (NCBI taxonomy): domain Bacteria; kingdom Pseudomonadati; phylum Pseudomonadota; class Alphaproteobacteria; order Hyphomicrobiales; family Nitrobacteraceae; genus Bradyrhizobium; species Bradyrhizobium sp. CCGUVB1N3. Next base: position 1,206,417 of record NZ_JANADR010000001.1, read on the forward strand.
CTTGACCACGACCGCAGACGCGCGCGCCGCGCGGAAATCGATCTGCGGCTTGAGCGTGATGACCTTTTCAGGGCAGGTGCTCTGGCACAGGCCGCATTGCACGCAGGCGTCTTCGACGAACTTGAGCACAGGACGCTCGGGATCGTCGCGAAGCGCGCCGGTCGGACAGACCGAGACACAGGATAGGCACAGCGTGCAACCATCCGTATTGACGCTGATCGCGCCAATCGGTGCGCCTTGCGGCAAAGCGATCACATCGATCGGCTTTGGTGCCAGGCGGTGCAATTCGCTGAGGGCAAATCGCAGCAGATCGCGCCGCTTTCCGACAGTCCTGAAGGTTGCGGGCGTCTCGACCGTTGCAAGCATCTCGATTCCGCCCAGTTGCGCACCCAGCGCGTCGGGATCGTCGGTTTCGATCGTCGCGACACGACGTCCGTCAAATCCGAGGCCCGCAAGAATGGCCTCGGCCACGGCGATCGTCTGCAATAGTCCGGTCACCTCGTGCCGCGGTTTTGCGCGCAGCAGAAAACGTATGGCTGACGCGCCATAGGCGAACGCGCCGATCACCGCTTCCAGCCCGACCTGCGTCAGCTCGTTGACGGCGAGGGGAAGCAGGCTAGCCGGCAATCCGTCGCCGTGACGGGCGAGCGCATCGATCAGCGGCGTGCCGTGCTGGCTGTCATGCAGCAGCAGCACCGGATGCGCGCCGCCAGCCTCGTGATAGGCGCGCAACATGGCGCGAAGAATCTGCAACTGGGTGTCGGCGGGCGGCAGCGCGTAGGATGCAGCTCCGGTCGGACAGGCTGCAGCGCATTGCCCGCAGCCTGCGCAGACTTCCGCGTTGACAGCGACATGATCGCCGGCAGGCGTGATCGCGCCGGTCGGGCACAGATCGAGGCAGCGATGGCAACCGATCAGCTTCGAGCGCGAATGCGCGCAAAGGGCAGGCGTGAAGTCGACATATTTGGGTTTGTCAAAACTGCCGATGAGATCGCGCGCAGCAAGTATCGCGCGCAGCACAGCGGCGGGATCCTTGGGATCTGCGCGCAGGTAGCCGTCGCGCAGATCGTGCGCGGGAAACAGCGGCGACTCGCCGGAGAGGTCGAGCACGAGATTGCAGCACGAGGTCGCCCCGTTGCGCGCGGCTTCGAACACGAAGTGGTCGCGCGAAGACGGTCGGGGCCACGCGTAGTCGTCGATCGTAAGCTCGAAGGCGCCAAAATGTCCCCTGGCATTGCGGATGGTTCCCTTCACGATCGGGAAGACCGTCGCCGCAGGCGGCGTGATGTCTGTCGGCTGCTTGAGCATGACCGTGACATCGAGGTGGTCCGCGAGCAGCCGGCCCGCTTCGATCGCCGCCTCGTCGCGTCCATAGATCAGGATGATGCCTTCGCTCGACAGCGTGACGAGCGCATAATCCGGTCTCGGAATCGCAGCCGCCGCAAGCAGCGCGGCCATCTTCGCGCCCGCATTCGCGCCATCGCGCGACCAGCCCGCCGTCTCGCGGATGTTGACGAAGGTGATCCCGTCAGGGCGCTCGCCGGCCTCATCGGTAAACTGCGCCGCCTGCTGCGTGCAAGCGACCGTCAGCGGGCCGTCAGCCTTTGCGGCGCTGCGGAAGTGATCGAGCTCCGCGCCGCAGAGATGTCGAAAGCCTTTGATCTCACAGTTGGGGCAGCCACGCCGGATCGCCGCCGTGTCGAGGCGCATCGTGTCTTCACACGAGCAGATCAGGACGGTCTTCGCTGGCTGCTCCAGGTGTGTCCCTCCGTCAGTGCGGCGCGGACTTGGCGGACTCGCGCCGATCCTTTGCCTCGTATAGATATTCCCTATCGGGAAGAAAAGGAAAGTGGAGGACGGTCTTGCCGTCGACCCCTACCACCCATGTTTCCCTGGCGGAACCGATCCATCTGCCGCCGCCATTCGCGCTCGTCCGGCTGCGCGAGAGCGGAGACGCCTTTGCCCACGCTTGCCGCATTGCACCCGAGAGCGGCGCCGGTACGCTGGTCTATGTCGGACGGTTCGATCTCGCCGAATTCGCCGTGGTGCTCGAGCCAGGCGAACCCTTGAGCACCGCGCGCCGCGCCTTCTACGCCAGCATGGTCGCGCTCACCGATGCTCTTCGTGCCTATGCGCCGCCGAACAAGACGGTCGCGATCGACTGGCCCGACGCGGTCCGGATCGACGGTGGGCTGGTCGGCGGCGGGCGGATGGGATGGCCGTCGTCCGCGTGCGAGGACGAGCCGCCCGCATGGCTCGTGTTTGGCGCCATGATCCGAACCGTCGCAATGACTGACCATGGGCCCGGCGTTCATCCGCTCGCGTCTGCGCTGGACGAGGAGGGCTTCGGCGAAGCGGGCGCGGTTCAGGTGACCGAGGCCTTTGCGCGGCACCTGATGCGGGCGATCAATAATTGGCAGGTCGATGGCTTTGACAGCGTCGCGCGCGACTACCTCAGCCGGGTGCCCCGCGAGCGGCAAACCGTCCTGCGGATCGATGATCGCGGCGATCTCCTCACACGCCGCATCGGCACCGACACGATTGAACGGAGGGAACTCGTCAGCGCGCTCGCCTCGCCATCTTGGCTCGATCCGAAGCACGGAGGGCCGCGGCTGTGAAACTCTTGCGCGCCATCGCGCTCGATCCCTCCGACACCTTCGTGTTCGACGTGGCGGCCGTCTCAGGCGAATGGGCGGTCTCCGGCGCCTTCCGCTTCTGCGATCAGGATCCGGCGACTCTGAGCGGCAAGGCGCGCGCGGCCTTCCGCAGCGGCTTCCTCGGCGTGCAATCCTGGGGATGGTCGACGTTGGTGCAGATCGTCCCGGCGACGCAGGACGATTGCCGGGGGCTTATCGAACTGCTTGCCAGGCGGCTCGTCGACCGCTTCGGCGCGCCGGACATTGCAACTGCGAGAGCTGCGGCGGAGGAGGAGGTCGCCTTCGCGCAATCGCTCTGCACCTATCCGATCAGCTCGCTCATTGCCGTCCATCGCTCGGCAAGCGACGGCGAGGTCCGCGAGGCCTTCCGCAGGCTGCAACTGCGCGAAGGGCAGGGCCATGGCAAGGCATTCTCATTCATGGAGGTGGAGGACGATGTCGAGCCAGACAGCGATCTCCACCTTGCCGATCTGGGCCGGGAGCCTCGAAACCGATGAGGGATTTCTGGATCGCGTGCGGCCACCATCTGCTCGATCGCGACGAGAGCGGCCGGCTCTGCGTCACGGATGAATTCCTGAAGGCCTATTTTGTCCGTCCCGAGCTGATGCCGCCGGACGATGCATGCCCGGTCGAAAGAAGGCTGCACCGCGAGCTGCTCGCTGGTCCGCGCCAGCCGGTGGACGATGACGAGATCGCTGCGATTACCGATCAGGACGCACGCGAAAACTGGCGGTTCGTACTCGCTTTTCGCGATCTCCTGCTGCGGCATCCGACGCTCGAGGCTGCTTACCTTGCAACCGTCCGATCGCGGACCAACGATCTGCCGCCGCTGTTCGTCAATCATCTCGTGCACGTGATCCTGCGCAACGCGCTCGATCGCTGCGACGATCCGTTCGTACCGCGTGCCGCCGAACTGTTCTTCCGCCGGCAGCGCGTCCTGCCGCATGAACAGGCCTTGCTGCTCGGCGATGAAGAGGTGGTCTGTGGGCAGAGCCCGACCCCAGTGCTCTCGCTGATGTCGATGCTGGGGGCTGTAACCGACGCCCAGCTTGACGTGCTGAACGAGGAGAATGCCGACGAGTATTGGCAGCGCAGCGACCATTTCGACATGGCGTTCGACCTCACCTCGGGTGGCCGCGGCCCGCATGCGCTCGCGCAGGCGATGGCGCGCTGGATTTCCCATCTGCTAGCGGTCGACGTCGCCATCGAGCCGTTGCGCGAACTGCAGGATGCGCAGGTCAGCTGGTATGTCGGGCTGGACACGGACGCCACGGGTCTCGGCGACCGTCTCTGGCATGGCGAGCAGCTCGACGAACGTAGCACCGGACGCGTGCTCGCGTTGTTTCGGCTGACGTTTGCGGACGCCGGCGCGGCCACGGAGGATATGCGGGGCGAGCCCGTCTATCTCATCCTGGCGATGACGCCGGACCAGAAGCTTCGGATGAAGCCTCAAAATCTGCTCACGGGGCTGCCGATCAAACGCCTGGAGATGGTGACGTGAGCCCCGCCGCGCTGCCACTCCTGCGCATTCCCGTCGGCATCGTGGTCGAGCGGCGCAAGGCCGACTCGCCATGGGCCGACTTCGTCTGGCGCGCTGTCGCCGTGCTGCCGGATGAGCCGGTGATAAAGCCCTGGACGGTGCTACGCGAAGAGGACGGCAAAACCCTGTTCTATGCCGGCAGCGCCACGGTCGATCTCTATCCGTCTGAGACGGCGCGCTATCGCGACAATCTCGCCTCGGGCAGTCCGAGCATCTGGATCGTGTTGTCGCCCGCGGAAAGCGCTTGGCCCTATTCGGTGGCGGCCGCCACCGCCGATCCTGCGGAAGGCGAGGCGTTCACCGAGGCCGGCACCAATCTCGTCGAGGCGGTGCCGATGCCGGAGGTGCTGCGCGAGGCGATTGAAGGTTTCATAGCCGAGCACCACGTCGAACGCGAGTTCTTCAAGCGCAAGCGGCGGCAGGCCGATCCGGAGGCGCTGGCGCGCCGCCAGCATGAGGGCGGACACGAATGAGCGAGGACAAGCTGGGTGAGGACAAGTTTCTGGTGCGCTGGTCCCGCCGCAAGCAGGAGGCAAAGGCGAACGCCACGCCGCCGGCCGCGGCAATGCACGACGACGTGCAATCTGCACCAAAGCCCCCCGTCAAGGACAACGAGGCGGAAGTCGATCTGTCGAGCCTGCCTGCGATCGACTCGATCACGTCAGTAACCGACATCAAGGCCTTTCTGCGCAAAGGGATTCCGCAGGAGCTGACGCGTGCGGCGCTTCGACGCGCCTGGAGCGCCGATCCGGCCATTCGCGACTTCGTCGGGCTGGCGGAGAACGCCTGGGACTTCAACGATCCCTCTGCGATGCCCGGTTTCGGTCCGCTGGATTATTCCGAGGGAGAGCTGGCCGCGCTGGTTGACCGGATCCTCGGTGGCCTGCGCGAGTCGGCCGAGGCTCAGCTTGAGACTTCGGTTGAAGCCACGGATTCTTCGCGAGAATTGCGCCAGGCCGAGACTTCAACGGTCGAGGTTATCGCCGCGGAATCCGCGACGACCGAAATCGCCTCCGTTCCTGCTGCAACGCAATCGGCGGTCGCTGAAAGCGCCGAGAGCGAACGCGAGCCCATTCGGCGCCGCGCGCATGGCGGCGCGCTGCCGCGCTAGTAGCCCTAACGAAATACTATAGCCTCAGGCTATGGAACGCCCGCGGCATTGGAACTACACTTCGCCTAGCGCTTTGTAACAAAAGCGTAATCAAGCACCTGGGACTTGGATGGGAGGTCCACGTGCGTGATGATGGCCTCGATCGCGCCATTGACGCCGCTGGCGGCGTTGCCCAGCTTGCGCGAAAAATCGGCATCAGCCAGCCCTCCGTTTCAAACTGGAGCAAGGTACCCGCACAACGGGTGATCGCTGTCGAAACCGCGACCGGCGTGTCGCGCAACGAATTGCGGCCTGATCTTTACGGCGAGCCGCCTGTGTCCGAAGACCCGATTGATCCCGTCGACGTGGCGCGTGCGCAGGAATATCTGCTGCTGGCTTCGCTTCTATCGGCGGCGCCGTCAAGAAGGCTGCTCGATCAATTGGCGGCATTGACCGGCGAGGCGACGCCGCTCGGGCGCGCGCATGCTGCGCTGGCCGAAGCCGCTGCCGGTGCGGTCGCAGCGAAGGTCGAACGCGAATATTTCGACTTGTTCATCGGTCTCGGCCGCGGCGAACTTCTGCCCTATGCCTCCTACTACCTGACCGGCTTTCTCAACGAGCGGCCGCTGTCGCGCCTGCGCGCTGATCTCGCAGCGCGCAGGATCGAGCGCGTCGCGAGCAATTTCGAGCCGGAAGATCACGCAGCCATCCTGTGCGAGATCATGGCTGGCTTTGCGGGAGGCCGTTTCGCGGCGTCGTCTGACTCGCAGCGTGCCTTCTTCGAGAAACACGTCGCGCCCTGGATGGGGCGGCTGTTCGCCGACATCGAAAGCGCGGAGAGCGCCACCTTCTATCGTGCGGTCGGCGCGCTTGGTCGCGCCTTTATGGAGATCGAGACGGAAGCATTCACATTCGCCAACTGACCCGCACGCGCGGATCCAGGAGAGATGCGATGGGTGAATACAGGAAAAACACAGTCGGGCGCCGCGACTTCCTGCGCAAGGTCGGCATCGGCACGGTCGGTGCCGGCGCGACGCTTGCGACACCGCTGGTCGGGTCCGCCGAGGCCGACAGCGAAACCAACGATGAGAAGCGCAAGGCGCGCTACAAGGAGACCGATCACGTCAAGGCCTTTTACCGCGTCAATCGTTATCCGGCTAAGGGAGGTTGACCGTGCTGATCAAGCGAACACACCAGCATTCCCTGCGCCACGGCTCCGTCGCGGAGTCCCTTGCAGGTCAGGCCGGCGGTCTCGACCGCCGCAGTTTCCTGCGCAAATCCGGTCTTGCCGGTGGCGCGCTCGCAGCAGTTGGCACCCTGCCGGTCGGCAACGTGCGCAAGGCGGAGGCAGCGATTGCCGGTCCGCTCACCGCGGGCGCGACCGTCCGCAAGAGCATCTGCACGCACTGCTCGGTTGGGTGCACGGTGACGGCTGAGGTCTTGAACGGGGTATGGATCGGCCAGGAGCCGAGCTGGGATTCCCCGATCAATCGCGGCTCGCACTGCGCCAAGGGCGCTTCCGTGCGCGAACTTGTGCATAGCGAGCGGCGGCTGCGCTATCCGATGAAGCTGGTAGACGGGCAGTGGACCCGCGTGTCCTGGGACACCGCGATCAACGAGATCGGAGACAAGCTTCAGGCTGTACGTGAGAAGTCGGGTCCCGATTCCGTCTATTGGCTCGGCTCGGCCAAGATGACCAACGAAGGCGCCTACCTGTTCCGCAAACTCGGGGCGTTCTGGGGCACCAACAACACCGATCACCAAGCCCGCATCTGCCATTCAACCACCGTCACCGGCGTCGCCAACACCTGGGGCTACGGCGCGATGACCAACAGCTACAATGATATCCGCAACGCGAAGACACAGGTCATCTTGGGCGGCAATCCGGCCGAGGCGCATCCAGTCTCGCTGCAGCACCTGCTCGAGGGAAAGGAGCTCCAAAAGGCCAACTTTGTCGTCATCGACCCGCGCCTGACGCGCACGGCCGCACACGCGACCGAATATGTGCGGATGCGGCCGGGCACCGACATCCCGGTGCTCTACGGCATGATGTGGCACATCCTCCAGAATGGCTGGGAGGACAAGGAATTCATCCGGCAGCGCGTCTACGGTTTCGACGACCTCAAGAAGGAGGTTGAGAAGTGGCCTCCGGAAGAAGTTGAGCGCGTCACCGGCATTCCGGGCGAGCAGCTGAAGCGCGTCGCCAAGATGTTCGCCACCGAGAAGCCGGCGACGCTGATCTGGGCCATGGGCCAGACCCAGAAGACCGTCGGCACCGCCAATGTGAGGGCGAGCTGCATCGCGCTGTTGATGACCGGCAATGTCGGCAAGGCCGGCGCCGGTGCCAATATCTTCCGTGGCCACGACAACGTGCAGGGCGCGACTGACGTTGGACTCGATATCGTCACGCTGCCGTTCTACTACGGCCTCGCCGAGGGCGCCTGGAAGCACTGGTCGCGGGTTTGGGAGGTCGACTACGAATTCCTGAAGTCGCGCTTCGATACCAAGCAGATCATGGAAACCCCCGGCATTCCGCTGACCCGCTGGTTCGAAGCGGTGACGCTGCCGAAGGATCAGGTCGCGCAGAAGGATAATGTGAAGGCGGTGTTCGTGCAGGGACACGCCTCCAACAGCATCACCCGCATTCCTGAATCCCTCAATGGCCTGAAGGCGCTCGAGCTGCTCGTTATCGCCGATCCGCATCCGACGACCTGGGCCTCGCTCGCAGTCGAAGCGGGACGCAGGGATGGTATCTACATTCTCCCGGTCGCCACGCAATTCGAGTGCAAGGGTTCGCGCGTCGCCTCCAACCGCTCGCTGCAATGGGGCGAGCAGATCGTGAAGCCGATCTTCGAATCGAAGGATGATCTCGAAATCATCTATCTTTTGGCGAAGAAGTTTGGCTTCGCCGATCAGATGTTCAAGAAAATCAAGGTGGAAAACAATCTTCCTGAAGCAGAGGATGTCCTGCGCGAGATGAACCGCGGCAGCTGGTCCACCGGCTATTGCGGGCAGTCGCCCGAGCGCCTCAAAGCGCATATGAAGAACCAGGCGAAGTTCGACATGCTGACGATGCGGGCACCGAAGGACGATCCCGAGGTCGGCGGCGACTATTACGGTCTGCCCTGGCCGTGCTGGGGATCTCCGGAGATCAAGCATCCCGGCACGCCGCTGCTCTACAACACAAATCTGCACGTGATGGATGGGGGCGGCACGTTCCGGCCGCGTTTCGGCATCGAGCGCGAGGAGAAGCTGCCTGACGGCACGACGCGGAAAGTGAGCTTGCTCGCGGACGGCTCGTACTCGCTGGGGTCGGGAATCCAGGACGGTTATCCGGAATTCACCCTGGCGAGCCTGAAGAAGCTCGGCTGGGACACTGAACTCACCGAAGCGGAAATAGGTGTCATCAACAAGATCAATCCCGCAAATCCGGACACGGTGTCGTGGGCGCTCGACCTGTCGGGTGGTATCCAGCGGGTGGCGCTGGCCCATGGCTGCGTGCCTTACGGCAACGGCAAGGCGCGCATGAATGCCTTCGGCTTGCCGGATCCCATCCCGGTCCACCGCGAGCCGATTTATACGCCGCGCGTCGACCTCGTCGCCAAATATCCGACGCTGCCCGACGCCAAGCAGTTCCGCATGCCCAATATCGGGTTCTCCGTGCAGAAGGCGGCGGTGGAGAAGGGAATTGCAAAACAGTTCCCGCTCATCCTGTCGTCCGGCCGTTTGGTCGAATATGAGGGCGGCGGTGAGGAGACGCGCACCAACCCGTGGCTCGCCGAATTGCAGCAGGACATGTTCATCGAGATCAATCCTGCCGATGCCGCCGAGCGCGGCGTCAAGGACGGCGGCTGGGTCTGGGTCACGGGAGCCGAGAACAATTCCAGGGCAAGGATGAAGGCGCTCGTCACCGAGCGGGTCGGCAAGGGTGTTGCCTGGATGCCCTTCCACTTCGGCGGCTGGCTCGCAGGCAAGGATCTCCGCGGCAACTACCCGAAGGGCACCGACCCGATCGTGCTCGGCGAAAGCGCCAACACGATCACCACCTACGGATACGACCCCGCGACGGGCATGCAGGAGCCCAAGGTCACCCTCTGCCAGATCGCGGCGGCATAAGGGAGCAACGACGATGGCACGTATGAAATTTCTCTGCGACGCCGACCGTTGCATCGAATGCAATGCCTGCGTCACGGCCTGCAAGAACGAGCACGAGGTCCCTTGGGGCATCAACCGGCGTCGGGTCGTCACCATCGCCGACGGCAAGCCGGGCGAACGGTCGGTCTCGATGGCCTGTATGCACTGCACGGATGCGCCCTGTGCGGCAGTGTGTCCGGTGAACTGTTTCTATACCACCGCCGACGGCGTGGTTCTGCACTCCAAGGATCTCTGCATCGGCTGCGGCTACTGCTTCTACGCCTGTCCCTTTGGCGCGCCGCAATATCCCAAGATCGGTAATTTCGGCTCGCGCGGCAAGATGGACAAATGTACCTATTGCGCCGGCGGCCCCGAGGCCGATGGCAGCAAGGAGGAATACGAAAAATACGGTGCGAACCGCCTCGCCGAGGGCAAGCTGCCGCTGTGCGCCGAGATGTGCTCGACCAAGTCGCTGCTCGCCGGCGACGGCGAGATCATCGCCCAGATCTATAAGGAGCGGGTGATGAAGCGCGGCTACGGCTCAGGCGCGTGGGGCTGGAAGACTGCCTATCGCGAGACGATCGAGTCCTGAAGCAGGCCGCGGGCGACGCGGCACAAATGCCGAGGAGGAGTTCATGTCCTCATTTGCAAGGTTCGTTCGACTCGCCATCGGCGCGTGGGCGTTGCTTCTGTTGATCATGGCAGTTCCGGCGCCGTCGGCGGCCCAGCAGATCAATCCGACGGCGAGCTCGGTCAACGAACGCCAGTTGCTTCAGGAGATGGACCGGATCCAAGGGCGCGTCAGCATTCCCGACCAGCGCTCCAGCGTGCTGATGCAACCGGCTGGCCGCGAGTGGCGTGAATTCCGCAACGTCGCGCTGCGGTGGATCGGCGGCGTTGCCATGCTTGGCATGCTGGCGGTGCTCGTGATCTTCTATTTGACGCGCGGCATGGTTCGCCTCGAAAGCGGACGATCGGGCCGCACCATCGTGCGATTCAACACATTTGAGCGTTTCGTGCACTGGATGACCGCGACCTGCTTCGTCATCCTGGCGATCTCGGGACTGAACATCACGTTCGGGCGGCCGCTGCTGCTTCCGCTGATTGGATTTGACGCTTTCTCGGAATGGTCGCAATGGGCGAAATTCGCCCACAACTACCTGAGCTTCCCCTTCACGATTGGCGTTGTGCTGATCTTTCTGATGTGGATCGGCGGCAATATCCCGAACAAGGTGGATCTGGAGTGGATCAAGCGCGGAGGCGGGCTGTTCGGACACGATCATCCGCCGGCACGTCGCTTCAACGCTGGACAAAAGGGGATCTACTGGATCGTTGTGATTGGCGGTGGCCTCGTCGCGGCGACCGGGTATCAGCTCATGTTCCCGTTCTACCTGACGGGAATCGAGGGCATGCAGATTGCCCAGATCGTTCACTCGGTCGTGGCCGTGCTGTTTATCGCCGCGATGCTCGCTCACATCTATATCGGCACGATCGGGATGGAAGGGGCATTCGAGGCGATGGGATCAGGTGAGGTGGATGTCAATTGGGCGCGCGAGCACCACAGCCTGTGGCTCGAGCAGCAGTCGGCACGGAGCGGCCCGAACGATTCTCAGCCGCAACCTCGTCGTGCTGCATCCGCAGCCGAATAGAGCTGCCGGAGCATTGCCTACAGACGCACGCCCGTCGTCGCAAAGGCTTCTGCGACGGATTGCTGTACGCTGTCGAGCACGGCAACTCCAATCGCAGCGATTACGATCGTCGCAACGCAGGCAAGGATGAAAGCTTTCATCGCGATCCTCCAAACAAGCAGACTCACGGATTATTATATAGTTTGTCTGGTCACGAACAAACGACCGACCGGGCTCCGGATCGAGTGCGAGGTGCGGAATCGTTTTGGCTGTCGGCAATTGAATGACCGTCCAATGCGCGGAGGAGGGAGCGCGCGTCATGCGCTTTCAGACATTCAGGGACGACAGAGCTGGCTCCGCAAATTCGGACAGTAGCTTGAGTGGATTTTCTGCCTGAGAGCGGCGAGGCTTCTTGCCGCGAATCAGGAGCGAAGATGACGAAGAGGAGTCGCCGGACGCATTCTCCGGCATTCAAGGCAAAGGTGGCTTTGGCGGCCGTGAAGGGGGAGAAGACGTTGGCCGAGCTGGCGCAATTGTTTGATGTCCATCCGAACCAGATCACGACCTGGAAGACCCAACTCCTGGAAGGCGCCGCCGGAGTGTTTGGGCAGGACAACGGACCGGCCGAGGCGCCGGTCGATTTGAAGGCGTTACATGCCAAGATCGGCGAGCTTGCGTTGGAGAACGATTTTTTGTCCGGCGCGCTCACCAAGGCGGGCCTGCTGAGCGCAAAGCGATGATCGACCGCGACCATGATCTGTCTGTCGTGCGCCAGGCGAAGGTCCTGAACCTTGCCCGCAGTACGGTTTACTATGAACCTCGGCCGGTTTCGGCCGAGGACCTTGTCTTGATGCGCCGGCTCGATGAGCTGCACCTCGATTATCCCTTCGCAGGGGCGCGCATGCTGCGATCGCTGTTGCAGCGTGAGGGCATGCAGATTGGCCGCCGCCACGTCGCGACGCTGATGAAGCGCATGGGGATCGAGGCGATCTATCGCCGTCCGAACACGAGCAAGCCCGCACCGGGCCACAAGATCTACCCGTACCTATTGCGCGGATTGAAGATCGAGCGGCCGAACCAGGTCTGGGCAATGGACATCAGCTACATTCCGATGCGACGTGGATTCGTCTACCTCGCGGCGGTCGTCGATGTGTTCAGCCGACGGGTGTTGGTCCATCGCGTATCGATCACGATGGAGACGATATTCTGCGTCGAAGCGCTCCAGGAGGCGTTGGCGAAGCACGGCAGGCCCGAGATCTTCAACACGGATCAGGGTAGCCAGTTCACCAGCCTCGACTTCACCGGCGTGCTGCTGGACGCGAACATCGCCATCAGCATGGACGGCAAGGGTGCCTGGCGCGACAACGTGTTCGTCGAGCGGCTGTGGCGCACTGTCAAATACGAGGAAGTCTATCTGCGTGCTTACGACAGCGTGCTCGAGGCGCGAGCATCGATTTCCAAATATCTGGCGTTCTACAACCGAGGACGTCCTCACTCGAGCCTTGACGAACGCACGCCCGACGAGGCTTACTTCGGCGCGCAAACGATGGTGACGGCCGCATGATCGTCGCCAACGATTTTGCTGCGGCTCTGGTCGGGCTTACGCCCTCCCGACGCCACAGCAAAATCGTAAAGCCCCGCCTTCAGCATAACCCGGCAGGAATCCACTTAATTTTCGCGGGGCGCTGTCCAAACAACCGGGGCCAGCTCTGACAGCCGCTCCAGACACTTCGACTTGATCGGAGGATCCCGGGTCAATTGAGTCACGGTAACGGCCGCAGGCGTCCGTCCGGCCGGGCGGAGTCGATACTCGGAAATTTGCGGGCGAGGCCGGCTCGCTACATGAGCTTGCGGCAAACTACGGTCGGGAAGCGGTACTCCGAGGCGCCGTGACTACGACCGTAGATTGCTCCCCACGCGCCGCGATCAAAATGACCCTGCGAGTCGTGGTGTGGCCAGGACGGACGAGGCCGGCTTGCAGCCGCCAGTGTAAGGACGCCTTGGTTGGCGTCCAATGTTCTCAAGAGCCGGACAGGGGTCCCGCTTTCGTGCAGCTCGAGCCTTAGCGAGGTCGTTTTGGGCGGCGAGCAGCTCCAGGGTGTTTCTTCTCTGCGGGGATTGCCATCTTCAACAGATATTGCAGAAAGGCTGGGATAGTTTCCCCCTCGGCCGCGCGCCGCTGCAGCTCAGCGGCGATGTCTGTCGTTACGACGCGCGACCATCCTTCGGTGGTGTTGAAACAGACGATGCGCACGGGAGGGCAATACCGGCCGTCCAAGAGGTCGCCGATGAGAGTTTCGTGGTTATCCTCATTGTCCCACCGGGCGCGCCCTACCCAAGTCCCGGAGGCGTCCAGCACGATGTAGGTTTCGTCGTCCAAATCTTTTGGTACGATGGATGGCGAGCGAGGCATATCACACACTCCCGCCCCGGAAGTGGAAGGCTGTGACGATTAACACCGCCCAAGCGGGTTTATGCCACGGGTTGGCTTGCAAATCGGGGTGATCTTACTCGGGTATGCGGCTCACCTGTGAAATGTATGATGATATGCAGAACAACGTGCAGGCTTGTCTCCCCGGGTGGCTCACACCTGCTGCCTACCAGTGCGTGCGGCACTTCCTCGACCTTCATCGCCATCAAAGCGCCCACGTAAGCACCTCGCAAATTATCGATTCCTAGCGGTTCGGAATGGGCGCGAGCTACCGCCAGTCGTGGATGTGGAAGCCCCGGAAGCTGAATTGAGATCGGGACGGGCGCGGGCTGCGGTCCCGCTTCAGAGCTCACGCCCCATCGCGGGATGGCTGGGCTGTGGCATCTTCTGCTCAAGCTGGGTCGCCGCTGCCCGGTGCTTGAAGTGGTCGAGGACGAACAAGCGTAACGCGGACGACAAATTGCCGTGCAGGCGGTTGCGGTCGATCTCACCGGCCAGCTCAGAGAGCGTCATGTTGCGCAGGCTCGAAATCTCCTTCAACCCGGTCCAGTCATGCGCGGCTGGGTCTCGAACTCCATCACCGCGAGCGTACTGAGGCCAACAAGGATGAGAGCCACTCTCATCTGATTTCACGCTGTCCGAGGAAGAAGCCTCGCTCAAAGCCCGCCGGAAATGAGCTCTCCAAAATCGGAGACGATTGCAGGGACCCAATGAGGCGGCTTAGCGGCAGAAGTGAATCAGCCGGCGTGGATACGGGACAAGATCAGCGACAGGGTTAACGCGGGTCAGGGAGAGACGCATGGCAGGCGCTATCCCTCAAGATCGACATACTGCCGGAGCCTCAAGACGATGTCGGGCAAAGCGCGGCGCAAGAGTGAGGCGTTCTCCAAAGTGGTCGAGAACGGGCCGAACCTGATCATGGCATTCCAGGGCCGATATCCGTACACGGTGATCGAAACTCCGGATTTCGGAAAGCCATCTACTTTGCGAAGCTCACCAAGGACAAGGTCGGCGATCGCCACAGCGGGCAGTCGCGCTCGTTTTTCATCGGGGCCGCCGGCGGACATGGGAGCGATCGGCTTGGTTCGCGGCGCGGACGCGGTAACGGGCTCCTCCTGGAGCGTTGGCGGCATCTCCAGCGCCGGAGGTGCGGTCGCTCCCGTTGGCGCTGACTGGGCAGACTCACCGAGCGGATTCGACCTGGAAGCTCGCTCGTTCGTAAGCTTGCCGCCCAGAATGCCGCTGATCAGCGCCGCAAGGCCCGCTTCTTTCGCTTCATCGCTCATCGCTCTCTCGCACTTGTGCGTAGTCTAACAGCTCCGGAAGGGCGCGACCACGCCGGGGCAAGCGGTCGCAGTTCCAGTGTTCGCAACCGAACATTCAGGCGTGCAAAGGTCCGCTAATCTCCACCTGTGCGAGATACCTGATTCACGAAGGGGCGTTCGAAGGTGTTGGGTGGTCTGGTGATGCGCTGGCGTATGCGCAATTTTTTATTGATTTGTCCGTCTTGCAAAAATGCCGCTTCCGCGATCCGCGGGCGCTACATGCTCGGCGAGGAGCGATTGACGTGCGATCGCTGCGGCGCGAGTGACTCTGTGACTTTCTGGCGTTTCGAAGGGATCGCTCACCGCGCGTGCGCGATGAGCAGTCAGAATAACTCTTGCGTTCAAGGCTAGCAAAAGCAGTGCAATTTTTGGATTAGAGAATGACAAATTATGTGATCGTTCGGGCCTATGGAAGGCAATTGGATCAGTTGCGCGGAGAGGCATCCCGCATTTCAAGGGCAAACAAAATAGACTGGTGGATAGAGCGCGGCGTCCAGGGGACACGATTTTGCTTTGAGGACGCTGAGACGAAGAGGGCGTTCGTCTCAATCTGCGAAAACTCCGGCGTTTCGCATATAGACGGCACCTCGCCGGCGTGAACCGGCGGGACCGCTCGCGCCTGCTCAAGCATACTCTGCGGCGGATAGCACCTTGCGACCACGCGCTCCATCGCCTGATGGCCGTGGTTCTTCACCGTGATCCAAAACTGCTGCCGGCCGCCGCGGTCGGAGTGATCGATGTGCGCGTGACTGAAAACTGAACGACAAGGAAAGTCTGCCCGCAGATCCCGGGGCCGTCGGTAACCTCGACGCGCCAGTTAAGGTCTTGCCAAAACGGTCCCTCCGGTCCTTCGTTGAGAATATTCCTGCACACTTCGATCGCGACGAGTTGCGCAGCGGCGACGTCCGGAAGCTCCAGCCCGACGTCATCGAAGACGGAAATGCCGCCGTGGGCGTGGAAGAAGAAGCGGGTCATCCGCGCGGCTCCCTTCCAAGAGACGGCAGCGAGAGCGCGCGGTCTCAGTTCGCCAACGTGGGCGACCCGATAAAATAAATAGACCGGCTGTGAAATTCGCAGGGCGGCTCTTTTGAGGGAGATGAATGCTCTTAATGGGTACGGTCCCGGTCAGAACGAGAGCTGCCGGACTTCCCCTGGTCGGAGCGCATCTGGCTTCACGCGCAGGCTGTGCCGCAAGAGCCTGGTGACATGGCCATTGCCAATGACTCGCACAACCGCGTCGGTCGCCCTATCCGGTTCGACCGCCGCAACCCAGTATGACCTTTCCCCGTCGGGCGAGATGACCGCGACGATGGGTAAACGGACCATCATCAAACGATTCCATACCGAAAGCCACAACTATGAGTTTTAATACTTGTCCAATCAAGAGGTGGTTGTAGCTATGGTTAGCGCCGGCAGCCGCCAGCCAGCTGCGGGCACGCCGCATCAAAGCGGCCTCCCAAGCGTCTTGCAAATTATCAACTCGTCGAGGGCCCGATCGCCTGCGGAACGCTATGGCTTGTAGGTGCGGAAAACGGGACCTCGATTGATGCTGGGCTTACCGAGTGCTCGCTTCCCAGCGCGGCTTGAGCCGCTATCTCGTCACGACGAGTGCGGGCACTGTGTCCGTTCATCGCTTTCACAGCCTCGTTCTCGTCGGCACAAAAAGCGATGCATCGTCGATCGGCAAACACGAGCCACTGACGAGAGCCAACTTCCCTGATGACGTACTCGGTCATTGTCGAGTCTCCAGCAGCAAGTTGATTACATTTTACGCCAACAGCGTTGCTCATTCATTAATCGGGCTCCGCTCTCGCGTTCACTCGAACCAACGGCAAACACAAGATCCACCGCGCAACGGTGTCACGGGTGGCACGCAGGTCGTCGCAGGAAAAACTGACAACGAGTGGCGAGGGTTTCGAGAGTGAGTTGTCGCGAAGGCGGCTTGTCGACTGAGCGGGGTAATCCCGTTTCTCAATTGCGGGACTATTGGACTGGCCGTCTAATCGCGTGGCGAGCAAAGCTGGCGTGAGCCTCCCTGCTCAGATCCAGCCCTCGGAAGCGGCCACCTGCCTCGGACGTACGGGCGGGTGGCCCGCGAGGGCGGCTGTCAGAATTCTATTTGTCCTTCGCCCTCAGCCCGGTCTCGAGCAGCGGCCCACGTTCCCGTAGCGGGAGGGTGAGCGCAAGGGCGTTCAGTTGCTCGGCCTCGCCCTCCAGCCGTATTCCGGATGTGGAATCGTGGCGGTGATGTCGGCGTCGCTGCCGGCCGACAGGCGCCAAGCGGCCAGCCCGAAACACAAGGTCAGGGTCAAGGCGGTCGCAAGCAGAAGCATTGAGACGAATTGGCTCACGCGTGTACGCCCCGCAGTTTGAAGCTACGAGGGGAGAGCGAACACGATTGGCCGATTCGGAAAACACAGATGCGCTGACCTAACGGCAGGATTTCCCCAGGAGCAGCAACAATGAGGATCGGAACTCGCGGATGACTGCCCACCAGCCTTTGACGCGCCACGGTGGAAAAGACGGGACCTGGCACAGCTCCCGAAATGTCCTGTTAGCTTCTGTGTGCTCAAGTCGACACGTGCCGATTACCGCTGATTACGGCACATTGGAATGGGAATGACGGCCCCGGCTGTCCCCCAACCCTGCGGCTGGGGCCGTTTTGAACTTTCACAGCATCGTTCAACGACCCGGTCCACGACCATGCTTAGAGGCATTGCTATCGCGCTATTTGGGCTGAGCTTCCTGTCTCAGCTAGACCAAGCTTACTTCTATGGCCGCTATTCCGAAGCCGCGCTTAAACTGCTGCACGAGATCGGCCGCGGGTTTGGCTGGTAGCGGCCGTCCGCCGCATTGGTCGAGGGTTTCAACGTTTGTGCGCTCAAAGCCCCGCTCCATCGCTGGGGCTGGGGGCTGAATAGCGATGGAGCGGGAGTCGGGGACTTCAATCGCACCAGCGTGGAAATCGACTGAAGCCCTCGACGCACCAAACTGCATTTGTGATTCGGGCTTGTTGACGGCCGATGCGTGGCGCCATTCGTTCAGGCTGAAGCCATTTGCCGTTTCATTCTTGAAAATCTGTAAGTGCCGCAGCCAAGCAATTTCTGAGGTGGCGATGCAGGCCTGCCACGTTCTTGATGCGCGTCACAGCTTGAATGCGACCCGCGGCGAACCGACGACAACGAGTATAACCGAAGCGTCGCTGCTCAGCTTCGCTTCGCTTTCGACCTCAGCCTCATCTCGAGTTGCTGGCGAATGTTCTTCGCAAGAGGCCGCAACGCCACGACGGCAAAGCCGCAGAGAAGCATCAGCCATGTCGCGAGGGCCGCGCACCACAATAGGTCTTCGAGAATCCTGGGCATGACTTGCCCCCAAATGACTGCCTGAAATGAGAACAGTGTCCCTCAACCCCGGAGCGGCGACAAGGCGTCCTAAAAGTAGCAACAGAGCGATGGACGCGCCGAAGCGCCGCGAAAGGAGATCGTCGTTTCCCAGAATTCTCCGATCGCTGATTGTGAACTAGGGATCGATTCTCGGGGCAATCGGTTGGATGCGCATGCGTATCCAGGTGATGACATGGGCAGGTTCGCTGACCCTTGTGGGTGTTCTCGTCTCCGCTTGCGTGAACTCCGACCATGCGAGGCCGACAGTTCGGACGGGCGCGCCTTCGGGTGCGCCATGGGCCCGCGACCTCAACGAGCCGCCCCCAAATCGAGAACCGGCCAATAAAGCGGAGGTCCCAGAAATAAAGGCGGATATGAATGCTGCGCGAGCGAAAGCCTCGCGCTAAGGCGGAGACTTCGGTCCACGGCCCCCTTTGCCACGGGAACGTTTCAATGCCAGGGCCACTACCCGATTATTCTTTCAAGGGCGACGAGAGCGGTAAAGACGACCACGACGACCCCAGTGAAGGTAATGCCAAGAAAGACATTGTGCATGGTACCGTGTTTCCCTAGTCACCGCCGGGGCCAACATGCCGCGATGAATCGCTGGCTGAGCTATTCACGCGTCTTTCGGTTTCCAATCGTGCGTCTGTCCACTCCCGGCGCTCAGCCTGCAGGGTCAGGGGATTCAGTGGATTTTGATTTCCTTCAAGGGAAGCCGTAGCTCGGCGGCGCGTTCTTCGCGATCCTTCCTGCGAAATTCGATCTCTCGCCGCTCGAATTCGGTGAGTTCCTTTCGAGCCGCTTCCAAAATGCGATCACGTGGCGCCGTTCCTGGTTGTGTCCGGTCGGTCATCACTCACCCCAATGTCTTGGAAGGACAGAGCGCCCTAAAATTGCGGATTTATGACGGCGGTGGGTGGGGCTGGGGACCGGGATGGGGTTGGGCCGGCTCTGCGCGCTGGCGCCGGGGCTGGACCGGTTGGGGTTGGCGCGTCGTCCCGGTCCAACGCGTGCTGGTCACTTTTCGTCCGATTAAGGGAGGGCGGCACCCGCGCGGGCTGCGAGGCCGCTTCTTTGGCGGCCTGGTTGGGCCTCGACCGGGCCGCCAAGGCTCACGCTACTTTGCATGGGGTTGTTTTCGACGTTTTTGTTTGTCCCATG
This sequence comes from Bradyrhizobium sp. CCGUVB1N3, assembly GCF_024199925.1. Taxonomy (NCBI): domain Bacteria; kingdom Pseudomonadati; phylum Pseudomonadota; class Alphaproteobacteria; order Hyphomicrobiales; family Nitrobacteraceae; genus Bradyrhizobium; species Bradyrhizobium sp. CCGUVB1N3. The sequence continues at coordinate 1,225,769 of NZ_JANADR010000001.1, forward strand.
CCGGTCACACGGCTGCGTCTGACGCAGATGACCTGATCCGCGTGCGTTGGGCGGCAGCTTCACTGCCTGCGGTACACCCGGGGCTGCGGCACGCCCGGCTGCTGTCCGGTCTGCTGCTGCCTGAACAGGACGCGCGGGTTCAGATCGCAATAGGTGGTCGGCCGGCCGGAAGCGGACGCCAGGCACTGCGCCCTGGTTTCATACGAGCAGTCGCCGGACCAGCCGAGCTGCTCGCCAAAGACGCACCAGGGGTAATCATACGAGGCGGGAAGGGCGGAGCCTGCGCGGGCGGCTGTTGCCGCGGCCAGCAGGGCCAAGATGGCTAGCGTTGTCCGCATGATCATTTCTCCTGTCCTGAGGTCTTTGGCGGCGGGAAAGACCTCGAACCATTGCACACACCGCTTCAACGCGATCAAGCGCGTTGAGGATCAAGCTGAGAAGCCCGCCGGTCCACTCAGGCGCACTTTTTTCTCGCCATGTGTGAACTGCTTCACATCCGCAATTCCGATCGCCTGCTATAGGTGATCCATTGCTTTACTTATCCATTATTTAAAAAACACACCCCCGGCAGTCGCATGCCGGGGGTGTTTTTGCGTGAGGCGAGGGTGCAGCTCGCAAATTGACCGATAGTTTCGCTGTCGAAATCCGGTCAGGCGCCGCGTTGTTCGGTGTCGGCGGGATGAGCGCAGCTCTCTGTTCGTGCGCTGTCTCCCGGTGGTTGAGGACAAGCCAACCGCGATTCTCCTTTGTGAGTAGTGAATCAGGCGAAGCTGGCGTCAGGCTGGTCACCGCGCCTGTGCTATAGTCCGACGCATGACCTGATCCCGAACAGCCGCGCCGGCGGTTCCACCGTTCGGCTGGCGTCTCGACAGGCAAACGAAGTAAACGGCAAAGCGACCACGGAGACGATCGTAACGGGAGGGAGCCTGACCATGACCACGTTCGACAAGCGCGAGCAGGGCTTTGAGGCCAAATTCGTTCACGACGAGGAGCTCATGTTCAAAGCCACGGCCCGGTCCAACAAGCTGCTCGGCATGTGGGCCGCGGGACAGCTCGGGCTGAGCGGCGATGCCGCAAGCCGCTACTCGACCGAGCTCGTGACCGCAAATCTGGACAACAAGGCGGTCGATGATGTCCTGGCAAAGGTCTCCGGCGACCTCGCCGGCAAGGGAATCACGCCCGAGCAGGTTGCACAGAAGCTTCAGGAATTCCTGCACCAGGCCGTGCAGCAGCTGAAGGGCCCCGACTAGGGTGGGTCCCGAGCGTGCAGATGTCTTTCGAAGGTCACAGCTCCATGTGGACGATCTCGATCGGCGCGCCGCCGAGGCCGTGTGAGAAATAGCCCCGCTTGATGCTCCTGAAGCCGTGCTTGCGGTAGAAGCCTTCGGCGTTGATGGTTGCTTCGAGCCTGATCGGTCCCTCGTGGCCGACCTTCGCCTCGGCTATTCCGATCTTCAGCAGTCTTTGTCCAAGTCCCGTGCCTGCCGCTTCGGGCAGGATGAATAGGCGGGTAACTTCGCCCGGCTCGGCATCGACAAAGCCAACCATCTTGCCATCGCGGAGGCCCACGGTCATTCGTCCCCTGGCGATGAGGTCCTCGTAGAACGCGACCGTGCGGTCGCCCATCCAGTTCGCGATCTGGTCGCGGGAATAGGATGCTCCGGAAAGGCCGCTGATCGACGCCTTGGTGAGATTGAAAACCGTTTCCGCGTCTTCGAAGCGGGCGGCCCTGAATGAGAAATCGGTGTCCATCACGGGAGTTGGAATGAGCGTTATTCGTGGTTGCGCGTGGCCGTGTCGCTCAGGCGATCGACGAAGGCAATCCCGATCGCCGACGCCACGAAGGTGATGTGGATCAGGACCTGCCACATCACGCCCTGCTCGGTAAAGCTGGCGCGGCTTGAGCCGAGATTGCCGGCTTCGATGAAGGTGCGCAGCAGCGCGATCGAGGAGATGCCGATGATGGCCATCGCGAGCTTGATCTTCAGCACGCTCGCATTGACGTGGCCAAGCCATTCCGGCTCGTCCGGATGACCCTGGAGATCGAGCCGCGAGACGAAGGTCTCGTAGCCGCCGACGATCACCATCACCAGCAGGTTGGAGATCATGACGACGTCGATCAGCGCCAGCACGCTCATCATGATCTGCTGCTCGGTCAGGTCCAGCGCGTGCCAGGACAGATGCCAGAGCTCCTTGACGAACAGCGCGATGTAGACGCATTGCGCGACGATCAGCCCGAGATAGAGCGGCAGTTGCAGCCAGCGCGAGCCGAAGATGACCATCGGCAGCGCGCGCAGGCGCGGCGAGGCCGGAAGGCGGGGCTGTCTCGTCGTCTCAGGCTCGCTCGACATTTTCAGGCAATTCCCCGCTTCGGTTGCACGGTCACCAGATGTAACCCGACATGATGGCCTGCGGAAGACGCGACGTCGGGATCATGCGCCGCCTGCGGCATGATGCTATCCTGACCTCAGGGCGGCGCTGGCTTTCAACTGAGATCCTTGGAGACATCGTGCGGACGATTGCGGCTGTTGCAACCATCGTGCTCTGCGGAGCCATGATCAGCGAAGCGGCCGCGCTGCCGCTGACGCCATTTCGCTACGCGGACCAGGCGCAGCGCTATTGTCCGACAGACAAGGTGGTGTGGCTGGATTTCAGGAAGGGCCGCTACTACGCCAAGGGGCAGAAGCTCTACGGGCAGGGGTTTGATGGCAGCTTCGTCTGTCTGAACGAAGCCAGGAGTAGCGGCTATCGCCGCTCGGTGCTGGGCCTGCGCTGAGCTGACCCAGGCCGCGTGCGTCGCTGGCTACTTGCTCTCGCTCGGCAGCTTGACCGGCACGTGCGGGGAGCTGCTGACGACGCGCGGACTTCCGTCCGGATAAGTGCGGCTCGTCCGGATCAGCGTTTCCAGAACCAGGAAGAATTTCTCGGCAAGCATGTCTCGTCACCCTCGTTGGTGATGGCCTCTTGATTTGAGTCGAGGCGCGAGAGACGGAAATTCAATCAACTAAAAGGGAGGCAGACGGTCCGAAAACCCTGGACGCGCCGACCGAAATGCTATTGCGCCGCAACATCGCGGTCGATGGGATAGAGGAAAGAAAGTCGGCGCGCCTCAGGCGAATGCCAGGGCCATCAGACTCGAGCAGAGCAGAACCAAGCCGCCTGCGGTCAACGCCAGAAAGCCGTCGGACACCAGATCATGGTTGCGCATAGGACACCTGCCGCTCTCCTACTCGATGCTCGACCGGATTGATTAAAAGTTTCCGAACGCGCTCAATTGAAAGAGGTGACGCTTCCGCGCGAGGCATTATGCCCTCGTGCGATATCCTTCGAACGCATGGGCCAGAAAAATCCCCGCGCTTACCAGACCCATCAGTGCTGAAACCGTCTCAATCATCGCAAACTTCCGTTGCGCCCCTCGCACACGCGACAAAACGCGTACCGCCTTGCACAGTCAAAAGGATTCCAATGTGCGCACTAGCAATCGGGAAGCAGTGAGGCTTCGGCGCAACAGTTTGTCCAGGACTGGGACGGGAGTAGGGCGCCTCGCGCACCGGCGCTCCGTAGATCAACGGAGGGAACGCCAATCTCTGGTTTACCATCTCGGTGCGAGAGCCGCGCGCTCCCCATTTCCGCCGTGATCACGTTGCGATATCGTCACTGCTTCCGAACCGGTGGTGGGCCGTTTCGGGCAAAGTCCGGCAGAAGGCCTCCTTGTGGGCACGCGTCCGGCGAGATGGTATTGGGGCGAATGGGGATCCGACGGTCAGATTCGATGATGCGGGCCGCGCGCGGTGTTGCGGCTGCCGCAACCTGCCTCGCGCTCGCCAACTGCGCCTCATCGGGCAAATTCGCCAGCCACGTCGATCCGAAATACGGCGTGTCCTCCAGCCCGCGCGTCGTGGCCTTGGGCGATCCCGTGCCCAAGGGCGGCGGCACTTACCGCATCGGCAAGCCCTATGTGGTGGCCGGCAAGACGTACGTGCCGGAGGAGGACGCCAACTACCGCGCCGAGGGCCTGGCTTCCTGGTACGGCGACGACTTCCACGGCCGCCTGACCGCCAACGGCGAAATCTTCGACATGGGCTCGCTCACGGCGGCGCACCCGACCTTGCCGATGCCGTGCTATGCGCGGGTGACCAACCTTTCCAACGGCAAATCGCTGATCGTCCGGGTCAATGACCGCGGGCCCTATCACGGCAACCGGCTCATCGACGTCTCGAACAAGGCGGCTGAACTGCTTGAATTCAAAGGCAATGGCGTCGCCAAGGTGCGCGTCGAATATGTCGGCCGGGCGCCCCTCGAGGGCTCCGACGACCGCCAGCTGATGGCCACCTTGCGCACCGGCATTCCTGCGCCGACCCCCTCGATGGTCCGCGTCGCCTCGGCCAAACCGTTTGTCCCGGAACTTTCGGCCTCCAGCCACGGCGCGATCCGTGGCGAGGTTCCGTTGCCGGAAGGGCGGCCCTACAGCCTCGGCAATACTTCGGCGGACGTCGCCTCGATCAACGCGACCTCGGAAATGTCGGCCTCGAGCCGCAGCCGCGGCCGGGCGCTGCAGAACGCGCGCGCGGTGTCCTATGACCAGGATACGTCGGATACGGCACCATCGGCGGCCTATGTCTCCGACGACGGCGCGGCGGAAGCGCGCAATATCCTGAGCGGCCGCGGGCTCTACTGAGCCGCGCTTTCCTTCAGGAAGTTCACCAGGGCCGTATTGACCTCGTCGGGCCGCTCCTGCTGCACCCAGTGGCCGGCGCCCTCGATGATCAGCTTTCGCTTGAGGTTGGGCAGCACGCGCTCGAGTTCATTGACGCGCTTGGCGCCGATCAGCCCGGTGATCACGGCATCCTTGGAGCCGGCGATGAACAGAGAGGACTGATGGATCTGCGCATCCTGCCAGGGGGCGGTCAGCTCCCAATTGCGGTCAATGTTGCGGTACCAATTGAGGCCGCCGCGAAAGCCAGACTTGCGATAGGTCTCGGTGAAATAGGCGAGATCGGCTTGCGTCAGCCAGCTCGGCAAAGGCTCCGAGCCGCTGGCGTGGCCGAGGAAGCCCTTGTCGTCCTGAACGAACATCGCCGCCGTCGGATCGGACAGCCCGCGCCCGCCGAGCACGATGCGCATGGTGTGGGCGACATCGCGCTCGAGCTCGGCCTCGGCGACGCCCGGCGTCTGAAAGTACTGCCAGTAGAAATTGGTGATGCCGTTCTCACGCAACAGGTCGAGCGGCTTGCCGCGGCCGCGAAACGGCGGCGGGACGCTCAAGCCCGCCACCGCCGTGAACATGTCTGGCCGGAACAGCGCCGCATGCCAGGCCACCGGTGCGCCCCAGTCGTGACCGATGACCATGGCCTTGGTCTCGCCAAGCGCCTGCACCAGGGCGACGACGTCACCGACCGTGTCGAAGATGGAGTAGGCGGCAACGCCCGACGGCGCCGTGGTCCTGCCGTAACCCCGCATGTCCGGAGCGACAACGCGAAAGCCGGCCGCCGCCAGCGCCGGGATCTGGTGACGCCAGGAGTAGGAGAGTTCGGGCCATCCATGGCACAGTACGACCAGCGGCCCCTGGCCCTGTTCACGGACGAAAAGATCGATCCCATTGGCTGAGATCATACGGGAGGAGAACATCGCTTTTCCGCCTTGTTTCAGAGGTTTGGTCGGAAATCGTGAGGCGCCACGATAGGGACGCCGGCTCACCTGTGCAATCTTCGGGTGATGATCCGGTTCCCGATGTTGTTTGCACAGGGGCCAACTGTTAGAACGCCGCTCTCAGGGCTTCGCCATGGCATTTCTCTTTTCTCCGACCCGCCCATCCCGGTTCACCGCCGGGTGGCTCGCGCGCGGGCTCGTCGCGGCCGGCGTGGCCCTAGGCCTCGGCTGGGGCGGCGTGCTCTATGCCGCCAATCAGAGCGTGCAGGGCGCCAAGAAGGAAGAGGCTGGCTTTGACGGCGACGCGCCCACCGCGATCCTGATCGAAGCCTCAAGCGGCAGCGTCTTGTTCGAGAAGAACGCCGACGAGCTGCGCGCGCCTTCCAGCATGATGAAGCTGATGACCGCGGAGGTCGTCTTCAATGCGGTGAAGAAGGGCGACATCAAGCTGACCGACGAGTACCGGATCAGCGAGAATGCCTGGCGAAAGGGCGGTGCGCCCTCCGGCAGCTCGACCATGTTCGCCGCGATCAACAGCAAGGTGTCGGTCGACGATCTCCTGCATGGCGCGATCATCCAAAGCGGCAACGACGCCTGCATTGCGCTTGCCGAGGGTTTGGCCGGGAACGAGCGCCTCTTCGCCTCCGATTTCATGACCAAGCGTGCCCGCGAGCTCGGACTGACCAAATCGACCTTCGCCAATTCGAACGGGCTGCCCGACCCCGGCAACAAGATGACGGTGCGCGAGCTCGGCGTCCTCGCGCGCCACGTCATCCTGGACTATCCGGAGTTCTACAAGCTGTTCGGCGAGAAGGAGTTCACCTGGAACAAGATCCGCCAGCCCAACCGCAATCCGCTGCTGAGCGCCATGGAAGGCGCCGACGGGCTGAAGACCGGCTTCACCAAGGAGGGCGGCTACGGCATGGTCGGCTCGGCCGTGCAGAACGGCACGCGGCTGATCGTCGTCGTCAACGGCCTTGAAGACCCCGAGGATCGCGCCACCGAAGCCAAGAAGATGCTGGAATGGGGGTTTCGCAACTTCGAGACCCGGACGCTGATCGCGGCCGACCAGCCGGTGGGCTATGCAAAAGTGTTCGGCGGCGAGAGCCGCTCGGTCAAGCTCATTGCCAAGACGCCGGTGAGGGTGATGGTGCACAAGAACGGCGGCGACAAGCTGATCGCGCGCATCGTCTATAGCGGCCCGGTGCGTGCGCCGGTCCAGGAGGGGCAGCCGGTCGGCGTGGTACGGGTCTGGCGCAGTGGCCAAATCGCGGTGGAGACACCGGTCTACGCGGCGGAGGCGATCGGCACCGGCTCAACCATGCGGCGCGCGATCGACGGCGCGAGCGAGCTCGTGATCGGCATGTTCCGCGCGGGCGCCGAGAAGCTCTGACCATGACCGAGATTCCAGTGAAGCCGCCGTCCGGGCGCGGGCGATTCATCACCTTTGAAGGCGGCGAGGGCTCGGGCAAGTCGACCCAGATCAAGCGGCTCGCCGACCGGCTCAACGCCACGAAGCTCAAGACCATCGTCACCCGTGAGCCCGGCGGCTCGCCAGGCGCCGAGATCATGCGCCATCTCGTGCTGTCCGGGATGGGCAAGCTGCTCGGGCCGGATGCCGAGACGCTGTTGTTTGCGGCCGCCCGCGACGACCATGTCCGCACGGTGATCGAGCCGGCACTCAACCAAGGCACGTGGGTGCTGTGCGACCGCTTCGCCGACTCGACGCGAGCCTATCAGGGCAGCCTCGGCAGCGTGCCTGAGGGCATCATCAACGCGATGCAGCGGGTCACGATCGGTGATCTCAAGCCGGACGTCACGATCATCCTCGATCTGCCGGTCGAGATCGGTCTGCAGCGCGCGGCCGCGCGGCGTGGTAGCGGCGCGCCGGATCGTTTCGAGGGCGAGAATGTCAAGTTTCACCAGGATCTGCGCGAGGCCTATCGCAAGATCGCAGCCGGCGATCCCGGCCGCTGTGTGCTGATCGACGCCAGTGGCGATGCGGACACGGTCGCCGCGCGAATCTGGGCGGCGTTGCGCGATCGCGTGTTCGGCGTCCCGACGAAGGCGGCGTCCGCATGAGCCCTCGCCAGACCGAGCGCGAGACCGCGGTCCCGCATCCGCGCGAGACCAGCCGCCTGTTCGGCCATCGCGAAGCTGAAGCTGCGCTACTCGCCGCCTACCGCAGCGGGCGCATTCCGCATGCCTGGCTGATCGGCGGACCGCAAGGCATCGGCAAGGCGACATTGGCGTACCGGATGGCGCGCTTCGTCCTTGCGCATGGCCATCCGCTCGCCCCCGCCGTGCAGCGGGCCGGAGATTTGTCAATTGATCCGAACGACCCCGTGGCGCGTCAGGTCGCCGCCGGCTCGCATGGCGGGCTGTTGACGTTGGAGCGCACCGCGAACGACCGCGGCGTGATGCGGACGGTCATCACGGTCGACGAGACGCGCGAGACGATCGCGTTCTTCGGCTCGACGGCGGCCGCCGAAGGCTGGCGCGTCTGTATCGTCGACACCGTCGACGAGCTCAACCCCAACGCGGCGAACGCGCTGTTGAAGATCCTCGAGGAACCGCCGCAGCAATCGCTGTTCCTGCTGGTCAGCCACGCGCCGGCGCGGGTGCTGGCGACGATCCAGTCGCGCTGCCGCAAGCTGCGGCTGCGCTCGCTTGCGACCGACGACGTGATCGGCGCCGCGGCTGTGGCCGCTGGGCTTGACGTGAGCGATCCGGCTCTGCGAGAGGCGGCAGAGGCTTCCGAGGGCAGTGTCGCGCGGGCGCTGACGCTGCTCGGCGGCGATGCGCTGAAGCTTCAGCAGCGTACCGCGGCGCTGCTCGCGCGTCTGCCGCAGGTCGATCCAAAGGAATTGCACACGCTCGGCGATTCGCTCGGCACCAGCGACCGCGTGGCGCTCGCGGCCTTCATCGACGGCATTGACCGCTGGATCGCCGAGCGGCTGCATGCGGATGAGGCCAGCGCGAACCAAAACCTGCCGCGCCTTGCACGGCTTGCGGAGGTATGGGAAAAGATCGTCCGCGCCGCGCGCGACACCGAAACCTACAATCTGGAGCGCAAGCCGCTGGTGTTTTCGGTGTTCGGCTGGCTCGCGGACGCAACGCGCTAGGCGCTGGTTTCCATTTTTTGAGAGCCGTAAAGGAATTCGTGGTGGCAACGCGAGCTAAGAAAACCGTCAAACGCAAGAGCGGCAAGAAGGCTGCGAAAAAGGCCGCCAAGAATACAGCCAAGAAAACGACCAAGAAGGCCGCGAAGCGGTCGGCCAAGTCGCGTGCGCGCAAGGTTGCCAAGAAGACCGGCAAGGTTGCCGCCAAGACAGCGAAGAAGTCCAAGGCCAAGGCGCGCGTGACCAAGACGGCGAAAAAGGCTGCCAAAAAGAGTGCGAAGAAACAGGTCATTGCCAAGAAGGCCGCCGGGAAACCGGCCAAGACCGTGAAGACGACCGTGGTGGCTGCGCCTCCCGCGGCGTCGGCTCCCGTCGCGACTCTTCCGAAAGTTGCGAAGCCGAAGGCGACGCGCGCACCCGTGAAGAAAGTGGTCGCTCCGCAAGTAGCAGCACCCGTCGCGGTGCCCGCGCGCGAAAACGCCTTCTACATCACGACCGCGATCGCCTATCCCAACGGCCAGCCCCATATCGGCCACGCATACGAGGCGATCTCGGCCGACGTGCTCGCGCGCTTTGCGCGCCTCGACGGCAAGGACGTGTTCTTCCTGACCGGCACCGACGAGCACGGGCTGAAGATGGTCCAGACCGCGCAGAACGAGGGGCTGACGCCGTCGGCACTCGCGACCCGCAACGCCAACCGCTTCAGGGAGATGGATGAGCGGCTCGACGTGTCGTTCGATCGCTTCATCCGCACCACAGAAGAGCAGCATCACCGCTCCAGCAAAGAGATCTGGCGGCGGATGGCTGATAACGGCGACATCTATGCCGACACCTATGCCGGCTGGTACTCGGTGCGCGACGAGGCCTACTACGCCGAGGACGAGACACGCCTGAACGATGACGGCGTGCGGCTCGGTCCGCAGGGCACGCCCGTCGAGTGGGTGGAGGAAAAGAGCTATTTCTTCCGGCTGTCTGCCTATCAGGACAAGCTCCTGAAGCTCTATGAGGAGAAACCCGAGTTCATCGGCCCGGATGCGCGCAAGAACGAGGTGGTGAGCTTCGTCCGAAGCGGCCTGCGCGATCTCTCGATCTCGCGCACCACCTTCGACTGGGGCGTGAAAGTGCCCGGCGACGAAGAGCATGTGATGTATGTCTGGGTCGATGCGCTGACCAATTACATCACCGGCGTCGGCTTCCCCGACCAGAGCGACGCCAACTGGGGCCGTTGGCCGGCCGATGTGCACATCATCGGCAAGGACATCATCCGTTTCCACGCGGTCTACTGGCCGGCGTTCCTGATGTCAGCGGGCATTCCCGTGCCGAAGCGGGTCTATGCGCACGGCTTCCTGTTCAACAGGGGCGAGAAGATGTCGAAGTCGGTCGGCAACGTCGTCGATCCCTTCAATCTCGCGGACCAGTACGGCGTCGACCAGATGCGCTATTTCTTCCTGCGCGAGGTGCCGTACGGCCAGGACGGCAACTACAACCATGAGGCCATCGTCGCACGCATCAATGCCGATCTCGCCAACGACCTCGGCAATCTCGCGCAGCGCTCGCTGTCGATGATCGCCAAGCAACTCGGTGGCGTGCTGCCGGAGCCGGGCGAGTTCAGCGACAACGACAAAGCGATCCTGGCCCAAGCTGACAGCATGATCGCGCTTGCGCGCGAAGCGATGGCTACGCAGCAGATCCATCAATGGCTCAACGCGGTGTGGGCCGTGGTCGCTGAAGCCAACCGCTATTTCGCGGGCGAGGCGCCCTGGGCGCTGGCGAAGACTGATCCGGCGCGGCAGAAGACGGTCCTGTACGTGACCGCCGAAGTCGTGCGCCAGATCGCGGTTCTGACCCAGCCCGCGATGCCGAGCGCCTCGGCCAAGCTGCTCGACAGCCTCGGTATCCCCGAAGGCGAGCGCACCTTCGCGATGCTCGGCGGCGAGAAGCGGATCGCGCCCGGCTCGACGCTGCCCGCGCCGACGCCGGCGTTCCCGCGCTACGTCGAGCCGGCAGCCTAAGGCCCGGACAATGCTGGTCGACAGTCACTGCCATCTGGATTTTCCGGATTTCTCGGACGATCTCGACGGGATCGTGTCGCGTGCCGCGGCCGCAGGCGTCGGCCGTATGGTCACGATCTCGACACGGGTGCGCAAGCTCGACCAGCTCATCGCCATCGCCGAGCGCTACGACAACGTCTATTGCTCGGTCGGCACCCATCCGCACAATGCGGATGAGGAGGACGGCATTTCGTCGGACGAGCTGATTGCGCTCACGAAGCATCCCAAGGTGGTTGCGCTCGGGGAAGCCGGGCTTGATTACTTCTACGACAACGGCTCGCCGGAGGCGCAGGCGAGGGGCTTTCGCGCCCATATCGCGGCTGCGCGCGCAACCGGCCTGCCGCTCGTGATCCACACCCGCGAGGCGGACGAGGATTGCGGGCGCATCCTGGAGGAGGAAGTCGCGAAGGGATCGTTTGCCGCCGTGCTGCATTGTTACACGGGCGGACGCGAGCTTGCGCTGAAGGCAATCTCTCTCGGCTTGTATATCGGCTTCACCGGCATCCTGACCTTCAAGAAGTCGGAAGCCTTGCGCGCGCTCGCGGCCGAGTTGCCGGCGGACCGTATCCTCGTGGAAACGGATTCGCCCTATCTCGCGCCCGGCAAATTCCGGGGAAAACGCAACGAGCCGGCCTTTGTGGTCGAAGTGGCAAAGGTGCTCGCCGAGACGCGCGGCGTGTCGCTTCCGGAGATATCGCGCCAGACCACCGAAAACTTCTTCCGCCTGTTCTCCAGGGTGAAGGCCTGAACCAGGGACGCCCATGACACTGACGCTGACGATTCTGGGCTGCGGCTCCTCCGCCGGCGTGCCGCGCCCGGCGCTCGGCTGGGGCGCCTGCGATCCCAACAATCCAAAGAACCGCCGCCGCCGCTGCTCGCTGCTCGTCGAGCACGCCGGCGAGCACGGCACAACGCGGATCGTCATCGACACCTCACCGGACCTGCGCGAGCAACTCATCGACGCCAATGTCGATCACATCGACGCGGTCTTCCTGACCCACGAGCATGCCGACCAGACCCACGGCATGGACGATCTGCGCTCGGTCGTGCTGCATATGCGCAAGCGCATTCCGACCTATTTCAACCAGTCGACCGCGAAAGACATCATGGCGCGGTTTTCCTATTGCTTCATCTCGCCGGAAGGCAGCGACTATCCGCCGATCCTGACCCGTCATTCCATCGAGGCGGGCGAGACCCAGACCATCTTGGGGAAGGGCGGCGCGGTGAAGATGACGGCCTTCCTGGTGCAGCACGGCCATATCCCCGCCCTCGGCTATCGCATCGGCGATGCCGCCTATACGCCCGACCTCAACGACATTCCGCGCGAGAGCTGGGGCGCGCTGGAAGGTCTCGATCTCTGGATCGTCGATGGCCTGCGCTACACCAGTCACGTCAGCCATTTCAGCATCAACGACGCGCTGTCCTGGATCGAACGCTTCAAGCCGAAGCGCGCCGTCATCACCAACATGACTGCGGATGTCGACTACGAGGTGGTGAGGCAGTCGCTGCCGGCGGGCGTGGTGCCGGCGTATGACGGTATGCGGCTGGAGACGCGTTGAGCACGCGTCCTACCAGGCGTAGCGCATGATGGCCTTGCCGGTATAGGACCGCACCTGGCTGGAGAATTCGCCGTCGAAGCTTGCGGCTGTGGCCCAGCCATTCAGCCATTTCAATTCGATCGCTCCGCCCGCGAGCGCCGAGTTCGGAGCCAGCGCCGCGCCGCTGGCGACGTAACCGAGCCCGGGCAGTGCCTGGAAGGCTGGCGCGATCGTGCTTGCGGCGCTGAAATCATGCGCCCAGGCGAGGTGCGTCCGGAAATTGAGCGCACCGCCCTGGAGCGCGAAGGCCGCGTTGGTGCGCAAGCCGACTTCGCTGCGGCTGTCGGTGACGCGATCGCTGCCGAAGGCCGCTGCAAACGCGTTCGTAGCAAAGGCCGGTTGGGATGCGTTGGCCGGAAGGCTGAAGGCCATGAACTGTCCGGCAGCGTAGGCGGTCACGCCGAGCCAGGGCGTCGCGAAGCGGTAACCGCTTTCGATACGGCCGGAATAGGCATTGGCGTTGAAGGCCGCGTTGAGCTGGTCGACGCCGGGATGATCGCTGGTGATCGCCTGCCAGCCATAGGCAACCGCCGTGGCGACATAGGCCTGCCCGACCGTATGCCTGACGAAGGCGCCGGCCTGAAACAGATCGGAGCGGCCGCTCCCGGCGCTGCCGGCGAAATTGGTGCCGCCGCCGGCCATCGCAAAGCCAAGCCGCGTCTGCGGCGACAGCGAATAATCGGCGCCGACCACGGTTGCAAAAATCCGGCTCGATGAGCCCGCGCCCGGCGCGGCGTTGCTGCCGGCCACCTGCGAGCCGCCGATGCCCGAAGCCCAAACGTTCCAATGGGGCGCATAAGAGGAGCCGGTGAGGGGCATTTTGCCGTAGACGGCCTCGTAGACCTCGCGCCCGACGCCGCCGCGCATTCGATCTGACGGGATCGCCGCATAGGCCGCCAGCGTTTCGTCGGCAAGCGCTGGCGAGGCGTCCGCTGCACGGCCGTCGATCGCGGGATCCAACAGCGTCTGTGTGAACTGCGTCATCGCGAGCAAAGTCGCTTGCGCGGTCTCGGCCTGCGACAGCGCTATTGGGCCGGGCGGCGTTGCCTGACCGAAGACACCGATGGCACTCGCGGCCGTCGATGAAACTGTCTGTGGCGGTGGCGCCGAGGCGACATTCGGCTGGCTGGCGGGAGTGCTGCCGGCGGGAGGTGAGGTCGTGGTGCCGGTGGGACTCGCAACCGTCGACGAAACTGTCTGTGACGGTGGCGCGGCAGCGACGCCTGTCGGCGTTTGAGTTGTTTGCGGGGAAGGTGTGGCAGCGACGGTCTGTTCAGGAGCGGGTGCACTGCCGGGAGCCGACGGCAGGCCCTGCGCGTGCGCGATGCCCGGCAGCAGTCCGATCATCAATAGCAGCGCCAGACGCAAAGATGCGTCTGCGCGCAAGACAAATCGCATGAAGCGCCCCACCGGACCGGTCGCCCGCCGCGCCAATCGCGCAGCCCCTCGTTCGGGAATCAGCGAATCCGATCCTCTGGAACCGTAGGCACGTCTCTATCTTTTTCAAATCTTTTCCGACCGTTTCCGGGATTTCACGGAAACCGGCAGCAGCCGTAAATGCGCGCCGAATCAGGCTGAGATCGCCTTCGCCGAGTCCACCTGGTTGCGCAGCAGGAATTTCTGGATCTTGCCAGTGGACGTCTTCGGGATCGGCCCGAACACCACCGCCTTCGGCGTCTTGAAGCCACTCATTTGGCTGCGGCAGAACGCGATGATGTCGGCTTCGCTGGCGCTCGCGCCGTCCTTCAGCTCGACGAAGGCGCAGGGGACCTCGCCCCATTTCGGGTCGGGCTTGGCTACCACGGCCGCGAACAGCACGGCCGGGTGCTTGTAGAGGATGTCCTCGACCTCGACGGAGGAGATGTTCTCGCCGCCGGAGATGATGATGTCCTTGGAGCGGTCCTTGATGATGACGTAGCCGTGCTCGTCGAGCACGCCGAGATCGCCGGTGTGAAACCAGCCGCCTTCGAAGGCCTCTTTGGTGGCCTTCTCGTTCTTCAGATAGCCCTTCATCACGATGTTGCCGCGGAACATGACCTCGCCGATGGTCTCGCCATCGCGCGGCACCTCCTGCATGGTCTGCGGATTGATGACGGTGACGCCTTCCTCCAGCGGGTAGGGCACGCCCTGCCGCCGCTTCATCCGCGCGCGTTCGGGTGCGGACAGTTCGTCCCAGCCCGGCTGCTCGGCGCAGACGGAGGCGGGGCCATAGACCTCGGTCAGCCCATAAACGTGCGTGAGCTTGATGCCGATGCTCTCGGCGCCCTCGAGCACGGCGACGGGCGGCGCCGCGCCCGCGATCAGGCCAACGACGCGCCGCGCGGCATTTCCCTTGGGCGCATCGGGCGCGTTGATCAGCGTGTTGTAAACGATCGGCGCGCCGCACATGTGGGTGACGCCGTGCGCCTTGATCAGTTCGAAGATCTTCGTCGGCTCAACCTTGCGCAGGCAGACGTTGATGCCGGCGGATGCGGCAATGGTCCAGGGAAAGCACCAGCCGTTGCAATGGAACATCGGCAGCGTCCAGAGATAGACCGGGTGCTGGCCGAGATTGCCGGCGAGGATGTTGCTGACGGCGTTCAGATACGCGCCGCGGTGATGGGTGACGACACCTTTGGGATTGCCCGTGGTGCCCGAGGTGTAGCTCAGCGCGATCGCGTCCCATTCGTCCTGCGGCGGGATCGCGTTGAAACCGGGATCACCCTGCGCGACCGCTGCCTCGTACTCGATCTCGCCGATGCGCTTTCCGCCCTTGAACGAAGCGTCGTCGACGTCGATCACGAACGGCTTTGGCCCCTTCATCAGCGCCAGCGCATCGGTGATGACACCGGCAAACTCGGGATCGACCAGGATGATCTTGGCCCCGCCATGATCGAGCTGGAACGCGATCGAGGGCGCGTCGAGGCGGATGTTCAAAGCATTGAGCACCGCGCCGGTCATCGGGACCGCGAAATGCACCTCGTTCATCGCCGGCACGTTCGGCAGCATGGCCGCCACGGTGTCACTGATGCCGATGCCCTTGCCTGCCAGATACGCCGCAAAGCGTCGGCACCGCTCATAGGTCTCGGCCCAGGTGAAGCTGCGGCTTTCATAGACGGTGCTGACATGGTCGGGATAGACGGCGGCGCTGCGCGCGAGGAAGCTCATTGGGGTCAGCGGCACGTAGTTGGCGGGCGTCTTGTCCAAGCCGAGATTGTAGTGGTTCTGTCTCTCACTCATCGGCACCCTCCCTCAACGCTTCAAAGGAATCCGATCGAAATCCACGGGAAGATCGCAACGATAATCAATCCTGCGAGCAACGCCAGCAGATAGCCCCAGATTGGCCTGATGCCCTCGGCGGGGTCAACGCGTCCAATCGCGCAGGCGGCATAGTAGCCGACGCCGAAGGGCGGGGCGAACAGGCCGATGCCCATGGCGAGGATGATGACCATGGCATAGTGCACCTCGTGCACGCCGACGGCGCGTGCGATCGGAAACAAAAGCGGCCCGAACAGCACGATGGCCGGAATGCCTTCCAGGACGCTGCCGAGGATGGTGAAGGCCAGGATCGAGACCGCGATGAAGGAGGCGGAGCCGCCGGGAAGGCCGGTCATCGCGGCCGCGAGCGAGCGCGAGAAGCCGGATTGCGTCAGGCCCCAGGCCATGCCCGTGGCGGTGCCGATGATCAGCAGGATCGCCCCTGACAGAGCCGCAGTCTCGACCAGCATCGGAAACAGCCGTCGCCAGTCGAAGCGGCGGTAGATCAGAAGGCCGACCAGGACGCCATAGACGATGCCGATGGTCGAGACTTCGGTCGCGGTCGCAATGCCCTCGACCACCGCATAGCGGATCACGAAAGGCAGGGCCAGCGCGGGCAGGGCGATGACGAACGTCTTGCCGATCTCGGAAGCCCTGGCGCGGCGGACATGGCTCATGTCCTCGTGACGATAGCGCCACCACACCAGCGTGCAAAGCGTCAGCGCCAGCACAACGCCGGGCAACAGGCCGCCGGTGAACAGTGCCGCGATCGAGACGCCCGTGACCGAGCCGATGGTGATCAGCACGAGGCTCGGCGGAATGGTTTCGGTCTGCGCGCCGGTGGCCGCGAGGAGGGCGACGAGATCGCCGGGCTTGGCGCCGCGCTGCTTCATCTCGGGGAACAAGACCGGCGCGACCGCGGCCATATCGGCCGCCTTGGCACCGGAGATGCCGGAGACCAGGTACATGGCGCCGACCAGCACGTAGTGCAGTCCGCCGCGGACATGGCCGAGCAGGCTCGCGAGGAAGGCGACCATGGCCCGCGCCATGCCGGTCATTTCGATCAGCAGCCCCAGGAACACGAACAGCGGTACCGAGAGCAGGATCAGATGGCTCATGCCCTCGTCCATCCGCCCGACCAGCACCATCACCGGCGTGCGCGTGGTCAGCGCGAGATAAAAGCCGAACGCAATGGGAACGCCGGCGAAGACACAGAAGCCGGCAACGCCGACGAAGAAGATCACCAGGTTGAGATTGCCGAGCGGCCGCAAGTACGGCTCGGCGAGCCAGAACAAACCAACGACGACGGCAACGGTCACGGCGGCCGTCAGCACGGTCCGATAGTCGGCGGCGCGCAGCAGGCGCAGCACCGCGAACGCCGCCATCAGGCAGATGCCGACCGGCAGCGCAGCGGCGCGCCACATGTTCGATATCTGCAGCGCCGGCGTCGTAATGAAGCTTTCCTCATAGGCGTAATCGTAGGACGGCCAGGCGATCATCACGAGGAACGCCAACGCGGCGCAGACCGCCACGAGATCGAGATAAGCCCGCATCGCCGGGCTCGCGCTCGCGACGATCGCCGTCATGCGCATGTGCTCGGAGCGGCGGAACGCCACCGCCGCGCCCAGCATCGCCAGCCACAGGAACAGGATGGATGCGAGCTCGTCCGACCAGACCAGCGGCCGGTGAAAGCCGTAGCGTGCGACGACGCCGGCGAACAGGATGACGATCTCGGCGACGACCAGGATCGCCGCCGGAATCTCGACGATGAAGCCGAGCACGCGCTCCAGCGAAGCCAGAATCGAAGGTCGGCGAGGGGACTGCACGGTCACCTCGCCCACCACCTCGGTCACCTCGATATGAGCCATGACGGCCTTGATGCGTTACGACAGCTTGCCGACAGCCTTTTCCAGGAGATCCCAGGCCTGGTCGCCGTACTTGCCCTTCCACTCGGCATAGAAGCCGGCGCTGCGCAGCTTGTCGCGGAACGGCGCAACCGCAGGCTGGTTGAAGGCCAGGCCTTTGCCCGCCAGCTCCTGCTGGAGATTGGCGTTGAGCTTGGCGGTGTCCTCGCGCTCCTTGACCGCCGCCGCGTTGATGTTCTTGGCGACGATGGCGCGCACGTCCTGTGGGAGCTTTTCCCAGGCGCGGCGGTTCGCCAGGAACCAGAAGCCGTCCCACATGTGGTTGGTCAGCAAGCAGTACTTCTGCACCTCGTAGAGTTTTGCGGTCGAGATGATCGCCAGCGGGTTTTCCTGGCCTTCGACGACCTTGGTCTGGAGCGCCGAATAGACCTCGCTGAAATTGATCGAGGCGGGCGCCGCATCGAACGCCTTGAACATCGAGGTCCACAGCGGCGACACCGGCACGCGGATCTTGAAGCCCTTGAGATCGTCCGGACCGTTGATCGGCTTGGTCGACGACGTGGTCTGGCGGAAGCCGTTATCCCAGATCCTGTCCATGACCTCGAGGCCGGCCTTCTTGATCTCGCCGCGCACATAGGCACCGAGATCGCCGTCCATGGCTTTCCAGACCGTGTCGTAGTCCGGGAACGCGAAGCCGATGCCGTTGATGGACGCCGCCGGCACCAGCGTCGCCAGGATCAGGCCGGACAGCGTGAAGAACTCGACGCCGCCGGAGCGGATCTGGCTCAGCATGTCGGTGTCCGAGCCAAGCTGATTGTTCGGGAAGATCTGGAGGTCGAACCTGCCGCCTGTCTCGCTCTTGATCGTCGCCGCCATCTCCTTGGCGCGGATGTTCAGCGGATGGGTGTCCGGCAGATTGTTGGCGTATTTGTACGAAAACTCGGCTGTCTGGGCGCGCGCCACATGGGGTGCGCCGATACCGCCCAAAACCGCGGTCGCGGCGGAGGCCTTGAGAAGCGTGCGTCGGGAAAAGCTCATCGGGGGTTTGCTCCCAAAAGGTTTGTTGTTGTTCTGAGATGCAAACCTATACGGACGGAAGGCCATGAGGTCATCTGCGATCTCGCGAGGTGTCGCTTATTGCAGCCGAGCCAAGTCGCGGCAACATCGGCGTTCGCAAGGTGCGGGCTTCCGTCAAAATCCGCAAAACAACCCCATGCAAAGTAGCGGCTGATAGCTGATACCAAGCTCGGCGGCTGCGACGATTTGAGGGCTAAACCAAATGCGTGCTGTTAGGAATTCCACCTAAATATCTGATCTAATTAGATATAAAAATATTCCATAATATACCTTATGCGAATTACGGATATGGGTGTGCAGATCAGGCGCGACGACAATTCTGAGGCTACCCAGAACCCCGCACCCGGCCCAGAGTTGTGCAAGCGAAGCGCGAAGTACACAGGCGCCAAACACCGTCGCTCATGGGAGGTCCATCATGCAGGAGGATGTCGCCAGCGGAGCCGACTCGCGCGCCATTCCATTCGATGCCGCCAAGCTCGACCGTCTGATGGAGGCCGCGGGCCTCGACGTCCTGATCGCGACCTCAAAGCACAACGTGCAGTACCTGCTCGGCGCCGAGCGCGCGATCTTCTTCGACTACATGGACGCGATGGGCGTCAGCCGCTACCTGCCGGTCCTGGTTTACCCCAAGGGCGCGCCCGACAAGGCCATCTATATCGGGCATCGCCTCGAGACCCATCAGCGCGCCGTAGCGCCGCCCTGGGTGGCACAGGTGCGGACCGAGTCCAGCGGTTCGGTCGATGCGGTGACGCGCGCCGTTGCCGCCCTGAAGGGCGCCGGCGTGCCGATGAATCGGGTCGGGGTCGAGATGGCATTCCTGCCCATGGACGCAGGGTGGGCGCTGGTCGACGCCCTGCCCGATGCCGAGATCAAGGATGCGCTGCTGGTGCTGGAGCGTTTGCGCGCGGTCAAGTCGGCGGCGGAGCTTGCCAAGCTCAAGACGGCATCGGAGCTCGTCATCGCCTCCATGCTGGAGGTGATTTCGAAGCACGGTCCGGGCACGACCAAGCAGCAGCTGTCCGACGCCTTGCGCATCGCGGAGGCCCAGCGCGGGCTGACCTTTGAGTATTGCCTGCTTGCCTGCGGCAACAGCCACAACCGGGCGCCGTCGCCGCAGCGCTGGGAGCAAGGCGACGTGCTCTCGCTCGACTCGGGCGGCAATTACCATGGCTATATCGGCGACCTCGCCCGCATGGCCGTGCTGGGCGAGCCGGACGCCGAGTTGAAGGACCTGCTGGCCGAGATCGAGGCCGTCCAGCGCGCCGCCTTTGGCGTCGTCCGGCCGGGCGCGCTTGGCGGCGCGATCTATGCCGCGGCCGAGCAAGAGCTCGCCAAGATCAGCCAGCGGGACTGCACGGACTTCCTGGCTCACGGCATGGGTCTGGTCAGCCACGAGGCCCCTCGCCTGACCGCCAAGGGTCCGGTGCCCTATGACGATCCCGACGCGCGGCTGCCGCTGGAGGTCGGCATGGTGGTGTCGATCGAGACCACGATGAAGCATCCCAAGCGCGGCTTCATCAAGCTCGAGGACACCGTCGCGGTGACGCCGACGGGCTACGAGATCTTTGGCGAGGGCGGCCGCGGGTGGAATCTTGGCGGCAGTGCGCCTTAGCCGCGGCGCTCCGATATTGGTTCGGTCCCACAATGGTCTCTCTCCGCCTGGCAACGTCCGTCTCAACGACGATTGCCGTTTGCCGACGACGTCGAACTCTCGATGCGGACGCGTTGAGCTCGCGATGGCGAACTGGAGGCCGATCGTTAAGCCGCCTGAGATTCCAGGAAACGCTCGGCGTAGTGGCAGGCGACGAGGCGACCGTCGAGCGGGCGCAAGGGGGGACGCTGCCCGCGGCAGAGGTCGGTCACATGGGGACAGCGGGTCGAGAAGACGCAGCCCTTTGGTGGATCGAGCGGCGAAGGCACCTCGCCCTTCGGCACGATACGCTGGCGTTTGCGGCCAAGGCCCGGCGTCGCGTCGAGCAATGCCAGCGCATAGGGATGCAGCGGCCGTGCAAAGATGCGCTCTTTCGGTCCGTGCTCTACTGCGATTCCCAGATACATGATCATCACGTCATCTGCGATGTGACGTACCACGCCGAGATCGTGCGAGATGAAGAGGTAAGCCAGCCCCAGTTCGCGCTGGAGATCGACCAGGAGGTTGATAACCTGCGCCTGCACCGACATGTCGAGCGCGGAGACCGGTTCGTCGGCAACCAGCAGCTTCGGCCGCAACATCAGGGCGCGCGCGATCGCGACGCGCTGACGCTGGCCGCCCGAGAACATGTGCGGATAGCGGCCATATTGCTCCGGCCGCAGCCCAACCCTCGCCATCATGTCGAGCGCCTGCGCCCGACGCTCCTGCTTCGAGAGCTTGGTGTTGATGATCAGCGGCTCTTCCAGTATGGCGCCGACGCGCTTACGCGGGTTGAGCGACCCATAGGGGTTTTGAAACACGATCTGGACGGCCCGGCGCAACGTCTGTGCGGCGCTGGCCGAAGGATTGACCGCACCCACCCCATCGAGCATCAACGTGCCGGCGCTCGGCTTCTCGATGAGCGTCACCAGCCTTGCGAGCGTCGACTTGCCGCAACCGGATTCGCCGACGATCGCCAGCGTCTTGCCGGCCTCAAGCGCGAACGATACTCCGCCCACGGCCTGCAGATGCGCCCGGGCGCGGAACCAGCCCTGCTTGATCTCGTAACTGCGCTTGAGATCGGTGGCGGTGACAAGCGCCGTCATGACACGGTCTCGCGCTTTGGGATCGACGCCCCGCCCTCGCCGGCCCGATCGGCCGCGATGCGTTCGTCCCGTGTCGGATCGCCGAGCGGATAATGACAACGGATCAGGCCGTCCATCCAGGGACGCAGGTCGGGACGCGCCTTGTCGGCCAGCGGCGTTGCATGGATGCAACGCGGATTAAACAGGCACCCGCGCGGCCGATCGTAAACCCCGGGCACCACGCCTGGAATGGTGGCGAGCCGTCCGCCGTCGCTCGCCTCAGGGCGTGCCGCCAGCAATGCGGACGTATAGGGATGCTGCGGCGACGCGAACAGGCTTTGCGTCGGGCGCTGCTCCATGATCTGCCCCGCATACATTACTGCGACGCGCTCGGTCGTGTCCGAGACCACGCCCATGTTGTGCGTGATCAGGATCAGCGCCATGCCGCGATCGCGTTGCAGGGACAGCAGAAGATCGAGAATCTGCGCCTGGATGGTGACATCGAGCGCTGTCGTCGGCTCGTCGGCGATCAGGAGCTTCGGATTGCAGGCGATCGCCATCGCGATCATGACGCGCTGGTTCATGCCGCCCGAGAGCTGGTGCGGATAGGCGGACAGCCGCTTCTCCGGGGCCGGAATGCCGACTTGCTCGAGGAGCTCGACCACGCGCCGCCGCGCGGCCTTGCGATCCATCCCTTCGTGGATGTGCAATGTCTCGGCCAGCTGATAGCCGATAGT
Source organism: Bradyrhizobium sp. CCGUVB1N3 (assembly GCF_024199925.1). Classification (NCBI taxonomy): domain Bacteria; kingdom Pseudomonadati; phylum Pseudomonadota; class Alphaproteobacteria; order Hyphomicrobiales; family Nitrobacteraceae; genus Bradyrhizobium; species Bradyrhizobium sp. CCGUVB1N3. The sequence continues at coordinate 1,247,820 of NZ_JANADR010000001.1, forward strand.
GAAGGAGGGATTGAGCGACGTCGTCGGCTCCTGGAAGATCATCGCGACGTCCTTGCCCGTGAGCGCGCGCCGCTCGCGATCGGTCAAGGTCAGGAGATCCCTCCCCTCGAACAGCAGCCTGTCGGCCGTAACACGCCCCGGATAGGCCACAAGCCCCATCAGGGCCAACATGGTGACGCTCTTGCCGGATCCGGATTCTCCGACGATCCCCAGCACCTCGCCTCTTTCGAGCGCGATGCTGACGCCATCCACTGCGCGCACCATCCCGCTCTGCGAGGGAAACGCGACCGATAGATTTTCGATCTCGAGGAGCGGCATCGGATCGTCTTTCAACGCTTGAGCTTGGGGTCTAGCGCGTCACGCAGTCCGTCGCCGAGAAGGTTGAAGGCCAGCACGGTTACGAGGATCGCCAAGCCTGGAAGCGTGACGACCCACCAGGCCCGCAGCACAAATTCGCGCGCATCCGCCAGCATGGTCCCCCATTCGGGCAAGGGCGGCTGCGCACCGAGACCGAGAAAGCCGAGCGCGGCCGCGTCCAGGATCGCCGTCGAAATGCCGAGCGTCGCCTGGACAATCAGCGGCGCAGTGCAGTTCGGCAATACCTCCTTGAACATCAATCGGAGCCGGCCGGCACCCGCGACTTTGGCCGCGGTGATGTAATCCTTCGAGACTTCGCTGATCACGGCGGCGCGCGCAATCCGCACATAGTGCGGCAAGAGCACGATCGCGACCGCCAGCATGGCATTCATCAGGCCGGGCCCAAGGATCGCGACGATCACGATCGCGAGCAAAAGGCTTGGCAGCGTCAACGTGATGTCCATCAGCCGCATGATCGCGATTTCGATGACGCCGCGAAAAAAACCCGCCACCAGCCCAAGGATCGTCCCGGCGACCACCGACAGCGTCACGACCGCGATTCCGATCAGAAGCGAAAGCCTTGCTCCGTGAATAAGGCGGGAAAGAATATCGCGGCCGATGGCGTCGGTGCCGAGCGGATAGGCGATCGATCCACCCTGCTGCCAGAACGGAGGTTTCAGAAAGGCCGCATTGTTGGTGATGATCGGGGAATGCGGCGCAACCAAATCGGCGAAAAGTGCAACGAGGATCAGAACCATGATCACTGCTAGACCCATCACGGCGCCGACATTTGCCTTGAAATCGAACCAGAATTCCAACAGCGGATGCGGCGGAGCGGCGGCTGCGACGACGGGGTTTTCGAGGACTTCGGCGGTCATCTTGTGTACCGGATGCGGGGATTGATCAGCCCGTAGGTGACGTCGACCAGCAGATTGACGATCATGACGATCGCGCCGATCAACAGCGTGCCGCCCTGCAACACCGGATAGTCGCGACGGTTGATACCCTCGATCAGCCATTTGCCCACGCCGGGCCAGGAGAAGATGGTTTCCGTGAGGATCGCGCCAGTAAACAGGACGCCGACCTGCAGCCCGATCACCGTCACCACCGGAATCAGCGCATTGCGCAGCGCATGAATCGCGATCACCCGGAAACGCGGCAACCCCTTGGCGCGGGCGGTGCGGATGTAATCTTCGCCCAGGACCTCCAGCATGGCGGACCGCGTCATGCGGGCGATCACGGCGAGCGGCACGGTGCCGAGCACGATCGTCGGCAGCACGAGATGTGACAAGGCCGAACGAAACGCGCCGAAATCGCCGTCCAGCAGCGTATCGATCAGCAGGAAACCGGTCACTGGTTCGATGAAGTATTGCACCGCGATCCGGCCCGACACGGGAGTCCATCCAAGCTGTACCGAAAAAAGCAGGATCAACAGCAATCCCCACCAGAAAATCGGCATCGAATACCCGGTGAGCGATATCCCCATCACGCCATGATCGAAGATGGAGTTGCGGCGAACCGCGGCGATGATGCCGGCCGGCAATCCGAGGCACAATGCAAACAGGATCGCGCAAACAGACAGCTCGATCGTTGCCGGGAACAGCATCCGAAATTCAGAGATCACTGGCTCATGGGTGACGATCGAGCGGCCGAGGTCGCCATGCGCCATCCGTGACAGATAGAGGCCGTACTGGACCAAAACGGGCTGATCGAAGCCGTAGTCAGCGCGCAATTGCGCGAGCCGGGCCGGATCGATGCCGCGTTCGCCCGCCATGGTCTCGATGGGATCGCCGGGTATCAAGCGGATCAGCACGAACACAAGCAACGTGATCCCGATGAAGGTCGGAACCACGAGACTCAGTCGGGTAAGAGTGAACCGGAGCACGCCGTCCTCAGTCATCTCGAAGGAAGGAGAAGGGCAAAAGAGCGCGGGAGCGGCGAAGGCCACTCCCCCGCTCTGGTCTTCCTCTACTCCTTGACGTCGACACCATAGAAGTTGTGGCGTCCGAACGGCGACAGCTTGAAGTCGACAACTCGCTTGCTGACGGGCTTCAACTGCACCGCGTGCGCGATGGTGAACCACGGAGCCTGGTCCTTGAAGATCACCTGGGCCTGCGCATACAACTTGGCCCGCTCGGCCTGATCGCTGACGGTCTTGGCCTTCACGACCAGATCGTCGAACGGCTTGTAGCAGAACTTGGCGATATTCGAACCCGATGCCGATTGCGCCGAGTCGCAGCCCAGCAATGTGTGCAGGAAGTTGTCAGGATCGCCGTTGTCGCCGGTCCAGCCCAGCATACCCATCTGGTGCTCGCCGGCCTGCATCCGCTTGCGGTATTCGCCCCATTCAAATGACTTGATTTCGGCCTTGACGCCGATCTTGGCGAGGTCGGCCTGCATCAGTTCGGCAATGCGCTTGGCGTTCGGATTGTAGGGGCGTTGCACCGGCATGGCCCATAGATCAGTTTCGAAACCGTTCGGAAATCCTGCGTCGGCCAGAAGCTTCTTGGCCGCCGCCGGATCATAAGGGTCGTCCTTGACGTCGTCGTTATACGACCACATCGAGGGCGGGATGGGATTTTTGGCTGCGATGCCGGTCGACAGATAGACGGCGTCGATGATTGCCCTCTTGTCGATCGCCATGCTGATGGCCTTGCGCACGCGCACGTCGTCGAAGGGCTTCTTTTGCGTCTGGAAGGCCAGATAGCCGACGTTGAGGCCCGGCTGTTCCAGGATGGTGATGTTCGGATCTTTCTTTATCGCATCGATGTCGGCCGGGTTCGGATAAGGCATCACGTCGCATTCGCCCTTCTGGAGTTTGGCCCAGCGAACGGATGCATCCGGCGTGATCGCGTAGACGAGGTCGTCGATCTTCGCCTTTCCGCCCCAAAATCCAGGGAACGCCTTGTACCGGATCACGGCGTCCTTCTGATACTGCACCAGATAAAACGGTCCGGTGCCGATCGGATCCTGGTCGATCTTTTCGGGCGTGCCGGCCTTCAGCATTGCATCCGCATATTCCTTCGACTGGATGGCCGCGAAGGGCATCGCGAGGTCGGCGAGGAATGGGGCTTCCGGCCGATTGAGCGTCACCTTGATGGTGTAATCGTCGACCTTCTCGACCGAATTCAGCAATTTCGGCATCCCCATGTCGCCGAAATACGAATGGTTCGGACTCGTCACCTTGAAATACGGATTGTCCTCCTTCCATTGCCGCTCGATCGAGAATATGACGTCGTCGGCATTGAAGTCGCGCGTCGGCTTGAACGACTTGGACGTCGAATGCCACTTCACGCCCTTGCGCAGGTTGAAGGTATAGGTGGTGCCGTCCGGTGAGATCGTCCATTTTTCCGCGAGGGCCGGCACCACTTGCGTGCTGCCGCGCTCGAACTCGACAATGCGATTGTAGATCGGCTCATTGCCGTCGAACGACGTGCCGGTGGTGTTGACGCCGGGATAGAAGTTCTCCGGGCTGCCTTCCGAGCAGAAAACCAGGGTTTTGGCGGAAGCAGCCGAAGCCACCACAAGCGCCGAAGCGCAGACGGCGGCGAGCAGAATTGATCTGTCCACTGTTGGAACTCCAGGTGAATTCTTCGGCGCGGTTCAGGCTGCGCCAGAGACGCCCGAACGAGCTTGCTATCGGGTATTGCGGCTGTCAATGCGTCCTGAGTTGATGCGTCATCGGACTCCGATGCCGACGAGTTTGCGACGCCGTGTGAGGTCCGCTGATCGAAGCTCATGTCCGCAAGTCAGCCGTGAACGAGAGTGGCTTGTGGGAACGCGGCCGCGGTGCACGCGGCGTATCCAAAGGCGAGCGGCCGCGCCCCCTGCTAGCGCAACGGCAGCAGGTCGATCTGGCTCTGCGCCTTCTTGACGGCTGTTACGAACCAGCTCTGGCTTGGCGCCGCCTTGGCGAAGCACTGGGTCAACGCGGTCATCGCCTGGTCCTCGCGGGTCATATCGCCCCGCGGGTCCTTCTTGTTGATGGGCTTGGCCATCATCTGTTTCCAGACCTGCTCGCAGGCCGGGATCTCGGCCGTCTTCACGGCGTCGCGGACGGCGACGAAATAGACCTTGTCGCCCTGGATCGCGACCACGTCGATCTCGCTGGGCGGTCCCTTGATGTCGCCATTGCCCCGCAAGCCCAGCACAGCGACCGCGACGCTCGCCGAAGCAGGCTTGGCGATCGGCAACTCCGCGTATTTGGCGAAGGCGGAATCCTGGATCGCAGCATAGTAGAACTGATCCGACTTGAATGCGGCGCTGATATCCTGCGGCATGCCGTCCGCTCGGTGCTCGCCAAGCCAGTGCTTGAGCAGCGCCATGGTCGTCACCACGGCCTCCGTCTTGTCGGCCTTGGAGGAGAAAGCCAGCCCGTCGAGATGGCCGAAGCCCGAGTCGCCCTTGTAGAGCGTGTCGACATTGGATTGCGGGTCAGCGGGAAGCCCCTTGATCGTGACCGGCCCCACCAGGCTGCGTAGCACCCCCGTAAGCTCCTTGAGCGCCGCATCCTGCTGCTTGTAGGTCTCCTCGTTCTCGGGAGCTTTGGTGAATTTTGCGATGTAGCGATCGCGCAGTTCGAGGTAGCGCTGCTCGGGCGAGGCGGCATTTGCACTCGTGACGCATGTGAGCAAGCAGAGCAGGCTAAGCCACTTCATAGAGATCCCGCGGGTGTAAGAGCTGTTGTCAGTCTTTGTACCCGGGTTCCGCGGGAAGGTTCATTTCGATGCAGGCGCCCTCTCCCCGTGCCGGCGCTGGCGCCGGCCGCCGACCGCGTCGATCCGGCGCAGCATGTCGGCGGGATCGTCATAGACGCGGAAGGCGCCGGATTGGCGCAGCTCGTCCGGCCCGTAGCCGCCGCAGCTTGTTGCCTTTAGCGTCAGCGATGCCGCAGCTTTCGGTTGACCCGCCGCGCCAGATGGTCGCCTGCGGACTGGACCGCCTGCACCAGCGCGATCAGGACGATCACGACGGCGAGCATCATCTCCGGCATGAAGCGCTGATAGCCGTAGCGGATGCCGAGGTCGCCCAGCCCGCCTCCGCCGACCGCACCGACCATCGCGGAGTAGCCAAGTAGGCTGACGACCGCGAGCGTGAGGGCGAGGACGAGGCCGGGCAGCGCCTCGGGGATCAGCACCTTGAGCACGATCTGGAGCGGCGAGGCGCCGAACGAGGACGCCGTCTCGATCAGGCCGGCATCGACCTCGCGGATTGCGGCTTCGACGAGCCGCGCGATGAACGGCGTCGAGGCAATCGTCAGCGGCACGATCGCCGCCGTCGATCCGATCGACGTTCCCGCGACCAGCCGCGTGAACGGAATGATCGCGACGACCAGGATGATGAACGGCGTCGAGCGCGTCGCGTTGACGACCATGCCGAGCACGGCATTGACCGCGGGCGCGGCGAACAGCTCGCCTTTGCGGCTGGTCGCCAGGAACACGCCGATCGGCAGTCCGAAGACGGTGCCGAGCAGTGCGGCGACCGAGACCATGAACAGGCTCTCGAAGGTAGCCTGGACGATGAGACTGATCATTTCAGGCGACATGGCCGAGACGCTCCGAAGCGAATTGATGTTGCGCGAGCCAGGCCAGCACCTGCGCCGCCGCCCCCTCCCCGCCGGGAATCCCGATCGTCAGCGAGCCGACATGCTGGCCGCCGATCTCGTCGATGCGCGCGGCGAGCAGCCCCACGTCGATGCCGACTTCGCGCGCGAGCCGCGCGACGAGCGTGTCGCCAGCACCCGTGCCGCGCACCTGGACGCGGATCACGGCCTGCCCGCCCGCAACCGGCTGCGCCGCGAGGCGCGAGGCCAGCGACACCGGCAGGCTGTCGCCGACGACCTCGGCGATGAAGGATTGCGTGATGGGATGCTGCGGGTTGGTGAAGATGTCGGCGACGTGGCCGCGCTCGACGATGTGGCCGGCATCGATCACGACCACCTCCTTGGCGAGCTGCCGCACCACGGACATCTCATGCGTGATCAGCACGATGGTCACACCGAGCTCGCGATTGATGTTCGCGAGCAAATCGAGGATCGCGCGCGTGGTCTGCGGATCGAGCGCCGAGGTCGCCTCGTCCGACAGCAGCACGTCGGGGCGTGTCGCGAGCGCCCGCGCAATGCCGACGCGCTGCTTTTGGCCGCCGGAGAGCTCCGACGGATAGCGGTCGGCCTTGTCCGCGATGCCGACGAGTGCGAGCAACTCGGCGACGCGCGACTTGATCTCGGCTTTCGGCCAGCCGGCGATTTTCAGCGGCAGCGCGATGTTGTTGGCGGCGGTGCGCGAGGACAGCAGGTTGAAGTGTTGGAAGATCATGCCGATCGAGCGCTGCGCGAGCCGCAGGTTCGCCCCGGCGAGCGCGGAGATGTCGCGGCCGTCGACCACGACGCGGCCGGCGGTCGGCTTCTCCAGCCCGTTGATCAGGCGCACCAGGCTCGACTTGCCGGCGCCGGAGCGGCCGATCACGCCGGTGATCGATCCGCGCGCAATGGCGAAGTCGATGTCTTGCAATGCATGAACGCCGGGCTTGTCGCGATAGGCCGGATAGATCTTGGAGATGCCTTCGAACCGGACCATGGCGTCGGGCGCATCGCCCGGCGAAAATGTTGCCTGTGCCCCGATCGGTTCCCCGACCGCGAGCGCTTGGTGTGCATTCATTCGAATAACTCTCATTCGCAAGGCGTCGCCGGTTCGAGCGGCCAAGCGAGGTGGCAGCGGCGAAAAAGGCGTCAGGCGAGCGGGATTGCCGGACTGCGCGCTGCATTGCAGCACGCACAATTGCCTGATCCGGCCTGACTTGCAATCGCAGATATTCAGGCCGGGCTAGGCGAAGCTTCCCCTCTTCAGCGCGGAAGGAGAAAATTCGTCCTTGGCGTGTCCTAGCCTCCGCGGAGCTGCAACCACGGCAGCACGATGACGAGCAGCCCGGCAAAATAGATCAGCCCGAAGATCAGGCCAAAGCTCCAGAACTGGCCTTTGCCGATATAGCCGCTGCCGAAATACATCGGTGCCGGCCCGGTGGCGTAAGGCGAGATCACGCCCATCAGGCCCAGCGAGTACATGCAGAGCAACGCGAGCGTCGTGACCGGAAGGCCGGGGATGCCGGAGCCGACAGCCAGCACCACGGGCAGCACGGCCGCCGCGTGCGAAGTGATGCTGGAGAAGAAATAGTGGATCCAGAAGAACAGCGCGACCAGCATGAGCATCGCCGTCGACGGCGACAGCCCGGCGAGCGGCTTGGCATATTCGTTGGCGAACCATTTGATGAAGCCGATCTCGTTCAGGCCCGAGGCCAGCGTCAGCAGCGAGGTGAAATAGAAGAACACCTCCCAGGCGCTCTTCTCGCTGACGATGTCGTTGAACTCGACGATGCCGGTGACCAGCATCAAGGAGATCACGATGAACACGACCGTCGTGGCGTTGATGAAGTTCGAGCCGAGGATGGGCAGGCTGATGTCGGGGGTCGAGCCTGTGATCCACAGGAACATCGCGAGCACGATCAGGCCCAGCATGATCCATTCGTGGCGCGACATCGGCCCCATCGTCGCCAGTTCCCTGCTGGCCCATTCGGAGATCTCGGGGCTCCGCTTCACCTCGGGACGGCAGATGGCATAGCTCAGAAGCGGCACCAGCAGCATCAGGAGGATGCCGAGCGGCGCAAAGCCGATAAACCACTGCGCCCAGCTTATGTCGATGCCTGCGGTCCTCTTGGCGATGGCGAGCGCCGCGGCGTTCGGCGCAAGCGCGGTGAAGAACAGCGAGCTCGTCACGGCGGTCGCCGCGAACGCGGTCCACATCACATAGGTGCCGATCTTGCCCGCGGTCGGGCCGGGCTCGGAGCCGTAGATGCGCGGGATGTTGCTGATGATGGGATAGACGATGCCGCCGCTGCGCGCCGTGTTCGAGGGCGTTGCCGGCGCCAGCAGGAAATCCGACATCGCGACCGCATAGCCGAGCCCGAGCGTGTTGCGCCCGAGGCTGCGTACCAGCACGAGCGCGATGCGCCGGCCAAGCTGGCTCTTGCGATAGCCGATCGAGAACACGAATGCGCCGACGATCAGCCACACCGTGCTCTCGGCAAAGCCCGCCAGCATCCAGCGCAGCGATTTTGTCGGATCGGGATCGATATAGCCGCTGATACCGGCGACCGTCAGGCCGATCAGGCCGACCGCTCCGACCGGCATCGATTCCAGAATGAGACCGGTGATGACGGCGGCGAATACCGCGAAATAGTGCCACTGATTGGCGTTGAGACCTGGTGGCACCGGCCACAGATAGATCGCGAGCCACACCACGAGCGGGGCGAACAGCTTCCAGCGAAATCCCTTCGCCTCTGGCGCCTTTGCGCCAACCGCCTTCGAGGCAACCGGCGTTGTGTCAACCGGCTTTGAGTCAACCATGATGGGCTCTCCCCCTCAATTCCTGTGGCATTGTGCCGGCTCGTTGACCGAGGCTCGGCCGTCCCCGAGGGGCCGTATACGGATAGTCTACGATGCGATCAATGGCCGCGCGAGGCCAGCCTACCGGCGAGGTCACAAACACGTGGCGTCATGTGCGGATCGCCGGGCCTCGACAGATGCGGACCGGTGGGCCTATCTTCCGGCCATGGGCGAACACGACCACCATCACGATCACGACCATTCGGAACTCTCCGAAACCGAGCTGCGCGTGCGCGCGCTCGAAAGCATCCTGACCGAGAAGGGCTATGTCGATCCGGCCGCGCTGGATGCGATCATCCAGGCCTTCGAGACCAGGATCGGCCCGCACAATGGCGCGCGCGTCGTTGCCAAGGCCTGGACTGATCCGGCCTTCAAAGCGGCCCTGCTGGAGGACGGCAGCAAGGCGATCGGCACGCTCGGCCATGTCAGCCGCGTCGGCGATCACCTCGTCGTGGTCGAGAACACGCCCGAGCGCCACAACATGATCGTATGCACGCTGTGCTCCTGCTACCCCTGGGAGATGCTCGGGCTGCCGCCGGTCTGGTACAAGGCTGCGCCCTATCGCTCGCGTGCGGTGAAGGATCCTCGCGGCGTGCTCGCCGATTTCGGCGTGGCGCTGGGCAAGGACATCGAGCTCCGCGTCTGGGACTCCACGGCGGAGACGCGCTTCCTGGTGCTGCCGATGCGGCCCGAGGGCACGGAAGGCTGGAGCGAGGTACAGCTCGCGGACCTCGTGACGCGCGATTCCATGATCGGCACCGGCTTTCCGAAGACGCCGGGAGCGCCGTCATGAACGGCGTGCACGACATGGGCGGCATGGACGGGTTCGGTAAGGTCGAGCCCGAGCCGAACGAGCCGACGTTCCACGCGGACTGGGAAGCCCGCGTCCTGGCCATGGTGCGCGCGATGGGCGGCGCCGGCGCCTTCAACATCGACACCTCGCGCTTCTATCGCGAGACGCTGCCGCCGCACGTCTATCTCTCGAGCTCCTATTATCAGAAGTGGTTTTTGGGGCTCGAGGAGATGCTGCTCGACAAGGGCTACATCGCCAAGGAGGACGTCGCGGCCGGCCATGCGGTGACGCCGGCAAAGCCGCTCAGGAACGGCAAGTTCGAGGTCGACGATCTCGAGCGGATCATGGTGCGCGGCAAGTTTGCCCGCCCTGCCCCGGCGCCGGCCCGCTTCAGGATCGGCGATCGCGTGCGCGCGAAGAACATTCATCCGGCGACGCATACGCGGCTGCCGCGCTATGTGCGCGGCCATGTCGGCGTGGTCGAGCGCAACCATGGCTGCCAGGTGTTTCCGGATTCGGCTGCGATGGAGCTGGGCGAGAATCCGCAATGGCTCTACACGGTGGTGTTCGAGGGGCGTGATCTCTGGGGCGCGGATGGCGATCCGACCTCGAAGATCTCCATCGATGCGTTCGAGCCCTATCTGGACCCCGCGTGATGAGCACCGCTGCTGCCGCGAGAGCGACCGCGGCCGTCCCGAGCATTCCCCGCGATGACGACGGTCCGGTGTTCCGCGCGCCCTGGGAGGCGCAGGCCTTCGCGATGGCGCTGACGTTGCACGAGCGCGGCGTCTTCACCTGGAGCGAATGGGCCTCAGCGCTCGCCGAGGAGATCAAGCGTGCCCAGGCCGCAGGCGATCCCGACACCGGCGAGACCTACTATCTGCACTGGCTCGCCACGCTGGAAAGGCTCGTCGCCAGCAAGGGCGTCACCTCTTCGGAAGCCCTGCACCGCTACCGCGACGCCTGGGACCACGCCGCCGACCGCACCCCGCACGGCCAGCCGATCGTGCTGGGGCCGGAGGATTTTGGCTAGTCGCCCCAATCCACACTGTCATTCCCCGCGAAAGCGGGGAATCGAGTACGCCGCGGATTCTCCGTAACCTCGCACCGTCTCTGGAATACTGGATCGTCCGCCCCAGTGCGCAATTGCGCACAAGGCGGACGATGACACCTGAGATTGACGCTCTACTTGCGCGCCACGTACTCCGCCCATCCCTTCGCCCGCAGGCTGCACGCCGGACACTCGCCGCAGCCGTAACCCCAGTCATGCTGCGCGCCGCGTTCGCCGAGATAGCAGGTGTGGGACTGTGCGCGGATGAGATCGACGAGACCGTCCCCGCCAAGCTCATGCGCGAGCTGCCAGGTCGCCGCCTTGTCGATCCACATCAGCGGGGTATGAAGCTCGAACTTGCGCGCCATGCCGAGCGAGAGTGCGCTCTGCATCGCGCGGATGGTCTCGTCGCGGCAATCGGGATAACCGGAATAGTCGGTCTCGCACATGCCGCCGACGATCTCTGTGATGCCGCGCCTGTAGGCGAGCGTGGCAGCAAAGGTCAGGAACACGAGGTTGCGGCCGGGCACGAACGTGTTGGGCAGGCCGTCGGCGCCCATCGCGATCGCGACGTCGCGTGTCAGCGCCGTCTCGGACATCGCAGCCAGCGTCGGGATCGAGAGCGTGTGGCTCTCACCCAGCTTGGCCGCCCAATCGGGACGCAAGCGCTTCAGGCCATTGACGAGCCGCTCGCGGCAGGCAAGCTCGATGGCATGACGCTGCCCATAGTCGAAGCCGAGCGTCTCCACCCGCGCAAAGCGGCGCAGGGCCCAGGCAAGGCAGGTGGTGGAATCCTGGCCACCGGAGAACAGCACCAGGGCGGTTTCGGACGAATAGTGTTCGCTCATGGCCGCGATTTAGCACCGCGTGCCCGCGCCGCCAATCGGTGGAAATCGGCTCATTTCACGGCGTTGTGCTGGGAACGGTTGGCCGCTTGCGGCATAAAGCGACACCTTAAGGAGAATTGGCCCGCAATGACCCCTTCCCGCGACATTTCCCGCCTGATCGAGATCATGGCGACGCTGCGCACGCCGGTCACTGGCTGCCCCTGGGACCTCGAGCAGAATTTTGCGACGATTGCGCCCTACACGATCGAGGAGGCCTACGAGGTCGCCGATGCGATCACGCGCGGCGATTTCGACGACCTTCGCGAGGAGCTCGGCGATCTCCTCCTCCAGGTCGTCTATCACGCGCGCATGGCGGAGGAAGAGAATGCGTTTGCGTTCGGTGATGTGGTCGAGGCGATCACGCGGAAGATGATCCGCCGCCACCCGCACGTCTTTGCCGACAAGGACGGCAACATCCAGCCTGCCGGCGTCAAGAGCGCGTGGGAGCGCATCAAGGCCGAGGAGAAGGCCGAGCGCGCCGCGCGCCGGCCGCCGGAGGAGACGCTGCACAAATCGCTGCTGGCAAGCGTCAAGGCCGGCCTGCCTGCGCTGACGCGCGCGATGGCGTTGCAGAGCAAGGCCTCCACCGTCGGCTTCGACTGGAACGACCCGCGCGCGGTGCTGAAGAAGATCCGCGAGGAAGCCGACGAGATCGAGGCCGCGCTCGACCGCAACGACAGCCGGGAGCTGGCCGAGGAAACCGGCGATCTCCTGTTCGCCCTCGTCAATCTCGCCCGCCATGTCGACGCGGATCCGGAGACCGCGCTGCGCGCGACCAACGCAAAGTTCGAGCGCCGCTTTGCCTACATCGAGCGTGCGCTCGAGACGCAGGGGCGCACGCTGGAGCATGCCTCGCTGGAAGAGATGGACGCGCTGTGGAATGCCGCGAAGGCGGAGGAGAGGTCTGCAACGGCAGAGAGAAGCCAACAAGCGCGCGGGTAACTCCGCCGTCGTCCTGGCGAAGGCCAGGACCCAATATTGCGGAATCTATCGACGAATCGACGCGGCCAGTACCGCGCACCAAACCACGTCCTGGGGTAATGGGTCCTGGCTTTCGCCAGGACGGCCCCCGCTATTTGGCGTTACGCGGCGTGATGCGGCACGGCGTCGAAGCGGTTCACCACGATGTCCCGCTTGGTTTCGTCCACCCGCACGGTCATGTCGAAGCGGCCGTCGTTCAGCTCTTTCGCCAGCACTTCGGAATTGCGATGCAGCCAGGAGATGCCGGCGCCGTCGGCGGCGTCGATGGAGAGATCGAGCGTGGTGCGCTTTGCCGCCAGCCGCTCTTCGATCGCAGCAAGCAGCGCGTCGATCCCCTCGCCTGACACAGCCGAGACCAACATCGCGGGATGATCCGATGGCCTGCGCGCGGCGATGTTCACGAGCTCCTCGCGTTGCTCGGAATCAAACCGGTCGACCTTGTTCCAGACCTCGATGATGCGCCCGGAATCGTCGGGATTGATGCCGAGCTGGCGCAGCACGGCGTCGACGTCGCTCTGCTGCGCCTCCGCGTCCTCATGCGCGATGTCGCGGACATGCAGGATGACGTCGGCCTCCAGCACCTCCTCCAGCGTGGCGCGGAACGCCGCCACGAGCTGGGTCGGCAGGTTGGAGATGAAGCCGACGGTGTCCGACAGCATGGCCTTGCCGCCATGCGGCAGGTTGAGCGCGCGCAAGGTCGGATCGAGCGTCGCAAACAGCATGTCGGCAGCCTGCACGTCGGCGCGCGTCAGGCGGTTGAACAGCGTCGACTTGCCGGCATTGGTGTAGCCGACCAGCGCCACCACGCGATACGGCACGCGCTGGCGGCCGGCGCGGTGCAGGCGCCGCGTCGCCTGCACCTTCTTCAATTCGTTCTCGAGCCGCGAGATGCGCTCGGAGATCAGCCGCCGGTCCGCCTCGATCTGTGTCTCGCCGGGACCACCCATGAAACCGAAGCCGCCACGCTGGCGCTCCAGATGGGTCCACGAGCGCACCAGGCGCGAGCGCTGGTAGTTGAGATGCGCGAGCTCGACCTGAAGCGCGCCCTCCTTCGTCTTGGCGCGGCGGCCGAAGATCTCCAGGATCAGTCCGGTGCGGTCGAGCACCTTGGCGTTCCAGGCCTTCTCGAGATTGCGCTGCTGGATCGGCGAGAGCGCACAGTCCATCACCACGAGCTCGACCTCGAGGCTCTTGATCAGCCCGGAGATCTCCTCGACCTTGCCCTTGCCGAGATAGGTCGCGGGGCGGATCTGGCTGATCGGCGCGACCAGCGCGTCGGCGATCACGAGGTCGATGGCGCGCGCAAGGCCTGCGGCTTCTTCGAGCCGCGCCTCGGCATTGCGCAGGACATGGCTTTCCGATTGCGCGTCGGCGCCGCCGGCGCGCACACGCATATAAGGGCCGATGACGATCACCCGCCCTGTCTGTCCAGCCCCTGCCGACCGCGGACGGTCGGCCCCCCCGTCAAAATTCCGGGGTTCCAATCAGATCACTCTCAAGCCGGCTGATCCTCGCCGCCTTCGAACAGCTGGATCGGAGCACCGGGCATGATGGTCGAGATCGCATGCTTATAGACGAGCTGCGAGTGACCGTCGCGCCGAAGCAGCAGACAGAAATTGTCGAACCAGGTCACAATTCCCTGCAGCTTGACCCCGTTGACCAGAAAGATCGTCAGTGGCGTCTTGGTTTTGCGAACGTGATTAAGGAAGGTGTCTTGTAGGTTTTGTGCGCGGTCTGCCGCCATTGTTGTTATCTCGCTTTGAGTTTCTTGTTGTTTGGATAGTCCGACCGGTTGCTGCCCTCATTTGAAGATACGGTTTTGAGATGCGGGGCCTCTCCCGGTTGCCGTCCCTCATGAGATCCCCCTCCGGAGGCGCGGCGGTACGATTAGAAGACAGGTACGCTTATTAGGCAAGCCGCTTCCCGCGGCAGCCCGCATCCAAATCCTCCGAAAAACTACGGAAATCGATGATTTTCCTCTGATATTATGAACGTGTGGTCGATCGGGCGCGGCTCAGCCGACGCCGAGCGCCTTCAACTTCCGGTGTAGTGCCGAACGCTCCATGCCAACGAACTCCGCCGTACGAGAAATATTTCCTGAAAAACGACTGATCTGGGCAATCAAATAGTCGCGCTCGAACACTTCGCGCGCCTCGCGCAGCGGCAGGCCCATGATGTGCTCGCCATTGTTGCTGGTCGGCATTGCCGGGACCATCGAGCCGACGTCCTGCGGCAGCATGTCGGCGGTGATGATCACCTCCGGCCCGCCGGCGGCGAGAATCATGACTCTCTCAACGTTGTTGCGGAGCTGACGGACGTTGCCGGGCCAGACGTGGGACTGGAGCACCGCCATCGCGTCCTGGCCGATCTGGCGCTTGGGCAGCCCCGTGGCAGCCGAGATCTGGTCCATGAAATAGTCGATCAGTTCCGGAATGTCCTCGCGCCGTTCGGAGAGCGCGGGCACGCGGATCGGGACCACCGAGAGGCGGTGATAAAGATCCTCGCGGAAAGTGCCGGCTGCGATCTCCTCCTCGAGGTTGCGGGCGGTCGAGGAGATGATGCGGACGTCGACCTGCACCTTGCCGGTACCGCCGACGCGCTGGAACGACTGCTCGACCAGGACCCGCAGAATCTTGTTCTGGGTCTCGCGCGGCATGTCGGCGATCTCGTCGATGAACAACGTGCCGCCATGAGCTTCTTCGAGCGCGCCCGGTTTGCGCGGCTGCTCGCCATTGGACTGCTCGACGCCGAACAGCTCGTGCTCCATCCGCTCCGGCGTGATCGCCGCCGCATTGATCACGACGAAGGGCCCGTCGGCGCGGCCCGAGGCCGCATGCAGCGTACGTGCAGCCAATTCCTTCCCGGCGCCGGCGGGGCCGACGATCAGGATGCGGCTATTGGCCTTGGCCGCCCGCTCGATGGTCTGGCGGAGCTGGTTCATGCTGGGCGAGCGGCCGACGAGCTGGCTCGCGGTTGGAGCGAGCTGCTTGAGCTCCCTCACCTCGCGCTTGAGCCGCGAGTTTTCCAGCGCGCGCGTGGCCACCAGGATCAGGCGGTCCGCCTTGAACGGCTTCTCGATGAAATCATAGGCGCCGCGCTTGATCGCGGCGACCGCGGTTTCGATGTTGCCGTGACCGGAGATCATGACGACCGGCAGGTCGACATTGTCCTTCTTGACCTGCTCGAGCAGTTGCAGGCCGTCGAGCTTGGAGCCTTGCAGCCAGATGTCGAGGAACACCAGATGCGGCCTGCGATTGGCGATCTCCGCAAGGGCAGAGTCGCTGTCCCGCGCAGTCCTGGTGACGAACCCCTCGTCTTCCAAAATGCCCGCGACGAGATCCCGAATATCGGCCTCATCATCGACAATCAGAATTTCATTTGCCATGGGTCGCGCCCGCTCTGTCAGTTGCCTGTTGAGGCTTCGATTCTTGTTGCATCATTAGTCGTTTCTGCCGGCTGTTTGGTTTCGACGGCCGGCGTGTTTGAATTCGGTTCTCTGGCTGTTCCTCGGGCCTTTTGAGCCGCGTCCTTCGCCTCGACGGTGTTGGCATGGCCCGAGATCGCAAAACGCATCCGCATCCAGGCGCCGCGCTGGCCCTGCCGGAAGTCGGAGGCGTCCTTCAACTCGATGCGCCCGCCATGGTCTTCGAGGACGCGGCCGACGATCGCAAGCCCGAGGCCCGTGCCCTTGGCCCGAGTTGTCACATACGGCTCAAGGAGCCGCGAGCGCGCGACCTTGGGCAGGCCGATACCGTTGTCGACGACGTCGATCAACACGTCCTGGGCCTCGCGCGAGACCACGACATCGATGCGGCCCTTTCCGCCATCCTTGCCGAGTTCCTCCGGCGGGACCTGCTCGATCGCTTCCGTCGCGTTCTTGACGATGTTGGTGACGGCCTGCGAGATCAGCCGGCGGTCGAACTGCGCGCGCAGCGGGTCTTCCTTGAAAGTGGTCTCGATGTCGAGCTCGGGATGCGCGACCTTCATCAAAAACACCGCCTGTCGCACCGTGTCGACGACATCCTCGCCTTCCATCACGGGTTTTGGCATGCGCGCAAAGCGCGAGAACTCGTCAACCATCCGTCTGATATCGTCGACCTGGCGCACGATGGTGTCGGTGCACTGGTCGAAGATCGACTTGTCCTTCTCTTCGGTGATGGTCTTGCCGAATTTGCGGCGGATGCGCTCGGCGGAGAGCTGGATCGGCGTCAACGGGTTCTTGATCTCGTGGGCGATACGGCGGGCCACGTCGCCCCAGGCCGAGGTGCGCTGCGCCGAGACCAGCTCGGTGATGTCGTCGAGCGTGATGATGTAGCTGTCGCGCGGCTGGCTGGTCTTTTCCGCGCTGACGCGGACCGACAGGTTGCGCTCCTGCCCGTCGCGCATGATGGTGATCTGGCCCTGTACCAGCCGCTGGGTGCCTTCCCGCGCGCTCTTCATCATGTCGTCGAGCTCGGGCAGCACGTCCGACAAGGGATGGCCGAGCGTCTCGGACTCGGCGTGGCCGATCAGCTTCTCCGCGGAGCGGTTCAGGATACCGACGCTGCCGGAGGTATCGACGCCGATGATTCCGGCGGAGGCCGAGGACAGCACGGCCTCGATGAAGCGGCGGCGGCTGTCGATCAGATCGCTGGCGCTGACGAGCTCGTCGCGCTGGCTGCGCAGCTCCTGAGTCATCTTGTTGAAGGTCTCGCCGAGCTGGGCAAGATCCCCTTCGGATTTGTGCACGGGGACCTGGACGTGGAGATCGCCGGTCGAAACCGTATGGGCCGCGTTCATCAGCCGCCTGATCGGCGCAACCAGCCAGTTGGCGAAGTTCAGGCCAATCAGCACCGAGGCCATCAGGATGGTCAGCGCGATCACCGCGAACATCAGCGCGAAGGCGACCTGGATGCCGAGCCGGCGCGACTCGATCTGGGCATATTCGGCGACGCCCAGCTGTGTCTGCTTGACCTGCGCCACGACGCGAGGATCGAGCTGACGGGCGACATAGAGGAAGGTGTCGTTGAAGGCGCGGAGCCGGATCACGGCCGCCACGTAATTGTTCTCCGGCAGGACGGCGATTTCCGGCTCGCTCTCACCGACATTGCTCAGGAAGTCCGGAGCGGGAGGCGAATAGGCGAGCCGGATGCCGGTATCCGCCGATTCCAGGATGTTGGTATCCTTGTCGATGATCATCGCGCCCGGCAGGTTCCGGGAGCCGGCGCTCGCCGTCAGCAATTCGCGAAACGACCGCCGGTCCTGGTCATAGAGCGGGCGGGCGTGCGCGATGTCGTTCGCCATTCCCAGAATGTCACCGCGAATGAGCTGCGCATGATCCTGCATATAGGCGAGCGCAATCGTCAGCGAGTTCTGGATCACCTCCTTGGTCGGCCCGGAGAACAGCCGGTCGAGGCCGCGCTCGATGGTGACGTTGGCGACGATCGCGACCAGCACCGCCGGCAGCACCGCGATCACCGAGAACAGTCCCACGATCTGGAAATGCAGCCGCGCTGCCGCCCGCCCCCTCCGGCGCGCCTGGATCATCTGCCAGATCTCGTGGACGATGATGCCGACGAGGAGCAGGATGGTGCCGGCATTGATCATCAGGAACGACCTGACAACATCGGGCGTCGGCTCGATGCGGGTCAGCCCGGTCAGGACGACAAAGGTCAGGAACGCCGAGAGCAGCGCCAGCACGACCGCGAACGCCGCCAGCCAGCGGCGTGGCGACCAGCGCCGGGCTTCTGCGGCTGGAGACGTCTCAAAGGCTGCGGCCGAGGTATCTGCGCTGGTCATTCCGGCAATGGTGATGCTGAAAGCGGGATCCGTGGATCACGGATACTGATGCATACATATCACATTGTTGCCGAATTGCGACAATTCCGCGGCGTCCCGACCGCGGCGGACGGGCGCATCCACAGGGGCTGGGCCCTGGCACGCACAATTGTCGTTCCGGGTTCGCCTCTGCGAGGCGCCCCGGAATGACATCGAAGGAGACTAGCCGCCGCTCCGGTACACCTGGATATCCAGATCCCGGATCTTCTTGCGCAGCGTGTTGCGGTTCAGACCGAGCAGGTCAGCGGCGCGGATCTGGTTGCCGCGGGTGGCGGCAAGCGCAGCCGTGAGCAGCGGGACCTCGATCTCCTTGAGGATGCGGTGATAGAGGCCGGGCGGCGGCATGCCGTTGGGGAAACCCTGGAAGTGCGTGGACAGATACGCCTCCACGGCCCCGCCGAGATTGTCGACGCCCTGCTGGACGGCGGCACCCGGGCTGACCGAGGGCGGCGCAAGCTCACCATCGATGACGGACGACGTGATGACGTCCTGCGGATAGAGTGCAGCGAGGCGCCGTGCGAGGTTTTCCAGCTCGCGCACGTTGCCGGGCCAGCGATGCTGCTTCAGCCGTTCCAGCGCCAGCGCGTCGAGCTTCTTGGGCGGCAGGCCGTCCTTCTCGGCGAGCGCAAAGAAGTGGCGCACCAGATCAGGCAGATCCTCGATGCGTTCGCGCAGGGGGGGCAGCCGCAGCGGCACGACGTTGAGTCGGAAGAACAGGTCCTCGCGGAACAGCCCCTGCTGGATCAGGACGCGCAGGTCCTTGTTGGAGGCCGCGACGATGCGCACGTCGGTCTTGATCGGGGTGCGGCCGCCGACGGTGGTGTATTCGCCCTGCTGGAGCACGCGCAACAGGCGCGTCTGTGCTTCCATCGGCATGTCGCCGATCTCGTCGAGGAACAGCGTTCCGCCTTCGGCCTGCTCGAAGCGGCCGGACGCACGGGTGTTGGCGCCGGTGAACGCGCCGCGCTCATGGCCGAACAGTTCGGATTCAATGAGGTCGCGCGGGATCGCGGCCATGTTGACGGCGACGAACGGACCGTTGCGGCGCTTGCCGTAGTCGTGGAGCGCCCGTGCCACCAGCTCCTTGCCGGTACCGGACTCGCCCGTGATCATCACGGTGAGGTCGGTCTGCATGAGGCGCGCGAGTACGCGGTAGATCTCCTGCATCGCCGGCGAGCGGCCGACCAGCGGGATCGCCTCCATCTCCGCATCTTCGTCCGGGCTCGAGGTCCGCTCCTTCGGCTCGGCCAGCGCCCGCCCGACGATCGCGATCAGCTCCTTCAGGTCGAAGGGTTTTGGCAGATATTCGTAAGCCCCGCGCTCGGAAGCTCGGATCGCGGTCATGAACGTGTTCTGCGCGCTCATCACGATGACCGGCAGATTCGGCCGCATCTTCTTGATGCGCGGCAACAGGTCGAAGGCGTTTTCATCCGGCATCACCACGTCGGTGATGACGAGATCGCCCTCGCCCTGGCTGACCCAGCGCCACAGCGTGGCGGCGTTGCCGGTCAGCCTGACTTCGTACCCTGCCCGGGACAGAGCCTGATTAAGAACCGTGCGGATGGCGGTATCGTCATCAGCAACGAGAATGCTACCTGCGGGCATATTCAATCCTCATTTTGCCCCCTGTGACGCAGGCGACGGCTTCCCGGCAGAGTCGGCGCGACTGCTATGATCGGCGTGTTTGATGGAGGTCGAGTACATCGGCATCAGCACGCGGAAGGTGGTCTTGCGCGGCTGAGACTCGCATTCGATGATGCCGCCGTGGTCCCCGACGATTTTTGCGACCAGCGCCAAGCCGAGACCGCTGCCGGTCTGCTTGGTGGTCACGAAGGGATCGAACAGGTTCGGCAGAAGATCGTCCGGCACGCCCGGTCCGTTGTCCTTGACGCAGAATTCGAGCGGCAGGGATACCCGGGATTTTTGACCGGGCACTGACAGGCGCACGCCGGGACGGAAGGCGGTGGTGAGCTGGATCTCGGCGTCGGGCACGTCGATCAGGGCTTCCGCAGCGTTCTTCACGAGGTTGAGGAACACCTGGATGAGCTGGTCCTGGTTCGCGAGCACCGGCGGCAGTGAGGGATCGTAGTCCTCGACGAAGCGGATGTTGCGGGCAAAGCCGGATTGCGCGAGCCGCTTTACGTGGTCGAGCACGGAATGGATGTTGACCGGACCGCGCACGACCGGCCGTTCGTCGCCGAACACTTCCATGCGGTCGACCAGCGTAACGATGCGGTCGGCCTCGTCGCAGATCAGCCGCGTCAGCATGCGATCTTCCGAGGAAGCCTGCTGCTCGAGGAGTTGAGCCGCGCCGCGGATGCCGGAGAGCGGGTTTTTGATCTCATGCGCGAGCATCGCGGCGAGCGCGATCACCGAGCGCGCGGCGCTGCGATGAGTGAGCTGGCGGTCCATCTTGTCGGCGATGGTGCGCTCCTGGAGCATCACCACGATGTAGCCGGGCCGCTCGGTGAGAGGAGCGACATGCAGATCGACCTGGCGGTCGCCGCCCATGCGCGGGGTGCCCAGATCGACCTTGTATTCGTTGATCGGTGAATTCGACGAGCGCACCTGGTCGATCAATGCCAGGAGCGGGCTGCCGAACGGCACCAGCTCCTTCAGCGACTGGCGCTTCAGGAACTGGGTCGAGATCTCGAAGAACGCCTCCGTCGCGATATTGGCGTCGATGATCTTGCCGTCCGGCCCGATCAGCAGCACTGGATTGGGCAGCGCGTCGAGGATTGCATCGCCGTTTGACGGAAGCGGACGACGATGTTCAGCGGCTGAGCTCATGCAGCAGCGCTCCATGCGAAGTCGTCGAAAGCATCTTGCAGTGAACGGTGAACAGCGCGCGGATCCTCGGATGTGAGGATGTTCTGGCGCCAGGCCTTCAGCTTCTCGGCGGGCGCGCGGCTGAGATGCGCGGCGACGTCGAGCGCCCAGCCGAGATGCTTGCGCGCGTGCCTGAGGCCGATGCGCAAGCCATAGAGATCGCAGACGCCCTCATAGAGCGTGCGGACGTAATGGAGTTGCTCGCCGAGCGAAGGTGCTGCCTCTTCCGCCCCGCCCTGGAGGCGTCGGCCGATCTGACCGGGCAGCCAGGGCTGGCCTTGCGCGCCGCGTCCGATCATGACGGCATCGGCGCCGGAGGCCTCGAGCGCCGCAATGGCCTTGTCGTAGGAGGTGATATCGCCGTTGACGACCAGCGGAACCGAAATCGCCGCGCGAACGTCGCGCACGGCGTCCCAATCGGCTTCGCCCTTGTAGAACTGACAGCGCGTGCGGCCATGCACGGTGATGAGCTTGACGCCGGCGCTCTCCGCCCGCCGTGCCAGCTCCGGCGCATTGCGGCTACGGTCGTCCCAGCCGAGCCGCATCTTCAGCGTGACCGGAACCTTCACGGCCGCGATCGTCGCCTCGATCAGGCGCAAGGCATGGTCGAGGTCGCGCATCAGCGCCGAGCCGGACTGGCCGCCGGTGACGTGGCGCGCCGGGCAGCCCATGTTGATGTCGATGATGTCGGCGCCTTCCGCTTCCGCGATCCGCGCGCCCT
The DNA here is from genome assembly GCF_024199925.1 of Bradyrhizobium sp. CCGUVB1N3. Classification (NCBI taxonomy): domain Bacteria; kingdom Pseudomonadati; phylum Pseudomonadota; class Alphaproteobacteria; order Hyphomicrobiales; family Nitrobacteraceae; genus Bradyrhizobium; species Bradyrhizobium sp. CCGUVB1N3. Next base: position 1,269,693 of record NZ_JANADR010000001.1, read on the forward strand.
CCGCCATCCAGTGCGCCTCGCAGCCGGCAAGCTGCACCACATGCGGGCCCAGGCCAGTCGCCTCGCAGCGCAACCGCGACATCCTGTGGCCATTGGCGAGCTCGTCGCTGGCTGTCATTTCGGACACGACGAGACCGGCCCCAAGCTCCGCGGCCAGCCGCCGGAAGGGGGAATCGGTCACCCCCGACATGGGCGCCAGGAAGACCGGGTTGGCGACATCAATATCGCCTATTTTCAAGGGCTTAGCGCCTAATCCTACCGGGCCGGTCACAGACGTCTCGTCTCAAAGGCGGCGCCTCATCGCGCCTGCCATGACCTATCTTGCGCACAATTCTTGTGCAGTCAAGCGTCATGCCTACAGTTTAGACAGTTCTTCCAATCTTTCAAGTGCAGTGCAGCAAAAAGCTGTTGCTGACAATCGGGCAAACACCGCTGTTCTTCGGCGGCTGCCGTGCTAGAGGCATGCCAAAATTACCCCTCGCCCCGATCATCACTATCAATTGAGTATTTCAGCGCTATGGCGAAATCAGAGCGGACCGCAGTTGTTCTCGTGGCGGCCGGGCGCGGGCTTCGCGCAGGTGCGGGCGGACCGAAGCAATACCGCGCGATCGGCGGCGTGCCGGTGATCTTTCGCGCCATGGAGTCCTTCAGCAACCACCCTGACGTCGCGCTGGTGCAGCCGGTGGTGAACCCCGATGACAGCACCATGTTCACGGCAGCGGTCGAAGGCCTGCGCCATGAGCCCCCGACCAGCGGCGGCGCGACGCGCCAGGCTTCCGTGCTCGCAGGCCTCGAGGCCCTCGCTCCGCACAAGCCGGACCTCGTGCTGATCCACGACGCGGCACGTCCCTTTGTCTCGCAGGCCCTGATCTCCCGCGCGATCGAAGCCGCCAGCCGCGATGGTGCCGCCATCCCCGCGATCCCCGTCAACGACACCGTCAAGCTGATCGGCGCGGCCGGGCAGATCGAGGGCACGCCGGACCGCGCACGCTTGCGGATCGCGCAGACGCCGCAATCCTTTCGTTTCGATGTCATCCTCGACGCGCATCGTCGCGCGGCGAAGGACGGACGCTCTGATTTCACAGATGATGCGGCGATCGCCGAATGGGCGGGATTGACGGTCGCAACCTTTGAAGGCGATGTTGCAAACATGAAGCTCACCACCCCCGAAGACTTCGTCCGCGAGGAAGCGCGCCTCGCCAGCCAGCTCGGCGACATCAGGACCGGGACAGGCTACGACGTGCATGCCTTCGGCGAAGGCGACCACGTCATGATCTGCGGCGTGCGCGTGCCGCACAGCAAGGGGTTCCTGGCCCATTCCGACGGCGATGTCGGCCTGCATGCGCTGGTCGACGCCATCCTCGGCGCGCTCGCCGACGGCGACATCGGCTCGCATTTTCCGCCGAGCGACCCCAAGTGGAAGGGCGCCTCCTCCGACCAGTTCCTGAAATACGCCATCGAGCGCGTCACGCAGCGCGGCGGCCGCGTCGCCAATCTCGAGGTGACGATGATCTGCGAGCGGCCGAAGATCGGTCCCCTGCGCGACACCATGCGCGCGCGGATCGCCGAGATCTCGGGCGTCGACATCTCCCGCGTCGCGGTGAAGGCCACGACCAGCGAGCGGCTCGGCTTCACCGGCCGCGAGGAAGGCATCGCAGCGACCGCGAGCGCCACCATCCGTCTTCCTTGGGGCATCTAGGTCATGGGCGGCAGCGACGCACGCGCCCTCTCCCGCTCGCTGCTCGATTTGTGCCGGATGCGCAAGCTGACGATCGCGACCGCAGAGTCCTGCACCGGCGGTCTCGTGGCCGGCGCGCTGACCGACATCCCAGGCTCCTCCGACGTCATCGACCGCGGCTTCGTCACCTATTCCAATGATGCCAAGCGCGTGATGCTCGGCGTCGAGGCGAGCACGCTGCTGAACTTCGGCGCCGTCAGCAAGGAAACCGCGACCGCGATGGCGGTCGGTGCGCTGGAGCGCGCCGGCGTCGACCTCGCGGTCTCCATCACCGGCATCGCCGGCCCCGGCGGCGCGACGCCCGGCAAGCCGGTCGGGCTCGTCCACTTCGCCGCTGCCGCGCGCGACGGCCGCATCATCCATCGCGAGCACCGCTTTGGCGCGATCGGCCGCACCGCCGTGCGGCAGCGCTCGGTCGTCGAGGCTTTGCGCATGCTGATGGACCTCGCCCGCGGCCCGCAAGCCGCCGCAAAGCCGCGCCGCGAGGCCGCAAGCCGGCTGCGTTCCCGTGTTGCCCGCTCGCCAAGGCGTGGCGCGGTCAAGCGGCGCAGGCCGCCAAGAGGTTGAAATAGTCGTTCAGGCCGCAGCGCCTCGCATGATCCGGAAAAGTGTGGAGCGGTTTTCCCTCGCGACAAACGCGGAACGCGTTTGCGCGGAGATCATGCTCAAACAACAACCTAAAGCGCGATGACGATTCATCCTAACGCGCTTTAGGACGATGCGATCTTCGGCCGGCCGTAGATCGCATCTGCCCGCTTCTCGAACGCGACGGAGAAGCGCGCAAACGCGGCGTCGAACATCGAGCCCATCAGCATCGCCAGCATGCGGCTCCTGAACTCGTAGGCGAGGAAGAAACCAACGTCGCAGACGCCCTCGCCCTTCGGCTCGAAGGTCCAGCGGTTTTCCAGCTTGCTGAAGGGCCCTTGCAGATACTCGACCACGATCTTCAGATTGGCGCGGTCAAGCGTCACGCGGCTGGTGAAGGATTCCTTGATCAGCTTGAACGACACCGTCATGTCGGCAACCAGCACCTCGGTGCCGTCGGGTTTTGTAACCCGCTGGCGCACTTTCAGCGCGCTGCACAGCGGCACGAACTCCGGATAACGCTCGACGTCCGCGACCAGATCAAACATCTGGGATGCGCTGTGGTTGACGCGGTGCTTGCTCGAAACTCGATGCATTGGACGTCAGCGGGCTATTGCGGCCCGCGCTGCCTTCAGTCTTGCGAAATCATCGCCGGCGTGATGCGACGAACGGGTCAGCGGGCTTGCCGACACCATCAGGAAACCCTTGGTGTAGGCGACCTTCTCATAGGATGAGAACTCATCCGGCGGCACATAGCGCATCACAGCGTGATGCTTGCGGGTCGGCTGGAGATACTGGCCGATGGTCAGGAAGTCGACCTCGGCCGAACGCAGATCGTCCATCACCTGGAGCACCTCGTGGCGCTCCTCGCCGAGGCCGACCATGATGCCGGACTTGGTGAAGATCGTGGGGTCGATCTCCTTGACCCGCTGCAACAGCCGGATCGAATGGAAATAGCGCGCGCCGGGCCGCACCGTCAGGTAACGCGACGGCACGGTTTCGAGGTTGTGGTTGAAGACGTCGGGCTTGGCCGCGGCGACGACCTCGAGCGCCCCCTCCTTGCGCAGGAAGTCGGGCGTCAGGATCTCGATCGTGGTCGAGGGACAGGCGGCGCGGATGGCGCGGATCGTCCTGGCAAAATGCTCGGCACCCCCATCGGCGAGATCGTCGCGGTCGACCGAGGTGATCACGACATGGGCGAGCCCGAGCTTGGCGGTGGCCTCGGCGACATGCTCCGGCTCGGCGGCGTCGAGCGCGTTGGGCAGGCCGGTCTTGACGTTGCAGAAGGCGCACGCGCGGGTGCAGGTGTCGCCCATGATCATGAAGGTGGCGTGCTTCTTGTCCCAGCACTCGCCGATGTTCGGGCAGCCCGCCTCCTCGCACACCGTATGCAGGCCGTTGGCCCGCACGATGTTGCGGGTATCGGCATAGCCGCGGGTGTTCGGCGCACGCACGCGGATCCAGTCCGGCTTCGGCGGCGAAGCGGCATCGGGCCGATTCACTTTTTCCGGGTGACGGGGGCGCAGGGGGTTGTTGATGGTATCGACAATAACGACCATGGGGTGTCCGGTCTGTTCTGGTCCTACCTAATCGGTATCGCCCTTAGCCGCAACCCGGCTCGCGCCGCTTCAGGGAACATGGCAGATATGGGCAATATCCTGCTCTGTCGTCTAGCGATTCTCACCTCGAATGGCTCCAAAATCGAAGCCCTCCACACCCGCTCTGGGCAAGCCGCTGAAGCGTGGCTTCTTCGCGCGCAGCGTCCACGAGGTCGCACCCGACCTGATCGGCGCGACGCTGCTGGTCGACGGCGTCGGTGGCATCATCGTCGAGGTTGAGGCCTATCATCATACCGAGCCGGCGGCACACTCCTACAACGGCCCGACGCCGCGGAACCAGGTGATGTTCGGCCCGCCCGGCTTTGCCTATGTCTACCGCTCCTACGGCATCCATTGGTGCGTGAATTTCGTCTGCGAGGAGGAAGGCTCGGCCAGCGCCGTCCTGATCCGCGCACTGGAACCGACGCATGGGATTGCCGCGATGCGCCGGCGCCGGCATCTCGTCGATTTGCATGCGCTGTGCTCGGGTCCGGGCAAGCTGACGGAGGCGCTCGGCATCACGATTGCGCACAACGCCCTGCCCCTCGACCGCCCGCCGATCGCGCTGCACGCGCGCAGCGGCGAAATGGCGGTCGCGACCGGCATCAGGATCGGCCTCACCAAGGCGGTCGAGCTGCCCTGGCGCTACGGAGTCAGGGGCTCGAAGTTCTTGAGCAAGCCATTTCCAAGGTAGAGGTCATTCCGGGGCGGCTCGCAGAGCCGAACCCGGAATCTCGAGATTCTCTGGTGCGCAAGTGCGCACCAAAGTTCGGCTCTACGAGCCGCCCCGGAATGACGAACCTGTCACGACACCTGCTTCAGCCGCTCCAGCGCCTCGAGCAGCTTCGCCTTGCGCGCCAGTGCAGCCTCGCGCTTTTCGCGCTCCTCCTCGACGACCTCTTCGGCCGCGTTGGCGACGAATTTCTCGTTCGCCAGCTTGGACTCGGCGCGCTTGATGTCGGCGTCAGCCTTGGCGATCTCCTTGTCGAGACGCACGCGCTCGGCTGCGAGATCGACCACGCCCTTCAGCGGGAGCGCTGCGACCTCGCCGCGCACCAGGATCTGCACGGCACCGTCGGGCGCGCGATCGGCGAAGGAGATGTCCGAAAGACGCGCCATGCGCTTGATGACGTCGGCCCAGCGCGGCGCGCGCTCCTTCGTCTCCGCGGAGGCGCCGGCCAGCACCAGCGCGGTCAGCGTCGCCGGCGGGATGTTCATCTCGGCGCGCACCGACCGAATCTGCGTCACCAGGTCGATCACCCAGCCGATCTCGGCTTCCGCCGCAGGATCGGTGAAGTCGGCGTGGTCGAAGATCGGCAGCACCATCGGCGAAAGGAAGGCCCCGTCATTCGGCATCGATGCCGCGACCATCGCGAGCTCTTCCGCCGTCGGCCCGGCGGACTTCAGCGGCCATGGCGCCAGCGTGAGGAGTTCCTCGCGCTTGGCGGTCACTTCCCAGAGCTCCTCGGTGATGAAGGGCATGAAGGGGTGCAGTAGCTTCAGGATCTCGTCGCGCGCCCAGGCGACCATGGCGCGGGTCTCGGTCTTGGCCGGACCGTCCGGCCCCAGCAACACGGGCTTTGCGAGCTCGACATACCAGTCGCAATAGACGTTCCAGACGAAGCGGTAGATCGCGCCCGCCGCGTCGTTGAAGCGATAGGCTTCGATCGCCTCCGTCACCTCGCGCGTGGTGTGCGCCGTCTCGTGCGCGATCCAGCGGTTCAGCGTCTGCGTCGCTTTCGCGGGCTCAAAACCTTCCGGCACGACGCACTGGTTCATCTCCGCGAAGCGGCAGGCATTCCAGAGTTTCGTCGCGAAATTGCGATAGCCCTCGACGCGGCTGGTGGCGAGCTTGATGTCGCGCCCCTGTGCCGCCATCGCCGCCAGCGTGAAGCGAAGCGCGTCGGCGCCGTACTCGTCGATCAGATGCAGGGGATCGATGACGTTGCCCTTCGACTTCGACATCTTGGCGCCCTTCTCGTCACGGACGAGGGCGTGGATGTAGACGGTCGAGAACGGCACCTCCTTCATGAAGTGCAGGCCCATCATCATCATCCGGGCGACCCAGAAGAAGATGATGTCGAAGCCGGTAACCAGCACGTCGGTCGGGTAGTAGCGCTTCACCTCCGGCGTATCGTCGGGCCAACCGAGGGTGGAGAACGGCCAGAGCGCGGAGGAGAACCAGGTGTCGAGCACGTCCTCGTCGCGGGTGATGAAGCCTTCGCGCTTGTTGCGGTCGAGCGCCATCTCGCGCCCCTGCTCCGGCGTGATGACCTCCTGCTCGACGTAGTAGCCGAGCGCGTGGCTGACGGCCTCCTCTTCGGTCTCGGCGACGAACACCTTGCCGTCCGGCCCGTACCAGGCCGGGATCTGATGGCCCCACCAGAGCTGACGCGAGATGCACCAGGGCTGGATGTTCTCCATCCACTCGTAATAGGTCTTTTCCCAGTTCTTCGGCACGAAGGTCGTCTCGCCGCTCCGCACCGCCGCGATGGCGGGCTTGGCCAGCGTCTTGGCGTCGACGTACCACTGGTCGGTGAGGAAGGGTTCGATCACGACGCCGGAGCGGTCGCCATGCGGCACCATATGCGTATGCGGCTCGATGCGCTCGATGAAGCCGAATGCCTCCAGCCGCTCGACAATGCGCTTGCGCGCGGCGAAGCGCTCGACATTGTGGAACTCCTCGGCGAATTGCGAGGCGCCCTCCGGCAGGTCGCGCAGGTAATCCTCATTATCGACGAGGTCGAGACAGCCCTCCTTGTCGAGCACGCTGATCTGGCGCAGGCCATGGCGCCTGCCGACCTCGAAGTCGTTGAAGTCGTGCGCCGGCGTCACCTTCACCGCGCCCGAGCCCTTCTCGGGGTCGGAGTAGTCGTCGGCGACGATTTTTACCTTGCGGCCGACGAGCGGCAGGATCACGTGCTTGCCGACGAGCTTCCGGTAGCGGTCATCCTCGGGATGCACGGCAACGCCGGTATCGCCCAGCATGGTCTCCGGGCGCGTGGTGGCGACGACGATGAAGCTCGAAGGATCGTCGGGGCTGAAGCTCCTGCCCTCGATCGGATAGCGCAGATACCAGAGGCTGCCCTTGACCTCGACCTGCTGCACCTCGAGATCGGAGATCGCGGTGAGCAGCTTCGGGTCCCAGTTCACCAGCCGCTTGTCCTTGTAGATCAGGCCATGGCGGTGCAGTTCGACGAACACCTTGATGACGGCCTTAGACAGGCCCTCGTCCATGGTGAAGCGCTCGCGTGACCAGTCGCAGGAGGCGCCGAGGCGCTTGAGCTGGTTAATGATGGTGTCGCCGCTCTCGGCCTTCCACTCCCAAACCCGCTCCAGGAATTTCTCGCGGCCCATCTCGCGGCGGCCGGGCTGCTGCCGCTCCATCAGCTGCCGCTCGACCACCATCTGGGTCGCGATGCCGGCATGGTCGGTACCCGGCTGCCACAGCACGTCGCGTCCGCGCATGCGCTCGAAGCGGCACAGCACGTCCTGAAGCGTGTTGTTGAGCGCGTGGCCCATGTGCAGCGAGCCCGTCACGTTCGGCGGCGGGATCACGATGGTGAAGGGGGTGGCGTCGCGCCGGTCGGGGCGGCCCGCCTTGAAGGCAAGGCTGTCCTCCCAGACGACGGACATGCGGGTTTCGATATCGGCGGGCTGGTAGTTTTTCTCGATCATGGGGCTGCTAAAAAGCCGTGCGCGGCGGCCAAGTCAACGGAAAGGTCAATGGAAAGCCCGGCGGCAAAACGGCTCTTGGGACCGTCGACAGGCCGAATAGAGCACGAAAGCAGGGCCTTACGAGGGCTGCGCGGCCCCGGCGTCACCGGCCGCCGCGCGAGACCCGCTCGATTTCCGCCTTCACGATGCGTTCAACGAGGCCGGGCAGGTTGTCGTCGAGCCAGGATTTCAGCATCGGCCGCAGCATCTCCTTGACCAGATCCTCCAGCGTCCGCGCATTCGAACTCAGGACGGTATGGGCCAGGGAATTGAAGGCGGATTCGACGGCCGAGACCGTCGTCTGCGCCAGGATCGGCTGCTGTGGCGGCAGCGGCGGCGCGTCGAAATCGACCGGCTGGTAGGACGGTGGCGGAGGAGCCGGCCGAAACGGCGGCGCCACGGCTTCCGCGAATTCGACATCGTCGCCCGGCTCGACCTTGCGAAAGCTCGGTGCTGGAGGCGCGGGCGTCTCCACCGCCATCTCGTCGGTCAGTTCGAGCACGTCCGGCTCAGGCTCGGGTTCCGGCGCCCGCATCTCGGGCGCAGGGGTCGCCTCGTCCAGGCCCGCCAGCAGTGCGTCGATATCGTCCTGGTTGTTGCTTGCGGCCGGCGCTGGCGGCGGCGGAGCCGCTGGCTTTGCAGCCGGTGGTGGCGCAGCAGGTTTTTCGGCGGCAGGTTTGGCCGCCGCGATCTTGGACGGCGGAATGTCATTCATCGCGGCCGGCTTGGGCGCCGGCGCGGCTGCGGGCTTGGCAGGTTCGGCGGCTTTCTCGTTCGGCGGCGGCTTGGCCTCATCGTCGGCAATGATGCGCCGGATCGAGGCCAGAATCTCCTCCATCGAGGGTTCTTGGACCTTTGCAGGCTGCGTCATCTCCGACTCCACATGATCAACGCCCTCGCATGCGTTGTTTTACACCAAGCACGACAGGATTGGCCGGTTCCGAACGGGTGGCTCGGCATTTTCGCCGCGACCGCCTGACTTGTCCCCAGATCAAGGCGATTGCGACTCATTGCGCGGCGGTGCGCCCCTGCCCACGTCACCGAAGCTCTACGCAAACAACATCGGGTGCCGCGCGAATCGCGCCATCACCTCAGTGAAAGGCTATGTCAGGGCGTTTGATGATTGCAAGCAAACCGCAGATCGGCATCGCCTTTGTGCGACGCCGACCTCGTCGCGGAGATCAGCGTCCGTCGGGCGTGCGCACGCCGGCCCAGCTATCACGCACCTGCTGGTAATGCACGCTCGGATCGTAGACCGTGGTCTTCAGGCCGAGCACGATCGGCGACAGGCGGCCCACCGCAGCGAGCACGTTGTAGGATGCAACGACCCGGTCGTGCTGCGCAGTCACGAGAGTGATGCGGGCATTAACCAGGGCCTGCTGCGCATTGAGCACGTCCAGGGTAGTCCGCTGACCGGCCTTTGCCTCTTCGCGCACGCCATTCAGCGCAATCTCGGACGCGGTCACCTGTGCCTGTGCCGATTGCACCTGCGCCTTCGCCGCCACCAGATTGCCCCAAAACTGCACGGTCGTGGCGCGGGTCTGGTCGCGCGTGGAGTCGAGGTTGAGACGCTGCTGCGCCAGATTCTCCTTGGACTGACGGATCAGCGAATATTCCGCACCGCCTTGGTAGAGCGGCACGGAGGCTTGCGCGATGGCGGAAGCGGTCGAGGTGCGGAAGATCGTCAAGGTCTGTTCGTATGCCTGTGTCGCCGCGACCTGAAAACTGATCGTCGGCAGCAGCGCGCCTTCGGCGATCTTGACCTGCAGATGGTTGACGTCGATGCCGTACATCGCCGACGTGACGGCCGGGTTCTCGATCAAGCTGAGCTCGATCGCAGAAGGCAACGTCGACGGAAAGAATCGATCGACCGGCGCGCCCGGAGCGAGATTGATGGGATCGACGCCGATGATGCGGCGATAGTTCGATCGCGTCGTCGTCAATTGCGATTCAGACGACTGCTCCTGCGTCTTGCCGGCCGCCAGTTGCGCTTCCGACTGAGCGACGTCGGTCCGTGTGACCTCGCCGACGTTGAAGCGGTCACGCGTCTGCTTCAGCGTCTGCTCGAGCACGCGGACGTTGCTCTTCTGAACCTCGACCGCGGCCGAATCGCGCAAGTAATCCATGTATGTCGTGGCCGCAGAGAGCAGAACGCTCTGCTCAAGCACGCGCAGTGCTTCGCGCGCGCCAGAGACCTGACTCTCCGCGGCGCGCGTCCGGTTGGCGGTCTGATTGCCGTTGAACAGGGTCTGCGTAGCGGTGAGGCTCACGCTGCGGGGAACGCCGGTGCCGTGGATCGTCGGGCCACCCTGCACCGGTTTCGTATCCTGATATTGGTAACCGGCGCTCGCCGTCACCGCGACCTTGGGGCGATATCCGGACAGCGCCTGCGGCACGTTCTCGTCGGTCGAACGGACCTGTGCGCGCTGCGCGTTGAGCTGCGGATTGCCCTGATAGGCGAGTACCAGCGCGCTTTCGATCGTCTCCGCTAAGGCAGACGACTGCCCGGCCAGCGCCATCAGGAGGACCGAAACCGCAGCTCCGGTGAAGAGCTTCACCCCATGCATCCCAGAAATTCCGTTCATTCTTATCGCCGGTTCGTGCCCGCGAGCCGGGTGACAGAGAGTCGTTGCCCCCGGCTCACCATAGGACGGGGTCAAGCCGGACGGAACTACCTGACGGTTGTTCAGAGCGGAAACTCTTCACGTGCAGCATCCCTGCCACACTTCTGATTCAGAACGGTATTTTTTAACGGGTTCCACCCGGTCAGAAGACGAAGGCAGGCGCCCGCGCGAGGCCGGGAAGAAGCGGGGCTGCGGCGTCGAACAGCGCGCGGTGGCCGAATTCGCCGTGGGCGCGGGTCACGATCACGGCCCGCCGGGGCGTGGTGTCGGCCGAAACGCCGACCAGCCGCCCGCCCTCCTTGAGCTGCTCGAAGAGCGCGCTGGGCGTCACTTCGGTCGCCCCGTTCAGAAAGATTACATCGTAGGGACCGGCCGCCGGGTCCCCATCCGCGCAGGGGGCCGCTACGCACGCCACATTCGCAAATCCCAGGGCAGCCAGATTGCCCTTCGCTTTTGCGGCGAGCGCCGAATCGCTTTCCGTAGCCGTGACTTGCGCAGCGAGCCTGGCAACAAGGGCTGCGACGTAACCGGAGGCGCAGCCGACCACCAGGACACGATCAGCCTCGCCGATCTCGGCCGCCTGCAGCAGCTTGCCGGTGAGCGCCGGCTTAATCAGGTACCGCTTGGCCGATCCGCCTTCGGCCACGTCGAGATCGAGGTCGAGATAGGCCAGCGCCTGCCGGCTCGCGGGCACGAAAGCCTCGCGGGGAATCGTGAGCATGGCGTCGAGGATGCGGCGATCGGTGACGTCACTGGTGCGCACCTGGCCATCGACCATCTTTTGGCGCGCGGTCGCAAAACCGGACATTGGGGAACCCTGCAATGCGGACGGCGCCGCGGGAAAACGTGGCGGCATCTTTGGAACATGCCCCGTCAAAACGCAACACGGCGATTGCCCGAAGGCGGCAGCCTCGGAGCCGTCAACGCAGGCCTGACGCCTTGCGCCCTATTCGATCGCGACGGCGAGCCGGCCAATCAAGGCTGCGACTTCATCCAGCCGGGCCGAATCGCGTGTCTCGACCGCGCGCGCAAGCAGCGCGAGACATTCGTCGTCGCTGAGATCAGGGATGTCGGTGGGCAGAATCGAGGGGGACAAGTGGGAATGGTCGACCTGAACGTTCGGCATCGGAATCAGCTCCGCGTAAGCCCAGCGTCAGGGAACCTCGATTTGAATTGAGTCGAATTGGCGTCGTTCCAACGCCGGCGCGGCGGACGACGTGCACGACCGCGTGAACGGCGTCGCGCTCCGGTCCAGGAGCGTGCGGCAAGACATTGAAGTTGATAAGAAATTTGGCTCCCCGGGCTGGATTCGAACCAGCGACCATCCGATTAACAGTCGGATGCTCTACCGCTGAGCTACCGAGGAAAAGGGCGAACCGACGTTCGCGCGCGGCTGCGTATAACAAAGCCTCCGGCGCTTGCAAAGGACGAATTCGTCATATCCTCGCCATCAGGAGGAAGGGCGCTCGTCCCCTCCCCGCCGGTCCCGCCGCGCGCGCGAACGCGCCGTGATGCGACGCTTACTCCGCGATGAAAGAGGTCGTCTTGGTGCCGGGGTCGTAGCGCAGCCGCAGCACGTTGAACTTGCAGAGGTTGACGTTCTTCCACAGCACGGACTCGTTGTAGTTCTGCCAGTCGACGCGGATGTTCCAGACGCATCCTTCATCATCGTCGTCGAACTCGACATAAGTGCTCGCCTGGTTCTGCAAGGTCTTGTCGAGCTCGTTGTCCCATTCGTCCAGACCATCGTCCGGCGCATTGAAGCCGAGGAACTTGATGGCGTAGCCGGTCTCGTTGACGACGGAGACGTTGCGGGAATCCGCGGCCTGCGACGGCGCGGCTGCGACCGCGAGACCGAGTGCAATGAGCGCAGCAAAAACAAATTTCATGAGAGAGCCCCGATCAAAAGAACATCCGGCGCCTGTACCTCATGGCCGCAGGTGCCGCGGCAACCAATGGCGTTGCCTTGCAAGGTTCGTCCGGAGAGCGATCGAACGGTTCAACACACGATCGACCTGCACTCCGGAAGGTACGCCACGCGAGAAGCGCACGGCCTGTTCTTATCGACTAGGGCTCACGCCAGCAATGAATGGGCATTCATAGCCGGCGCATTCGTAGCCTACTCTGCGGCGTCGGTTTTCTCAGGCGCAGGCACACGCGAGGAAACCTCGACAGCGGCACCGTTGCTCTTGCCGGTGACGGCGCCGACCAGCGCCTTCACGGGGTCCTCGCCTGGCGCAAAACCGCTCTGGCGCAGGATTTCGTCGATCATCGGCCGCAGCGCATGCACCTTCAACAGCTCGCCGGCCAGACCTTCGCCGAAGCCGGCATTGCTGCCGTTCGCGCCATTGCCGCCGAACGCGCCGCCGGTGTGCAGGATGCGGACGTCCTTGATGTTGGCGATCGGCTTGACCATCTCGGCGAGCGCGGAGGGCGTCATCTCGATCCGCTTCTTGGCGATCTCGAAATCGATCACGTTGCTGCCGAGCTTGTTCTGCGCCTCGTTCTTCATGGTGATCACGGCCGCCTCGGCTTCACCGATGTTCTTGACGCCGACCGCCTTGATCTTGTTGGCCTCTGCTTCCGCGCTCGCGAGCGTCTTGGTGGCCTCGGCGCGGTCGAGCGCCGCCTTCTTCTCGGCTTCGGCCGCAACGATCAGCTCGGTCGATTTGCGTTCGGCCTCGGTGCGCGCGGCGAGCACCTGTGTCAGGCGGGCACGGTCGGCGACCTCGACCGCGCGCGCGGTCACGACCTTTTCCTCCGCGGAGACGGCTAGCGCCTCGGCCGCCTTGGCTTCGGCGACGGCTTCCGACGTCGTCTTGCTCTTGGCCGCGATCTGGATCTCGTTCTCCTGCGTTGCGATCTGGATTTCGCGCTGCGCGTCGGTTTTGCGCTTGTTGATCGCGAGATCGGATTCGATCACCGCGGTTTCCTTGACCTGCTTGGCGCCGGCCTCCTTCTCGGCGACCGCGCGATCGGTGTCGATACGGGCGTTCTCCTCGGTCAGGCGCGCGGTCTGTGTCGCGGTGGCGACTTCGGCGCGCGTGCTCGCGGTCTTGTTGGCAATGTCGCGCTCCTGCGAGAGCTCGGCTTCCTTCTTGGTCCGTTCAATGGTCAGGGTCTGCTGCCGCGCCTCGAGGTCCTTTTGCGCAATCGCCACCTCGTTGTCGCGCACGATGGCGTTGCGGTCGCGCCGGCGGGTCTCGGTGATGGTCTTGAGCTGCGTGAGACCCTCGGCGTCGAAGAAGTTTTCCGGGTTGAAGAACTTGACATCGGTCTGGTCGAGTTTTGTCAATGACACCGACTCCAGTTCAAGGCCGTTGGACTTGACGTCGGATTCGACCGTCGACTGCACATGCTTGACGAAATCAGAGCGCTTCTCCTGGAGCTCCAGGATGGTCATGGTGGCGGCGACCGAGCGCAGGCCGTCGACGAATTTGGCTTCGACCTGATTGCGCAGCGCTTCCGCATCATTGGTCAGTGCGCCCAGCGTCTGGCTTGCCAGCGCAATGCTCTCCTCGTCGGGACGGACGCGGACATAGAACTCGGCGACGATGTCGACGCGCAGACGATCCTTCGTGATCAGAGACTCCCGCTCCTTGCGCTCGACGGTCAGCCGCAGCGTCTTCAGGTTGATGCTGCCATAGGAGTGGAAGATCGGCAGGATCATGGCGCCGCCGTCGAGCACGACTTTCTTGCCACCCAGGCCGGTGCGGACGAACGCCTCGTCGCGCGTCGCGCGCTTGTAGAGGATGGTGAAGACGATGCCCAAGACGATGATCAGCGTGACGCCGATCATGGCCGGGACTGCGATGTCGAACATAGGTCTCTCCGCTAATTGCTTTGCTGATTGCTTAGAGTGGGTTTGGATGGTTTGAGTTCATCGTCGGCTTTCACCGCCACGAAGCGGGTGCCGACGCGATCGACCAGCAGGACGAGGCTCCCCTGCACCAGCGGCTCCGACGAAGGCGCCGCGACCGCCCAGACGAAATGACGGTTGCCGTGGACGTCGGCGACGCTGACGCGGCCGGGCGGCCCCTGGTCCAGGGGACCGATGACGACCTCGCCGACACGACCGACGAGATCCCCGAGGCCGACCGCGTAGCTTTCGTCCTTGGGAATGATCCTGGCGATGAAACCGCTGGAGATGCGCACCAGCGGAATCGACGCGACCCCCGCGCCGAGCGAGGCGACGCTCGCCGGCAAGGGGCCGGCGACCATCCGCGCAATATCCTGGATCAGGAAGCCGGTGATCGAGAAGGCGCCGAGCAGCAGCAGCAGGAAGATCAACAGCGGCACGCCGCCGAGATTGATCCAGGAGATCGCGTTGATCACGCCATTGTCGCTGGGGTGACCGAAATCGATGTTGGTGCCGAGCATCTCGCTGATGGAGGCCCCGACCATCATCGAGACCACCTCGACCGAGCCGACGATGACGATCATGGCCGCCGCGATCGCGAACGGCCTGACCTCAGGCGCCATCACATGTTCGAGCAATGTGCTCATGGCCGCAAACTCAGGAGCGCGTCTTCAACCGCGCAAGCCTCGCCGCAATCTCCTTGTCGCGATGCAATGCGCTGAGCTCGTCGATGTCGCTCGAGAACGCAATGCCGGCCGGCACGCCGGTGGCCCGCGCCACCGCCCTGCCCGCGCGCAGCGCCTTTGCTGCGGCCGAGTTGCCGGCCTGTTTTTTCGACGTTGCGGTCGAATGTGTGCCGGCGGCGGCCTCGCTCTTCTCGAGATCGGCGCGCCGCTGCTCGGCATCCTGGAGGGCCGAGAGCACCGCGCGCAGCGAGGTGACGCATTGCTCGATCTTCTCATTGTTCTCGTCGAACGCGCGCGACAGCACTTCGAACTGCGCTTCGAGGTCCATCTGCCGTGCGATGCCGGCGCGGGCGAGATCGTCACGGCTGTCGTCGATCGCGCCCTGGATCTTTGCGGCGAGATCAGTCATCGCGCGCTCGATCTCGCTGCGCCGGGCGTTCAGTCGATATTCCTCGGCGCGCGCCGAAGCGAGCGCTTCGCGGGCCTCGTTCTCTGCGTTCTCGATCTCGCGGATGGCCTGGCCCACGACCTTCAGCTTGTTCTTGCCTTCGGCCTGCTCGATCGCGTCATAGGCGATGCCTGCGATCAGGCGTCCGACCCGGGACAGGAAGTTCTCGGGGGCGGCAGCGATGGTATCCATGGCGTTCTCCTCCTCTGGCAGATTGTTCGGCGTGACGCCGTAGTGAATTTCGAAACCGTCATCGGTGCGGATCAGAAGGGCGGGCACGCTCTGGCCCCAGCCCTCGGCGTAGCCAACGTAATCGAACGGCACGCTGAAGCGCCCCTGCACGGTGGCGATGGAGATCGTGGTCGGGCCCTTGAGCTTGGCGAGCTTGTCGTCGAGCGGCAGCCGCCGGCCGCTCGCCGCGCGATATTCAGCGCGGTTGCGCAGGCCCAGCGTCACCAGGCGTGACGGCAGACCGGTCTGTTTTCGGATTGCGTCGTAGGCGTGGGCATGCAGCAGCACGACGTTGGAGCCCACATTATGCGTGCGGGCAACCTCCTCCAGGATCTCCATCATGCGGTCATAGGCCTCGAAGGTCGCCTCCAGCGCGGCTTTGACGGCCGGCTCAGGGGCGAGCCTGTAGCGCAGCGCGGACGGCGCTTCTCGGGGCGACGGGCTCATGGAAAGCACTAAAGCACCATTTTGGTGCTTTACAAGGGGGATCGACGATCACGTTCCACTGATCCTTATGCACTCTACTGATTAGTCGCCGCGGGCACGGGCGGCGTTCAAGGTGTCCGGTCACCGATAGATCACCGCCGATCAAGACTTCTTGCACGCGGCGGTTGCAGTTTGCATCGAAATGGGGGCAACGGCGCGGTGTCGGCTTCAAGATCGCGTTCTCGCCGTGGACGCCGTCACGCACAGGCTGTCCGCAGCATATCCACAGGGCTGCGGCGTCGATTCCGGCTGCGCGCAAGCTCACTTGATGCGCACAAATCCACAGCCTGGCCGGGCTTCAACCGCCCGCCTGGTCGAACACGGCGCGGCAGGCCTCGCTCAGGCTCGGCTTGTTGCGGCGCAGGCACGCGGTGATGGCGCGGACGTTGGGGATCTCGCCGGCGCAGAGACGGTAGACGTCGGGAGTGCAGGCCCGGCGCTGCTCGGAGGTGCCTTGTGCGGAGGCGGCGGAAGCAAACAGCGCCAGGAACAATCCGAGAGTCGAGGCCCGGCGGGCCCGGCTCTTCACGCCTGCAAACTTCAGGAACCTCGCCCTCATGGTTGCGTCTCCTGTCGCCCGCCCCCGGCCCCCATTGGCCGGTGCCACGCCAGACTTAGGGGAAAGAAACTTCTGGGAATGTGATCTCTTTCACACTGCCGGAACGGTGGAACCGCCTAGGTTCCGCGCGGGGTTTTCTTAGGGAATCGCTAACCAATCGAGCGCCGATCGACGGATCGATAAAATTCGACCGTTCCGCTCAATTGGGAAAAAAGCCGGTTTTGCGAATTTGCGCCGACGGGAATGGTCCGGAGGGTGCGATGAGCGAAGCCGAATTCAACTTGCTGCTGGATGCCGTGCGGGCCGCCATCGAGCCCGTGCCGGAGGAGGAATTCGTGCCCCGCTCGTGGAAATTCGACGCGCCGCTCAAAGCCGCCAACGACAATGAAGGCGCCTGGCCGCTGCTGCCGTTTCCGGATGGCTGGTACGCCGCCTGCTGAGCGCGACGCCCCTCGCTCTTCTCTCTCCGCTACGTCCGTCGGAACAGGTCGCCGCCTCGCATGTAGCGGCGACAATCAATCAGCTTTGCAATCAGCTTTGAGTGCCTGACTGGTCGTCCGACTCACGCGGGTCCCTGACAGGACCTGCGGAGGGAAAGATGCTCTCATAGATTGCGCGGGCTTCCCGTATCAGACGGGCCCGCTCCAGCTCGGACTTCGGAATAAATCGGACGATCTCGCCCACGTGCGCTCCAGGATTTTCGGCTCGAGGATTCATCATCTAGGTGATGCGATCTTCATGCCAAGGCACCTGAATCGCGGTTAACCGCCAACCCCGGACAAATCCGGGTGAGTTCCGGGCGCATCACATCGGGCGGCCCGGAGGCCCGCGCGCGACGGCGTCATTTTTGTTGGAAAATCAGGAGCTTGTGATGGAGGCCACGACCAGAATTGAACTGGTGTAAACGGTTTTGCAGACCGCTGCGTAACCACTCCGCCACGTGGCCCCGTAAGGCCGGACTGATATAGGGGATCAAGGACTTAGGCAACCGCCTTCATCCGACTTCCCGATCAGTTGTGGAAGGTCGTCCAAATTGCGGCGGGGCGGCTGCTACCCAAGCATCTGCGACAGTTTGATACCTGCACAGATGATCATCCCCCACAGCGCGAAATTGATCTCGATCGCGGCGAGCATGAGCGTTCTTCCCAGGTGGCACAACTTTAGCCTGTAGTGCTCAGTGTCTACGATCGCTCAGCCTCGTCAGGGGCTCCAGCGCATAATTTCCATTTTTTTGCCACTCCTGCCTTGGTCGGGTCACAAACGTAAACAAGCGGTGGTGCCCGACTCACGGTTCCAACAGCAGGCCGGGAGTTACGCCCTGCCCTCGCCGGCGCCAGTCAGATATTGGCCGAGGATGTCTTCGGTTGAACCCGCGGCGGCGATCCGTCCCTCACGCAACAGGATCGCGCGGTTGCAGGTGCTCTTGATGAGATCGATGTCGTGCGAGGCGAGCACGAGGATGCCGGCGCGGGCCACGATCGCGTCGAGCCGCTGGCGCGCTTTCTTGCGGAACTGCTGGTCACCGACGCCGATCCACTCGTCGAGCAGCACGATCTCGCCCTCGATCGCGGTTGCCACCGCGAAAATCAGGCGCAGCATCATGCCGCTGGAATAGGTGCGCAGCGGCAGGTCGAGCCGGTCGCCGAGCTCGGTGAACTCGGCTATCTCCGCGCGCCGCGCCTCGATCTCGGTGCGCCGCGCTCCGATCACCAGCCCGCGCCGCAGGATGTTCTCGTAACCGGTCGCCTCCTCGTCGAAGCCGGCGGCGAGATCGAACAGCGACAGGCAGCGGCCGCAGACGTCGACCGTGCCCGCGGTCGGATGGTAGATGCCGGCCAGCACTCTGAGCAGCGTGGTCTTGCCGGCGCCATTGGCGCCGATGATGCCGAGCCGGTCGCCGGCGTGGATATCGAGATCGACCCCGTTCAGTGCTGAGACAAGGTGCGGGCGCGGCGCATTGCCGGCACTCCGCAGCGTCACCGCGCGCACGAACCGGCTGCGCAGCGAGCGGTCGCGAAACGACAGCACGGGAAATGAGACCGAGACATTGCGCAGCACGATGTGGGCAGCGGAGCTCATGGCGCGCACCTAAAGCATGATCCGGAAAAGTGTGAAGCGGTTTTCCGGAAAGATCATGCGCAAACAACAACCTAAAGAGCGATGACGATTCATCCTAATCTCATCGCTCTTTAGAGCCAGTACGCCACGCGATGGCGATATCTCGCGTAGCAGCCGAGGCCGATCACCGCCATGCCGACCGCGTAGAGCGATCCGAGCAGCCACTGCTCCGGATCGGCCGGCTGCGACAACAGCGGCTTGCGCACGAGATCGAGCAACGTCGCGAACGGATTGACCCGCGTCAGCCAGTGGAAGGCGGTGCCACGCACCGCGTCCTCGGTCCACATGATCGGCGTGAGGAAGAAGACGAATTGCAGGCCACTGACGATCGCCGACCCGATGTCGCGAAAGCGCGCGCAGAGCAGCCCGAGCGCGGTCGCGCCGCCGACCAGCGTGACCAGCAGGATCGCAAAGCCGGGAACGGCGAGCACCAGGGTCCAGTGCAGCGGCCAGGGCATCACGACATAGAGCAGAACGACCAGCAGCAGATGATGAAGGAAGATGACGACGTTGCGCGCCGTCATCTGCAGTACGTGGACGATCAGGGGCGCGGGCACGGCCTTGATCAAATGGCCGGAGGCCACGAAGACGTTGGAGCCTTCCTGGAGCGTTGCTGCGATCAGGGTCCAGACGATCAGGCCGACGGCGAAGGACGGCAGGAAGACCGCGACGTCCTGCTTGAACAGCGTCGCATAGACCGTGCCGACGCTGGCGATGGTTGCCGCGAGCGTCAGAGTGATCCAGAGCGGGCCGATCACGGTGCGGCGATAACGCAAGGAGATGTCCATCAGGGCAAGCGTGCCCCAGCGGTCGAATTGCGCGCTTTGCCTGAAAATTTCCCTGGCCGCAGCCTGAATGCGACTTCCCATCCCGCTCCTGGCTTTCCAACGCTAGGCCCGATCACGGGATGGAAACAAATCCCCCCGAGTCTCTATCTGCCCGCTCTCCTGCGGGCAAGCCCTCGGCGCTGGCGGTCAGCCGCGGCGGCTGCGGCGAAAATCGCGACGGCGGCCTCGGCCTGCCGGTTTTGGCGCAAGTTCGGGCATCTCCGCCAGCACTTCGCGGTAGCGTGTTAACATCCGTTCAAAACTCGCATGCAGCGTCTCGGCAATCTCGGGCCGCTGCTGGAGGCTCGCGAGCATCATGGCCGCAGCCTCGATGGTGGCGAGCCCGTCACGGCGCGGCTCGCGGCGCAGGCGCCCATAGCGCGAGGGCCTCGCGGGATTGAGGATCACACGCTGGCACTTCAGCATCCAGGGATTGCGCCACCACAGCGCCTTGGCCTGGCTCCAGGTGCCGTCGAGCAGCACCACGCCCTCGATCCTGTTCAGGATGGCGCGCTGATTGTCGGCGATCTCGCCCTTGCGGGTCAGCGCGATGATCTCGGCGTCGCTATCGAGATCAGTGGCGCGCGCGGAGCCGAGATAGAGCACCGCCCAGCGCGCGGGATCCGCGACCGGCCGCCCGAGCGCCTTGGCAAGGCTCGGCCACGACAGCCCGACCCGCACCGTCGCATCGGCAAAATGCCGCGCCGTCAGCCGCGCGGTGCCGAGCGCCCTGTCCTGCTCCTGCGGATGCTGAAGGATCAGGAGCGCAACGCGGCTGTCGAGCGGCGTGACGCTGTCGCAGATGCAGAGCGGCATCGGCTTCTGGCAGTGCGGACATTCGGCGACGGGTTCGGGAGCTGCGGTGGCGACGTCAGACAGGTTCGACATCCCGCCGCTATACGCTTGGCCCAGGCCTTCAACAACCGTTATTGCCTGCAACAACCGTTATTCCGCGGGCGCATGCACTGCACCCGGCTCGGAACGGCGGCGCAGGCGATCGATCAAGAGATAGATCACCGGCGTCGTGTAGAGCGTCAGGATCTGCGACACGAACAGGCCGCCGATGATGGTGATGCCGAGCGGACGCCGCAGTTCGGTTCCGGGTCCCGTCGCGATGACCAGCGGTATGCCGGCAAACAGCGCCGCCATGGTCGTCATCAAGATCGGTCGGAAGCGCGCCTGGCAGGCCTCGAAGATCGCATCGGCCGAGGACAGGCCGCGCTGCCGCTCGGCGTCGAGTGCGAAGTCGACCATCATGATGCCGTTCTTCTTGACGATGCCGATCAGAAGGATGATGCCGACGAAGGCGATCACCGTCAGCGGCGTGTTGGTGAGCTGGAGCGCGAGCAGCGCCCCTAACCCGGCCGATGGCAAGGTCGAGATGATCGTGAGTGGATGGGCAAGGCTCTCGTAGAGCACGCCGAGCACGATATACATCGCCACCAGCGCGCCAAGGATCAGCAGCGGCTGCCGGCCGCTGGTCCGGGCGAAATCGCCGGCGTTGCCGTCAAAGCTGCCGCGAATGCCTTCGGGCATGTGCAGCTCCTCGACCGCACGCTGGATGTTCTGGGTCGCGACCTGCAACGGCACGTCCGGCAAGGTGTTGAACGACACGGTCGTCGAGGGGAATCCTTGCGAGTGAAACACGGCGAGCGAAGCGAGCCCGCGCTGGGCACGGACGACGGCTGACAACGGCACCTGCACGTCATTGGCGCCCGCCACATAGATGCGCTCGAGATTGGTCGGGTCGACCTGGAATTTCGGATCGGTCTCCAGCACGATCATGTACTGGTTGCGTTGGGTGTAGATGATCGAGATCTGCCGCTGCGCAAACGCGTTGTTCAGCGCATTGTCGATGTCCTGCACGCGGACGCCGAGCCGCGAGGCGTTCTGGCGGTCGATGGACAGGGTGAGCTGCAATCCGCCGGGATCGCGATCGGCGGAAACGTCGGTGATGCCTTCGACCGTCTCCATTCGCTTGGCGACGATCGGCGCCCACTGCTGCAACAGGTCGAGATCGGTGCTCGACAGCGTATATTGGTAGTTCGAGTCGCTCTGCCGTCCGCCGGCGCGGACGTCTTGTGCCGCGAACATGAACAGGCGGATGCCGGCGACGCGATAGAGATTGCGGCGCAGGCGATCGATGACGATCTCGGTCGAGACATAGTTCCGCTCGGCCGGCGGCTTCAGGCTGATGAACATGGTGCCGCGGTTGGAGGTGGCCGGGCCCGGCCCGCCGCCGCCCAGCACCGAGCCGATGCCGGCAACGGCCGGGTCGGCCATCACGATGTCGGCGAGCTGCTGCTGCAAGCCCAGCATCGACTGGAACGAGATATCGGCAGACGCCCGCGTTGCGCCGATGACGAAGCCGGAGTCGTCGGTTGGAAAATAACCCTTGGGGATCTTGATGTAGAGCGTCACCGTCAGCCCGATGGTGGCGAAGAAGACGAGCAAGGTCAGCAGCGGAAATTCGAGCCCCGTGCGCAAGGTTCGGGCATAGAAAGCGACGATGCGCGACAGTGAGCCTTCGATGACGCGGTCGAACAGCGTCGCC
This sequence comes from Bradyrhizobium sp. CCGUVB1N3, assembly GCF_024199925.1. Lineage (NCBI taxonomy): Bacteria > Pseudomonadati > Pseudomonadota > Alphaproteobacteria > Hyphomicrobiales > Nitrobacteraceae > Bradyrhizobium > Bradyrhizobium sp. CCGUVB1N3. The sequence goes on from NZ_JANADR010000001.1 coordinate 1,291,723, forward strand.
GTGCCCGATGTGGTCTGCCGGATGTAATGGGCGCAGATCATCGGCGTGACCGTGAGCGAGACCAGCGTCGAGACCACGATCGCAAAAGTCAGTGTCAGCGAGAACTCGCGCAGCAGGCGGCCGACGATGCCGTCCATGAAGATCAGCGGCGTGAACGCCGCGATCAGCGACAGGCTAATCGACAGCACGGTGAATCCGATCTGCTTCGCCCCCTCCTGAGCTGCCTGGAACGGCCGCATGCCATGCTCGAGATTGCGGAACATGTTCTCAATCATCACGATGGCGTCGTCGACCACGAATCCGACGGAGATCGCGAGCGCCATCAGCGACAGATTGTCGATGGAGAAGCCGGCGATCCACATCCCGGCGCAGGTCCCGGCAAGTGCAAGCGGCACCGAGATGCCGGCCGCGATGGTCGGTGTGATCCGGCGCAGGAACACGAACACCACGACCATCACCAGGATGGCGGTCGCAAGCAGCGTCCACTGCATGTCCTCGACGCTGGCGCGGATCGTGCCGGTGCGATCGACCAGCGTCGAAATCTCGACCCCTGCCGGAATCCATTGTTTCAGCTCGGGGATCAGCGCCTTGACGCGGTCGACGGTGTCGATGACGTTGGCATCGCCCTGCTTGGTGATCTGCATGATCACCGCCGGCTGCTTGTTGAACCAGGCGATCGAGCGGGCGTTGCGGACGGAATCCTCGATCTCGGCGACATCGGAGAGCCGGACGAAATTGCCGTTCGCACTCTTGATCACGATGTCGCGGAATTCCTTCGCGGTCCGCATCTGCCGGTTCAGCCCCAGCGTCTCGCTCTGGCGCTCGCCGTTGAAGATGCCGACCGGGCCGAGCGGATTGGCATTGATGATCGCGGTCCGCACGTCGTCGGTGGCGATGCCGGCATTCGACAGCGCGACCGGATTGAGCTGGATGCGAACCGCCGGCTGGTCAGCACCGCTGATCGTCACATTGCCTACGCCCGGCACCTGCGAGATGCGCTGTGCCAGCACGGTATCGGCGACGTCGTAGATCGCACTGGTGGTGAGGGTTTTCGAGGTCAGTGCCAGCACGTAGACCGGGGCGCCCGCCGTGTTGGCCTTGCGGAAGCGCGGCAGCGCCGGCAGATCGCTCGGCAGGTCCACCAGGGAGGCGTTGATGGCGGCCTGCACGTCGCGTGCAGCCCGATCGATGTCGCGGCCGATGTTGAATTGCAGCTGAATACTGCTGACGCCGAGCGAGCTGGTCGAGGTGATCTGATTGATGCCGGCAATCTCACCCAAGCGCCGCTCCAGCGGCGCGGCGACGGTTGCCGCCATTACGGAAGGATCGGCGCCAGGGCGGCTTGCGGAGACGAAGATGGCGGGAAAATCGACGTTCGGCACCGAGGAGACGGGCAGGAACTCGTAGGCCACGACGCCCAGGAGAAACAGCCCGATCGAAAGCAGCGTGGTGGCGACGGGCCTGCGGATGAAGGGCTCCGAGATCGATGCCATCACATGCCCTCGGTTGCGCCCGCAACCGGCGGGCCTCCCGGCTCGACCGGGGGCAGCGCGCGCTCGAGGCGGCGGTTGATCCGGTCGAGCGCGAGATAGATCACCGGGGTGGTGTAGAGCGTCAGCAACTGGCTGAGCAGAAGGCCGCCGATGATGGAGATGCCGAGTGGAAAGCGCAGCTCCGAGCCGGTGCCGCTTTCGATCGCAAGCGGAAGCGCGCCGAACAGCGCCGCGAGCGTCGTCATCATGATCGGGCGGAAGCGCAACAGGCAGGCCTGAACGATCGCTTCCGTCGGCGCCATCCCCTGCCCACGCTCTGCTTCCAGCGCGAAGTCGATCATCATGATGGCGTTCTTCTTGACGATGCCCATCAGGAGGATGATGCCGATCAGGCCGATGACGGAGAGGTCCTGCCCGAACAGCACCAGTGCCAGGATCGCGCCGACGCCGGCGGACGGCAGCGTCGACAGGATCGTGATCGGATGGATGTAGCTCTCATAGAGCACGCCCAGCACGATGTAGATCGTGATGACGGCAGCAAGCAGCAGCCAGGGCTGCCCGGCGAGCGCCTTGGCGAATTCGGCGGCATCGCCAGCGTAGACGCCGACGATGCTGCCAGGCATGCCGATGCGGGTCTCGATCGCCTTCACCGCGTCGACTGCGTCGCCGAGAGCTGCGCCCGGTGCCAGGTTGAAGCTGAGCGAGACCGCCGGGAATTGCGCCTGGTGCGAGATCGCCAGCGGCGCCGTCGTCCGTGTGAGCGTCGCCACGGCCGACAGCGGCACTTGGGCGTTGGGCGCGCCAACCGTGGCGCTCGCTCCGCCCGGCAGATAGAGTTTTGACAGGATCGACGGATCGCGCTGGTACATCGGCAGCGCCTCCAGCACCACGCGGTACTGGTTGGCCTGGCCGTAGATGGTGGAAATCTGCCGCTGCGCGAAGGCGTCGTTCAGGGTGTCGGTGACGGCTTGCAGGTTGACGCCGAGCTGGCCGGCGCGGGTTCGGTCGATGTCGAGCTGAGCGCGCAAGCCGCCTTCCTGTGCCTCCGATGATACGTCGCGGAACAGCGGATCGCGCCGCATCTCGGCGACCAGCTTGCGCGACCATTCCGAGACGGATGCCGCGTCGGTGCCGGTGAGCGTGTACTGATATTGCGAGCGGCTCGACTGGGTCGAGATCTGCACGTCCTGGACCGGCTGGAAGTACACGGTCATGCCGGGGATCGCGGCAACCCTGTTCTTCAGCCTGTCAATGACCACGCTGACGTCGTCGCGCCGCTCGCCGCGCGGCTTGAGCGTCATGACGAGGCGCCCGACATTGGTGGTCGGGTTGACGGAGCCCGCCCCGATCACCGAGACGACGCCGACCACGTCGGGATCGGCCTTGATGGCATCGGCGGCCTCGGTCTGCCGCTTCTGCATCTCGGCGAAGGAGACGTCGGCGCCGGCCTCCGTCACTGCCGTGATCGAGGCCGTATCCTGGAGCGGCAGAAAGCCCTTGGGCGCGACAACGTAGAGAGCCAGGGTCGCGATCAGCGTCGCGAAGGTCACGACCAGCGTCGCGCGCTGATGCTCCAGCACCCATAACAGGCTGCGGTGATAGAAGCCGACGGTCCAGTCGATGAAGCGGCTGACCGCGGCGAGCCCCGGGACCGCCAATTCCTCATGGGCGTGCTTGAGGAGGCGCGAGCACATCATCGGCGTCAGGGTGAGCGAGACCACCGCCGAGGTCACGACCGCGATCGTCAGCGTCAGCGCGAATTCGCGGAACATCCGACCCACGAGGCCCGACATGAACAGAAGCGGGATGAAGACGGCGATCAGCGACACGGTCAGCGAGATCACGGTGAAACCGATCTCGCTCGCGCCGCGGAGCGAGGCCTGCATCGCGGTCTCGCCATTCTCCATGTGGCGGACGATGTTCTCGATCATCACGATGGCATCGTCGACCACGAAGCCTGTGCCTATGGTCAGCGCCATCAGCGACAGATTGTCGAGGCTGAAACCGGCGAAGTACATGATGCCGAAGCTCGTGATCAGCGACAGCGGCAGCGCGACGCCGGCGATCACGGTCGCACGCAGCGAGCGCAGGAACAGCAGCACGACCAGCGTTACCAGCACGACGGCGAGGATCAGCGTGAACTGCACGTCATGGACGGAGGCCCGGATGGTGACGGTCCGGTCCGAGACCACGGTCAGGTTCACGCCGGCCGGGATCGTGCGCTGGACTTTCGGGATCTCCGCCCGGATCTGGCTGACCACGTCGATCACGTTGGCGCCGGGCTGGCGCTGGATGTCGATGATCACCGCCGGCGTGCCCTGATACCAGCCGCCGGTCCGGTCGTTTTCCAGGCCGTCGACGATCTGCGCGATATCACCGATGGTGACGGGCGAGCCGTTGCGATAGGCCACGATGACCGGCCGGTAGGCATCGGCCGCGGCGATCTGGTCGTTGGCCGCGATCAGGTAGGACTGCTGCGCGCCGTCGAGCGAACCCTTCGGCCCCGAGACGTTGGCATTGGAGACCGCGCTGCGCAGATCCTCCATGGCGATGCCGTAGGCGGCAAGCCGCGCGAGGTCGGCCTGGATGCGCACCGCCGGTTTCAGCCCGCCCAGCACGGAGACGCGGCCAACGCCGGAAATCTGGCTCAGCCGCTGCGCCAGGATCGTATCCGCGATGTCGCTCATCGCCCGCAGCGAGATCGTGTCGGAGCGCAGCGCAAGGGTCATGACCGGCGCATCCGCCGGGTTCACCTTGGCGTAGGTCGGCGGATAAGGCAGCGTCCTTGGCAGCACGCCGGCGGCTGCGTTGATCGCGGCCTGCACGTCCTGCGTCGCGCCGTCGATGTCGCGGTTGAGATCGAATTGCAGCGAGATCTGGCTGACGCCGAACGAGCTCGTCGAGTTCATCGCCGACAATGACGGGATCTGGCCAAGCTGCCGCTCCAGCGGGGCGGTAATGAGCGAGGCGATGACGTCGGGGCTCGCGCCGGGCAGTTGCGTCGTCACCTGCACGGTCGGGAAGTCGACCTGCGGCAGCGCGGAGACCGGAAGCGAGAAATAGCCGAGCGCACCGCCGATCAGCAGCGCGATGCCGAGCAGCGAGGTCGCGATCGGCCGGCGAATGAAGGGTTCGGAGACGCCCATGACGCGATCAGTCGGTCGAGGTCGGGATCATGGCTGCTTTGCTCCACTGCCCGATGAATCTGCCCCCTGCGCCGCTCCGGTCTGGCCCTTCTGGTCGCCCTCACCGCTTTGCCGCTTGGCGCGGCGCTCGCCATCCTTGCCTTGCCCGTCCTTGGCCCCCTCCTTGGCCCCGTCTTTGGCCTGGCCATCCTTGGCCTGCCCGTCCTTCGCTTGACCGCCCTTCTGGGCATCCGGCGCGCGAGTACGCTTGCGCGGCGCAAGATCGGCCGACGGCGTCTGGTCGTCACGGCCGACGATCACCTTGGAGCCGTCGGAGAGATTGGCAAAGCCCGTGGTGACGACGCGATCGGTCGGCGACAGGCCGGTTGCGATCACGGCGTCATGCTCGTTCTGCTGCGTCACCGTCACGGGTTTGGCCGAGACGATATCGCCGTCGCCGATCACATAGCTGAAGGTTCCGATCGGCCCGCGCTGCACGGCCGATGTCGGCACCACGAGCGCTTTCGGCAGCGTCTCGACCTTGAGGCGGACATTGACGAACTGGCCCGGCCAGAGCTGGTAGTTGGCGTTGGGGAATTCCGCCTTGAGCTTGAGGGTCCCGGTCGTCGGATCGACCTGATTGTCGATGCCAGTCAGCTTGCCGGTGTCGATCACCGTGATGCCGTCATTGCCGAACACGTCGACCGGCAGCGTGCCTTTCGACGCGGCGGCGTTGACGCGCATGATCTGCTGCTGCGGCAGGCTGAACCACACTGCGATGGGCTGCAGCTGCGTGATGACGACGAGGCCCGTGATGTCGGAGGCATGGATGATGTTGCCCTGGTCGACCTGGCGAAGGCCCGCGCGGCCCGAGAGCGGCGCCACGATCTTGGTGTAGCTCAGCGTTGCCGCTGCATTGTCGATCGCGGCCTGGTCGGCCTTGACCAGCGCCTCGGTCTGCGCGACCGCCGCGCGCTGGGTGTCGGCCTGCTGCTTGGAGCCGGCGTTGGAGGCAGCGAGCTGCTCGTAGCGTGTGAGGTCGATGCGCTGGTTGGCGAGCTGGGCCTGGTCCTGGGCCTTCTTGGCCACCGCCTGATCATACTGCGCCTGGTAGATTGCGGGATCGATCTCGGCGAGCACGTCGCCCTTCTTGACGTCCTGGCCTTCGATGAAATTCACCGCGATCAGCTTGCCGTCGACCTGCGAACGCACGGTGACGGTGTTGAGCGCGCGGATCGCGCCGACGCCGTCGAGATAGACCGGCACGTCCTGGACGCGCGGGGACGCCGCCAGCACCGGCACAGGCAGATCGGGCCGCGCATTGCGGTCATTCGCCGGCTTCTGGTGCCATACGGTCCAGCCCAGATAGCCGAGCCCGCCGAGGATCACGAGCGTGATCAGCGTGGAAACAAAGCGGCGGACGCGCCGGGACGTGCTGCGCTTGCCCGCCTCGTCCTTCGCGCCTTCCTTCGTATCCGGCTTAAAGAGCATTGACCGGTTTCTCCATTCTCGGCTCCCAACCGCCGCCCAACGCCTGGTACAGGCTGACGATCGCCAGAAGCCGCGCGAGCTGCGCCTGCCACAGCGCATCTTCCGCCTGAAATAGTGTCTGCTGGACGTTCAGCACAGCCACGATGTCGGCCGTTCCAGCGCGCAACTGTTGCTCGGCAAGATCAAAGGCGCGACGCGACGACGCAAGCACATCGCGCTGCAATTGCAGCCTGATCGTGGTCTGCTTGATCGAATAGAGCGCGTTGTCGACGTCGGCGAAGGCCTGGACGATGGTCTTGCGGTAGATCTGCAGCAACTCGTCCTGGCGCGCCTTGGCAAATTCGAAATTGCCCAGAATCTTGCCGCCGTCGAAGATCGGCTGCGTCGCGCTGCCGACCAGCTGGAAGAAGGCCGCGTGCGGCTGGAAAAGCGACACCAGCGCCGAGCTCTGATAGCCGCCGTTGCCGGTGAGCTGGATGCTCGGAAAGAACTGTGCGCGGGCATTGCCGATATTGGCGGTGGCGGACGCAAGCTGCGCTTCCTGCCGGCGAATGTCGGGCCGCTGCGTCAACAGTTCGGACGGCAGCCCCGGCGTGACGCGCGGGATCGCGATCTGGTTCAGCGAGCCGCCCGCGACGCGCACGCTCTCCGGCGGCCGCGACACCAGCACGGCCAGTGCATTGACGTTCTGGTCGAGCGTCTGCCGGAGCGGCGGCACCAGCGCCTTCTGGTTCGCCACCACGCTCTCCTGCTGCGCGACGTCGAGGTCCGTGCCCGTGCCCGCCTTGCGCCGCTCCTTGATGGCATCGAGGATGCGCTGGGCACTGGCGATGTTGCGCTGCGCAGTGCGCAAGCGGTCCTGCGAGGCCAGCACCTGGAAATAGGCGTTGGCGACGCTGGCGAGCGTGGTCAGCGCCACCACGTCGCGATCGAAGCGATTGGCGCTGGCCGTCTCTTCGGCCGACTGGAGAGCGTCGCGATTCTGGCCCCAGAAATCCAGCTGATAGCTCGCGCTCAGCGAGGCCGAATAGTTGACGACCTCGCGGCCGCCATTGGTGAGACCAGAGGACGAGGAGCCTGAGGTGCGCGAATAGGTCTCCGAACCCGAGCCGGACACGCTCGGCAGCAGGGCCGCTCCGGCCTGCCGCGCCTGGGCATCGGCCTCGAAGATGCGCGAGACGGCGGCGGCGATGTCCAGATTGACGGTCTGCGCCTCCTCCATCAATTGCGTCAGCTCCACCGATCGAAAGCCGCGCCACCAGTCGAGCGGCGGCGGCGCATCGGGTTTGCCGGCGTATTTATACTGGCTGGGCACGTCGAGCGCCGGATCGGGCAAGTCCTGCGTCAGCACGCAGCCGGCGGAGCTCAGTGCCAGGCCGAGCGCCACCATCCGGCCCGCTGCGCCCAGCAGCCGGGGTGCGGGACCGTACGATCGCCGGACAGCGACCATCGGGAATCTTCGGGTCACATCCACCCCCTGCCGGGCAGACGCAACTGCCACCGCGCGGCCGGATTAACCGATTCGCGGCGGGTCAGTTGGGGTGTGGTCTCCGTTTCGTTCACAGCGTGATGCTTTCCAGGAACCGTGCCGCATATTAGCGGGGCGTAACGGGGGCGGACAGTCCCGCAACTGCGAAGCCCGCCCCGCAACCGGGCTTCACGAAGTCGCGAGACACGCAGGTTTTGCCTATCTTTATAGGGCTTTCTCGCATTTCGACGCGCTCCCGGGCGGGCGGCAAGCTTACCAACATTTCATGTGTCATTGTCGCCACAGCGGGATCTGGACGCCACGGAAGGGCTGCTCTCCACTGAAACCTGCGCCGCAACGCACCGTAGCTTGTCCGACATCAAGCGGCAGGGGCATTGCACATGCGCATCGCGGTCATCGGAACGGGCATTGCCGGCAACGCGGCGGCCTGGACGCTCTCACGACGCTATCCGGTGACGGTCTATGAGCGCGAGCTCCGCCCCGGCGGACACAGCCACACCGTCACGGTCGATTATGACGGCACGCCGATCGCGGTCGATACCGGCTTTATCGTCTATAACGAGCTCAACTATCCCGACCTGACCGCGATGTTCGCCCATCTCGGCATCGAGACGGTCGAGAGCTGCATGAGCTTTGCCGTATCCGCTGACGGCGGGCGATTCGAGTGGCGCGGGGGCGGCAACGACTGGTGGTCGACGGGTGCAGGGCTCTTCGCCCAGCCCGGCAATCTGCTCTCGCCGTCCTATGTACGGATGCTCGCTGACATCGCGACGTTCAACCGGCAAAGCGTGGCCGACCATCATGCCGGGTCCCTCGCCGGCCTGACGCTCGGCGATTATTTCGCGCAACGCCGTTTCTCGCAGCGGCTCCTCACCGACTATCTCGCGCCGATGGGGGCGGCGATCTGGTCGACGCCGGCTGACGAGATGCTCGACTTTCCGGCCGAGAATTTCGTCGCCTTCTTCGACAACCATCGCCTGCTGCATCACGACCGCCCGGTCTGGCGCACCGTCAAGGGCGGCTGCCGGCGTTATGTCGAGAAGCTGACGGCGACCTACGCAGACATCCGGCTCGGCTGCGCCGTCACCGCGATCGAGCGCACCGCGCATGGCGTCGTCGTCCATGACAGCCACGGCCACCACGACAGTTTTGATCATTTGGTGATCGCTGCCCACAGCGACCAGGCGCTCGCCATGCTGTCCGATGCCGACGCGGACGAGCGCCACATCCTCGGCGCGATCGGCTACGCACCGAACACGGTCTATCTGCATCGCGACATCAGGCTGATGCCAAAGCGCAAACGCGCCTGGGCGTCCTGGAATTTCCTGCGCTGGCAGCGCGAGGGCACGAGCGCGAACGACGTCGCCGTGACCTATTGGATGAACCGGCTCCAGGGTATCGATCCCGACAAGCCGCTGTTCGTCAGTCTCAACCCGCCCTTCGCGCCGGCGCCGGAGCTCACTTTCGGCAAGCATGTCTGCGAGCATCCGCAGTATAATGCGGCAGCCTTCGCAGCCCAGAAGCGGCTCGGCGAGATCCAGGGACGCCGGCACACCTGGTTCTGCGGCGCCTGGACCGGCTATGGCTTTCACGAGGACGGCCTGCGCTCGGGCCTTCGCGTCGCCGAGGCGCTCGGCGCGGTCGCCCCTTGGCGCGAGGCGCCGGTCGAGCTGGCGCAAGCCGCGGAGTAGCGCGATGGCGACAGAGGCCACCCTGCTCGCAAAGGACGCCGCATCGCTCTATGTCGGCGATGTCATGCATGCGCGGTTGAAGCCGGTCGGCCATCGCTTCAGCTATCGCGTCATGAGCCTCCTGATCGATCTCGACCGGCTCGCGGAAGCGGACCGGCAATCGGCCCTCTTCGGCGTCAATCGCGCAGGACTTTACAGTTTCCACGAGGCCGACCACGGCGAGCGTGACGGCTCCTCCTTGCGCGCCTACGCCCAACGCTGCGCCGCACGGCACGATGTCGACCTGACCGGCGGGCGGGTGCTGCTGCTCTGCTATCCCCGCCTGCTCGGCTACGGCTTCAATCCGCTGTCGGTATATTTCTGTTATCGCGCAAGCGGAGCGCTCGCGCTCGTCATCTACGAGGTGCGCAACACCTTTGGCGACATCCATCCTTATGTCCTGCCGGTCGTATCAGGCGAGACGAGCGCCGCCGGCCTGCGGCAGCAGCAGGACAAGCAGTTCCATGTCTCGCCCTTCATCGCGATGGAGACGCGCTATCATTTCCGCCTCCATCCGCCGTCCGATACCGTCCGCCTGCGCATCCTCGAAACCGACCGCAGCGGCCCGCTGCTCGCCGCAACCTTCAGCGGCCGCCGCCGCGCGCTGACGTCGCGCGGGTTGTTGCGGTCGTTTGTCGCGCTGCCGCTCGTGACCCTCAAGGTGATGGCGGCGATCCATTGGGAAGCCCTGCGGCTCTGGTTCAAGGGCGCGCGGCTGATACCACGGCCGAACGTCGCGGGCCGGCTCGACGTTAAGGCTGCCGATCAAACCGGCTTGGCGGCCGCCGAAACGCGCGCTTATACTGTTCGTCGCTGACTTCCTGCGGGGGCGCTCTCGGGTCCAGCGAGAACCGGGATCGGCGCGGCTGCCTGTGCGGTCGGACAGTGCCAGTTCAGGTGATGCCGATGTCGAACGCGATCCCGGTCACCCCCGATAATGTCGAGACGGTCCTCGCCGACCTGCCGCGCCTGGTTCGCCTCGCGCTCGCCTTCGGCTCACGCCTGAGGCGCGGCACGCTCGAGGTGATCCTGCCCGACAGCCGCGTCATCCGGCTCGGCGGCCTCGAGCCCGGCCCGAACGCGGTGATGCGGCTGCACAATTACAGTTTTGCGCCGCGCCTCATCAATGGCGGCGATATCGGGATTGCGGAAGCCTATCTCGCCGGCGATTGGGACACGCCCGATCTCACGCAGTTCCTCTACATCTTCTGCGTCAACCACGACCTGATCCAGGCCATGCTCCGCGACAAGCCGCTGATGCGCCTCGTCCAGGTGGTCCGGCACTGGTTCAACCGCAACACCAGGCGCCAGGCGCGGCGCAACATCCACGCGCATTACGACATCGGCAACGCCTTCTATTCGGCCTGGCTCGATCCGAGCATGACCTATTCCTCGGCGTTGTTCGAGGAGAACACCACCGATCTCACGGCAGCCCAGACCAACAAGTATCGCCGGCTCGCCGAAGCCATCGATCTCAAGCCGGGACAGAAGCTGCTCGAGATCGGCTGCGGCTGGGGCGGATTTGCCGAATACGCGGCCAAGACCTTTGGCGCGTACGTTGTCGGACTGACGATCTCGACCGAGCAGCGCGACTTTGCGCAGAAGCGCATCCACGATGCCGGTCTCGCCGAGAGGGTCGAGATCCGCCTTCAGGACTACCGCGATGAGCGCGACCGGTATGACCGCATCGCCTCGATCGAGATGATCGAGGCGGTCGGCGAGCAGTTTTGGCCGAAATATTTCGCACAGCTGCGTGATCGCCTGCTGCCGGGCGGCCTTGCCGGCATCCAGGCCATCACCATCCAGGACGGGCTGTTTCAGACCTATCGGCGCGAGGTCGACTTCATCCAGCGCTACGTGTTTCCCGGCGGCATGCTGCCCTCGCCCGCCGTGCTCAAGTCGCTCGGCGAGACGTTTGGCGTGCCTGTCATCCGGGAGCGCATCTTTGGGCAAGATTATGCCAAGACGCTTGCCACCTGGCGAAATAACTTCCGTAGCGCCTGGCCGAACCTCGTGCCGCTTGGCTTCGACGATCGGTTCCGACGTCTTTGGGAGTACTATCTCTCCTATTGCGAGGCCGGTTTCCTCTCCGGGAATATCGACGTCCGGCAGGTCGTCTTCGCAAAGCAGCATTAAGACTTTGCGCCCTCGCCTTGTGTGGCCGGAGACCCTACTTTAGGGTCTCGACCACTTCACAGAACCAGCCGGTAATTGCCTGACATGACCATCAATAACGACGTTGTCGAAGCCATCGGCAACACCCCCCTCATCAAGCTCAAGCGTGCGTCCGAACAGACCGGCTGCACCATTCTCGGCAAGGCGGAATTCATGAATCCGGGCCAGTCGGTGAAAGACCGCGCCGGCAAATGGATGATTTTGGAGGCCGAGAAGCGCTGCGAGCTGAAGCCGGGCGGCCTGGTGGTCGAGGCAACTGCCGGCAACACCGGCATCGGCCTTGCGGTCGTGGCAAGCGCGCGCGGCTACCGCACGCTGATCGTGATTCCGGAGACCCAGAGCCAGGAGAAGAAGGACTTTCTGAAGCTGTGCGGCGCCGAGCTCGTCGAGGTGCCGGCGTTGCCTTATGCCAATCCCAACAACTATCAGCATGTCGGCCGCCGCCTCGCGGACGAGCTGCGCAAGAGCGAGCCCAACGGCGTGCTGTTCGCCGACCAGTGGAACAACCTCGACAATGCCAAGGCGCATTACGAATCCACCGGCCCCGAGATCTGGGAGCAGACCGGCGGCAAGGTCGACGGCTTCGCCTGCTCGGTCGGCAGCGGCGGCACGCTAGCCGGCGTTAGTCGCTATCTGAAGGAGAAGAACAAGAACGTCGCCATCGCCTGCTCTGATCCGCATGGCGCGGGGATGTACGAGTATTTCAGGACTGGTGATCCCAAGGCGACGCCCGGCGGCTCGATCACCGAGGGTATCGGGCTCAACCGCGCCACCGCGATCGTCGAGACCGCGAAGGTAGACGATGCCTTCCTCATTCCCGACGAGGAAGCGGTCAACTTGATCTACGATCTGCTCCAGCACGAGGGCCTGTGCCTCGGCGGTTCGACCGGCATCAACATCGCCGGCGCCATTCGCCTTGCGAAAAAGCTCGGCCCCGGCAAGACCATCGTCACGGTGCTCGCCGACTCCGGCAGCCGCTACCAGTCGAAGCTTTTCAATTCGGACTTCATGCGCGCCAAGAATCTGCCGGTGCCGACCTGGCTCGAGAAGCGTAGCAACATCAAGCCGCCGTTCGTGTAAGGCGCGGCGCGCCTTCCGACCTCATCCTGAGTGCGTAGGGTGGGCAAAGCGACTTGTCCGCCGTAGCTCGAAGAGCGAAGGCGGAAGCGTGCCCACCACTTCTGTCGCGGCCGTGGAGAGATGGTGGGCACGGCGCGATGCGCCTTTGCCCACCCTACAGGATCACCGCAGGATCTGGCTCAGGAACAGCTGTGAGCGCGCGTGCTGCGGGTGGGCGAAAAATTCCTGCGGCGTGTTGGATTCGATGATCTGGCCGGCATCCATAAACACCACGCGGTTGGCGACTTCCTTCGCAAAGCCCATCTCGTGGGTCACGACCAGCATGGTCATGCCCTCCTTGGCGAGGTCGACCATGGTGTCGAGCACTTCCTTGACCATTTCGGGGTCGAGCGCCGACGTCGGCTCGTCGAACAGCATCACCTTCGGGTTCATGGTCAGCGCGCGCGCGATCGCGACGCGCTGCTGCTGGCCGCCGGACATCTGGCCCGGAAACTTGTTGGCCTGGTGCGGGATTTTCACGCGCTCCAGGAATTTCATCGCGGTTGCCTCGGCATCCTTCTTCGGGATGTTGCGGACCCAGATCGGCGCCAGCGTGCAATTGTCGAGCACCGTGAGATGCGGGAACAGATTAAAGCTCTGGAACACCATGCCGACCTCGCGGCGCACTGCGTCGATGTGCTTGAGGTTCGGCCCGAGTTCGATGCCGTCGACGACGATCTCGCCCTCCTGAAATTCCTCCAGCGCGTTGATGCAGCGGATCAGCGTGGACTTGCCTGAGCCCGACGGGCCGCAGATGACGATGCGTTCGCCCTTCTCGACCTCGATATCGATGTCGCGCAGGACGTGAAAGTCGCCGTACCATTTGTTGAGGCCGGAAATCTTGACAATCGGACTAGTGGACATGGTGACCTTGTTCAGTTGCGGCGATGGGCGTTGAGCCGGTTCTCGACGAAAAGCGAGTAACGGGACATTCCAAAGCAGAAGAGAAAATAGAGGACTCCGGCGAAGGCGAAGCCGGTGAAGGCGGTCGACGGCGTCGACCAGACCGGGTCGGAGAAGGATGCCCTGAGCGAGCCGAGCAGGTCGAACAGCGCCACGATCGAGACCAGCGAGGTGTCCTTGAACAGGGAGATGAAGCTGTTGACGAGGCTCGGGATGACGTGGCGCAGCGCCTGCGGCAGCACGATCAGCGAGGTGGTCTTCCACCAGGACAGCCCCAGTGCGGAAGCCGCCTCCCCCTGCCCGCGCGGCACCGCAGCGAGCCCACCGCGAATATTTTCGGCCTGATAGGCGCCGGTGAACAACGCAATGCCGATCAGTGCGCGCACCAGGCCATCGACCGTGAAATTGCCCGGCAGGAACAGGGGCAGCATGTAGGTGGCGAAGAACAGCACCGTGATCAGCGGCACGCCGCGCCAGAACTCGATATAGGCGATCGAGAAGATCCGGATCAGCGGGATCGTCGAGCGGCGTCCGAGTGCCAGCGCGATGCCGATCGGCATGGAGGTGACGATGCCGGTCACGGCAACCACCAGCGTCACCAGGAGCCCGCCCCACAGGCGCGTATCGACGATCGGCAGGCCGCCGTGATCGAGCCCCATCAGCTTGATCACGATCGCCATGCCGATAAAGGTCGCTATGCTTGTTGCGAGCGCGCGCCAGCCGGTGCGCATTCCCCCGCCGAGGAAGAACAGGATCAGCGAGACGACGATGGCCGTGATCGCGAAATCGATCCAGACTGACTGGCTACTCGCCTGGATCTGATCCCGCAGCCAGGTCAACGGGAGGATCAGCCACTGGATCGCAGTGCCGACCAGCACGATGAAATTGCCGACGACCCAGAGCAGCGGACCGATCGCCGAACTCTTGCCGAGGCCGACCAGCACCTGCCCCGCGCCGATGACGCTGTCGTCGAACAGTTGCAAGAGGCCCGCGGTCCAGCTGAGGCCGAAACCGGTGATGCCGCCGCCGTGCATCAGGAAGAACGCGACCACCGGAAGGGCGAAGAAGAACAGGCCGGCATTGAGTCCCTTCGCCGGCAGGCGCGGAATGAGCAGCGGGAGCAGGAGGACGGCCGCCAGGATGAAGGTCAGATTGACCCGCCAGCGTTCCGCCTCGGGATAGAAGCCGTAGATCAGCTGCGGGAGCTTCGCCTGGATATAGGGCCAGCAGGCGCCGACCACATATCCGGCATTTTCGGGCAGGCACGCCGTACGGTCCTTGCCGGTCCAGACGGCGTCGACCAGCAGGAATCTGAGGGCGGGAATGACGGTGTACCAGAGCAGCAATGCGCCGAGGATCGTCAGGAGAATGTTGGTCGGCGAGTTCAACAGGCGCGTGCGCACAAGGCCGACGAAGCCGGTGGTCTTCACCGGCGCAGGCCGCTCGGCAACAATATCCTGGCGAACGAAGGATGACGCGGTGATATCCGTCATGCTCCCAGGCTCCGGTTGATGCGCCAGCCATAGACGCTCATGACGGCGCTGGTGAAGAGCGAGATCAGGAGGTAGACGGCCATGGTCATGGCGATGATCTCGATCGCCTGCCCGGTCTGGCTCAGCGACGTGCCGGCGAACACGGAAACCAGATCAGGATAGCCGATCCCGACGGCGAGCGAGGAGTTCTTGGTGAGGTTGAGATACTGGTTGGTCAGCGGTGGCACGATGACGCGCATGGCCTGCGGCACGACGATCAGCCGTAGCGTGGTGCCGCGGCTCAAGCCCAGCGAGGATCCCGCCTCCATCTGTCCCTTGTGCACGGACAGGATTCCGGCGCGCACGATCTCGGCGATGAAGGCGGCCGTATAGGTCGACAGCGCCACCGACAGCGCCACGAATTCCGGGATGATCCGCGAGCCGCCGGCAAAGTTGAAGCCCTTGAGTTGCGGCAGCTCGAAAGTGAAGGGCAGACCAAACACCAGCGTGGTGAGGAGCGGAAGCCCGAACAGGAGGCCCAGCACGTAGGGCCAGATGCGGATCATGTGGCCGTATTGATACAGCGCACGTCGCGCATAAAAGCGCAGCGCAAGCGACGCAACGATGCCGAGCCCAAGCACCGCCATGAATGGCGCAAATCCGCTCTCGCCGATCGGGCTGGGAATGACCAGTCCGCGATTGCTGATGAAGGCGATGCCCAGGAGCGAGATGCTCTGCCGCGGATTGGGCAAGGCCGCGAGCACCGCGAGATACCAGAACAGAAGCTGGAACAAGAGCGGCAGGTTGCGGATGATCTCGACATAGATCTCGCCGACGCGCGATAACAGCCAGTTGGGCGAGAGCCGGCACAGCGCGATGACGAAGCCGATCACGGTGGCGAAGACGATGCCCACCACCGAGACCACCAGCGTGTTCAGGAGTCCGACCACGAACACACGCAAGAACGTGTCCGAGCCGGTGTAGGGGATCAGGGTCTGATTGACGTCGAAGCCCGCATTGTTCCTCAGGAATCCGAAACCGGCAGCAATGTGCTGGTTTTCTAGGTTGGCGCGGGCATTGGAGATGATCTCATAGGCCATCCAGCCCAGGATCGCGGCGAAGGCGAGCTGGACGGCGACGCCGTTCCAGCCAGCCTTACCACCGAGAGCGCGCCTCAGCTTCAGCGCGATCTGCGGTGGTGGTTTACGGGCCTCGGTGCTCATCGCCGCAAACCGTGGGCTTGATCAATCAGCGGATCGGCGGCGCGTACTGGAGACCGCCCTTGTTCCAGAGACTGTTGAGGCCGCGGGCGATGCCGAGCGGCGAGCCAGCGCCGACGTTGCGGTCGAACACCTCGCCGTAATTGCCGACCAGCTTCACGACCCGGACCACCCAGTCCTTGGTCAGGCCGAGCTGTTCGCCGAAATTGCCGTCGGTGCCGAGCACTCGCTTCAATTCCGGATTGTCCGACTTCGCCTTCTCGTCGACGTTCTTGGAGGTGATGCCGAGTTCTTCGGCCGTGACCATCGCAAACAGGGTCCATTTCACGATGTCGAACCACTGATCATCGCCGTGGCGCACCATCGGGCCAAGCGGCTCCTTGGAGATGATTTCCGGGAGCACCATGTGGTCGTTGGGATTGGCCAACTTCAGGCGATTGGCGTAGAGGCCCGACTGGTCCGTGGTGAAGACGTCGCAGCGCCCGGATTCATAGGCCTTGACCGTCTCGTCGTTGGTGGCGAACGCGATCACCTCGTACTTCATGTTGTTGGCCTTGAAGTAGTCGGCGAGGTTCTGCTCGGTGGTGGTACCGGTCTGGACGCAGACCGAGGCGCTGTTGAGTTCCAGCGCCGAATTCACCTTGAGCGACTTCTTCACCATGAAGCCTTGGCCGTCATAGTAGTTCACGCCGGCGAAATTGGCGCCGAGCGAGGTATCGCGCGAGATCGTCCAGGTGGTGTTGCGCGAGAGCATGTCGATCTCGCCGGACTGCAGCGCGGTGAAACGGTCCTTGGCGGACGTCGGCACGTATTTGACTTTCGTCGCATCGTTGAAGATGGCCGCCGCGACCGCGCGGCAGAGGTCGACGTCGAGCCCGGTCCAGTTGCCCTTGTCGTCCGGCGACGAGAAGCCCGGCAGGCCCTGGCTGACGCCGCAGGACACCATGCCCCTGTCCTTGATGGTCTTGAGCGTTTGCGCATGGGCGGCCGGGGCGGACAGGCCGGCGGCGAGAGCAAGGGTGAGAACCAGAGTTACGCGTTTCATGGGCTGAAGCCTTTCAAGGGCGTCGCGTTGGGGGCGACGTGCGGTCGTCTCTAAGGGCGTATGGGAACGTTCGTCGAACATCATTCGCTGAACATCGTGCAAGCTGTGGGCCAACCCCGTCGATCCCCTGCCGAAAACCTTTGGACGCCAGGCTGTCAGGCATGGTCCCTCGGGCGGTGGATCGAAGAGTCGCGGCAAGCCCCTCAACATGCGGCGACAGAATAGCACCTGCGCATCACAGAACGACTGGCGAGCCGGGTCAAGGGGTTGACGGGACTCTTCTGTGATCTGTTATTACCAGTTGCGGTCGATCCGCCGTCCCGCGCGGGGACTTTCCGCGCCGACCATCCCAGTTTTGAAAGCACACGCATGGATTCTTCTGCGGGCGCGAAGCCCTTCTCGCAACATCCCGACACCCGGCTGGTGACCTCCGGCCGCGACACCAAGGCGCAGAAGGGTTTTGTCAATCCGCCGGTCGTGCACGGTTCGACCGTGCTCTATCCGACCGCCGAGGACCTGCACGCCCATCGCGGCGAGTTCCAGTACGGCCGCCACGGCACTCCCACCACCAAGGCGCTCCAGGAGACGCTGATGGCGCTGGAGGGGCCCAACTGCGCCGGCGTCGGCATCGCGCCGTCGGGCCTGGCTGCGATCACCACCACCCTGCTCGCGGTGCTGAAGGCGGGCGATCATCTGCTCGTCTGCGACAACGCCTATCGGCCCACGCGCAATTTCTGCAACGGGCTGCTCGCGCGCTACGGCGTCGAGACCACCTATTTCGATCCGTTGATCGGCGCAGGCATCGAGGCCCTGTTCAAGTCCAATACGCGTGCGGTGCTGGTGGAAGCGCCGGGCTCGCAGTCCTTCGAGATGCCCGACATTCGCGCGATCGCCGAGGTCGCGCACGGCCGCGACGCGCTCGTCATCGACGACAACACCTGGGCGACGCCGCTCTATCATCGTTCGCTCGACCAGGGCGTCGACATCAGCATGCAGGCTGCGACCAAATATATCGGCGGCCATTCCGACATCATGTTCGGCACCATCTCCGCCAATGCCAGGGCCTGGCCGCTCGTGACCGAAGCTATCCGCCTGCTTGGCGTCTGCGCCGGCCCCGACGACGTCTTCCTCGCGTTGCGCGGCATGCGCACGCTGTCGGTGCGGCTCGCCCAGCATTATCGCTCGGGCCTGGACATGGCGCGCTGGCTCGCCACGCGGCCCGAGGTCGCGCGCGCGCTGCACCCCGCGCTCGAGACCGATCCGGGACACGCGATCTGGAAGCGCGACTTCACCGGCGCCTCCGGCCTGTTCAGCATCGTCTTGAAGCCCGCGCCGCAGAAGGCGGTCGATGCCATGCTCGATAGCCTCAAGCTGTTCGGCATGGGTTATTCCTGGGGCGGCTTCGAGAGCCTTGCCATCCCCTTCGACTGCGACAGTTATCGCACGGCAACGAAGTGGGCCCCGGGCGGTCCGACGCTGCGTCTGCACATCGGGCTCGAGAGCGTCGAGGACCTCAAGGCCGATCTCGATCGCGGCTTTGCTGCCTTCAACGCGGCAATTTGAGCATCGAGATTGGGCATCCCGCCTAGCAAATGCGCCGTAACAAAGGTTAGTGCGGGCGCGTTGCAACAAAATCGTTGATCCGCGATCGTTTGGGAATAGCCTGACCCTTCGACTCAATTCCGAAGGACGCGGAGCATGGGAAGCATGGTTCTGCTCGACTTGATGGGCGGCGTGGCGCTGTTGCTGTGGGGCCTTCATATGGTCCACAGCGGCATTTTGCGCGCTTTCGGTCCCGACCTGCGGCGGCTGCTCGGGCGCGCGCTGAGCAATCGCTTCAGCGCCTTTGCGGCCGGGCTCGGGCTGACCGCGCTGCTCCAGAGCAGCACGGCGACGGCGCTGATCACGAGCTCGTTCGCGGCGGAAGGCCTCGTCAGCCTGGTCGCCGCGCTGGCCATCATGCTCGGTGCCAATGTCGGCACCACGCTGATCGTGCAGGTGCTGTCCTTCAACATCGCGGCCGTGGCTCCCGTCTTGTTCGTGCTCGGGCTCGTCGCCTTCCGCTCGGGGCCGCGCTCGCGGATCAAGGACATCGGCCGCGTCTCGATCGGCCTCGGCCTGATGCTGCTGTCGCTGCACATCCTCCTGGATACGCTGGCGCCAGCCGAGAACGCCCCCGGCGTCCGCGTCGTGATGTCGGCCATCACCGGCGATCCGGTGCTCTGCATCGCCATCGCCGCAATCATCACCTGGGCGGTGCATTCCAGCGTCGCCAGCGTGCTTCTGATCATGTCGCTGGCCTATTCCCAGTTCATCTCGCCCTTTGCCGCCTTGGCGCTCGTTCTCGGCGCCAATCTCGGCAGCGCGATCAATCCCGTGTTCGAGGGCGCACGGCGCGACGATCCGGCCAGCTACCGTCTGCCGGTCGGCAATTTGATCAATCGCGTGGTCGGGATCGCGCTGGTCCTGCCGTTCCTTCAGGCGATCGCCGACCAGCTGCACATCTGGCAGCCGGATCTTGCCAAGATGACGGCCGCCTTTCATATCGCCTTCAACATTGCAACGGCCGTGATCTTCATCGGGCTGCTCGACACCCTGTCGCGCCTGCTGACCTGGCTGTTTCCCGATCGCGTACGGGAGGAAGATCCTGCCCGCCCGCGTTATCTCGACGAGACCGCGCTCGAGACCCCCTCCCTGGCGCTGGCGGATGCCGCCCGCGAAACGCTGCGCATGGGCGATCTCGTCGAGGTCATGTTGCGCAAGGTGATGGCGGCGATGATGACGGGCGACCGCGCGTTGGTCGACCAGGTCTCGAAGATGGACAACATCGTCGACAGCCTCGATGAGTCCATCAAGCTCTACGTGACAAAGCTGACGCGCGGTAGCCTGGACGAGGGCGAGGGCCGGCGTGCCATGGAGATCATCTCCTTCGCCATCAATCTCGAGCATATCGGCGACATCATCGACAAGAATTTGAGCGAGCTCGCGACCAAGAAGATCAAGCGCCGCTTCCAGTTCTCGGCCGAGGGCGCCGAGGAGCTGGCAGCCTTCCACAAGCGGACGATGGACTCGCTGCGCATCGCCTTCGGGGTGTTCATGTCGGGCGATGCCCACGAGGCGCGCAAGCTGCTTGTCGAAAAGTCCGCACTGCGCAACACCGAGCTCGCCGCCGTCGAGCGGCATCTCGATCGCCTGCGCGAGGGGCGCCCAGAGACCATCGAGACCACCTCGCTGCATCTGGACGTGCTGCGCGACTTGCGCCGCATCCACTCGCACATCTGCTCGGTGGCCTACCCCGTGCTCGATGCAGCCGGCGAGCCCTACCGCAGAAACGAGGCTGATGAGGCGGCCGCCCTTCCCGCGTCCGGCGCGGCGTCCGCGCTGCTGCGCTAAAGCATGATCCGGAAAAGTGCGAAGCGGTTTTCCGAAAAGATCATGCTCAAGCAATAACCTAAAGCGCGATGACGATTCATCCCAATCTCATCGCGCTTTAGTTTGTTCGATACGCCTTATCTACCAGATGCTTAAGGCTTACGACCGGCGATCGCCGATCTACTTTGCATGGGGTTGTTTTCGACATCTTTGTCGGACGGGCCACGAAATCCCCAGTCCGAACCCCGATCAGCGATCCAGCGTCTTCGAGGCGCGGCCGCGGTTTTTCACGATCAGCATGATGTTGCGGATGTAGATGATCGTCGCGAGCGCCTGTCCGAGGATGATGACCGGCTCGCGCTTCACGACGCCATAGACCAGCGTCATCAGCCCGCCGCCCATGGAGCAGAACCAGAAGGCCATCGGCACCACGCTGTTTCCGGCGCGCTCGCTCGCGATCCACTGCACCAGAAAGCGCGCCGTGAAGAACAGCTGCGCGACCAGGCCGAATGCCAGCCAGAAATCGAACTTGGCGACGAAGACGTCGTAGAGATAGTTGCTCAGCGCCTGGCCATATTGGATGATCATGCCTTCACCTCAGTCACATCTGGTGTCGGCTTCTTACGGCGGATCAGCCACCACACGCCGGCGAGATCCATGATCCCGATCCATAGCCGGTCGAAGAAACCGTAGTTTGACACGCCGGCGCGGCGCGGCCGGTCGATCACGTCGACATAGGCGATCTCGAAACCCTCCCGGCGCACCAGCGCCGGCAGGAAGCGATGCAGCCCGTCGAAATAAGGCAGCATCAGAAACACTTCGCGGCGGAAGGCCTTCAGGCCGCATCCGGTGTCGCGCGTGCCGTCCTTCAGGATCGTGCCGCGCACGCCGTTGGCGATGCGCGACTGCAACTTCTTGAAGCCGGTATCCTTGCGCCCGACCCGCTGGCCGGCGACGAGACCGACGCGCTCGCTTTTCTCGACCGCCGCGATCAGGTCCGGCAGGAAGGATGGATTGTTCTGGCCGTCGCCGTCGAGCGTGGCCACGATCGCGCCGCGTGCCGCCCGCACGCCGCTGCGCACGGCCGCCGACTGCCCGGTCGACTTCGCATGGCGGAGCTGACGCAGATTGCCCCGCTGCTTCATGATGGCCGACAGGCGCTCGCCGGTCGCATCAGTCGAGCCGTCATTGACGTAGACGATCTCGTAGGCCCAGCGGCCATCGAGCGCAGCGCCGATCTCCTCGATCAGAGGCGCGATATTGTCCGCCTCATTGCGCACGGGGACGACGATGGAAACCGAGGGCTGGAACGACAAATCGAGGCTCGTGGTTGGAATTGACCCGCGGCGGGAACCGGTCCGGGCGGCAGGCAGCCGCTTTTATGGGGCGGATGCCCCGTGGGCAACCCTTTTGAGGCGGGCGAACACCGGCCCCGGAAGCGCCACGATCGCCCCGTCGCTGCGGATGGCGAAGCCGAGCCGGCGCGCCGCAAACCAGTAGCGTACCGCCATGGCGCCGACGATGCCGATCAGGGCGCCGGCCACGACGTCACTCGGATGATGGGCGAGCAGCACCAGCCGCGTCAGCAAGATGACGATGGCATAGGTGAACATGAACACGCGCAGGCGCGGCCAGAGCGCGCTGACCGCAAACGCCAGCGCGAACGCGGTGATCGCATGGCCGGAAGGAAGGCTGGCATGAGCTTCCGTTCCATTGAAGGGAATGAAATTGAAGGCGTTGGCCTTGCCGCCGACGAAGGGCCGGCCGCGGCCGATGACGAATTTCAGGATCTCGCCGACCAGCACCGAGAAGAGCACGGAAAAGAAGATGAACTGCAACCGCGTGCCGAAGCCGAGCAGCAGCGCCCGCGAGGTGCCGTGCCTGCCTGCCGCGACCAGGGCCACGGTCACGAGCGCGGCGGCGAGCGCCGTCAGCACATACTCGTCCTTGCCGAAATCGGTGAGGATCTTGATCGGCCACAGGCCGGGCGTGCCGCGCGCGGGCATCATCTGGATCTCGCTCATGTCAAACGCGAGCATCAGCGCGATGATGAGGGCCGCGCCCGCAGCACTCAGCCACAGCGAATGCAGCGCCAGCCGGCGCGCCGCCTCCGCGCGCCGCGAATGCGAGGGCGTGCGGAGGAGCTGCGCCAGCGCGCGGCCGGAAACCACGAGCAGTTGCCCGCCATAGCCGGGGCGATGTGCAACGTCGGCCGGCATCTTACTCGGACCCCTCCGAGCGGAAGATCGCGATCGAGATCGCCCGCCCTTGCGAGAAATTGTAGCCGTCGATGCGCGAGCCGACGCGGTAGCGCAGCCCGATCGCCTCGGCGCGCTGGACGAAGCTGCGCTCCGAACGCTGCTCAATGAACGCAAAGCGGCAGCTCCCCTGCTTCAGGAAGTCGGCAGCACCCGAGCCGTCGGTCAGCAGCGTCGACGTCCCCGTCAGGAAAACGAGGCTCGGCTCGTGATAGC
Source organism: Bradyrhizobium sp. CCGUVB1N3 (assembly GCF_024199925.1). Classification (NCBI taxonomy): domain Bacteria; kingdom Pseudomonadati; phylum Pseudomonadota; class Alphaproteobacteria; order Hyphomicrobiales; family Nitrobacteraceae; genus Bradyrhizobium; species Bradyrhizobium sp. CCGUVB1N3. Next base: position 1,314,831 of record NZ_JANADR010000001.1, read on the forward strand.
CGGCGGCGGCCGCCTTCGGGCCGACGCAGCGCACATTGCGCAATTCGCGCGCGATCTCGACGCTCGGAAACAGCGGCGTCAGCGACGGCAGGACCAGGCCCCAGACCACGACCGCCAGCATCAGCGCCGCAACCAGCGCATTGAGCAGCGAGCGTTCGGCGCGGTTGTTGTCGTAGAGCCACCAGGCGAACAGGCCGAAGATCAGCGACGCCGCGATGAACGGCCAGGCGGCGAAAGCCGGCTGGCGCGTCAGCATGACCGCGCCGACGACCGCCATGATCGAGCCGAGCGCAGGGATCGCGAACCACCAGGCCGAGCCGCGCATCAGCCAGGAGCGCGACAGCACGCGACGCTCCACGGCACCGGCCGTGAGGATCGCGATCGCAGGATAGAGCGGCAGCACGTAATGCGGCAGCTTGGTCAGCACAGCCTCGAACACGATCCAGGACGGGATCAGCCACGCCAGCAGATATTGCGCGCCGGGCTCGCGCCGTGCCCGCCACACCGCCGGCGCCGCCATCGCCGCCAGCGGCGCGCCAGGCCAGAAGGTGATCCAGAACAGGACCAGATAGAGTCCGGGCGGCGCGCCGTGGGATTCCTGGGCGCCGAGCTTGCTCAGCATGTCGCCGCCGACGGAATCGGCGAAGAAGACATCGCCCGCGCGCCAGAAGATCGCGATGAACCAGGGGAGCACCAGCACCAGCACCCACATCAGGCCCCAGAGCGGGCGCAGCCGCCACAGCCAGGATGCGTCGCGGTCCTGGATCGCCAGCACGATGATGGTGAGCGCTGCGAACATCAGGATCAGCGGCCCCTTGATCAGGATGCCGACGGCGATCGCGGTCCAGAAGATCGCGGGATAGCTCCACGGCGGATGCGCCTCGTCCTCGCCGCGCTGCCAGGCGAGATAAATCCGCCCCATCGCGCCCATGGCCGCAACCACGGTGAAGAGCAGCACCGCATCGGTCTTGGCAAGCCGTGCCTCGACGCCGAGCAGGACGGATGCGCACATCATCAGCGCCGCAAGCACGGCGGCGCGGCGCGTGACGAAGCCGAGTGCGGTCCAATAGGTCATCAGCACCGCGCCGATCGCGCCGACCAGCGACGGCACCCGGTAGACCCAGATGCGCAATTGGGCGCGCGGCAGGCCGAGCGCGGACGCGGTGTGAACGGCAGCCGATTGCAGCCAATAGATGCCGACCGGCTTCTTGTAGCGGACGTCGTCCTGGAAGCGGATGTCGACATAATCGCCGGTCTCGACCATCTGCTTGGTTGCCTGCGCAAAACGCGCCTCGTCGCGATCGACCGGCGGAATCGTGAAGAAGCCGGGCAACAGCAGAAGCAGCGCACAGATCAGCAGGAAGCCGATTGCGCGGGCGTGGCTGCCGGTGACGGCGTCGATCACGCGCACGAACCGGCTGCCCGGATTTACGGGGGTTTTCGGCTCGCGCGGCTCTCCGAAACTGGGGCGGGCATAGGTCTCGACCATTGGTTCCGCATACGCTGAAACCGCCGCCCCGACAACCGCTTAAGCCGGGATCATTGAATTCGAATGACAACTGTGTCGGCGGCGCCCGTGGCGTCGATTACGGTCAGCCGCGCGAAGCCCGGCCCGGGCGGATCGATCAGCCGCTGGCGCCGTCCGTCGATCTCGCCGAGCGCGGTGCCATTGACCAGTACAGTCATGGGCAGGACGCCGCCGGCGACTTTCACGGGCATGGTGGCAGCCTCGGCACCCGCCGAGCGGTCGACGTCGATCCGGGAGCCATTCAGGGGAAACTGAATGTGGGGCGCCTGCTCGCCGCCGGTGCGGACGAGTTCCCCAACGGGGCGGAACCGCCTCAGGGGTAACGGCAGCTTGGCGTTGCTCGCGAGGAGGGTTCCCTTCGGCGGCTTGGGCAGCGGAACCGGCAGTTTGCCGCTCCGGGCGAAAGCGTCGAACAGGATGGGCGCCGCCGCCGCGCGGCCGATCAGGCCGGGAACCGGCGCGCCGTCGGGACGACCGACCCAGACGGCGATGGTCATGCGGCCGTCAAAGCCGACCGACCAGGCATCGCGATAGCCGTAGGAGGTCCCGGTCTTGAAGGCGATGCGGTTGTGGGCGGCGTTTTCGGGGGGCGGCGTACCGAGGAGCACGTTGCCGACCTGCCAGGCTGCGACCTGGTCGAGCAGCCGCAGCGGCTCGCGCGCGTCCCTGTCGGTCATGATTTCGCGCAGCGGGCGCGTGGTTCCAAGCCTGGCGAGGCCCGCATAGAGTTGCGCAAGATCCTGAAGCGTGACGCCGACACCGCCGAGACCCATGGCGAGACCCGGCGCTTCGTCCTTGGGGAGCACCAGATTGCCGCCGGCCTGCCGCAGCCGCGAGGCCAGGCGGCTGGAGCCGACACGGTCGAGCAGCACGATCGCCGGTACGTTCAACGACATCTGCAGCGCCTTCTTCACCGGCACCGTGCCCTGGAACGTCATGTCGAAATTCTCCGGCGCGTAGGAGCCGAAGCGGACTGGGCGATCGTCGATCAGGCTGTCGGGGTGGACGAAGCCGTCCTCGAAAGCGAGGCCATAGATGAACGGTTTCAGCGTCGAGCCCGGCGAGCGCAGCGCGCGGGTCATGTCGACCTGCCCTGCCCGGCTGTCGTCGAAATAATCGGCGGAGCCGACGCGCGCCAGCACGTCGCCGCTCTCATTGTCGACGACGATGATGCCAACCGAGATGTTCGCACCCAGCGCGATAGCGCGGTCGCGCGCGAGCGGCTCCAGCACCTTCTGGAGATTGGCGTCCAGCGTCAGCTTGATGACCGGCGTATCCTTGACGGTTGAAAGCGCGGTATCGGACGCATGCGGCGCTAGGATCGGCATCGGCTTGCGCAGCTTCGGCACGGGGACTGCCTTCGCCTGCTTGGCATCATCAGCGCTGATCTGATGCTCCTCGACCATGCGGTCGAGCACGCGGTCGCGCGCGATGCGCGCCGCCTCGGGATAACGGTCGAGCCTGCGCGTCTCCGGCGATTGCGGCAACGCGACCAGAAGCGCGGCTTCCGCGAGCGACAGCCGCTTCGGCTCCTTGCCGAGATAGGCGATCGAGGCTGCACGAATGCCCTCGAGGTTGCCGCCATAGGGCGCCAGCGCGAGATAGAGATCGAGGATCTGGTCCTTGCTCAAGCTACGTTCCAGCTCGATCGCGCGCACGATCTGCCGCAGCTTCGCATGGAGCGAGCGCTGCCGCCGCGGCTCCATCAGCCGCGCGAGCTGCATCGTGATGGTCGAGCCGCCCGAAACGATATGGCCGCGCGTCGCAAGCTGGATCGCGGCGCGCCCGAGCGCGAGCGGATCGACGCCGTCATGCGCGTAGAAACGCTGGTCTTCATAGGCGAGCAGCAGCTTCACATAAGTCGGATCGACGTTCGCCTTGGTCTCGACCGGCAACCGCCAGCGCCCGTCGGCCATCGCATAGGCGCGCAGGAGTTTTCCGTTGCGGTCGACGATGGTCGTGGAGACTGCACGCGCCTCGTCGAGCGGTGGTGGACCGAGGGAGATGGCCCAGGCGACGAAGGCGCAGATGGTGAGGATGAAGGCGAGCGCAAGCGCTGAGAGGAGACGAGGAACGCGGCGCCCCGCCCCTCTGCTGTCATTCCGGGATGGTCCGAAGGACCAGACCCGGAATCTCGAGATTGCGGGTTCGGCTCTTCGAGCCGCCCCGGAATGACGAGAGCTATTAGCGCCTTCGCTCATCTCACCATCACTCACTTCGCCGCTCGCACCTCAACCGACCCGGTCCCCGAACGGCCGTAGCGCGAGGGATTGTACATGTCCTCGACATAGGCCTGCGGCAGCACGTATTTGCCGGGCGAGACCGCGCGCACGACATAGGCGACGGTGAAGACCGACTTGGCGTCGGAGGCGCGGTCGACGGCTGCGGTGAAGCGGTCGTCGCGGAACTCCGTATCCTCCGGCTCCACGCCATCCTCGATCCAGTCCAGCGTGCCGCTGTCGCCCGACGAGACCAGCTTTGGATTGTCGATCTCCAGACCCGCCGGCAGATAGTCCGACACCATGATGTGCCCGTATTCAGGCTTGGCCTCGGTGATCTTCAGCACCACGGCGAAGCGATCGTTCTGCTTGACCTTGCTGATGTCGGCGGGCTTGCCGTCGAGCGTGAAGTAGTTGCGCTCGATCTTGAAGCCGGCTGCCACCGCAGGCTCCGGCGTGACCGGCGAGCCCGAGACCGAGACCACGGCCTGTATCGGAGCATCGCCGGTGTTGGTGATCTTCAGCGGCTTGCCCTCCAGCGTCACCGCTTTGTAGCTGCGGTACAGTGCGGTCTTGACCGGCTGGCCGTCGACGTCGAGCGACAGGTTTTCCTTCGCCAGCGCCCGCGCCGCCAGCACCAGCCACGCATTCTCCTGCGTCGAGGTGTAAGGCGTCAGTCCGCGCGCGGTCTCGACACGGGACACCGCTTGCGTCAGCGTCGCCTTCGGCGCGTTGCCTTCACCGGCGAGCGAGACGAGTGCTGCGGCATCGCGGAGCTGCGAGCCGTAATCGGTGCGGCCGAACTCCAGCACGGGCTTTGGCGCGAGGCTATCGAGTGCTGCGCCATAGACCCGCTCCGCGCGGTTGCGGTCGCCGACTAGTGCGAGCGCTGCCGCAAGCTGCGATTTGGCGATCGGCGTCGCCAGATTGTTCAGCTTGGTATCGGCGAGATAGCGGAGATCACCGATCGGAGCTGCTCCGTTGCGCGCAAGCACGTAGAGGCCATAGGCGAGATCGCGGCCACCGTCCTTCTCCGGCTCGCTGGCGTTGACGACGGAGTTGCGGATGCGGTCGAGCGCGTTCTTGAACAGCACGTCCGGCACCACAAAGCCTTTTTCACGGGCGCGGCTGAGGAAGTCCGTCACATAGGCATCGAGCCAGGCGTCGTCACCGCCAGCCGACCACAGCCCGAACGAGCCGTTCGAGCCCTGTCGCGCGAGCAATCGCTCGATCGCGTCGCGGATGCGCTGGTCGACTTCGGTGTCCATCGCAAGATGGGCACCGGCCGCGAGCTCGTTGACGTAGAGCAGCGGCATGGCGCGGCTCGTGATCTGTTCCGAGCAGCCATAGGGATAGCGATCGAGCGCCTTGAGGATCGTCGCGGCGTCGAGCGCGGTCGACAGGCTCGCAGAGACCGAGACGCTGCCCGTACCCGGCACGAGGTCGGAGAACATGTCGGAGGTCAGCGTCAGGCTCTCGCCCTTCGCCAGCGTCCGGATCGAGCGGCGCGCCAGCACCTGCGTCGCCGCCTTGACGTCGAGCGCGTAGTGCCGCGCGAGCGCAAGGCCGTTCGGGCCCTTGATGTCGACATCGAGCGTCGCCTGCCCCGCCGCGGTCGCATCGAGCGCGAGCGAGAACGAGTTGCGCTGCTTGGCGGCGAGCTTGACCGTGGTCGCGGGACTGCCGGTCATCTTCACCGGACCGCTGGTCTTCACGTTGATCGTGTAGTCGCCGGCCTGGCCTTCGACATTGTCGATCTCGAGATTGACCGTGCCGTGATCGCCATTGAGCAGGAAGCGCGGCAGGGTCGCCGTCAGCACCACGGGATCGCGGATCACGACATCGGTGTTGGCGCGGCCAAGCTTGGTCGCAGTCCACGCCACCGCCATGACGCGCGCGGTGCCGGCGAACTCCGGGATGTCGAAGCTCACTTCGGCGGTGCCGTCGGCGGCGACCGTGACGATGCCCGAATAGAGCGCGAGCGGCTTTTGCGTGGGCGGCGAGCCCTGGAGCTCGGCAGCGCCCGCGTCGCCGCCGGACTTGATCTGGCCGCGCGTGCCCTGCATGCCGTCGATGAGCTGGCCGTAGAGATCGCGGATCTCGGCGGTCAGGCGGCGCTGGCCGAGATAGTAGTCATCCGGCGCCGGCGGCTTGTAGTTGGTGAGGTTGAGAATGCCGACGTCGACCGCCGCGATGACGATCTTGGCATCCTCGCCCGGGTTGAGCCCGTCGAGCTTGACCGGGATCTTCAGCATCGCATTCGGCCGGATCAGCGCCGGCGGCGTCAGCTTCACGGCCAGCGTGCGCGTCTGCTTGTCGATGCCGAACCATTTGAGGCCGATCGCCCGGCCCGGCATGCGCTGGGCAGCCGCATCGAGCGGACGACGGAGCGTTGCCACCACGTAGGCGCCGGTGCCCCAGTCGCTAGCGACGGGGATCTTGAGCTGCGCGGTACCTTCCTTGACGTCGACGGTCTGCGTGGTCAGCAGGCGATCGCCCAGCACGTTGATGGTGAGCTTGCCGGCGCTGCGCACGTTGACCGACACCGTCATGGTATCGCCGGAGGCGTATTGCGGCTTGTCGATCGAGGTCTCCAGAAGGTCGGGCGTGTCGGCGCTGCCGTCCGAATACCAGCCGACATCGAACTGCACCGACGTCACCGGACCGTCCGCGTCGTTCGACTTCACGTCCAGCCGGTAGCGGCCCGGCCGAGGGTTCAGCGAAATGCGCGAAGGCCTGTCGGCGGCAATGGTGAGATCGCCGTCAGCGACGCGCGAGGTCGACTTGACCGGCTCGTACTCCCAGTAATTGTTCTGGCGGTACCACTGGTAGCGCGACTCCATCTTGAGGAGCTCGTAGCGCAGACCGTCGCGCTGCAGCGTCTTGCCGTCGGGCGAGACGAACACGACGTCAAACTCGGCCTTGTCGCCTTCGGCAACGTTCCTGTCGCCGAACAGCGGCTTGACGCCGAGCATCGCGGCCGCGGGTGCGACCGGCAGCACGAGCTTGCGCTCGACGGCGCGGCCGCCCGTCTCCGCCATGCGGACGAAGATCTGCGCCTCTTGCGGCCGCGTCGAGGCCGGCTGCTTGTCCAACGTGACCGGGAAGGTCGCGACGCCATTGGCATCGGCCTCGGGGAGGTTTTCCAGCGGGGTGCGCTCGTTGCTGGTCGTCTCCTCGTCGGCGACGCCGAACTGGTAGCCGGCAAAGCCCGGCCGCTCGGCGGCGGGTGCCACCAGCATGTCGCCTTCGAGCTGGAGGCCCGAGGCCGGCGCGCCATAGAGAAAATGTCCGTCGACCTTCAGTTCGACCGGAGCATTCGCCTTGATCAGCTTGTCCTTGGACGAGAGGTCGAACTCGATCCTGTCGGGGACGTAATCCTCGACCATGAAAGTCGTCTCGCCGACCGATGAGCCCTTCGGGTCGGTGAAGGCGCGCACCCGCCAGGTCCCGGTCGGGACCGCCGAGTTGAGCGGCACGGAGAGCGTGCGGCCGCCGGCGCCCTGGTCGGACAGCACGGCGCGGCGGAATTCGACGCCATCGGGACGCTCGATCACCAGCGTCAGCGGCCCGCCGGTCACGGCATTGCCCTGCCCGTTGCGCAGGAGCGCGGTCAGGTACACGGTCTCGTTGGAGCGGTAGACACCGCGCTCGGCATAGACGAAGGCGTCGGCGCCGGCCGGAACCTCGCGTCCGGCAACGCCGCGATCGGTGAGATCAAAGGCGCTGGTCTTCAGGCTCAGGAAGGCATAGTCGGTTTTCTCGCCGCTGACGGTGAGCAGCGCCGGCGACAGCCCGCCCTCGCCGCGCGCCAGCCCCGCTTCGAACAGCACATGGCCGGCATCGTCGGTCTTGCGGGTCGCCAGAATCTCGTTGTTGCGGGCGACCAGACGCACCTCGGCCTTGCCGACCGGATCGGTCGAGGCCAGCGAGTTCACGAAGACATGGATGCCGTCATTGCCGGAATAGGCTGTGACGCCGAGATCCGAGACGATGAACCATTGCGTCGCGAGCTGGGAATCGTCGTCGCTGCCCGGCCCCTTGGCCGCGGCCGTCATCACGTACACACCGGGCTGGAGATCACCGAGTGCCTGGTCGACCGGGAACGCCGTGGTGACGTCCTGGTTCAGCGTCATCGCGGTCGCGAGCTCGCCGGACCAGACCTTGACGCCGCGCTCGTCGCCCAGATTAGAGAGTTGATAACGGGAGAGCGTCTTCTGGAAGTCGCTGTCGACAACCGTGCTGATCAGGTTGCGATCGCCAATCCGGAACACGTTGATATTGACCGCCGGCGTATTGACGCTGACCACGGGAATGCCGCGCTGGCCTGTCCGCGGCAACACGTAGGCGCGGCTGTTGAAGCGCACGAACGGCTTGCGGTCGCGCACATAGATGTTGAACTCGGCCGATTTCGGCAGCCCCTCCTTCACGGTCGACGGCAGGCCGGCGCGTAAGTTGATGTTGTAGCGCTCGCCATGCTTCAGGCCGTCGACGCAGAGCTGCTTGCCCTCGGCCGACAGCGCCGGCTTGTCGGTGCCTGCGAGCGCCAGGAACGGCGCGAAGTCGGTGCGCTTGGCGAGTTCCTCGGAGAACTGGAAGCAGGCGCGCGGGCTCGCCGAGTCGGAATCGACGGTGTAGTCGAGCAGCCGGAAGCCATGCTCGTCCCGCAGCTTCTCATATTGGCCTCTGATGTCGGCGACCTCCCGCATGTCGAGCGACAGCCGCAGCGCATCCAGCGCCGGCCGGAACAAATGCCGCTCGGAGAGCGACCTGCCGAGCACTGCGAGCGCATCCGCCTCCTCGCCCGGATTGCCGGCGCGCATGTAGGCGATGTAGGCGGCGGTCGAGGCGCGCTCGAGCAGGAAAGTCTGCTCGCTCGAGCTCTTTGGGGTGATCGGGAAGATGACGCGCGCAAGGCGCAGCCAGTTGCCGGCATCCTCAGGCGTGGTGGCGGCGATCTGGCCGAGAACGGAAAGGCCGCTGCGGACATCGTTGCGCCTGAAGGCGGCATCCGCGTCGGTGCGCAGGGTCGCGTTGGTCTTGGCGACCGGCCCCGCCTCGCTCTTGATCTGGGCTTCCAGCTTGATCGCAGCGTCCGCAAGATCGTCGCGCTTGAAGGCCTTGTCGGCGGCCTGCGCCGATACCAGGCCGAGCGCCAGCGCTGCGCAGATTGTGACGGCGCGAACAAAACCGATCATGATGGACTCCCGGGAGCGCGGACAAGCGCCGCGTAGGCGATGAAATGCGCGGAAAGGTGACAGACTCAAGGCGATGGAACCAGAATAGCAAAACGTCGCATGCGCCATTGGCAAGCAAGCCCGAGTGGGCCTCCGAAGTGCCGCCCCTGGCGCCGCCTCAGCCTGTGGCAGCACCGGACAAGATTAGCTGGTGGACTTAAGTCCCCAACGCAAGTGCAACGTCTGGAGCGTCGCTGGGCAGAACGGGACGAAAAGAGTCCATCGCTTCGCTTTGTCGCGCGACGGGGGAAAACGGTTCGATCCGGACTTCACTTCGGACTTGGCGGACGTGCGGATTTTTCATATTTGGCATGCTAAGACGTCGCCGGGCCCCACCTTCGGGGCCGTCCAGACGGTCCCGTAGCTCAACTGGACAGAGTAGCGGATTTCTACTCCGCGGGTTGCAGGTTCGAGTCCTGCCGGGATCGCCAGCTCATTTTCCGACCCCAGTAACTTCAATAGGTTGAGGCTCAATTTGGCTCACTGGGTTGGGTGGTGAGGCAATGTCTGTCCAACGCACAGGCGGCGGCGCGCACGGGCTGGCGCCGCCAAGCGGCGCTGTTGATAAGCGGACGTAATGTGCTGAGTGTGGCCGAGGGGCGACGGCAGTGGGTGCCCATGTCTACTATCCTGATCCGTGATTCGGAAAGTCGACGGGGGACTAGGATGCAAACTCCGGACTTCGCTGCTGAACGAAAGCGGCTCCTCGAGCAGGCCGCGGAGGTGCGCCTGCGCGCGCACTCGGTGGCCTCGAGCGCGGAGAGAGAGCGACTGATACGCCAGGCCCGAGCCTGCGAGATCGGCGCGAGGGGAAATGCTCGCGTGACGTCGTCCGACGTCCGGCTCCAGAACTAACTTCACGCACGGTCGTCGAGAGGATCGCGGGCGCGCCTAGTGGCGGTCAGTGACCAAAACAACCGGCGCCGATTCTTGGACGGGCTTGCGAGTGCCCTCATCGGAAGCAACACCCGTGGGCTGGGCCGCAGCGCCTTGTGAGGCCTGTCCAACAGTTGTGGAAGGCGCGGTGGCGGCGACAACGGGATCTTTAGCGCTTGCCTGACGGTTCCAATCGCATGCGGCCGCCGGATAGGCGGTAAGAGTAACGGCAGCAAAGGTCGTCGCAATCACGATCTTCTTCATGGCCGGGCTCCTCTTCGAGGCGGGGTCATTCTACTACGATGAGCCTTGCTCGAACGTATCGGCGTGATCACGAAGCTGCGAGAGCCGTGCAGCCCACGGAGGCACGGGAAGCGCCGACGACGCATCCGCAATGCAACTAGTCAGGTGAGCGACCCACTGGAAAGGCTACTCACCCATGGCCTTCTCTGCGGCCGGCCGCTTGGCTGTCGTATCCTCGCCGCACCCGAACTGGCGGATGCCCAGCAGCTCGTAGGATGGGTAGAGCGAAGCGAAACCCATCGAAGTGTCGAACGACAAGCCTGATGGGTTTCGCAAGTGCTCTACCCATCCTACGAGCTACGAGCTGCATCCGAGTCCGTGGCGGGCCAGCGGGCTGCTCAGATGATGTAAGCAAGCATCCCTAGTATCGGCGCGAGTCCCATGGAATGTCGTTGCGGGTGCGCTCCTGGGGCACGGCGGATCGAAGGCTCAAAGGCGCTCACCCTCTTGCTGCGATGCGAGATCTGATTTGCATTAGGAAATCGCTCGCTTTGAGCGAGATCCCTTTACATGCAACTTTTTCCTGATTATCAGTTGTTTCGATTTATTTCTGCACGTTTCGGTTGGGGCATTTCATGGCCGCAGGTGGGGGCATCCACGCGGCGAAAGGGAAGGTTGCTTGGCAACCAGCGAATTATACCGCTACCATCCCTATTTCGCCAAAACTACCGAAGATCGGCAGGGTCAAGCTCATAATCGGCTTGGTCCTTACCATGGTGTCACTTAATGCGCTCGTCTTCTTCGGTGGGCGCACGCGGGTACCCTTGGCGCCAACCCTAAGCACGTCAGGCCTTCTTGGGCCGATGGTCCCTTTTGGTTATCTGAAACGCGTGCCCCTCGACACGGTAGAGAACGACATAGGAGGCGCCTTCAACGCTTCCTACAATTACGATCAGTTTCTTGGACGATCACTGCGCCAAGGGATCATCCCCCTTTGGGATCCCTACCTCGGCTTCGGAATGCCGCACCTCGGAAATGGTCTGTCGGCCGTCCTCTATCCGCCCAATTGGCTGCACGCAGTCGTGCCGCCGCGCTTCGGCGACTTCGTGCTGTTTCTAAACTGGTGGCTCGCAGCCGTATTTCTTGTGCTCTTCCTCTTGCGCATCGGACTCGATCCGCTCTCAGCCGCGTTCGGCGGACTTGTCATTCTGTGCTCGGGTTGGTTTTCCGGCTGGCTTGGCTTGAGAGAAATCACCGGAGTAGCAGCCTGGTTTCCATTCCTGCTCTACGCAGTTGAACGGACGACAACTGAGCCGGATTGGAGATGGAAGTATGCGACCATATCGGTTGGCGTATTCTGCACGGTGAGTGCTGGCCATCCCGAAGCTTTCATTCCAAGTCTCTTAGCGGTTTGCGCCTATGGCTTATTTTCAGTCTCGCGGTCGGCCCGCCCTGTAAGAACTCTCGCCGACCTGTGCATTGGAGCAGCTCTGGGACTCGCTTTAGCGGCTCCGGTTTGGCTCACGTTCTTGGAGACGTTTCAACTATCCTATCAACCTCATCAGACCTGGTCTTTTTCGGCAGGCGAATTGTCGGTCAATGTACATGGCTTCGGCAACTTCATCTTCCCGGCCTTGTTTGGGGGAATACACCAGCACTCCTTTCTCGACCTGGCTGGAAGCGAATACGCGTCGGTTGGCTGGTTGCCCTCCTCCGTAATCTTTTTCGTGCTTGCCGGATTACTCGCTGGCAAATCGCGGTACGCTTGGTTCTTCCTCGGACTGTTCTTGTTCGTAGCTCTCAAGATCTACGGATTTCCTCCGCTCCAGTTCTTGGCACAATTACCCGTCCTCAAAGAGATTATATGGCCTCGCTATGGCGCGTTCCTCATGACATTCGCTGTGGCAGTTCTCGCCGCCATAGGGCTGGCAGCAGTCCAGCGCGCGACAGTGAATCTGCGGCGGGTCTTAATTCTCCATTGCTTTCTCGTCGCTGGGCTGGCCTTCGAGCTCTTATGCCAGATACTCTCCTCGCACGTACCGACCTATGGAGAAGCAGTTAGTGCGCTAGTCGTTGCTCTGATTTGGGCCGTCTTGCCACCAATCTTGCTGACCGAGCTTCACGATCGCTATGGCGCCGGATGGCGCTTCATGATGGTAGCTGGACTCAGCTTGGCGTTGCCAGCGGTCGCTTACAACACCAGTGGATTTTCCTGGGGCTTGCAGCTTTGCATTTCTGCAATTTACGTCCTCGTCTTTGCGCTCTTTGTTGCTGCCTCTCGCCTCACTCAACAATTCAACACAGTAGTCGCCGCAACCGCCGCATTCCTTGCGATCGCGCTGCCAATGATCGTCTTTGCCAAAATAACAGATTACGGACCACCTCGGCGCTATGACGCACTGACACGGCCGCCATACCTTGAGAAACTGGTCGAGCTTCAGCAGAATGGACTGTACCGCCATTTCGCGTTGGACGCGGCGCCAATGCCGAACACGCAAACCGGCTTTGGGCTTCCCGGGCTAAGCTGGATCGTCCCGACCGTGCCCAACGTTTTCCGGGAGTTCTTCCAACGGTTCATGGACCGCGGCCTCCACATTCCGAACTGGTATGCTGCCAATGTAGGTGTGGTCCCGAACATGTCGGCAATAGATGAACTTTATCGAAACCTCCGCTTCTTTTCACTGGCGGGCGTCAAATACGTGACGACCCAACGCCCTGTTGAAAGGGACGAACCTGGGCGGCTCCATAAGACCTTCTCCGATGAGGCAACGGGTACTTCCATCTTGGAGAATCCAAGCGCAAATCTTCGTCTGTTTTTGGCGACGAACATCAAGAACGTTGAAGATCAAGCGCAGGCATGGGATTCACTCGCCCGTCTCGTGAATCTGTCGGACACGGCCGTAGTTGAGCGGGACCTGCCTAGCAGCACCGATTGCGCCGAGAAAAAGCTGGATGTTGAGGAGTTTACCGTCTACCCCAATTCGGTCAAAGCCGTGGTAGCTGCACATTGTTCGGGAATGCTTGTTCTCAGCGATCTCTACTTCCCAGGGTGGCACGCCAGTCTCGACGGCACTGAGCAAAGCCTATATCGAGTTGACGGCGTGTTCCGCGGTGTCAGCATTGAACGCGCTGGCCGTTACGTTGTTGAATTTTGGTATCGGCCGCTGAGCTGGAACATGTCGCTGACACTATTCTCGCTAGGCGCATCCATCCTCCTCATTTTCCCACTGTTTCGTCTGTACGCCCAACGAGCGACCTTTAGGGCAAGACGTTGAACATGCGCAAACTGGAACAGGAGTTAGCAGGCAATTATCGACCCGCGGCTGCCGATCTCGAACGAGGGCGCGCTCGTGCTTGATCCTGAACCAGGATCATCCTTCATGCGTTGTGCACCGTTGCTTTGCCTACTCTTGTCCGCCTGTTCGAGTGGAATATGGACGGACACGCCTGTGCCGCTGCCGACCGCTTCGCCAGTAGTACCGCCAAGCCAAGAGGAAGTACTAAAAGGCGTCCAAAACGTTGTGGTCCAGGCAAAGTTGAAGAAGCCCTTTGAGATCTCCACCCTTCGCAAAACTTACCACGGTCCGGGTGAATACTTCATCTGCTTGAGAGAAGCGAACCCATCGCCAGAAGAGCGACGCCCCCCTTATTCGGTATTCTTCGACGACGTCTACAAAGGATCCAGACAGTCGGTCATTATCGAAGCGTGTGAGACCCAGCAATACACGCCTTTGAATTGAGACCAGATTCGCGCTTGGGTATTGGTCGCGGCCTCTGGGATATCGCACCGTCGACAAAGGTACTGCCGTTTCTATTTCGAGACATCATATGGCAGACACCAGCAGTCGTTCTGCTCGCCGTGGCGGCGCCGGCACTCCTGCCACGGGGTCACCGCAATGGAGTACTTTCATAGCTCGTAGGATGGGTAGAGCGAAGCGAAACCCATCGAACTATCGAACGACAAGCCTGATGGTTTCGCAAGTGCTCTACCCATCCTACGAGCTTCATCCGCTCCGCCTGCGGTCGCCGCGGTGCGGACGTCCGGCCGGACTTCAACTGAGAAAAGCAGCCGGTCGCGATGATGGGGTATCACTGAGGCTCAGTCACATGCAGCATTCTTTTTGTTTTCACGGTTCCGGAGCTGCAACACATGAGCAAGGCTGGCCTTGGCTCGATCAATGCTGCGAAGGGCTTCTGCCTGCCGCAGGCAGAAGACGGTCACAGTGAGGTCACGCACCGCGGCCTTCACCTCGCGCAACGCATGATCGACCTTTTCAGCCAGTTCTGAATGGATTCCGCCCATTTGAAACTACTCCAGCTGATGCTCGTCCGAGGTCCGGTGGACCCTTGTTTTGCAGCAAACTCGCCCGCTGTGGCTTATCTACGGCGCGGTGCCATTCTCAGGGGCGGCAGCGAACCGACCATGATGAGCTCGTAGGATGGGTAGAGCGAAGCGAAACCCATCGAAGTATCGAACGACAAGCCTGATGGGTTTCGCAAGTGCTCTACCCATCCTACGAGCTTCTATCGGAGCCCCTACGGAGGTCCCTACTGACAGGCGCGAGCCTCTCTGATCTCGAGTCGCAGGTTCGGACCTACGCGCGGGCGCGCGCGCCGCTTCAAGTTCGATTGGCTATGAGACTTGCTGGGTGCTGGGTTCTGACAGAATACGGTCGGACAGCCAAGCAGCGATCGATTTGGGAACCTCGGGGACTTCGTGCAACGAATGAACCAGGCCGCTGTTCTTCAGGCCAATCCCGACAGTCTTGACGTCAACATCGTCAATGTCCGGAACGGAGTCGAAGAGGATGTCGCAACGCATTGCGCCGGCGCCAAGCTCATTGCCAAACACCATTCGTGCCAGCGACGGCAAAAACAGTCCGATCAAGATGCTCACCAGAAGTATCGGCATCGATGAGCTGACGAACTGCTTTGCGTAGTTGACAGAGAACAGTTCAAGCGCCTTGATCGTCAATATATAGGCAATAAAACCCACAAACCCGAACAAGATTGTCGACGACCACCTGTATGCCGCTCGAGTCACGCGATTGACGATCGCGCCGGCAGCAAGCGTCAGCGCCGCCTCGTCATCGACACCTCGCAGCACCAACAGCCTCCCACTGAGGACTCTCGCGTCCCAGGCGGTCGCATCAGCGAGCCGCTCAGGTCGCTGCTGCCAATCGGCCGAGTACAGAAGATTCTTCCAGAACGAAGGATATTCCGCATTTGCGGCTGGAGTGTTGGCGAACGCACGAGTCAGCAGCCAATAAAGCGCCTCGGTCCCCGTCGTGAAGAGCATCAAGCAAAGCAGAAGCGCGAGCACATGATCGATGAACGAAAATGGAAATAGAAAGTAGAGCGCGGCGACGACCGAAGTCGCCGCAACAAGGCGAAGGAGAATTGGTGAATGTGGCAGGCGCCGATCAACCGCGACGATTGAGAGGAATGGCGTCGCCAGCGTGCACAGATAAGTCCTGGAGGAGTCGCAAATCGCCGAAATGGCTTTCAGAGCGACATTGCCTCCGTGACTATGCGCGACAATCAACGTCCGTCCATCGCCAGATCCGAGTGCGGATAGTCTGACGGCAAGGCGTCCGGCGGCCTTTTCCCTCTCGAACACGGAATTCGATCCGCTCCAGGCGAAGGCATCTACCGTCAGTTGAACGCCAGGAAGCTGGGACAGCACTGCCCTTTTTAGTTCCACCACGAAGCTGGCCTCGGCTTCGCACCAGCCGGCGGTAGGCTTCCTACAGCACCGCCAGAAACCTCGTCCCCACGTGCCGTGGACCAACACGACGTTCAGTCGAGTGACTTCCACCATGGGGCCTCCGATCTCCTGGAGATGCTGCCCTTGATCGCGGGGTCGAGATCAGACGCGCAAGGTACCAGTTTAAGTAGCGTATTTCTATCTTAGGATGCAACGGGTCCCCGCTGTCCTTTTCCGACGTGTCTCACTTCAGGGGTGCAGTCCAGTGCACTTAGTTCTCCCAACGTCGGTAAGTACGGGCGAACTAAACGCGCAGTCGCCGCCGCACCTCTGCGCGATAAACAAGCTTGTGACTGGCAGCGACCACAGGGAACCCGGCGCGTCTTGCAGGGTTGGCTGGTCGAGCGTTTGTCTCTTACGAGTGGAGGTGATCCATGAGCACCGTCAAGACAGCAGCCGCGCTGTTTCTTGCCGGCACGATATCGTTGGTCAGTGCGCCCGCTTCTGCTGCGCCGCTATCATCCCTTTCCGGATTAGCGAAATCGACTGAGAATACGGTACAGATTCGCTGGGGTGGCGGCTGGCATGGTGGTGGCTTTGGCTGGGGCGGAAGAGGTTGGGGCGTAGGCGCAGGACTTCTTGCTGGCGGTCTGATCGCGGGCGCCCTTGCTGCCCCTTACTACGGTGGTGGCTACTACGATCCTTATTATTCCTACGGCTACGCGTATCGGGACCCCGGGTATGGCGACCCCTATTATGGTGGGGGATACGGGTATCCACCCGCCTATCCGCCTCCGCCCCGCTTCTATCGGAGCCCCTACGGAGGTCCCTACTGATAGGCCCGTTTCGGCACTGTCACAAACCTGTGGCATGAGCCTTGCTATCTCATAGCCGACTGGGATTTCAGTGCCCGGTTTTGAGACAAGAGCGCTGCCGGGGGGACTGGCATTTCGAGCCCGGCAGCGCTTGTCTATCGATGCTTCTCCGGCATCAGCTCGTAGGATGGGTCGAGCGCCATCCTACGCGCTATCGCAAATCATCGTACGGATCGTAGCTCGCATCGGGATACCAGTCACCGGAGAACAGGCGAGCCTGGCGTCCCAGGCTCGCGCGCTGGACGTGATCGTCATCGATGAACGTGTGAACGCTGCCAGGGGTACCCCAGTCGCCTCCCCAAATCAGCCTATGATGCTTGGCGAGCGATCCCAGCAGCGAGAAGTCGCCCTTCCAAGATGGCTGACCATTGATATCCTTGACGAGATCGCAAGCGAGCCCGAAGTGGTGGACGCCGACTTGCCTGAGCTTGGTTGCGCCTTGATTGAACAATGCGATCTGACGCGCCTGGCTGCGATAGGTTTCAAAGATCATCAACTTCAGGCCATTTGCCCCAGCGTCGTCGATGATTGCTTGTACGAGCTCCCTGGTGACAGGCTCCAGAAGCTCTGGATCTGCGATCCGCTTCGAGCTGTTGAACCGAGGATCGCTCATAATGACGTCAGTATAGAAATTGCCTCCGCCAGCGGTTGCTCCGCCAGCGCGGACCGCGAACAATGGCGCGGCAGCGCCAACCGCCGGCGCGCCCGCGACCGTGCACGCACCGAAATCGACCTTGGCTTCATTGACGTCGACGCTCAGCCCATCCCAGTTCTGATCGAGCGGCGTGGTCTGCGCGAGGTTCCAACGTCCCGAGCGATAGAAGTCGCGCGTTCCCGCGAAGGACTTTGAGGCCGACAACCACGTGTAAGAGCAGATCCCTTCGTTCAGAAGGGTCTCGCAGACAATGCCGTCGCTGTAGACGCCGAGCTGATATTTCGTCCCGATCGCTTGCCTGACGCCGGCGAAGTAGTCCCTGATGGCAGGCAGGTCGGACTCGACATAACCGTTCGGCAGCCCCTCTACTGCGAAATAGATTGGTGTTCCTGCGGGCTGACCAATCTCGGTTGCTTGCGCGAGCGCATTCTGGCCGTCAGTCTTTCCCTGCGCCACAGTCAGGGTGAGGTTGTGGCCCCGGTCTTCATAGACCGTGAAAATCTTGATCCCTGCCGCGCTGAGCCTTTGCGCCTCCGCCTCCGTGAGACGCCACTCCGGATGAACCACCCGATAGTAGCGGCCGACGGCGGTGACGCCTCGGGCCCGAAGCGTGTCAATCGCGTTAAGACAATTGGTGTTCGTGTCGATCACCGTCATCGTGCCCCCCCTCGGCCTGCGGCCACATTGGTCCGTTTCCTCGAAACGAACGATAAGGGGCGCCCGCGGTGGATGATTGTGAACTGTCTCACAATCTTTCCGGGATTTGTCCGTGCCGCTACTGCACCTTCGATCCGTGAAAATACGTTGTGGCGCGCAAACAACGCCCTACGAAAGAAAGATGAAGCGTCACACCTCACGATTGCCGGCGATTCAGCGAATCACTTAGACCGCAAGTGGGGCTGGGAAGCGGAGAGTAGAATGAGAGTCGCTTCCTTGGAAAGTGTACTGGCGGCAGCCAGTTTGGTCTTGGGTATCGTCATCGTGTTGTGGGGAATCAAGATCTTCTACGGCGTGTAACGTGTAAACAGACAGGACGCAGGCGTCGAACAAGAGACCATCGATAGGTCCACGACAGGCATCCCTTCCGCGGCGGCGGAAGCCCTGCTGTTTTTCGTGAGCCGACGCGCGTTCCGGATGACCGCTACGTCACCAGGATCTCTTCCCGCTTCGACCTCACCTCCGCCTTGACCCGGTTCAGCAACGTCACGCCGACGTCGCCGCCGTTCACCCGGGTGAGCTCCCACCCATGAAGCCGTGCCCCCCTGGCAAAGCGCTACCGGTAATATAGTACAGACGTCCGGGCCCCGTCCTACTTTGCATGGGGTTGTTTTCGCAAAAATGCGCGAGGCCTGGGCGGTGGGCGGATCTGGAGGATCACTTTCGCTGGCCGACCGATTGCGAGGGGTGCGTCGAAAGTCTCTCGATGGCAGCCTGCTGTGCCCGTTCGCCAAAATGAATGCACAGGAAGAGCACGAAGCCCGCCACCGCAACGATCGCAAACCAGGCGACGCTCATGCGCGCCTGCTTCGAGCGAAGTGGTCGAATCGAAGATCGCCGCATCGTCGGCGTCCGTCGTCGTCGCGATCAGAAACGGCCTCGGCTGGTACGGGGGGCATCATACCGAGGCCGCCATTCCCGCGTGCCGACAGTCGGCGGTCGTCGGCACAGCAAGGCAAGTCGGTCAGGAGCCAACGGTTCCATAACGCCGAGGCCCGGTCGCGGGACGCCCCTACTCGGCGTCGCTCTCACGCCGCTGGCGCGCGAGCTGATGCCACGCCAGCGCAAGCCGGATCAACCGTTGCCGGTCGGCGCCTTCGGAGGCCGCAGCGCGCTTCATCAACGCCTCGGCTTCACTCTCGGGGTCATACTCCGTGCTCATGACGCCGATCATGACTCGCGGAAGTGGACAATGGTTTGACAATTCGCCCCGTATGAATGCGGGGACGTCGATGCCATCCTGCGGATAATCAGAACAGTCGGAGGCGGCGCAGGCCCCCCCGCAGGTTTGGTTAACGCCGCAGCGCAGCAAGATGCGGGCGACAATGACTTCCGGCCTTCGGCCTTTGAATTGGCACTGGCTTTGCTCAGGCATGCCCAATCAGCCAGACCCGCCGTGGGTCTGTTTCACAGTGAGGCATGACCATGCAGCCGATGTCCCGCTTCGAAGCGACCGCCACCACGCAACTCCACGCCTTGATCGCCGACCTGCGCTGGAGGGTTCAACTCCTGGATGCAGACATCCAGGAAGAAGAGCGTAAGGCCGGCGTGTTCGATCCTGCGAACCACGCCTATCCGATGCTGGCCCTGACGTTGCGGGGACGCCGCGACAACCTGCAGGCGACGGTTTCGACCCTGCAACGGCAGTTCGAGGCGATGGCCCCCTCGACCGACTGGAGCCGGGCCGCCTGAACCGGCGAGCACCTGTTGACGACGGTTCACGGATAACGGCCGCGATTGTGAATTTAATCACAGAGGCGGCGCGATTCCTCGGCTAAAAGGCAGGCCGTGCGGCCGCGCGACGTTGCGGCCGCGGGTCACGCAACGACACATCAACGGACACCCCTGCCCGCCATGACGCACGAAGCCGAAGCAGCAGCCACGGACGCGGACGCACAGGCGCCGCGCCGGAGCCGCGATCTGCTCGGCGTGGCCTATCTCGCGACCATCGGCGTCGTCATGGTCGCCTGGATCGGCGCCCTGATCTGGGCCGGAGTGGCAGTGGTGAGTTGGCTGATCTTCTAGAAAATATGTTGCGCCAGTTGCGCGGCCTTGATGCTGCCGCACACGATCATTCCCCAAAGCGCAACGCTGATCTGGATAGCGTCCAGCATGTCCCGTTTCCCCGTGAATCAGTTCAATCGCTTTTTTTCTTTGATCAAAACCGCGAACTGGCCGGGAGCGCCAGAGAAAATTTCAGGCAGTTGTTGTGCGTCGCCACAGGAAGCACAGCGCTCGGCGAGCGCCCCTGTCTGCATGCCCGGAAATGATTGAGACGTAGGCAGCTACGCAGATTGCCTAACGCGACGCCACCCGCCGCCATCTGGTCTCGATCCGCGCCTTGATCGCGCGGACGCGCGCTTCATGCGCGGCCCAGAATGCGCGGCTGGCCGCCGCCGTGCCGTGCTTGTAGGTCGCATAGACGTCGGTCGGCTTGACCGGTGATGGACGTGCTTGCGGTTTCGCGCTCGCGACGGCCCGCGCGGGCTCGGGATCCGGCGCTACGGCCGTCGTCGCACCCGGTGTCGCGAACGGCGAGCTCATCGCGATGAGGCGGTTGCGCGCGCGATTGCAGTAGATCACGGAGCGCGCCGTCATGGTCTCTTCGCCGTGCCCGGCGCGGTATTTCATCAGCGCGCGGCACAGGTCGCCCTGGGCCAGCCGCCAGGCCCTGGCGAGATAGGTCACGCCGTAGTGGATATTGATGTCGGGTCTGGCGAGCTCGGCCGTGGTGCCTTTGAAGCCGAGCATGGCCGCCGTCTCGGGTCTGACCTGCATCAGCCCGATCTCGCCGACGCGGCCGATCACCGTGGAATCGTAGCGGCTTTCGACGAAGACGACGGCTTCCGCGATATCGGGCGGCAATTTCGTCTTCGCGGCCTCCTTCTCGATCAGCGCGCGAACGGACGCGCGCGCCGGAAACGGCTCGGCATCCGCGGCTGATGGAGCTTCGACACTGTCCGACATGACCGCGCCGGTAACATCGAGCGCGGCCGCCGCGTCATCCGCCGCGCCTGCGCGCACCGGGCCGGCCGCGAGCACCACCAGGCAGAGCGGCGCGGCGTACAGGACCCATGACAGGCGCGTGCAAGACCTCATCGGCGCTTCATAGCTGAGGCCAGTTAACAACGCTTGTCGGCAAGCCCGCCCCGCGATCGCGCCGCAATCCGAAGCAGCGTGTCAAACGAAAAAGGCGGGCCTTGGGCCCGCCTCGGTCAGATCATGGATTGATCCGCGGATCAGTAGCACGCGCGCTGATCGGCAAGCACGTACTGCCCGCTCGGATAGCGGTAGTAGCAATTGCCCTGCGACCAATAATAGCCCGGCTGCGACGCAGCCGTTGCGCCGGCGATTGCTCCGGTCGCACCGCCGAGCACGGCGCCGGCGGCGGCTCCGGTCGCGTTGCCGGAGATCAGCCCGCCGAGCACGCCACCGACGATGGCCCCGCCGAGCGCACTCGCGCCCGGGTCTGCCGGAGCAGGCGGTGGAGGCGGCGCATAGGCCGGAGGTGGCGGCGCATAGGCCACCGGCACGTCATCGATGTACTCTTCGGAGATGTAGGCGGGCGGCCCGTCCATGCGCTCCGGATAATAATACCAGGCGCCGCCAACGTCCCACCACCAGCCATAGCGGCCATTGTGGTTCTCATGCCGCCAGCGTCCGCCGTCCCAGGCGAGATTGCCGCGATAGGCGTGTCCACCCCAGTCGCGCTGCGGCACCGGCCCGCGGGCCACATAGCGCCCCTGCGGCGGTCCGCCGGCCGGACCCTGGTGCACACCCTGCGGCGGTGCAACTCGCGTGGCCTGCTGCGGCGGCGCGACTCGCGTGGGAGCATTGGCGTGTGGCGGTGCGCCCGCACCCGGCCGCTGGCCCCCCCTTTCTGGGTTCGAATCCTGCGCCTGCGCCGAAAGCGCGAGCAGCGACACGGCCGAAACCAAGGGAATGATAATCTTCATCCGGCTGGATGCACGCATTGGTGCCTACCCCTTACCTCTAGCTCTCATCTGTCGTCGCCGTGGTCCGGACGCCCGACAAAGTCGGACTCCAGTTGATGCCGGCGGACAAAGCTGATCCCGTTGATCAGCGATGTCCCGTTACAAATGATTAAGATCACGGCAATTTTTCGTCCGCCGCGTTAGCGCGCCGGCTCGATCACGTTGCAATTCGTGCGTCCCGACATCAGGCAATCCTGCATCTTGCTGGCGGCGGTGAGATCGCGCGCCAGCCAAAGGCCGACGCCGAGGATGACGACGGCAATGATCAGTCCGGCGATGGCGCCGCGGCGATTATCGCCGGGCGGCCTTGGCTGCGGCTTTGATTGCGAGTTGGGCTGGGTATCGGGCATGGCAGGGGAAGCCGTGAATTGCTGCCCTTACCATCTCTGCGGCGCCACGTCACACCACATTCAGGGCTTGGGTGCGCGGAGTGCCACCTTGTTCGATGCCGAGGTGGCCTGCTGCACCCGCGGCGCGCAGGTCGTGAGTACAAACGCCGTCTGGCTGCACTGCCATTCGGCGCCGAGCAAGCCGCTCTCGACCGGTTTGGGCTGGGCCAGGTAAACGACGATGCCGGCGAGCGCCACTGTCGCAAATGTGATCGCGAAAGTTCGCAAAGACACCCGGAAAATAGTCATCGCCGTAGCTCCGTTCGTCTCGGTGCGGACACTAGGCGCCGCCCCCGTGCTCCCTTGTTAGGGGGATCACAATTCGGCAGTTTTTCCGGACTACGAAAGATCGGCGATTCCAGCGATTTTTCGCGACCTGATAGGCTGCGATTATGGGTGGCTTCGCGACGCGCATAGATGTACACGCTTGTTCGTCGCGCGGCGCACGTTTGTTCGCGACCGCCGCACCCGCAGGCGTTGATGTAGGATTGAAAGCGAGGAAGACAAGGCTCGTTCGATGAGTGGATTCAGGGAACCCGGCTTCGCAGACCGGCAAAAGGCGGCACTGGAAGCCCGCAAAAATCTTTTGAACAAATTCAAATCGCAGCCGGGGCAAGACGACCCCGGGGTCGCGGCGCGGCGTGCCGAGCGCGAGGCGATTGCCGCCAAGCGTGCCGAGATAAAGTCGGCACGCGAGGCAGAAAAAGCCGAGCATAGGCGCCGCGAGGAAGAAGCCGCGGCCGCGGAGGCCGCGCGGATTGCGCGCGAGGCTGAGGAAACGTCCGCCAAACTGGCCGAGCTCGAAGCCGAGCAGAAGGCCAAGCGCGACGCGCGCTACGCCGCCCGCAAGGCCAAAGGCAAGCGGAAGTAGCGTCACACCGGAGCGATGCGACGAGACCGCGCCAAGCACGAGTCCAACCGTATCGAGTCCACAATGTGTCATTGAGCATTCCGGGGCTCGCGCCGTCGCGCGCCCCGGAATGACGATGTCGGCGCGATCAGTTCTTCTTCATCATGCCGTCGTCTTTCTTCATCCCGTCCTTGGACATCGTGTCCTTCTTCATGCCGTCATCCTTCGACATGGAATCCTTCTTCATGCCATCCTTGGACATCGTGTCCTTCTTCATGGCCTCGTCCTTGCCCATCTTGTCTTGAGCGAAGGCAGCCGGCGCAAGCGCCAGGCTGAGCGAGAGAGCGGCAGCGGAGACGCCGAGCGCGATGCGGGTGCGAATGGTCATGGTTGATCTTCCCTTCGAGGGTGATGGTTGCCAGCGACGGATGCCGCTACTCCTGCTCGACGGGACGGCGGGCATGTTTGTTACGCGAGCGGCCGAATTTTTTCCGAGCCCTTGCCCCGTTTCCGTGTTCAGCCCGACACAATTTTGCCGGCGTGAGCCATGCTAGTGCGCGGAACCTGAGGAACGAGTGTGCAGCGCAGCATCAGCGCCCCCGCGACTTGCCGCCGCATTCGCTCTCGAACTATCAGATTAGAGAATATCGGGCGAAAGACCGGCTAGGATGTGCCCAAACGCCGGCCTCAAGACCCAATCATCAAGAACCGTTCAAGGGGATCAAATCCATGTTCACGCGACGTCACCTTCTCGCGACGGCTGTTGCCGCGCCCGCCATTCTCCGCTTCAGCATCGGGACCGCGCATGCCGCGACCACGCTGAAGATTTCGCACCAATTCCCGGGCGGCACGATCGACAAGGGCGACTTCCGCGACCGTCTCTGTCGCATGTTTGCCGCCGAGGTCGCCAAGCGCAGTAATGGCGACATCGCCGCCGAGATTTATCCGAACTCCTCGCTGATCAAGACCAACGCGCAGTTCTCAGCAATGCGCAAGGGTGCGCTCGATATCTCGCTCTATCCGATGCCCTATGCCGGCGGCGAACTGCCGGAGACCAATATCGGCCTGATGCCGGGCCTCGTTACGACCTACGACCAGGGCATGCGCTGGAAGAAGGAGCCGGTTGGCAAGGCGCTCTCCGACTTCCTCGCCGACAAGGGCATCATCCTGCTCTCCTGGATCTGGCAGGCCGGCGGCGTCGCCAGCCGCTCGAAGGCGATCGTTGCTCCCGAAGATGCCAAGGGCATGAAGGTGCGTGGCGGCTCGCGCGAGATGGACATGGTGCTGCAGACCGCCGGCGCGTCCGTCCTCTCGGTGCCCTCGAACGAAATCTATGCAGCGATGCAGACCGGCGCTTGCGATGCCGGCATCACCTCCTCCACCAGCCTGATCTCGTTCCGCCTGGAGGAAGTCGCAAAATCGCTGACCTCGGGCGCGGGCGCCTCCTACTGGTTCATGCTCGAACCCCTGATGATGTCGAAAGCGATCTTCGACAAGCTGCCGAAGAACCATCAGAGCATTTTGCTTGCGGTTGGCACCGAGCTCGAAGCCTTCGGCCGCAAGGGCGCCCAGGATGACGACGTCGAGGTCGCCAAGGTCTACGCGAAGGCCGGCGCCAAGGTCAGCGCGCTCGATGCGGCAACCGTCGGCAAGTGGCGCGAGATCGCCCGCGATACCGCCTGGAAGGACTATGGCGCGAAGACCGCGACTTCGGCGAGCCTGCTCAAGCTCGCCTCCGAAGTCTCGGCCTGATGCACGGTCCGCTTCCGGATCGTGACGACCCGGTCGATGCCGCCGCACGCCACGGGCTAGCGGCGGCGCTCGATCGCGTGCTCGCCGTCCTCAACAGCATCATCGTGGTGCTGGCCGCACTCGCGCTGGTCGCCGCCTGCGCGATCCTGAGCTACAGCGTGCTCAGCCGCGCGCTCTTCAAGGCCGCCAATTACTGGCAGGACGAGGCGGCCGTTTTCCTGCTGGTCGGCGCCACCTTCATGACGGCGGCCTATGTGCAGCAAAATCGCGGCCATATCGGCATCGAGGCCTTTGTCGGGCTGTTGTCGCCGCTCGCGAACAGGATCCGGCTCTGGCTGGTCGACGCCGTCACGCTGCTGTTCTGCGCCTTCTTCACCTGGAAGTCCTGGACTCTCACCCACGAGGCCTATGTCGACGGCCAGGTCTCGAATTCGATGTGGTCGCCGCCGCTCGCCATTCCCTACGGCCTGATGGCGCTCGGCATGAGCCTGCTTTGCGTGCAGATCATCGTGCAGCTCGCCCTTCCCTTCACCGGAGCCAAGCGCCGATGAGCGTGTTCGGTATCGGCCTGTCCTATGGGCTGGCGACGCTGTTTGCGATGTTTTCCGGCATGCCGATCGCGTTCGCGCTCGGCGCGGTCGCGGTCGTCTTCATGGGCATCTACATGCCCGCGGCCTCGCTCGATACGGTGACGCAGAACGTCTACGAGGAAATGGCCTCGATCACGCTGCTGTCGATCCCGCTCTTCATCCTGAAGGGTGCGGCGATCGGCAAGTCGCGCGCCGGCCAGGATCTCTACTCGGCCCTGCATGCCTGGCTGCATCGCGTGCCCGGCGGCCTCGGCGTCGCCAACGTCTTCGCCTGCGCGCTGTTCGCCGCGATGGCCGGCTCCTCGCCTGCGACCTGCTCGGCGATCGGCTCGGCCGGCATTCCCGAGATGCGCAAGCGCGGCTATTCCGGTGGCTTTGCCGCAGGGATCATCGCCGCCGGCGGCACGCTCGGCATTCTTTTGCCGCCCTCGATCACCATGATCCTGTTTGCGGTCGCCGCGGAAAAATCGCTCGGGCGGCTCTTCCTCGCCGGCATCGGCCCCGGGCTTTTGCTGGTCAGCCTGTTCGGCGCCTATGCCGTGATCCGCTTCCGCCAGGAATATGCTGCGGCCGAAGCCGCCTACAACAAGGGCGGCCCTGAGGCTGCGATCCTGACCCGCGATGAGTTCACGCTCGCTGAACGTTTCAGCGTGCTGCCGCGCGTCATTCCGTTCGTGCTGCTGCTCACAGGCGTCATGATCGCGCTCTATGGCGGCTATGCGACGCCGTCGGAGACTGCGGGTCTGGGCGGTCTCCTCGCGCTCGCGCTGATCGCGATGATCTACGGTGTCTGGCGGCCGACCGATCTCGGGCCGATCATGAAGTCGACGATCCGGGAATCGACCATGTTGATGATGATCATCGGCATGTCGCTGCTCTATTCCTACGTGATGAGCTATCTGCACATCTCGCAGTCGGCCGCCGAATCCATCGTCGCGATGCATCTGCCGCGCTGGGGCCTGCTGTTCGCGATCCTCGCCATGGTGATCGTGCTCGGCTTCTTCCTTCCGCCGGTCTCGATCATCCTGATGACCGCACCGATCATCCTGCCGCCCTTACGTGCCGCCAATTTCGACATCATCTGGTTTGGCGTCGTCATGACCATCGTGATGGAGATGGGGCTGATCCACCCGCCAGTCGGTCTCAACATCTTCGTCATCCGCAATGTCGCGCCTGATATCCCCCTGAGCGAGGTGATCTGGGGCACGCTGCCCTTCGTGCTGTTGATGATGGGCGCCGTGCTCCTGCTGTGCTTCGTGCCGGAGATCTCGACCTGGCTGCCGGACCTCGTGATGGGGCCGGATGGGAGCAGGTGACGCTGCCGTAGGGTGGGTTAGCTGTGGAATCTCAGGAGGTCGTCCTCGTGGAGAGCGAGGCGGCTGATAGGTGGTTTGGATTTGAGGCTGCCGTGCGGGCGATGCCAATTGTAGTGATGGAGCCAGATCGGCAGGTCCTTGGCGCGCTGATCGGAGGTATCGTAGGCACGAGCATAAGCCCACTCGCGCAGGGCGGTCTGGATGAAACGCTCGGCCTTGCCGTTTGTCTGCGGCCTGTAGGGTCTGGTGAAGATGTGCTTGAGACCGAGCTTCCCGCATGCCCTGCGGAAGGCTTTGGCGCGATAGCAGGAGCCGTTGTCGGTCATGATGCCGGTGACCTTCATGCCGAGGCTCCGGTAGGAGGCGACGGCGTCAGTGAGAAAGGCGATGGCGCTCTCCTTCCTCTGATCGCGCCGGATTTGGGTGAAGGCAAGGCGCGAAGTGTCGTCGATGGCGACGTGGACGAACTCGTGGCCAGCGCCGCGGCTCTCGCCCTTCTGACGATCGCCGGTGATGCGGTGTCCGGGTCTTACGAATCTGCCGAGCTTCTTGATGTCGATGTGGATGAGCTCGCCGGGACGCCCGCGCTCGTAGCGGCGCACTGGCTCGACCGGCTCCAGATCGCGTATCCGGCTTAATCCCAAGCGGCGAAGAATGCGGCTGACGGTGGCTGGTGACACCTTGACCTTGGCGGCGATCTGCTTGCCGGTGTGGCGCTGCCGGCGCAACGCTTCGACGGCGGCGCACGTGGCTGGCGGGGTTTGGCTTGGCGATGAATGAGGTCGCGACGAGCGGTCGCGCAAACCCTCCACACCTTCCCCGCGGAACCGCCTGATCCACTTGGCGACGGTCTTGGGTGTCGTATTGAACTGATGGGCTGCGTCGGCCTGGCTCAACCCGCCTTCCACCACGCTTCGCACCATCGCCTCTCGACCTTTGGGCGTCAAAGGCGCATTCTTGTGGACGTTCATCTGGTCTTTCCCTGGAACACTGAAGCTTCGCAACCTCAGCTTCCTCGGTTCAGACCAGATGGACAACCTCCTGAGAGACCAAAGTTAGCCGAAGGCGTAACCCACCTCTTCTGTCACCGCAGGCAAAGAAAGTGGTGGGTTACGCTTCGCTAACCCACCCTACGCTTCCTACGCCGTCGCCCGCTTCTTCTTTGCGTTCAGCGCAGACGCCACGCGGCTCACCGGAGGCTTGCCCAACACGCTGCTCATCTCGTTTGTGGCCGCGAGCAGCTTGTCCATGTCGATACCGGTTTTGATCCCCATGCCCTCGAGCATGTAGACGACGTCTTCGGTCGCGACATTGCCAGTCGCGCCCGGCGCATAGGGGCAGCCGCCGAGGCCGCCGGCGGCGGAATCGATGACGCGGATGCCCTCCTCCATTCCCGCATAGAGATTGGCGAGTGCCTGGCCGTAGGTGTCGTGGAAATGCATCGCGAGATGGGAGGCCGGGATATTCGCGGCAACCGCGCGCAGCATGTCCTTCGCCTTGGTCGGCGTGCCGACGCCAATGGTGTCGCCAAGCGAAATCTCGTAGCAGCCAAGATCCCACAGCGTCTCGGCGAGATCGGCGACGGCTTTCGGCTTGATCTCGCCGTCGAAGGGGCACCCCAACACGCAGGAGACATAGCCGCGCACCCTCACGCCGTCGGCCTTGGCGCGGGCAACAACCGGCTTGAAGCGCTCGATGGACTCGGCGATCGAGCAATTGATGTTGGCGCGCGAGAATCCTTCCGAGGCCGCCGCGAACACGGACACAACCTTCGCGCCCGCTGCACGCGCGGCCTCATAGCCCTTCTCATTCGGCACCAGCACGTGGAATTCAGCATTCGCCACGTGGCCCACGCCGCGCAGCACGGCGTCGGAGCCGGCCATCTGCGGGATCGCCTTCGGCGAGACGAAGGCGCCGACCTCGACGGTGTGAAGGCCGGCTGCGACCAGCGCCTCGATGAAGGCAATGCGCGCCTCCACACCGACCGGCGTCTTCTCGTTCTGAAGGCCGTCGCGCGGCCCCATTTCGATAATGCGGACCTGGTCGCTCATATCTTGCTCACTCGCCGATCGGCTCGACCTCGGCAAGCTCGACGCCCTCCTGCACGATGTCGCCGACCTTGCACTTGATTGCTTTCAGAACGCCGGCAAACGGCGCGCGCAGCGTCTGCTCCATCTTCATGACTTCGAGCGTCAGGATTGCCGCGCCCTTTTCGAGCTCGGCACCCTCCTCCGCGAGCACCGCCACGACCG
Organism: Bradyrhizobium sp. CCGUVB1N3; assembly: GCF_024199925.1. Lineage (NCBI taxonomy): Bacteria > Pseudomonadati > Pseudomonadota > Alphaproteobacteria > Hyphomicrobiales > Nitrobacteraceae > Bradyrhizobium > Bradyrhizobium sp. CCGUVB1N3. Next base: position 1,344,032 of record NZ_JANADR010000001.1, read on the forward strand.
TGCCCGGCAACGGCGCCGCGATCTTGTCCTCGCCGACATGCTCCTCGCTCTCGCCGCCGAACGGATCCACCCAGTGCAGCTCGAACCGCCCGTTGCGGGTGCGCAGATAGAGCTCGTGACCATCAATCACAGCGGTGACCGATGATTTGACGCCGTCGAGCGTCAAATCGAATCCACCCTCTTTCGGCGCCATCGCGAAAGCCAGCTCCCGCTCACCGATGACGAGCGTCGAGGGACCGCTGCCGTAGTTCAGCGAAATCCTCTGCTCCGACCCGTGGCCGACGCGGAAGGCAAAGCTGCGCTGGCGGCGTCCGACCGGCTGCCAGCCAAAGGTCCGCCAGGGTGAATTCGCATCGTCTTGAGCGGTTCTACGTTCCTCATTGACGATGGCTGCAACGGCCGCACACAACTCGAGCTCGCCGGGCGCAGCGCCCACCGCGGTCAACCCAGCCAGCTCCCGCTCGATGAAGCCGGTATCGATCGCGTTCGATCGCACCTTCGGATGCGTCATCAGCGCCGAGAGGAACGGAATGTTCGTGACGATGCCGCGGACGTCGGAATTCTCTAGCCCGCGGTTCAACCGCTCGATCGCCGCATCCCGCGTCGGCGCCCACGCGATCATCTTGGCGAGCATTGCGTCATAGTAGGGCGAGACAGTATCGCCTTCACGATAGCCGGCGTCGATGCGCAAGCCGCCGGCGTCCTCGGGTAAACGCCAGGTCGAGATCCTGCCGACCGAGGGCATGAAGTTCTTGGTCGGATTCTCCGCGTAGACACGCGCTTCGATGGCGTGCCCGTTCAGGCGGATATCATTCTGCTTCAGCGGCAGCGCCTCGCCGAATGCAACGCGCAACTGCCACTCGACAAGATCGATCCCGGTGATCAGTTCGGTCACGGGATGCTCGACCTGGAGACGCGTGTTCATCTCGATGAAGAACACGTCCTTGCCGTCCGAAACGAACTCGATGGTGCCGGCGCCGACATAGTTCACCGCACCGGCCGCCTTGCGCGCGGCGGCGCAGACGGCCTCGCGCTGGGTGGCATTCAGCGTCGGCGACGGCGCTTCCTCGATCACCTTCTGGTGCCGTCGCTGGAGAGTGCATTCGCGCTCGAACAGCGACAACAGATTGCCGTGGCTGTCGCCGATTACCTGGACTTCGATATGACGGGGATTGTCGACATATTTCTCGATCAGCATCGTGTCGTCACCGAACGCGGCTTTTGCTTCCCGCTTGGCGCTAACGATCGCAGCTCCGAGCTCGGCGGCCGAGCGTACGATGCGCATGCCGCGGCCACCACCGCCCGCGGAAGCCTTCACCAGCACCGGAAAGCCGATCTTGTCGGCAGCCTTTGCGAGCGTCGCCTCGTCCTGCGCCTCGCCGTGATAGCCCGGCACCAGTGGCACGCCAGCCTTCTCCATCAGCGCCTTTGAGCCCGATTTCGAGCCCATCGCCGTCATCATTCCGGCAGTCGGGCCGACAAAGACCAATCCGGCATCCAAGCAGGCCCGCGCGAATTCGGCATTCTCCGACAGGAAGCCATAGCCGGGATGCACCGCTTCGGCGCCGGTCTTTCGCGCGGCTTCGATCAGTCGCTCGACGTTGAGATAGCTATCCCGCGCGCGCGCGGGCCCGAGCAGCACGGCCTCGTCGGCGAGCGCGACATGCATGGCGTCGCGGTCAGCCTCGGAATAGACGGCGACTGTGCGCAGGCCCATGGTGCGCGCGGTGCGAATGACGCGGCAGGCGATCTCGCCGCGGTTGGCGATCAGGAGCGTGCGAAAGCGCCGGTAGAGGTTTGAGCGGTCCATCGTCACATCCTGAACAGGCCGAATTTCGTGGGTTCGATCGGCGCGTTCGACGCCGCTGACAGCCCAAGCCCGAGCACGAGCCTCGTATCGGCCGGATCGATCACGCCGTCGTCCCACAGCCGTGCCGTCGCATAGTACGGATGCCCCTGGCTTTCATATTGCGCACGAATGGGGCTGCGGAACTTCTCTTCCTCTTCCTTGGACCAGCTCTCGCCCTTGGCCTCGATGTTGTCGCGCCTGACCTGGCTCAGCACCATCGAGGCCTGCTCGCCGCCCATCACGGAGATGCGCGCGTTCGGCCACATCCAGAGGAAGCGCGGGCTGTAGGCGCGCCCGCACATGCCGTAATTCCCGGCGCCGTAGGAGCCGCCGATCACCACGGTGAACTTCGGCACCGAGGCCGTGGCGACCGCCGTGACGAGCTTGGCACCGTCGCGCGCGATGCCGCCGGCTTCGTATTTCTTGCCGACCATGAACCCGGTGATGTTCTGCAGGAACACCAGGGGGATACCGCGCTGGCAGCACAGCTCGATGAAATGTGCGCCCTTCAGCGAGCTCTCGCTGAACAGGATGCCGTTGTTGGCGATGATCCCGACCGGATAGCCCCAAATATGGGCGAAGCCGCAGACCAGCGTCGTGCCGTAGAGTTTCTTGAACTCGTCGAACTCCGAGCCGTCGACGATGCGCGCGATGATGTCGCGGACGTCGAAAGGCTTGCGGCCGTCGACCGGCACGACGCCGTAGATCTCTTCCGCCGCAAACAGCGGATCGCGCGGCGGATGCATGTTGAGGTTCGGCCGCGCCTGTGGCTTCAGCGTACCCACGATACGCCGCGCGATGCCGATCGCATGCGCATCGTTCTGGGCGTAGTGATCGGTGACGCCGGACTGCCGCGAATGCACGTCGGCGCCGCCGAGCTCTTCGGCGCTCACGACCTCGCCGGTCGCGGCCTTCACCAGCGGCGGGCCGCCGAGGAAGATGGTGCCCTGATTGCGCACGATGATGCTCTCGTCCGACATCGCAGGCACATAGGCGCCACCGGCCGTGCAGGAACCCATCACGACGGCGATCTGCGGGATGCCCTGCGAAGACATCTGCGCCTGGTTGTAGAAGATGCGGCCAAAGTGCCGCTCGTCCGGAAAGATGTCGTCCTGCATCGGCAGGAAGGCGCCACCGGAATCAACCATGTAGACGCAAGGAAGATTGTTCTGCCGCGCGACGTCCTGCGCACGCAGGTGCTTCTTCACCGTCATCGGGTAGTAGGTGCCGCCCTTGATGGTGGCATCATTGGCGACGATGACGCACTCGCGTCCCGAGATCCGCCCGACCCCCGTGACGACGCTCGCCGAATGCACGTCGCCACCGTACAGGCCATAGGCGGCAAGCGGCGACAACTCCAGAAACGCAGTGCCGGGATCGACCAGGAGATCGACGCGCTCGCGCGCCAGCATCTTGCCGCGCGCGGTGTGCCGCTTGCGCGAGGCCTCGCCGCCGCCGCCGGCGACCTCGGCGAGCTTTTGCCGCAGGTCAGCGACGAGCGCGCGCATTGCCTCGGCATTGCCTGCGAAGTCCGATGATGAAGGATCGATGGTGGAATGGAGCGGCATGTGTCCAGCGCTTCTATTGACGTGGTGAGATGCCGCAACAGGGTGGACCATTTTCGCGGCGATTCCAAATGCGTTCAGGCCGTCTCCGCCATCAGCTCGCGGCCGATCAGCATGCGGCGCACTTCCGAGGTGCCGGCGCCGATCTCGTAGAGTTTTGCATCGCGCCACAGACGCCCGGTCGGAAATTCGCTGGTGTAGCCGACGCCGCCGAGCGCCTGGATCGCCTCGCCCGCCATCCACGTCGCCTTCTCGGCAGAGTAAAGGATTGCGGCGGCAGCGTCCTTGCGCAGCGAGCGCGCGTGACCGCCGCGGTCGCAGGCGCGGCCGACGGCGTAGACATAGGCGCGCGTCGCCTGCCAGGTCGAATACATGTCGGCGAGCTTGCCCTGCATGAGCTGGAAGTCGCCGATCGGCTGACCGAACTGCTTTCGCTCGTGCATATAGGGCACGACGGCATCCATGCAGGCCGCCATGATCCCGAGCGGACCGCCGGACAGCACGGCGCGCTCATAGTCGAGGCCGGACATCAACACCTTGACGCCCTCGCCCACCCCGCCCAGCACGTTCTCGGCCGGCACCTCGCATTCGTCGAAGAACAAGGGATAGGTGTTGGAGCCGCGCATGCCGAGCTTGTCGAGATGCTGGCCGTGGGTGAAGCCCTTGAAGCCCTTCTCGATGAGGAAGGCGGTCATCCCGCGCGGGCCGGCGTCCGGATCCGTCTTGGCATAGACCACCAGCACGTCGGCGTCCCCGCCATTGGTGATCCACATTTTCGAGCCGTTGAGCACGTAGCGGTCGCCGCGCTTGTCGGCGCGCAGCTTCATGGAGACGACGTCGGAGCCGGCGCCCGGCTCGGACATTGCGAGCGCGCCGACATAGTCGCCGGAAATCAGCTTTGGCAGATAGCGCTGGCGCTGCGCGTCGTTGCCGTTGCGGCGGATCTGGTTGACGCAGAGATTGGAATGCGCCCCGTACGACAGGCCGACGGCGGCCGAGCCGCGCGAAATCTCCTCCATGGCGACGACGTGGGCGAGATAGCCCATGTTGGAGCCGCCATATTCCTCCGGCGCGGTCATCCCGAGCAGGCCGAGGTCACCGAAGCGCTTCCAGAGGTCGGCCGGAAACAGGTTGGCCTTCTCGACCTCGGCCGCGCGCGGCGCGACCTCAGCCTCCACGAAGGCGCGCACCGTATCGCGCAGCATGGTGATGTCTTCGCCCAGATCGAAATCGATGCTCGGGATGTTCATGGGCTGCTCCTCCGGTCTTGTCTTGCCCGCAAACCTACCCCCGATCGGGCATTGGGGTCGTCGAAAAGGTTGCATTTCCCGCCATAGTTGGCGAGGATTCGCCATGCCTTTTCAAGCCTCAGCTGCAATTCCTCGCCGCGCCGTGACACCGGCCGCCTTCGTGCGCGGGGTGGTTGCCGCCTACGCCAGATATGGCCGTGATGCGGCTGAGGCGCTAGCCAGGAGCCAGGTGCCGGCGGACCTCCTCGGATCGGCGGATGGGCGGGTCACGGCGGCCCAGTTCGAGGCCCTAGCGGGCCACGCCATGCGCGAGCTCGACGACGAGGCGCTTGGCTGGTTCTCGCGCCGGCTGCCCTGGGGCACCTATGGCATGCTGTGCCGGGCCTCGATCACCGCCCCCAATCTCGAGGTGGCGCTGAAGCGCTGGTGCCGCCATCACCGCATCCTCACCGAGGACGTGCTGTTCGCGCTAAGCGTCGACCGCGACACGGCCGTGATCTCTATTCGCGAGCAGCGCGACCTCGGGGCATTGCGCGAATTCTGTCTGGTGACGCTGCTGCGCTACGTGCTCGGCTTCTCCTGCTGGGCCGTCGATTCCGCGATCGCGCTCCGGGCGGCGGAATTTCCCCATACCGAGCCGCGCCACGTCTCGGTCTATCCAACGATCTTCTGCAAGAACGTTCGCTTCGATGCGGAGCGCGCCAGCATCACCTTCGACAAGCGCTATCTGGCGCTGCCGCTGACGCGCAGCCCGTCCGATCTCGACGGCATGCTGAAGGGTGCGCTGCGCCTGACCGTGCTGCCCTACCGGCGCGACCGCCTGATGGTGGAGCGGATCAGGCGCGTGCTGCGCAGCGCACGCGGCCGGATCCTGACCGCCGACGACGTCGCAAGCGAGCTCGCGCTGTCGACCCGCACCATGCATCGCCGCCTGCGCGACGAGGCAACCTCGCTGCGCGCGTTGAAGGAAGAGGCAAAGCTCGAACTCGCCAGGGAAGCCTTGATGCGCGGCCGCGCGCCGATCAAGCGGATCGCCGAGATCGCTGGTTTTCGCAACGAGAAGAGTTTTTCGCGCGCCTTCCGCAACTGGACCGGCGCCTCGCCGCGCGAGTTTCGCACCAGGTATCGTTAGGCTTGCATGGATGATCATTCCAGCCGCTATCCGCATCTGCCGGGGCTCATATTTGACTAAATGGCGGACGCGCTCGCGACTGCGATGTCCTGCACGGGCAGCGGCATATCCTTCGCAACGCCCAGCACCGGAAAGCTGCGGACGTTCTTCACGTTCGGCATGGCGGCAAAATGCAGGAGCTGTTGCCGCATGCTTTCCACGTTCGGGGCCACGCATTTCAGGAGATAGTCGGTATCGCCGGAGATCCGCCAGCACTGCTGGATGCGCGGTACCGCCGCAACGGATGTCTCGAAGGCCTCCAGAACCGGTTGGGCCTGGCTGCCGAGCTGGATGGCGACGAACGAGACGACCTCGTAGCCGAGGAGCCGTTCGTCCAGAATGGCGCGGACCGCTTTGATCACGCCGCGGCTGACGAGGGATTTGAGCCGCCGCAGGCAGTTCGGCGCGGAGACGCCGACACGATGCGCCAGCTCATTGTTGCGGACGCGGCCGTCTTCCTGGAGCTCCGACAATATCCTCAGGTCGACGCCGTCGAGCTGGTCACGCCCGGCCATACCCACCTCGTCATGATCCCGTCACGCTTCGCCCAGCGAAGCATACGAGAAAATCCATGCCAAGGGCTCGGTGGAGGCTGGCCGCAGCGCGGCAGGTCAGTGCATCCGGATCAGTGCGTCCAGATCAGTGTGTCCAAGGCTCGCCGCGGCGGAAGGAGAAATTGTCGGCATAGGCGACCGGGCGGCGGATCGACTCCTTGGGCTCGATCACCTGGTAGGCGATGCCCTTGCGCTCGCAATAGGCGATCGCCTCCTCCTTGGTCTCGAAACGCAGCGTGATCTGCTGCTTCATGTCCGCCGACGAGGTCCAGCCCATCAGCGGCTCGACCGCGCGCGGCTGCTCCGGCTCATAGTCGAGCTGCCATTCCCGGGTCTTCCCCTTGCCCGACTGCATTGCGTTCTTGGCGGGCTTGAAAATGCGTGCGGTCATTGGACGGCCGGACCCCTTCTACGTCTATTCGGTCTAACTCTATGCGTCACCGAACCTAATGGTGGAAACCACCGGGATAGTATAGAGAACACCGTATCGGGAATTTGAACGGTGATTCCACAATCCTGGAGGTAGCGTTGCCAACGGGTATAGTCATTATGCTGCGCCGTGACAATCTGGCCCCCCGCACACCGCGGACCGGGACCCTGGCCCCGCGGTACGGCTGATCAGCCGGCGCTCGCCGTGCGGCCCTCGTGTTCTGTGTTTCCTCCTCGAAAGTCCGCTTCGAATGGCCTTCCTGAACATCAACGCAACGCTTCCCGAAAAAGGCCGCGACCTCCGGCTGGACCTGTTTCGCGGGGTCGCGAACTGGGCGATCTTCCTCGATCACATCCCCGACAACGTCGTGAACTGGATCACGACACGGAACTACGGTTTCAGCGACGCCGCCGACCTCTTTGTCTTCATCTCCGGCTATACCGCGTCCTTCGTCTATGCGCGGATGATGCTGGAACGCGGCTTCATCGTCGGCGCCACCCGGCTGACCAAGCGCGTTTGGCAGCTCTACGTCGCCCACATCATCCTGTTCGTGATCTATATCGCCGCGATCAGCTATCTGGCGCTGCGCTTCGGCGACTCCGACATGATCGATGAGTTCAATGTCGCCGGCCTCGTCGACAACGCCACCGAGACGCTGCGGCAGGGCCTGTTCCTGCGCTTCAAGCCACTCAATCTCGACGTGTTGCCGCTCTACATCGTGCTGATGGGATTATTCCCGCCGGTCCTGTGGTTCATGTTGCGCAAGCCGGACCTCACGATGGGGCTGTCGCTTATCCTGTGGCTGGCGGCACGGCATTTCGGATGGAATCTCACCGCCTACCCGGCCGGCACCTGGTATTTCAACCCGTATTGCTGGCAGGTGCTGTTCGTGTTCGGGGCGTGGTGCGCGATGGGCGGAGCACGGCGCTCGATGACGCTGATCAACTCGAAGGTGACGCTCTATCTGTGCCTCGCCTATCTCCTGTTCGCGCTGATCATGACCATGGCGGGACGCTTCCCGAACCTCGGCGCGATGTTTCCGGAGTGGCTGTTCTCGGCCTTCAATCCGAACGACAAGACCAATCTTGCGCCCTATCGCTTCATCCATTTCGTCGTGATCGTGATCCTCGTGATCCGCTTCGTGCCGAAGGACTGGCCGGGCCTGGAGTGGAAGGTCTTCGATCCCGTGATCGTTTGCGGCCAGCAGTCGCTCGCCGTGTTCTGCGTCGGCGTGTTCCTGTCCTTCGTCGGCCATTTCGAACTGTCGATGAGCTCGGGCTCGCTGTTCGCACAGCTCTTCGTCAGCATCGCCGGAATCGCGATCATGACGACGGTCGCCTACTACATCTCCTGGTCAAAGCGGCAGGACAAGCCGCTGAAGCCGCCCGCCGCGGCGAAGCCGGCGGCCACCACCGCGAAGGCGGGCTGAGCGAGCAAACCGCGAAGCGGCCGCCTCAGGCCGCTTCGTCCTCGCCATACTCGGTGAATTTCTTGTAGATCCACCGACGGCCGTCGTGGCGGCGCCAGACCTTGCCGTAGACCAACTGCCCGTTGATCGAGCGCCTCGGCACGATGATGGTCCACAAGTGCCAGATCTCGGTCCAACCGGATCGTAAATCGGGGATTTGGGAGCTACGATCGAAAACCATGACGAAAAACTCGCAAGAAACGAAGCGCCGCGATGTCCGTGATGTTGTGTGAGCTACGTTCGCAGGCACAGCGGCAAGCCGCGACCGATTTGATAACAGTCGACAAAATGGCCGCAACACGAGCGTGCGCTTAACCTAACCGATCAACCTTAACTGTCGTGGATGTGCAGGCCGTGGCGGTTGAAAGAAGGCCCGGTCTTTCCTAGAATGGCGTGACATTTGAGATGACCGTGCCGTTTTGAAGCGCGACGATTTGGAACTGAATTTTAATTTTTGAGACGCCTGCTATCCGGGTCGATCGATATGAGTTTGCTCAGCATGAATTTGCTCAACATGAATCTGCAATGCGGCTGTCTGCATCTGGCGATCGTGTATCCGCCGTCGGCGCCGACGGTGAAGGAAGCCGCCGACGAACTCCCCGATGCAGCGAACGACAACGAGACGGTCTGGCCGATCGTCCCGTTTCCGGCGGGCTGGTGCGCGTCGAGCTGAGACAGTCCGCCCGGCCAATTTGTCGGCTCTGAGAAAGCGCGACGCCGCCTAAGCGGAATATCATCGCTTGGCGGCGTCCGTTTAGATATTGGGCGCTGAAATCCCCAATACCCGTATGTCTATTGCGAGCCCCAAAGGTTCGATGAAGCCCTGGTAATTTTGCACGCGGCCGGTGCGCCATCTACCTGAAAAATCGCGCAGAAGTCGCGATGCGCTGCGAAGAAAGACCCAAGGTTTGAACGCGCGCTGGTGCAAGACGCCGGGGCGCGGCGATCGACCGCAACCCCCGGTCCCGCCCCCGTGTCTCACGTGCTCCCGGCGGTTGGACCGAGCGTGCCTTGAGCCGTGTAGGTCTGACCAGCCTGACTGGTCTGACCACCCTGGTTCTGGCCGCCTTGCGCGCTGACCGAGGTTTCGACTTCTGTCGTGCCGTCGGAATAGGTGATGACCGTGGTGGTGATCCCGTTCACGGTCGTGGAGACCTCGCTGACGATGGTTTTGGCCGAACTGCCGCCACCACCGCCCGCTCCGCCACTTCCGCCGGCGGATTGAGAGGATGATGCAGTCGCCGAAGATGACGCCGTCGCCGATGTGGAGGATGTCGCCGAGGAAGAGGAGCTTGCTGCGGACTGAGACGTTGCCGCTGCGCTGGAGGTCGAACCGATCGCCGCGATCGACATGGGAGCCTCGCCTTAGGGAGATGTTGCCGGGCGCAACGCGAGATGCGCGATCCGCCACTTCCTTCAACGCAGCTCCAGCCCGAAGCAGGCGACAGGATCGCTTGGAAAATGTCAGAATCACGGCCTCAAGAGCCGAGGCGGGGCTGGTCGGGGCAGCTGGATTCGAACCAACGACCTGCAGTACCCAAAACGTTTGCATTTGCATTCCAGTGGATAAGCTGCCACATCCTGCAAAATACAAGTCATTGAAATTACTAAGTTTTACTGTTTCACCCTGTTCATACGAATGCAAACAGTCTCACGAAATAGGTACCCGGGGTACCTAGCATCCAGCGCCAGATTGGCGTGGGGCACTCAATCTTCCGCAGCAGGTTCTGGAACCTCAAGAGCCTCCGCAATCACGCGCCGCACATTCCGCACACTGTCCTCCAGGTACGCAAGAAGCCGGAAGCCACGGCTGCCGCCAAGGCGATAACCTCTCTGTCGTCCGCTTCACGAACCTCGTTTTGGTGGGCCTTCGTTCCGTATTCCGATATCGATTGACGCACTGCTGCTATCTTCGCTGCACGAGCCTCGGCCGTTTGCCTATGCGCAATTGAGTTACGCGCTTGGCTCAAGGCCTTGATCACGGCCCAGCCGCGTGCAGCCGGGTCCGGGCAATATGCTTTCGCCAATAAAATTTTGTCTGAAAAGTCGAGCCGCACCTTCCGGAGATACTCGGGCCGAAAGAAGATCAGATCGAGCACCGTGTCGAGGTGACCCTCAACTTCCAGGTGCCCTCTCAAAATGACGTTGGACACGCCATCCACCTCATTCAGGTGGCGGCGGAAGTCCCGAATGAACTCATCGCTTGCTTCCACGGCTACCTCTCAATTAGCCGATTAGTCTGAACCAGTCCTTCACTGTCGGCACCAGCCTGTCGATTTCATCCTCGGACATTGGGCAGCAGTGGGCGATAGGGCCGCGGAGCATGTTCAAGTTTTTGACAATGCGCTGAACGGCTCATTCCGTTCACGCTTTTACAACTGATCGTATACATTACCGTGCGGCAAGCTGCACTGGGAGCAAAAGCCTTGCACATAGGGAAGAGTTGCACGCCACCCGCATGGGGCCTGACTGCCGTTGGCGTCCTCCTACTCTTACTTCGGCGCAACTACACTTTGTTTGTTCAGCCACAATTTTGGGCGGAGGATGGTTTCGTATACTTCGTTGACGATCGCATTCTCAAATCAGGCGCACTGTTTGAACCTTACGCTGGATACCTTCAGCTAAGCTGCCGAGTGATTGCATTCGTCGTCGGCTTCGCTCCACCTTCCCTTGCTCCAAGGCTGTATGATGGCGCATTCGTCGCCGCGGTAGCGTTGACCTGTTTGCTGACCTTCACCTCTCCTGCATTTAAAGGATGGGGTCGAGCATTTGCTACGCTGGCAGTTGTGGGCGCTCCAGTAAGCTCCGAGGTGTTTCTTGGGATGTGCTATACGCAATGGATATTGGCACCTGTTGTGGCGCTTGCATTGTATGAGATACCCGAAAGCCGGACGCGCGCGTGTGCACTGGCATGCGTTTTCTTTCTGGTCGGAGCATCTTCCCCATTCACATTGGTCGCTGCTCCGCTCGTCCTTTGGAAAGCCTGGTCGGAGCGCAGCGGATTTTCGTACGCACTTCTCGCTATCGATGTGCTGCTCGCAACATTTCAGATCCAGGGGATGATCAATCGGTTTGGAGCGGAAGTTTCCAACGTCACAGGTTACTCGAAGCTGCTCGTCTCGATGACCGTCCTATACCGATGGTTGCTCGGGCACAATTCCGATGTTGTGGCCTCCACGGTCGTGGCCACTCTCACTTTGGTTGCGATCGCTGCCTACCTGTGGATCTACCGAGAACACGCGAAACGGCCGGCTCTCTATTTTCTCGGCTACGGACTTGCTCTTTTGTACGTTGGAGCGAGCATCTTGAATCCAGCGATCGATCCGAACCAATGGGGTTCGGGGGCGCGGTACTTCTACTTACCTGTCCTCATGATCATTTGGACATATGTTGCGACCGAACAGTGTTACGAACGAAGCACGCGGTCATTCCGCTGGTCTGCTGGTCTACTGTTGTTAATCTTCGGCATTCATGTCGAAAGCGCGGCCCGTCGATTCGGCGAAGATAACTGGATTGCCACTACCGACTGTCTTGAGGCTAGTGAGACCGCGTGCGCGCTTCAGATCAATCCATCAGATCTAGGACAAGTCCAGATTCCGTCTGACTTCCAGTTGGAACATGAAACTCCTGTTGAGCTTCGGCGATACCGGTGGGAGAGCAGAGCCTAGGTGCTCCGTCCTGAGACCGAGGCACTAGCGGCCGTCCTTCCGGTTCAGCGCCCGCATGATGCCAATACGCGCAAGCATCGTGGGGCCGTCTTTCTCCGCCACAAAGATCAGCACCTCCATTGCGGCTTGCCACTCTGGCGCGTCATGCTCTTTCTTCAGCGGTGTGGACACAGGACTTAGCTCTGTTGTAAACTTACCGTGCACTTTCGCGGGGGCGTCATGGCTGATCCGAAGTGTACTACAGAACCGGAGATCACTCCTTGGCCTGACCGGATCCGGCGCACGGGTGAGTTGAAGATATTCCCCGGTCCGAGCTTCACAGCGAGCGTCTGGGTGAATGATCTTGATCCGGCGATCACAACGATCAATCGGCTTCTCAAGCAGAGCGGGATCAATCTCGCCTTTAAAAAGGCAGATAAGGAGTCGGGCAGCCCGATCATTGCCGAAATCTATCCGGGCTCTGGCCTCCACGGTAGCGCCGCGCTGACAGTTGTAGATTCGAGCAGGGGCACCTCGATGGGTTCGGTGAAGTTACGGGTGCCCGCGACTCCAAAAATCGGCCAGGTTGATGTGGGCAAGCCCGTGCGTCTCCACATTTTGGTGCACGAGCTGGTCCACTGCATCGGCCTCTCCAATTGCGCACACAGCAACGATGATGTCTTCATTGCCAGACCGGTGATTTCGGTCGGTGCGACCCAGGGTGGAAAGGTACTTCCGCTTGATGGTAGCGGCTCGATCCCGCCGCCTAAGCTTGGCGCGCACACGATCGAGAAAATTAAGAAGGCATGGCCGGAGACGTAGATCAGCGCGCACGGTTGAGCAAGCGCTCGACGACCTCGCCCAGGCAGGGAGAGCGCAGCAATGAGCAACATCGTAGACCTACGGCGGACCGTCTATTTCGAGAACGAGACAGACATCGAGGACATCGTCCGGCTCACCGAATTGATGGTCGTGATGCTGGCTCAACCCGATGCGGAGACAGCCCTGGACGGAATGCACTGCCTCATGGGGATCATCGCAGACAAGGCCCGTGATCTGCGGGGGCGCCTTGTGAACGGGAGCAGGCCATGAAGCGCCGTCGCGGATCGCAGCGAGCCCGCAACCGACAGCGGCTGGCTGCTCATGCCCGCCGTTTGAGACGGTGACGACGAGGCCCGCCGGTTCACGCTGGCGGGCCTTTCCTACGAAAGCATAGAAGCGATGGTGAGCAGAGCCATCGCGGCCAGCGCCCACATCAACATTTGATGCATCCACTGCCGGTTGCGTGTCATGGGGCACCTGCTGGGATTGCTGATCATTCGCAGTAGGCGCCGGGCTAGCTCAGCGGGATTGAGCTAGATCAATAGAAAATCAGCGCCAGGGGGCGAAGGCCACGGTTATTTGGCTCACCGGATCACCCCGTAGTTCTTGGCTGACTTGCGTCTCGGCTTGAGATCTTGAGCCGACCTCCCGCGGTTGAAGGCTCGCATGATGCCGATCGCAGCGAGCGGCTCGCTTAGCTCTTGCCGGGGGGGCGATAGTTGCTCGCTGCTTTGGAAGCCCTTTCGGCCACCTTTTTGAATTCCGCTCCGGTCCAAGCTCTTGCAGTTTTCACGTCAGATATTGTGCCTGCCGCCACCGCTGCCAACATTGCGGCGATGATGGATTCGGACTCGTTAGCCTGAGAAATGACCATGAAGTCGCTGTCGCCGGTCGTGAAGTAAAAGCTGATAAGCTCGCCACCGGCACCCTCAATCAGCTTGCGCACAGCCGGCTCTCTGTCCTCGGGTGCGCTAACCAATCCCTTGGCATAACTCTCGGTGAAGCAACCACGCGTGACCAACCTGATCATAACGCTCCTCCATTGCTTTTGAGCTTATTGCAACCGAGATTTTAGGCTCGCCTTAGGAGGGTTATTGACATGGATCAATCCGACTCGCCGAAGGTGATCTTCGGTCGGACGGTCAGGCATCACAACATCATCCCGCCGAATTGACCGATCGTGAAGCCGCCAGAGCTTGGGGTGATTAACGGTCGAACCACATGCCTAGCGGGCGACAACACTCGATTGGAAGCAATTGTCGTGCGCGCTGTTTTTGCCTTGGGCCTGTTGATGGCTCTGTGTGCCGCTGGGAATGCCGCCACGGTGCATCGCACAGTGCCATCGCGCACGCGCCAGGACGTCTTCGTTCCCCCTACTCAACTCATTGCTCCCGGTCAAGGCGTGGCGACCCCCGGCTTCGCTGTCCCGGGCTGGACCGACGAGGCCACTCGGCGATGGATGGACAACAACACGGCCTGTTCACGCTGTGGCGGATAGCCCGCCATGTTGCGACTCTTCTTGACGGCGGGCCGCCTGCCGGAGTCTGATCCGCGGCCATGGGGCGGGATCAGCACATCATCGACGAACTCGAGCGGTTCGAGCGGGGCTCTGCTTGGAGCTTGGCGGACGACAGCACGATGCATGAGGAGCGTTACGCGCTGCTCGAGTTCGCTGCGAACTATCGCGACGAAGCAAGCCGGTGCCCTCGCCGCGCCTTCCCATGGTCTTCCCAATCGGAAAATCTGGGAAGATTTGGACCTCAGAACACCATCTAAGTATTTGATTTTACTGGTCGGGGCAGCTGGATTCGAACCAACGACCTGCAGTACCCAAAACTGCCGCGCTACCAGGCTGCGCTATACCCCGAATGTCCAGCAGGCCCCGTCGATACACGCTTCAAGGGCCGCCAGCAAGGCGGCTGTGCGCCGCCGATTTTGGTCCTATTTGGCGCCGAACAGCGGATGCGCGACGCGGTCGCCGGGGCGGATGCCGTATTTCTGTGCCGTGCCGGCCGGCACCTCCAAGACCGCCCGGGCGAGACCGCGCGAGGGAATGATCTTGGTCGACAGCGGCTCGGTATTCTCGGCAATCCGCAGAATGCGACCGTCGGCTGCGATGAAGATCATGTCGAGCGAGATGTAGGTGTTCTTCATCCACATCGTCACTTCCTGCTCGGGCGAGAAGTCGAACAGCATGCCTTTGCCGTCCGCGAGCTCCTTCCGGTACATCAGGCCGGTCGTCTTCTCCTCCTCAGTCGTGGCCATCTCGACGGAGAACACCTGAACGCCGTTCCTGGTCGCGATCTCGAGCGGCTGGAAACTCGCGGCCCGCATGGGGACGGCGCAAGCGGCAAAAACGAGGATTACGGCCAACAAGCCCCGGACAAGGGACCAGGCTGCCTTGCGATCAAATTTCATGGAACGGCACTCATGCCAGCGGCGTGGGAAGGGATGCGCATCCTAACCCGGCGATCATGGCAAATGCCAGACGGCCCTACCCGGCCCGGCTGCTCACGAATCCGGGAACAGCCGGCTGGAAGACCTGGTAGCTAGTGGGACTGGAGCCCGGGCGATCCGGTCTCGGGATGGATCTCGGCGGCCATCATGCCCTTGGAGCCCGGCCCATAGCGGACCAGCACATACTGGCCCGGCCGCAACTCGGTCATGCCGAAGCGGCGCAGCGTCTCCATGTGCACGAAGATGTCAGGTGAGCCCTCACCACAGGTCAGGAAGCCGAAGCCGCGGAGCCGGTTGAACCACTTGACCTGTGCCCGCTCCAGCCCGCTGGTTGGCGTCACCGTGACATGGGTGCGCGGCGGCAGCATCTGGGCGGGGTGGATCGCGGTCGACTCGTCCATCGAGACGACGCGGAACGCCTGGTAGCCCTTGGCGCGCTGGATGCACTCGACGACGACGCGGGCCCCCTCATACGCGGTCTGGAAACCGTCGCGCCTGAGCACGGTTACGTGCAAGAGCACGTCGGGCCAGCCATTGTCGGGAACGATGAAGCCGTAGCCCTTCGAAGCGTCGAACCATTTGATGACGCCCGTGACTTCGACGAGATTAGCACTGGCTTCACCGAGCCCGGTGAAGGGATTGAGCGATGTATCGCGACCGACACCTGCGATCTCGCCTGGTGACAGCCGCCCAGGCGACGCGCCTGGCGCGGGAACCCCGACCTTCTTGGACTCGAATCCGTCCGACGACCCCATAACCCCGGACCTCACACATCAAAGGCAGACCGCCCTCAGCGACGGTGCCGAATCACGCGTCTGGACGAGAACTTCTCACCACGACGCCACACGAATCTCTCGAATCAAAAGATAACACTACCGGTTGCGGCGCATAGACAAAAAAGAGATTCGCCGGAACCTATGAACAGTCTTGCACAGCAGCGAATCAAATTCGCCGTCAGTTGCCGACGAACGGCCCCAGGGTTTCGCCGATGTCGTGGTGGATCACGAGGTCGGCGATCTCGTCCTGCTCGGTCGGCTCGCGATTGATGATCACGAGACGCGCACCGCAATTCTTTGCGATCATTGGAAAACCGGCTGCCGGCCAGACCACGAGCGAGGAGCCGATCGCGATGAACAGATCGCAATGCTGCGCAAGCTCTGTCGCACGCTGCATCGCATCTTCCGGCATCGCTTGCCCGAACGAGATCGTCGCCGTCTTCACCGGTTCGGCACACACGGTGCAGTCTGGCGCGGCACCGTCTGTGTCGAACCGCCGCTTCACCCAGTCGAGCCGATAGATCTCGCCGCAGCCGATGCAGCGCGCGTAAGTGGTATTGCCGTGCAGTTCAATCACGTGGTCGGCGGCAAACCCCGAGGCCTGGTGCAGATTGTCGATGTTCTGGGTGATGACGGCGGGAATCTTGCTGGCGCGGTAAAGCGAGGCGAGCGCGCGGTGGCCGCGTCCGGGTTTTGCGGCGGCAAAGGTCGGCTCCATCGCGAAGCGGCGGCGCCAGGATTCATCCCGCGCCTCCTGGCTCGCGACGAATTCGTCGAATGGGATCGGACGGTTACGCGTCCACAATCCGCCCGGCGAGCGGAAATCGGGGATGCCGCACTCGGTCGAAACGCCTGCGCCGGTGAACGGCACGATGGTGCGCGCCGCGGCGATCATGTCGCCGAGCCTTTCGACGCCGCTGCGAAGATCTGATGCAATCATGGGCAGCCATCCCGTTCGCGAACGTGCCTCCTATAGCACGCCCGGCCGGTCGCCATGACCTCCCTCATCGCAAATCACGCCCCGCTGCCTGTGGATCGGGCGGCCGCGGCGCCTGTCACGCAGCGACCTTCTCAGGGAGCTTTGCATTCGCGCGCTCGCTCAATTCCGCGAGCTCTTCGATGCTCAGAGAGTCCAGATCGATCTTCGCCACCTCGACCTCCTGATTTGCTCATTTGGGCTAGCGGCAGAGCGTCCAGGCGACAAGGTGGTTGACACTCTTATCCACCATGAAGCGCGACGAGGTCGGCAAGTTTTTCCGCCCATGCCTCGTCCCATTGACGCCCCATTCGAGGTCGATCAATGCATCCGTTCGAATCCGACTCAACGCGATGCGGCGGCAGCGCTTGAGGTCAGTTGGTAAGAAGGGGATGGACATGACGGAAGAAGAACAGCGTAAAGCAAGGGAGCGTGAAGAGATCGCCGCGCGCGTCGCCGCCTTTCGCGCGACTCAGGAAAAATTCAAACGCGAGCGAGAAGAATATTTTGTCTCGACGCTGGAGAACGCCCGCAAGGTCGAGCGGCCGTCGCTTTGGCCGTAAGGCCGTTTTGAATTGAACAAGCAAAAAGCCCGGAGCGCTGCTCCGGGCTTTTCGTTTCGCCGCTTGGTTTTACCAGTGACGCCAGTGATGGTGCCGGTAGTAGACCGGTCCGCCGTAATAGGCGTAAGGACCCGGTCCGTAGTAATAGCTCGGACCATAGTCATAGTAGCTCGGGCCATAATAATATGGATGGGACGCGGCGATCGCGCCCGCCGTGAGTGCGCCGGCTGCGAGACCGAACGCAAGACCCGGTCCGATGCCGCGCCCGCGCGCCTCTGCCGGTGCCGCAATCGCGGTCGCGCCGACGGTCGCAACGGCGGCCAGAACTGCCAAAGTCTTTCTCATGCGCTTTCTCCTCCATCGCTCTCGGAGGACCAACGCCTGCACCGCCCGATGGTTGCGGGCGATCGACGCCGGCGAAACCCGGGCCATTCGAAAAAAATCGAGCCAATGTGGAACAAACGGGCTCGCCGGCGCATTTGACCTGCAAGTGCAGCAGCCTCCGCCATCCGGGTCGAGGCGAAAGCACGAAGACCCCGTCAGCATCCTCCGTGGTGTTGGCGGGGTTTTCAATTTCAGGGCGAGGTGGCAGCAGAGGCGTCCCCTTGCCAATGGGGAGGGCATTTGAGGAGGTCCGTTTGCCGATTGCCGCATTGCTGGCCCGCATCCGCAGGCTCATCCCCAGACGCAAAGATGAACACTATGAGGAGATCGTCCGCAGCTTCGGCGTCGGCGCCTTGCGCCCGCCACCTACCCCAATGAGCGACGGAGAACTTGCCCGTGCGATCGCCGAGTTCCTGAAGGACTCGCCTTCAGCAAGCTCGGTCTCCAGCCTCGGGCGGCGACTGGATCCATCCTCCGGGACCTGAGCAACTTTCTCGTCACGGTCTCGGAACAAACCCGCCTCATGCACGTTGGCTATCCTCGTTCGCGCAGAGAGGCTGCGATGCCCGCGTGGCTTGAAGTCCTGCTCAACCTGGTCGGCTACGCCGGCTTCCTAGCGCTCGCCGCGCGCAGCGCCTCGCGAGCGCGCGGCCCCGGCGATGACTCACATTTGCGGCAATAGGATTCGAACGAGCGGCGGCGCACTCAGTGCGTCTGAGGCGGTTGCCCCGCCGTCCGCACCAGCCGGTCAGCCTTCACGAGCACATGCGAGCCGTCTTCCACCTGCGGACGCAGCGAGAAGCTGACCATCACGAAGGCGGCGCAGAACAGCGTGCCGACGACCGCGACACGACGAAAGGTCTGTCGGTCGGCCTGGTAGAAGGACGGCGTCGAAGGTGGTGTCATGGCCATTGTGCCTGGCTCTCTCGTTTGGCTTTGCCTGCGAGCCGACACCTATCGCAATGCGCCGCAACTGCAACGCGATCCGGCTTTTTAACCTAACCGAATAGGGTTATCTGATCTCGCGCAAGCTTTCGTTAGGCTTTGCTGCGCAGCGCTTTCCGCGCGCGCGGTCAGATGTCGGCGAGCCGCTTCAACGTCGCACGAAAGCTCAGGCTGCGGTTGCCGCCGACCAGCACGGTGCCGAACACTTCCGCCTCCTTTTCGGTGAACGTGCCGGAAAAGCCGCTGGTGACCTCATGCCCGCCGAACAGCGGCCGGACAAAGGCATCGGCAAACGGGGTATGCTGATTGGTGGCAAGCTCGCCCTTCCAGGTGCCGTTGCCGACCGTGTACGAGCCTTGCGACCAGAAATACGGCCCGCCGCCGAGCAGCACCCCATCCCGCAGCACCAGCACGCCGCTATCGCGGCCCTTCACGCCGTCGAGCATGTGGATGTGGATGGAGTAGAGCCCGTTTTTCATGGCGGGCCCGATGATACAACCTGGCGCCGACAGCGTCGAGCAGCGGCGTGAAGCGCGAGCCTGCCATGCGGCCGGTTGCACGCTCCTCCCCCTGCCCTCGCCGCGCGTTTGCTGCTATGGAACGGCCGAACCAAGCCCGCCTCAGTCAAAGACCGCCTAGGGAGAAAAAGACCATGCGTTACCTCCACACCATGCTGCGCGTGC